>CAHJWM010000029.1 GCA_903642325.1 Myxococcales bacterium | reverse complement strand
GACGGGAGGGCCGCATTCGACGGGAGGGCCGCATTCGACGGGAGGGCCGCATTCGACGGGAGGGCCGCATTCGACGGGAGGGCCGCATTCGACGGTCGCGCAGGAATGCGTGCTTTCGTCCGCGACGCCGAAGGCTCCGCCGTCCCCGCCCACACCGCGTGACCATTCCCCCTGGCACATTCCCGCGAAAATCAACGCGGAATCAGCGCAATCCTTCGTTTGGCTTGATTACTGCCCTAATTGCGGATAGACTGGGCGCACCATGGTCAAGCGTGTTCGCAAACCTCGTCGCGCGGTGCAGTTGGCTCTGCCGCTGACCGGCGTCGCGATGAAAGCGGCGAAGCGGGGAAGAAGGCCGGGGGCGGGGCGGCGCTCGGTCCGCCATCGAAGGCGTGAGGAGCATTCGTCCTCGCATCCGGTTCACGTTGTCATGCGCAGCAGGTTTCGGCCCTTGCGCAGTCAGTTCGTGTTTCCCACGATTCGCTTGGCTTTGGCGAAGGCGGCGCGCGCGCACGCGAACTTCCGCATCACGCAGTTTTCCGTGCAGGGCGATCATCTGCATTTGATTGTGGAAGCTGACGGCAAACAAGCGCTTTCGCGCGGCGTGCAAGGCCTGGCCATCCGCATCGCCCGTCGGGTGAATGCTCTGGTTTCCCGGTCCGGTCGGCTCTGGGCGGATCGTTTTTTCTCGCGTGAGCTCAGGTCGCCGCGCGTGGTTCGTAACGCGCTCGCGTATGTGCTGAACAACTTCCGCAAGCACGGTGCCGCGGGTGGGTCTCGTATCGATCCCTATTCTTCTGCGCCCTACTTCTCGGGTTTCCGTGGTCTGCGCGGGCTCGCCCCGTTCGAGCTCGCGGCGAGGGTTGCCTTTCCGCTTACGCCGCGCGGCGTTGCTCCGCCGGCAGATCCAGAGCATTTTCCGGTAGTGACGGCCCGCACCTGGTTGGGCAGAAGCGGCTGGCGGCGTTCGATCGCTATCGGGTTCGCAGACACGGCTGGAGACCCGTAACCGGGTCGTGCCTGCGCAGTCCGGCGAGCGCAGTCAGCGAGGGTGTTGATGATTCTGTGTAAGAGGGTGGCATCCGTTCGCGCCGGTAGCCTTCCTGGAAAATAAGACCACGAGTCGATGGCGAGCACTGTTGCCAGAAGCGGGGGACCATAGGCCGCTTTTTTTCAGCGTTTCGTAGAGCGAGGTAGAGCCGCTTGGCCGCGGCTTTGTCGTCGAAACGTGCTGTGTTTGAATTCGGAGAGCGTGCGTGCCGATGCCGCCTGGCTTAGGGAAAAGACCTTTAACTTGTTTAACTTTCGCGATTGGAAGTCGAACGACTAGATCGCGTTCGTTGTGCAGAGCCGGCGTCGCAAGTCGGCTGGGAAGTCGAAGAACGGCCGGACCCGTTCCAGCTGCTGCGCCAGTACGACGCGATGGCCGAATAGCGCGGCGCGTGTTCGCCTCGAAGGCATCGAGCTCTGCCAGGCCCGCGTGCTCGGTTTGCGCCGAATAGACATTGCGGAGCTCGGCCGCTGCACACGGCCTTGTGCTGCACTTAACTGACGAAGAGCATCGCGCTTCGGCTCATGTGCACGATGCACGTTTGCACGAGCATCTTTAAAAGCACTGCCTAGATGGCTTGAGGAAACGTCCTTGAGTCCGTTGCAGCGGCGACGAGGATGCCCTCGACGGCGCGGTTTTCAGCTTGCTGATCACCTTCAGCCAGACCTTCGCACCTTCGTGCTTTCGAGCCAAATATCCAGAACTTCCTTGTGTCCGTCGACGCCATGCCGAGCGCTCTACAAGCCGATCTGTTTCGGACAACACCCTGGTCGCGGACTTTGATCACGAGCGCGTCGAGGAAGACGATGGGCCACACGGCGTTCGAGCGGACGAGTCTGCCAAGCCTGTATCTCCTCGACGACCGCGTTGGTCACGCTCGATATCAGATCGGGCAAGGCCTCGGCGCCGTAGACTTCCGCGAGGTGAGCTTGGACGTCGCGTACGCTCATGCCGCGGGCGTACATGCTCAGAATTTTGTCGTCGAAGCCCTCGAACGAGCGTTGGTGCTTTTTTACAAGCTTGGGCTTGAACGCGCCGGCGCGGTCGCGAGGCACCTCGACGGGCGCGTCGCCTTGATCGGTACGCAGTGTCTTTTTGCCCGCGCCGTTGCGCGAGTTGCCACTACCCGCCGCGGGCCGCAGCTCATCGTCTAGATCGTCGGTCATCTCGACCTGCAGGGCACGCTCCACAGGGGCGCCCGTGAGCCCCTCAGGGTGAAGCGCGTCCGCTTCACTCGAAATTGCAAGCCGGGCGATGGCTGCTTAAAGAGCTGGTGTGCTCGCTGCCTGGGCGGTCGCGGACGCGAGCGTGGCACGCTTGGTCGGTTTGGGCTCGTGCGCGAGGCTGGATCGGCTGTTCACCTCGTTTCCGGCCGTCACTCGTGCGTGGGCGCTAGCTCGCCGATTCTTTGGGCGACGAGCGCGGCAAAGGCTCGCTCGTCCACGACCTGGCGTTCGACGAGCGCGAAGACGAGGCCTCCGCACTGCGCCCAGGTCGCCGATGCCACCGATTCAGCGCCCTCGATGAAACGGTGCGTATCTTCGCGGCGGTCGTCGGTAGGCACTTTCAACGCACGCGCCACATCCACCAGCGCGTCGATCAGGTCCGCGGTAGATTCATCCGACGCTTGCAACTGACGATCGATCAGCGTCAGCTCCGTCAACAACTCGTTTTGCGGTGCTCTCACGACCTTCGGCGGCAGTGCAGCGTTCGTGCCACGCTCAACGGCGTGATCGGCGGCGTCTTCGTGCCGTACTCGGCAAACGCGACGCTTGATATGACTCTAGAAGGAAGCCAGATACTGGCGAGCGGGTCTATCCGCATGAGCGCAGCCGGTATTCCGAACCTCAAGCGCAGCGTCGCCCCGCCAGCATTAATAAGGCGCTCAAATTGCTCGACTTTGCCGCCTCTAGGCGCACGGCGCACGCGCGACGCAGCGCGCGACGTGCCGGATTTGGCGTGACAATCTGCGCAGCGCGAGGCAGCCCTGTAGCCACAACTTTGCGCGCGTGGAGAGCGCGAGGACCGCGTGGAGGGCACGGCCCGTGCTTTCGCTGGCATGCGACGGTGGCCTCGCGCGCAGTCGCGGCGCGCTCACCGTCGCTCGTTCACGGGCGCTATGCGCCGGCAGGCGGGGTGGGCGGCGCGACTTCGGCGTGGCCGTGATCGACTTGCACAGCGCGGCCTCGGGGTTGGCCAATGTCCCTGAGCAGGTCCTCGAACCACGGTTGATCCGGGTTGAACGGTTTACCACCAGCGATGCGCGGGAACTCGATCGCCCGCAGCCGACCGCCGTTGTCCTCGTCGTGTCCGATCACTCCGGACTCGCCGCGTAAGCCGCAGTCCACGGCGAGGTCGACCATGCTTTGAATCAACCGCAGGTCATCGGGGTTGGCGGCTGACGCGCGGGCGAAGTAGCCGGACTTTTGAACCAGTGTCTTCTCGGCGCCGAGCCGCGTCGCAAATTGCTTCGAGAACCAATTGCCGACGTTCACTGCATCGAGCTTGTAGTGTCCGAACGCGTCGCGCGGTATCTCTTCGCCATTCGACGTCATCTCCTTCACTATCTCGTCGACGCCCGCGCCCTCCGAGACGAATAAGTTCACGCAGTCTTGTTCATCCATCACGGCGCTCAACCGTTTGGCCTCGCCCTCGAGGTCGAAGCTCAGCTCCGGAATGTACACGGCATGGATGTCTTTGTGAGCGCGGGCCAAGTTGAAGCTGGCAAGGAAATCACGTTGTTTTAGGCGCTCGCGATAAACCTTCGCGGTATACGCGGTGAGCCATCCGCAATTGCGCCCCATCACCTCGTGCACGATCAGCATGCGCGGGCTTGCTGACTGCTCATTGACGATGTTCTCGAAATAGACCGCCCCTTGCGCCGCTGCGGTCCACGCTCCGAGGGATTGGCGGATCGGATAAACGTCGTTGTCGATCGTCTTGGGTAAACCGACGACCGTCAGGTCGTAGTCGTGGGCCTTCAAAAAGGCCGCGAGATCCGCGGCGGTGGTATTGGTGTCATCGCCACCGACCGTATGCAAAATGGTGACGCCGTCTTTGGTCAGCTGTTGCGCGGCGACCTCGAGCGGGTTTTGGCCTTCTTTGACGAGGCCGCGCTTCACGCAATCTTTGGCATTCGTCAGCTTGACACGGCTATTGCCGATCGGGCTGCCGCCATGCTCGTGCAAGACGTGAGCGCCGGCGCGTACTTCGGGCGTGACCAATAAGCTCGAACCGAGCAGCAGGCCCTTGTAACCGCTCAAGTAGCCGATGACCTCGAGCTCGGGAGCCAGCTCGGAATAGCGGGCGATCAACCCGCCCACAGCGGAGGATAAACAAGGCGCGAGGCCGCCTGCGGTTAGGATCGCAACTTTTTGTTTCTTTGAGCTCACTAGCAACACTCCTGCGGTTGGTCAGACGCGCGAGACAGCTACGAGATCTTGCAAGAAACGCAACTGGAATTCATGCCCGGGCAAATGGCCGCGCCATGTGGCCCCGAGCGCGGCGCATGGGCTCATCGAAGCGGGCGGTCGGCCAGCTTGCTGTTTCTCGCCTGCGCAGCTGGTTCGGTCTCGCGTTCATGCGCGCTGGCTGATCCGACTTGGGGGTCTCGGCGAGCTAGGCGACAGCCTCCGCAAGGGCGCCAAGCGCGGCCTCTACCGTATGGTCGATGTCCTCTTCCGAGTGTGCGAGGGAGATAAAGGCCGCCTCGAATTGCGACGGCGGCCAATAGACCCCGCGCGTGACCAGTCCGCGGTGCCAGGTGCCGAAGCGTTTGGTGTCGGAGGCGGCGGCGTCTCGCCAGGAGCGCACCGGGCCACGATGAAAGAAAACAGTGAGCATGGAGCCCACGCGCTGCACGACGCCCGGCGTGTTCGTCTCGCGCAGTGCCCGCTCGAGCCCGGTTTGCAAGCGTGAGCCGAGTACTTCCAGGCGCTCGTAGGCGGGCTCGTCGAGTAAGGCAAGGGTGGCCAGGCCGGCTTGTACGGCGATGGGGTTTCCGCTCAATGTGCCCGCTTGGTACACGGGTCCGAGCGGCGCGATGCGTTGCATGACGTCCGTGCGGCCACCGTAGACGGCGAGTGGCAGGCCGCCGCCGACGACTTTGCCTAGGCAGGTGAGATCCGGGCGCATGCCGAATAAGCCCTGCGCCCCGCCCCGCGCCACGCGGCAGCCGGTCATCACCTCGTCGAAGATGGAGAGCGCACCGTGCTTTTGGCAAAGCTCCAAAATCGCTTCGAGAAATTGGGGTTGGGGGGGCACGAGGCCCATGTTGCCCGACACGGGTTCGACGATGACGGCAGCGATACGAGCGCCATCACGCTCGAACAGCTCGCTCAGGGCGGACGGGTCGTTGTAAGCGAGCGTCGCGGTATTCTCTACGCTCGCCGACGGGATGCCGGCCGAGTCGGGATTTCCGAAGGTTGCGGCGCCGCTTCCCGCTTTCACCAACAGCGCGTCAGAGTGACCGTGATAAGCGCCGTCGAATTTAACGATCACGTCGCGACCGGTGAAGCCGCGGGCGACGCGCAAAGCGCTCATCGTCGCTTCCGTCCCGCTCGATACACAACGCATCATCTGGATGCTCGGATAACGTTCGATGATCACGTCTGCAAAGCGCACCTCGCCCTCGGTAGGTGCGCCGAAAGACAGGCCTTTGGCCGCAGTGTCCGCCACGGCTCGTACGACTTTCGGATGCGCGTGGCCGAGGATGGCCGGCCCCCAAGAGCCGATGTAATCGAGATAGGCGTTATCGTCGGCATCGAACACGCGCGACCCGAGCGCGCGTGCGATGAACAAGGGATGCCCGCCGACGGCGCGGAAGGCGCGTACGGGGCTGTTCACGCCGCCCGGCATCGAGCGCTCGGCGCGCTCCATCAGCTTGTCGGATGCGGTGTGGAGAGCAGTGCTTTGAGGCATGACGCCTCTTCTAACATTCCCCCGCAACTCAACAAGCGGCCCCAGGGGATCGACGTGGATGCGCTCAAAGCCGATTGAGTGACGCTCCGAGCCTTTACTCGTAGGGTGTGGGAAGCTAACTATACGTTTCGGAGCGTTCGAATGCTGCCACATCGGTGTCAAACAATTGCTGTCGCGGTATTCATGCTGGGCGCATGCTCCGTTTACGACGCGTCGTTGTTAAGCTCGAATGCGGTGCTTTCTGTAGGTGGCGGTGGCAGCGCGGGGGCGGGGGTGGGCAACGCTGGGCACAGCTCGGCCGCGGCCGGTGGGCGGCGCGGGGATGTCGGCGGCGACCCCGACGCCGGCTCCACTTTAGGCGGCACGAGCGGTGGACCCGCAGGCGGGACCGCTGGCGGCGCCGCGGCGGGAGTAGGCGGCGGCGCGCTCGTGCTCGTGCTCGAAAACATCGACACGATGGAGGACGGCAACGGCGCGATCGAATACGTGGGCACGCGGAACGGCGATTGGTATGCCGGTCACGACGCGACGGCGACGGGCACGCAGTTCCCGGGCTCGCCCTTCGTGATGAGCGCGCTGGACCCGACCGACCCGCGCTACGGTGAGAGCAAGTACGCGGCCATGACCAAGGGCTCCGGCTTCACTGATTGGGGCGAGGACATCGGCTTCAATCTGATGCTGACGAACCCGACCACGGGTAAGCACCCCACGTACGACGCCAGCGCATACTGCGGTTTGCGTTTTTACGCCCGCGTCGGGGTGGGCGCGAGCACGTCGGTCATCTTGCGGGTGCCGGACGTGAACAGCTTGCCCGACGGGGGGGTGTGTGGCGACAGCGCAATGCCTTGCTACATATATTTTCAAAAGACGTATTCATTCACCACCGCGTGGGTCGAGTACCAAGTGCTCTTCAGCGAGCTGCGCAACAACGGATGGGCGACGACCTTTACACCGAACGCGATTTTCGGAGTGGAGCTCGGGCTGTCTCCCAACTCGGTGTTCGAGCTCTGGCTAGACGATGTGTCGTTTTTGAAAAAGCCGGACGGCGGCGCGTGCCCGCCTTCTTCGCCCTGAGCTCAGTTTTTGCGGCGTAATCGGTCGTTCAGGACGGTGCGCCAGGCGTCGATGCGCTCGCGCTCGCCGCGCGTCCAGGGAAAGCGCGCCAGACGGCTGAGCAAATGCGGGGTGTGATCGCCCGCGCGGGTGCGTTGACCGAACACATCTGCGGCGGCTTCGATGCTTTCTAGGGCCGCTTCGCTTTCGCCTTCGGCGACCTCCAGCCAGGCGCGGGTGAGCAAGAAGTGCTGCCGTGCTTCGGCCTCTTCCACCACCATGCGGCTCGATTCTTCGAGCAGTGTGCGCGCCTTGCCGGGCTGCTGCCGAACGAGGGCAATTTGAGCTAAAAGCAGCTTGGTCTCGATCACCCCCCAGGGGTCGCTCATGTGCGCGAAAAGTTGCGCGGCGCGATCGGTGTGCCGCTCGGCCATGTCCAAATCGTCGGTGTCCAGGCCGATCATTGCCAACAAGCGGTCGCATGCGGCCTGCCCGCGCGGCGTGCGCAGGGTCTCGAAGGTGGAGAGGGCGTCGAGCGCGCCGGTCTCGGCGCTGTGGAAGTTCAGCAAGCGGTGCTCCACGTGCGCGATCGACACGTCAGCCTGCGCGGTGCCCAGACGATAGCCCGCGCGCTCGAACTCGGCACGCGCCTCCTGCGCCAAGCGCCGCGAGCGCTCGGTCGCGCCTTCGGAATGCTCGACCCATGACAGCAAGAGCAGGCATTGACCGCGACCCAGGGCTTGGCCGAGCGTCGCAAAGTTTCGTTCGCCGCGTTGAATCGTGCCCCGCGCTTCTTCGTAACTGCCGAGCAGATATTGGATTTCTCCCGCAACCGCCTCGCATTGCGCCTGCCCGAGGGCATTATTTTGTTCTACGAACATTTGGTGAGCGCGCTGAGTCAGCTCGAGCCCCTCACCCGAGCTGCCCTGGTCGCTCGCCAAGTGACCGAGCAAGCGCAGACTGTGGGCGATGTTCTCCGGATCCCCCAGCTCCTCGAAGCGGGTGCGCGCCAAATCGGCGAAGGTCATGGCTTCCGCAGTGCGGCCGGCATGGCGCAGTGCCTCCGCTTGCCAACGGTTCTTCAATGCCAGGGTGCGGCCAGTTAGTTTTCCCTTGAGCAGCTCCAGATCGGCCAGCGTGGCGACGGGCTCGCGGGCTCCGTTCCAGCTCTGTTGCAGAAAATCGAACAACAAGAGCGCGGCGGTATCGGCGTCGTCGGCTTGCAGTAGATTGACGACGCGTTGGCGCACCACGCGCCGGCTATTGGCCAGCGGATGCTGGGTGAGCGCGGTGGCCGAGGCGCGATAGAAACGCTCCTTGTCCGTGCGTTCGGTCAAGGTCAAGAGCAGGTGCTCCTGCAGGAGCTCGTGCGGCCAGGCATAGCGGCCCGGCCCGCGCGGCACCAAAATCTCCGCGGTTTGTAGGCTCAAAATCGCAGCTTCGGTGGGCAAGCCGAGCGTGTTCAAGAGCGCCGACAACACATTTTTACGAATGTCGCCGCCGAGCGTGGCGGCGGCGTAGCTAGCCGCCCGGTGGGCTTCGGGCATCGCAGCGACGCGGCTGTCCCACAGCTCGGCCGTGGTTTGCGGGCGCATCGCGAGCACCTCTGGCGGCACGCGATACACCCCGTTTTGAAACTCCATGTTGCCGGCTAGGGCCCAGGCGTGGAGTTGCTGCAGCGCGAACAACGGATTACCCCGGCTGCGGCGGGCGGCTTCCTTCACTGCCGCATCGTCCAAGGGCAAGGATTCACGAAGCAGGGTCGCGGTCGTGTCGGCCGGCAGTGGCTCGATGTCGATCAGCTTGCCGTTCATGATGTCGCGTAGCTCGCGGAGGCGTGTGGCCGTCGCGGTGCCCATCACCACGTCTTCCAGGCGCACCGTGGCCACCATCACGATTCGCTGATCGGGTTCGTCCGTGTGGATCTTCAGCAGGCCTTCGATGGTCGCGGGGCTAGCGTTGTGAATGTCGTCCAACCAGAACAAGAGCGGGCGACCGTTGGCGATTTTGCGCAGCGTGTAGCGCGTGACCATGCGCCGGGTATCCAGCGTATCGAGCGTAAAGCGCACGCCGCTCGGCCCAACAGGGGCTTCCGAGCCCATGGGCCTCAGCCACTCACCCGCGCCGGCCACCCAAGCCCGACCGTTCTTGTCGTCACGTCGCACTTTCCAGCGCTCGAGCAGCGAGCGCTCGATTAGATCCCGCTCCACACGCTCGAAGTTGTAGTGGTGCAAGGCCGCGCCCAGCATGCCATCGAGCGAGCCGCGGATCTTCCGGTAGCGCGCGCGGAGCGGCACCATCGTGCCTTCTTCGTGCACCACCTCACTCAACCATTCGGCGATGCGGCTCTTGCCGCAACCGGCGGGGCCGACCAACATCACGAGCCGGTGCGGCGCGCCCACGCCGTCGATCACGTCGTCGCACACTTCGCGCAGCGTATTTCTTACGTCTTCGCGCCCGACGAGTGGGCTCGGTCGAATGCTGAGCAAGCCCGGCGCGCGCTCGGGCGCGGGCGACAAATCTGGGTTCGGACCGCGCGCGCCGGTGCGCCGGGTGGGGGCTGCGGTCTTGGCCGTGGAGGATCGCAAATCAACTGGCAGGCGGTATTCGGAAGGTTCGGCCTTTGGACGCCATTTGCCCCATTCGGCGCGCGCCTCCGCGGCGAATTCCCAGCGATCCCAAGGGCGCTTGGCGAGCAGGCGCATGATGAAGGGTATCGTGCCTTCCGGTGCCTCGAGGGTCGCTTTCAGGGTCGGCGGCTGCTCGAAAGCGTGCACGCGAAGTAGCTCTTTGGATTCGCCAGAGAACGGCGCGCGTCCCGCAAATAGGCGGTACAGGATGCAGCCGAGGGAGTACAAATCCGTCGCGCCACACACGTGGTGCATCTCGTGCTGGATCTGCTCCGGAGCCATGTAGCCCGGAGTACCGGCGCCCGCATGCGGCGCGAACTCCATGGGCTTGTTGCCATCGAGCCGCGCGTCGAGCGCGTCTTGACGCAGCCAGGCCAGACCGAAATCCAACACGTGAATTTGCGGCGGCTGATCGTCCACGGCCTCGACGAGCACGTTCGACGGCTTTAGGTCACCGTGAATGATGCCGCGGGCATGCGCGTGCGCGAGTGCCGACAAGATCTGATCGACGATGGTCCAGATCAGCGGGAAGGTGAGGCGAGTGTGGACGAGCTCGTGCAATGAAACGCCGGACACGAGCTCCATCGCCAGGAATGGCGAGCCGTCCCGCAACTGACCGAAGTCGCGCGCCTGCACGATGTTCGGATGGGCCAAAGCGGCGAGCGCGCGCGCCTCTTTGTAGAACCACATCACGTACTCACCCTGCAGGTTGCCGGAGGGCGGGATGACGCGCTTGATCGCGACGAACTGTCCGTTGGATTGATCGCGGCAACGGTAAACGATGCCCATTCCGCCTTCGCCCAGGATCCCCAAAACCTCGTAGCGGTTGGCGATGACATGCCCGGGCAGGACCGGCATCGAGCCTTGCGGTTTGGGAATGTCCTCTGCAGTAACGCTGGCAGCGGATGGAATGCTGGGCGGCGCGCTGTCTAGCTCGACAGGCGGCGCGGGCATGATCTCGTGATCGCGTACGAGATCGGGGTCGGTTTTTGGCGCAGCAGGCACGGGGTCGGCGGGTCGGGGAGAGCTTAGCTCGCTAAACGATTCGGCGGCGTTCTCTGCCATTGCACGATGGCGAGTTTAATCAGTCGTACGTGAGCGTCGAGCCATTGCTCCCCTCGCCGTTGCAGTCCCCATGTAATTCGAAATAAGACAATAATATTCATATTTTGTAACAGTGTAGCGCAGGTCAAACGGCGGCGGTAGGCTGCTCGCCATGCCGAATACTGGAACGCCCCATGAGCCCTCTTTGGCTGAACGTGACCCTGAGATCGCGCGCCTAATCCGTGACGAAGAGGTCAGGGAGACCGTCAAGCTCCGGCTCATTCCGAGCGAGAACTACGTGTCGCGAGCCGTACTCGAGGCGACAGGCTCCATCCTGACCAACAAGTACTCGGAAGGCTACGCGGGCAAGCGTTACTACGAGGGTCAGCAGGTCATCGACCAAGTAGAAGAGTTGGCCGTCTCTCGGCTGAAGTCGTTGTTCGGCGTCGAGCACGTGAACGTGCAGCCGTACAGCGGTAGCCCGGCGAACCTGGCGGTCTATCTAGCGTTTTGTCAGCCCCACGACGTGATCATGGGCCTTGGCTTACCGTCCGGGGGGCACCTGACGCACGGCTCCAGCGTCAGCATCACGGGCAAGTACTTCAAAAGTGTTCCCTATGACGTGAGCCCGGAGGATCAGCGCATCGACTTTGGAGAAGTGCGTCGGCTGGCCCTCGAGCACAAGCCGAAGATCATCTGGTGCGGCACGACGGCCTATCCTCGCACCCTCGATTTTCCGAAGTTCCGTGAGATTGCCGACGAGGTGGGCGCCAAATTATGCGCCGATATCGCCCACATTTCGGGTTTGGTCGTGGGCGGCGCGCACCCCTCGCCAGTCGGCTATGCGGACGTGATCACCAGCACGACCCACAAGACGCTCCGGGGTCCGCGCGGCGGCCTCGTGATGTGCAAGAAAGAGTTCGCCAAGGACATCGATCGCGCGGTGTTCCCTGGCTTACAAGGCGGCCCCCACAACCACACGACCGCGGGTATCGCCGTGGCCGCCAAAGAAGCGAGCACGCCGGAGTTCAAGAGCTATGCGCACGCTGTCGTGAGCAATGCCAAGGTGCTGGCCGAGGGCCTGCTGAGCAAAGGCTTTACGCTCGTGACCGGTGGTACCGACAATCACCTGATCTTGATCGACCTGCGCAGCAAGAACGTGACTGGAAAGATCGCGGCGCAGGCGCTCGACCGGGCCGGCATCGTCGGCAACTACAACGCGATCCCGTTCGACCCGCGCAAACCCTTCGATCCTTCCGGCTTCCGTATCGGCACGCCGTCCATCACTTCACGCGGCATGGGTAAGGATGAGATGTTGAAATTGGCCGACGTCATGGCCCAAGTGGTGAGTGCGCCCGACGACGTCAAATTGATCGAGAGCGTGGCCGCTCAGGTCAAAGAGCTGTGCCTCGGCTTTCCGCCTCCGGGCATCGCCGTCTGATTCGCTACGGGCAGGGCCCAACGAGGTCCCACGCGTCGGCCCATGCGCGGCCAGACGTTGGCGCATACGCGTCGCTCTTGCCGCACCAGCCGGTCTGCGGAAAGGTCTTGCATTGATAAATGTTGTTGCCGCTCTGCACGCGGGCGCCCGCGCTGTACGTCGTCAGCATCCACATTGGCACGCCCGTGCAGCCGGTGCTGGTGCCTCCATTGGCTGAGCCAGCGCTACCTGATCCGCCGCTGTCGGCGGTCATGCCCCCGCCACCCGTGACGGCCGTGCCCCCGGTTCCCGCTTGGCCCTCCTGGGCGCTACCCGCACTCATTCCACCGGATGCGCTCGGCGAATCGGTGGCTCCCGCTGCGCCCGCCGCTGCTCCCGCTGTGCCCGACGCTCCCGCTGTGCCTGCCGCTCCCGCTGTGCCCGCCGCTGCTCCCGGTGCTCCCGCTGCTGCTGCGCCGGCTGTGCCCGCTGCTGTTGCTCCTGCTGTGCCCGCTGCTCCGGCGCTGGTGGCAGTTGCGTCTGCGACGGCGGGCAGGCTCGCGTGAAACGTGCTCGTCGCGCCGCCGGCGGGCGCGCCGCTGGCGTTGTCATCCGCGCTGTCCCGCGCATCGTCCCCTGGCGCATCGTACACCGCGCGCGCGCAGCCGAGCGCAAGCGGTAAGATCAGCAACAGGCGGAGCCGCGTCGAGCTGCGCAGCGCGAAAGAATCGAAGACCTCGATCGAGCAACGTCCTGGCGTCATTCCTGTAATTATACGCACGCGCTGCATGCACGTGTGTTCGCTTTCGCTCACGTACATCCGCCAAAGGCGTGACGAATGTGACGACTTGGTTTCGCTAGGCGCGAAGTGGCGAAAGATGGTCGCTGGCGTATCGCTGGTGTTGCCTCGAGATTTCCTGCTCGCGTCGGACGAGCGGCCCCAACGCCGCGCCTTCTTCCATACCGAGGGCGAGCGCCGAAGCTCGCGCGCCGTGGCGGCGAATGACAGAGCAGGATTTCACGAGGTTGTCGGGCCCGCGTGGGCAAAGCCCAAACAGCGTCGAACCGGCAGCGGGGGATACTTGGGGAAGCGGGCGTCGCTCTTGCTCTTTTCGCAAAGCCAGAACTCGCTGCCTTTGCCCGATTGAATGATGCGAGCGTGCACGCACGTCGCGCACAATCCGACTCGCGCCCGGCGCTCGAGATCCGCGACCGCCACGCGGACTCAGCTGGGAGCGCGGCTCGGATCACCGAGCGGCCAGATACGACGAAAGCCGACGCCCATCACCGTATCGTCGTCGCGGCGCACCACCGCGCCGTAGCGGCACTTCTCGATCAGCGTGCCTTGCGCCATGCCAGAGATATCTTGAAACCGCACCTGCTGGCCTTCTTCGAGCGCCGCGAAGACGCGCACGTCGTTGGCGGCGGCGCGCAGCTCGGCCGTGGGCTCCTGAACGTGACTCAAGGCATCCGCGGTGGTGCGGCGCACCCAGCCCGCATTCGAAAACACGTGCACCTCGTCGCCGTGGCCGTACAGCACCACGCCGCTGGCGCCTGTATCCATGAAACAGACCACGCGCCCCGCCTGCGGATCGGTACGTGCGCGCCCGCCCAGCCGCGCGCGTACCGCGTCGATCGAGCGCGAACGTTTTCCGGACAGGTCACTCACGGGCAAGGAGACACGGCGCGCCACCGCGATAACGTAGCACCGCGTGCCAAGGAATCGGTGAGACGCCAGAACGGGCGTCTTCGACGCCTAGAGCTGGCGTCAGCTCGGACGCGCGGGGGGCGGGGGCCACCTTCGCTGCCTGCGCCCGGTCAGCGGACGCTTGCGGCAGTTTGGGCCCGTCGCGCAGCGCGACCGGCTGGAGGCCCGTCGACCGCGTCAGCCGAAGCTAACGGCGGGTAGCGGAAAACGGAGACGATTCAAAATTTTTCGAAACCAGCGCATATGGAGGCCCCTTTTTCTGGGCTCTCATGAGCCGTGTGTGGCGAGTCCCTACACCCGTTGTGCGCGGGCAGGCAAACTTTCTCGCTGAAATCGCCTGGTTGGCCCCAAGTGACCGCCGCATCTGGCCGCGCGCATTGTGGGCTCGGCCCCCAGCCTGGAAAGCGACAGCTTAATCTCCCCGCAGAGCGCGGAAAAAAGGACCGGACCGCCAACGCGTCATGGCGGCGCATGCTTCGGCTATAGACCCCGGCATGCAGCGCGCGCAGCGGGCCTCCAACAAGAAAATCGCGGCACGGTCGAGCGGGCGATGGGCAGCCCTGGCGCTGCTGATGGCCCTTCCTTTTGGCGCTTGTGGGCGCGGCGCTCAGCCGCTACCGGTGCTTGGCCACGTCGGTGCCTTCGCGCTGCAAGATCAGCAAGCGCGCCCGGTGAGCGAGCAAAGCCTGCGCGGCAAAGTCTGGGTGGCCGCGTTTTTTTTCACGCGCTGTCCGACAATTTGTCCTCGCATTACGCGTCGCATGCGCGCGCTTCAGATCGCGACCAGTGGCACGAAGCCGGCGCTGACGCTGGTCAGCTTCAGTGTGGATCCGGAAAACGATACCCCGGCCGTGCTTCTCGCCTACGCGCACCGATATGGCGCCGACTTACAGAGCTGGTCGTTTTTGACGGGCGACCTTGCGGTCGTCAAACGCACGGTGATCGAGGGCTTTCGGCTCGCGCTCGACGGCAAACCAGATCCCAACGCGGAAAACGGCGGCATCATCCATGGCTCGCATTTGGTCCTTGTCGATCGCTCTCTGGCGATTCGCGGCTACTACCGGACGGACGACGAAGACGAGCTTCAGCGGCTAGTCGCGGACGCGGGGCGGTTGTGAGGCCCGCGCAAGCGAGGGGAAACCTGGAGAGAAGCGAGCGCCGGCTGATCGAGTCATGGAGCTTCTCGCACGCCGGGCAGGGCTTCCAAGATAGCGACTCGCTCCGCGAGCTCGCTCTCGGTCGCCCCGCGGACGGTGATGTGCCCCACTTTGCGGCCGGCGCGCGCGGCCTTGCCGTAGAGGTGGAGGTGCGCATCGGGCACTTCGAGCACAGCCGCGGATTCCGGCAAGCTACCGACCAAGTTCAGCATGCAGCTCGGTGAGATCGTGGCGGTGTCGCCGAGGGGCAAGCCGAGGATCGCGCGCATGTGATTTTCGAACTGGCTCGTGCGTGAGCCCTCGATCGAAAAATGACCGGAGTTATGGACGCGTGGCGCGATCTCGTTGGCGACGAGACGGCTTTCCACCTGAAACAACTCCAGCGCCAGGACTCCCACGTAGGCCAGCCGCTCTAGGATCAGTGTCGCCGATAGCTCCGCCCCGCTCTGCAGCGCGGCAGAGACGGCGGCGGCGGGCGCCACGGTTTTGCGCAGAATGCCGCGTTCGTGCTGATTTTCGACCAACGGGTAGAAACGAATTTCGCCGCTCCGTCCGCGCGCTGCAAGCAAGCTGAGCTCGCGCTCGAAATGCACGAAGCCTTCCAAGATCGAAGGCGCGCCGAGCAAGGCGGCCCATGCGATGGGTACGTCCTCTGGCTCGTTCAAGACGAACTGGCCTTTGCCGTCGTAGCCGAAGCGCCGCGTTTTCAAGACGGCGGGGAGGCCCAGCTTGAGCACCGCTTGCGCGAGCTCCGCCTCGCTGTTCACCGGCTCGAACGGCGCGGTCGCAATGCCCAAATCACGAAACGCGCTCTTCTCCAACAAGCGGTCTTGGGCCACCCGCAAGGCGGCGGGCGGTGGAAAGACGGGCACGCGGTCCGCGAGCGCGTCGGCCGCCTCCACGGGCACGCTCTCGAACTCGTACGTGACGACGTCGCAGGCGGCAAGCGCAGCCAAGCCCTCTGGCGCGGTGTACTCGCACGCGATGTGCTGCCCGAGGGCGGCCGCCGGCGCACCGGGGCTCGGATCGACGAACACGAACCGGCAATCGAGCGGCGTGCCGGCGAGCGCGAGCATGCGCCCGAGCTGCCCGGCGCCCAAGACGCCCACGCGGATCGACGCGTCAGCTTCTGGGGTCTGGTTTATCGAGGACACTTTGCGTGCGTGCGGCGCGGAAGCGCTTCAAGGCGTCGCGGATCGTCGGATAGCGAGCGCCGAGGATGGCAGCGGCCAAGAGCGCGGCGTTGACCGCCCCCGCCTTGCCGATGGCGAGGGTAGCGACTGGGATTCCGGCCGGCATCTGCACGATCGAAAGCAGCGAATCCAAACCGTTGAGGGCGCGACTCTGTACCGGCACGCCCAGCACGGGCAGAGCACTTTTGGCTGCCACCATGCCTGGCAAGTGAGCGGCACCGCCCGCGCCCGCGATGATCACTTCCAGCCCACGGGCTTCGGCGCTGCCGGCGTATTCGAACATCAAGTCGGGGGTGCGGTGAGCCGAAACCACGCGTACCTCATGCGTGACGCCGAGCTCGCTCAGCGTGTCAGCGCAATGACACAAGGTCTCCCAGTCGCTTTCCGAGCCCATGATCAGGCCGACCAGCGGTTTTTGCTTTGATTCGGTCAAAAGGAGGGCGGGAAGGTAGTGTTTCCGAGCGCAACCTGCAAGGCGCGATTGGCAGCCAGTCATGGCCGCGTAAATTGCTGCGCAGAGCCGCCAAATGACGGAAGGATGACCCGGTGAGCGGCCGCGGGCGCGCTAGCTTGTAAGTACCGGAATGTACATCATCCTCGCATTCTTCGTGCTGCATTGGCAGTCGTCGGTCTTTTTCCAGACGTTCTTCTTGCATCGCTTCGGAGCGCACCGGCAATTTACGATGTCCAAGGGTTGGGAGCGGTTCTTCCACTTGGCTACGTACCTCACGCAGGGCTCGAGCTTCTTGTCGCCGCGCGGCTACGCGATCTTGCACCGCATGCACCACGCCTACAGCGACACGGAGAAGGATCCGCATTCGCCCGAGAACTACGGCAACGTCTTCAGCATGATGTTGGCGACCAAAAAGCGCTACGACGCGTTCGCCTATCACCGGGAAGAGCCAGAGCCACGTTTCGACGGCGGGGTGCCGAGCTGGCCCGCTCTCGACCGCTTGGGCCAAAATTGGATGATGCGCGTGCTTTGGGGCGCGGCTTATACTTCCGTGTACCTGGCGTTTGCGCCGTCCCTCTGGTGGTTTCTGTTGTTGCCGGCGCACTTCGTCATGGGTCCTATCCATGGTGCGATCGTCAATTGGTGCGGTCACCGGTACGGCTACCGCAATTTCGCGAGCGCAGACGTGTCGCGCAACATGCTGCCTATCGACTTTTTGACGGCCGGCGAGCTGTTCCAGAACAATCACCACGAGTTTTCGATGAGCCCGCGTTTCGCCGCGCGCTGGTTCGAGATCGATCCCACCTATTTCGTGATCGTCGGTCTAGACGCCGTGGGCGTAATCAAGATCGCGACTGAGCAGCGCGCGCGCTACCCTCGCGAGCGAAAAACCTCAGCGCTCGTCGTTTCGGACGCGGAGTAAACCGTCGGCTACGGCGTAGCCGAGCGGCGCACGCCGCTCACTGAGTGGGCCGCGAGCCGCGCTCGAACGACCACTGTTCGGCGGCCCTGACCCTCGTGAGCTCCACGTCGTAGAGCTGCATCTGCCCGCTTTCGAAGTCGGCGATCGAGCAGACTGGGCGATGCTTGGGGTGCAGCGTGCCCGCGTTCAAGATCGTGAGCCCGTCGACCGTGCGCAGCATCGGCCGGTGGCTGTGGCCGTTGACGACGAAGCGCGCCACGCGGCTGGCAATCAGCTGCCGAAGCGCGGTGTTTTCGAGCAGCGCCTTGCCGTCGTCGTCTGGACGCACGCAGCCCATGTCGTCTTCCCCCAAGCCGTGGCAAAGTAGAACTGTGCCCCGAGGGCTTTCGAAGAAACGTGTCCTTGGCAATGAACCGAGATAACGCCGCACCGGAGGCGCCAGCTGGTCGAGTTGATTCGCGTCCGGCAGATCACGCATCTCGTTGTTGAGTAGCCAGCGCTCGTGATTGCCGGCGACGGCGAGCACGCCCGCTTGCTGTAAGACCGCGCATGTCTCCGTCAAATCGCCGGGACCGTCGGCGATGTCACCCACGGCCAGTACCGCGTCCACGCCCGAGCCCCGGAAAAGTGCCAGCGCCTGCTGCAGGCGGGCGACCTGACAGTGGACGTCGCCGATGAGACCCGCACGTCGGAGCATCATGGGAAAGCCTAGCCGAACCAACCTGCGGCGTCTTGATAGACCAAGCACCGTGCACGAGTTTTCGAACGCGTCGCGCATTCGCCTCGCGGCGTGTCTCACGGGCTTCGTAGGGATTGCTTCTGCTCGCGTTCAGCGCGTTTGCTTTCCCCGCGCGGCGACCCGGCGCGCGGCCGGCGCACCCGTGGCAATTTGCGATATGTAGGCGCGCGCACTACGTTGCGCTCATGCGATTCGCCGCTATTTCGGGAGCTTTGTCCGTCGTTGGCCTGAGCATATTGACCGGGTGCGCTGGCCGCACGCGCCTCGAGCTCATCGATCGCGAGCCGGTGCGCGCACCGGTATCGCAACCGCCCACGGGGCCAACGTTGCCGACACGTGCTGCTGAAACGAAAGCGGAGCGCGAAACCCCCGCGACATCCGCGTCGACGAGCACCGACAGCGACGCCACGCGGCCCGCAATCAGCGACCCTTGCCCGGCCGGTATGAAGCTCATCGATGGGGATTACTGCAGCAAGCTCGATCTCGAATGCAAGAGGAGTTGGTACGACAAATCGAACAAGAAGACCGTGTGTGAAGAGTTCGAGGCCAAGTCGACCTGCTCGGGCGAAAAAGCGCACAAGCGTTACTGCATGGACACCTATACGTGGCCCAATGAAAAGGGCGCACGCCCGGAGGTGATGAATCGCTTTCATCAGGCGGAGGTGAAGTGCGCTGCGGTCGGCAAACGCATGTGCACAGAGACTGAGTGGACGCTCGCTTGCGAAGGGCCGGAGATGCTGCCCTTTCCCTACGGCTACGTGCGAGACACGAGCAAGTGCTTGGGCGACGTCGAATGGGACGGACCGAACATGAAGAAGGTCGCGGAGCGCGATCCGCATGAGCTCGCTCGGCTGTGGAAGGGCGTCCGTAACGGCAGCCAGCCCGGTTGCATCAGTGCCTACGGGGTGGCCGATCTTCCAGGCAATACGGACGAGGTGGTGGCGAGCGAGACGTATTCGAGCGACTTTCGAGGCAGGTTCGACAGCGTCCACTCTGGAGGCCCGTGGTACAAAGGCGTGCGAAACCAGTGCCGGCCCAAGATCTACACCCATGATGAAGGGTTTTATTACTACTTCCTCGGCTTTCGCTGCTGCGCGGAGGCGGACGGCAAGGCGACCGAGCCGCGCACGCCAAAGCAGATCAAGGGCAAATGGGACTTCGAGCGGGTGGAGCGTATCGCTGGCTTCAGTAGGGCGCAGGTGCTCGAGAAGCTCGAGCTGAAGAGGCAAGGCAAGTGTACGTGCAGCGAGAAGGACATCCGGTGCAAGACCTTGTGCGGCACGTTGCTCGGAGCCGAAGCCAGGGATTATCGCTGATGCGAGGGCTGCTCCACGCGCTCCTACTGGCCCCCGCGCTCGCCCTTGCCAGCGTAGGGTGCTCTCGCACGAGCACCTGTTCGCGTGACGCCGATTCGGTGATCGTGTCGCAGAGCAAGGCACTAGTCGACGGCAATACGTACCATTCCGCGCCCGTTGGCGGGCCGTACCAATACTTCCCGCCGGCGCGCACGCTGACGTTCGAGCACGGCCTGGGCGCGGTTCCTTACGCCGTGCAGTTTTGGCTCGCGTTTTCCGAGCGCGGCACGCTCGCGCCCAGCGCCGGCAATATCACCGAGCTGAAGAACTTGGACGACACCCAGCCCGCCATCACGGATCAGACGATCTCGGTGTACAACGATACGTGCAGCGATTTTTACTTGTGGGTCGTGGCGATGCGACCATCGCCTTGAAGCGCTGCTTTTACACGCGTGCAACGACGAAGCTCAGTGCCCCGGCCAAGAGTCCCGCCAGCACGTCGTCGGCCATGATCCCGACGCCCTCCGGCTTGGCGTTTTGCACGGTGTCGATCACGCCGGGCTTCCAGACGTCGAACAGGCGGAACAGCGCCAGCGCTAGCACCTGCACCCCGACGCCCCGACTGCGGACCATACCCATCGCCAGTAGGGTGCCCGCGACTTCGTCGATCACCACGCACTGCGGGTCTTCGACTCCCATGGCCTTGGCCATCTCGTTCGACGACCAAACGCCGACGGCCGTGATGCCGACGATGGCTGCCAAGTGAATGGGAGCGGGCAATAAACGCAAGCCGAGATGCACGGGGATCGCACCAAAAGAGCCCACGGTGCCGGGCGCGAGCTTGTTCGCGCCGCAGCCAAACCAGGTGGACAGCGCGCGCACGGCAAGCGAGGCCTTGGCCCGCAGTTGAGCGTCGGATTCGGTCATCCCTGTGGGCGCCTTGGCTTGACTTCGATGCTCGACATCAGAGACGCAGCAAGGAGCAGATCAGCCCCGACGGACAGTCGGCCGAGGGCTCTTCGATGACCTGACATGAGTCGGCGATCGCGACCGGCGTCGCCTGCTCGCTGTTCCAACCCTGGCCGGGCTGCCAGCGCAGGGTCGGCTTCTCCATCGGTCCCGCGAAGTGGACTTTGCACTCGGCCACGAAGCGCGCGAGCTTGTCGGGCGTCAAATTGCCGACCGGCTCGTTGTGCACGCGCATCGCCAGCGATGGGCTGGCCCACACTCCCGAGACCAAGATGAGCTTGTTGTCGAGCCACGTGCGGTACGGCTGAATGATGTTCGCCTTGTTGTCGTCGAGCGGCGCTTGCGGATCACGCGGCCAAGGCTCGTTCTCGCTCTTGAACGCGCAATGACGCCCCTCGAAGGTTTGCGCAGACGCACACGTGAGAGAAGCCGCATCCGCGGTCACCAAGGTCAAGCGCACGGTGGCCTTCTGGCCGGTCTGCCAGGCGGCGGTGTCGGTGGGCGGCGGCTCTGCGGGCTCGAACCAGTTTCCGAGGGCTGACATGGGAATCACGGTCAGGGCGCCCAAAATTAGCGCTGCGACCAAGAACCGGCCGCCGATGGCCTGCGGCAGCTCCTCCGCGCTCGGCCGGCGCGGAACCCCGGCGCCTCTGGGCGCGTCCGCGCGTTTCAGTTCGGGTTTGCTCGATTCGCTCGCCATCGCGCGCTTTGATAGCGCAGTTTGTCGATGCTCCCAAGTGCGTCGCCGCCGCCCTGGAAACGCCCGGGAAAAGCCGCGTTCACCGAGCTCATGGCGTGCGTCGAGCGCGTTCCAGCTCGGCCAAACGCGTCACTACGCCGCGGGCCACGATATCCAACACGTGCTCGACGACCTGTTTGCGCGCATGCGAATCGCCACCGAACGCGATCTGACTTTTTGCAGACTTGCCTCGAGGCAGGCGACCGAGCGCGGTGCACGTCACGTGCAGCACGCCAGCTTCGTCGCGGAGCTCGAGCTGCTCGACGAAAAAACGGTAGGTGATGGTGCTCCCCGCTCCCGCTCCCCAGTCCGCGCGCCGCGCTTCCCGTCGTAGCGTGCTGCGCAGGTGGGCTTCGAACCCCTTGGCTCCCAAAAGGTCGCGCGGCAGCACCAGCCGGTCGAGCTCGACTCGGGGTCGATGACCTGCGCTCGTGGCATCCACTTCTGCCTCGGCAAGTGCCGAGCTCGGGCGGGCACCCAACCAAGCCCACGCCAGGAGCAGGCAAAAGCTTAGACGTGGAGCGCGTGGCACGCGGGTGCCTTAGTGGTGGCGGCGCTATTGGGCCAACTTTACGAGATATGCAGCGCCGCTCGCTTTACCAGACCCGTTTCGAGCGCTATCGATCGAGTGATGGCCCGGAATCTCGACGTC
Organism: Myxococcales bacterium; assembly: GCA_903642325.1. Lineage (GTDB taxonomy): Bacteria > Myxococcota_A > Polyangia > Polyangiales > Polyangiaceae > PMG-095. Next base: position 53,991 of record CAHJWM010000029.1, on the reverse strand, counting down.
GATCCGAGCGGGCGTGCTCTCGATTGCGACCTGATCGTGATCGGCGGCGGGGTGAATGGCGTCGGCGTCGCGCGGGATGCCTCCCTGCGCGGGCTAAAAGTCGCGCTGTTCGAACGCAACGACATCGCGTTCGGAGCCAGCGGCAATTCCAGCGGTATGATCCACGGCGGCCCGCGATACCTCACGTCCGATCCGGGCGTTACCCAGAGCTCGTGCGAGGATTCGGGGCACATCCAGCGCATTGCTCCGCACCTGTTATTTCGCATTCCATTCTTGATGCCGATCTTCAAGAGCGGGCCGCTCTCCAAGTTGACGCTGACCGCTTACGACGCGTTCTTCGACTTGTACGACGCTTATCAGCCGCTCAAATCCGGCAAGAATCACGTGCGGCTGAGCGCAGATGAAACCCGAGAGCTCGAGCCGGGCCTCGTGGGCGGCGCCGCGGGCGGGGTCACCTTCGACGAATGGGGCATCGATGGCACTCGGCTATGCATCGGCAATGCCGTGGACGCACGCGAGCGGGGCGCCGAAATTCGCATTCACTGCACCGTCACCGAGATCTTGCGCCGCGAAGATGGCAGCGTTTATGGCATCAGCTTTCGCGACCGTGTGTCCGGCGAATCCAGCACACGCACGGCGCGTGTCGTCGTCAATGCGACCGGAGCTTGGGCACCCATCACCACCTCGCTCGGCGGGCTACCGTCCACGGCGGCGCGCATCCGCCCCGGCAAAGGCATTCATGTCTTCCTCGACCGCCGGTTGACCAACTACGCCATCATCGCCAATGCCATCGACGGTCGGCAGGTGTTCTTGCTGCCCTGGCAGAATATGAGTGTCCTCGGCACGACCGACGACGACTACTACGGCGACCTAGATCAAGTCGTGGCCACGAGCGACGAGGTGAGTTATTTGTTGCAAGCGGTGGAGCACGTGTTCCCGGCCGTGCGTACCGCGCGGGCCATCGGTACCTGGGGTGGCGTTCGGCCCACGCTCTACGCCTGGGGTCCGAACGAGGATCAGCTCTCGCGTGAGCACCAAGTCGTCGACCACGCCGCGCATGGGGCGGACGGCCTGTACTCGATGATCGGCGGTAAGTTGGCCAGTTATCGATTATTCGCGGAAGAAATGACGGATCTGATCGCCGCGCGTTTGGGAAACACCGCCCCGCGCCGCTCGCACTTGGCCACTCTCCCCGGTGGCGACGAACGGGTCGACCCCATGCAGCTGGTGCTGCAGGGTGGCATGGAGGCGGTCACCGCCACCCGCCTCGAGTACCGCCACGGCAGTCGAAGCTTGCGCGTGCTGGAACGCATGCAGCAGAAGCCGCGTGAGGCGGCCGTCGTATGCAGTTGTGAGCCCGTGACCGAGGCGGAGATTCGATACGTGGTCGAGCAGGAGCTGGCGCACGATGTGGCGGACGTGGCGCGCCGCACGCGGCTCGGCCTCGGCGCATGCGGCGGAATGCGCTGCGCCCTCCGTTGTGGCCGCATCGTCGCCGACGCCACGGGCCGCTCCCCCGAGGTTGGGCAACGGCTGGCCTTGGATTTTTTAGCGGAGGCGGCGCGCCGGCGGAGCGCCGCCATCGGGCCGGTGCAAGCCCGCCAAGAGGCGCTGTCGCTTGCTGCACTTCAGGCAGAAGTCGGTTCGGGAAGTCTGGATTCGTGAATATTGCAGTGATCGGCGGCGGTATCGCCGGCGCCGCCGCCGCCTTCGGGCTCGCCCAAAAGGGCGTGCGCGCCGTGGTTTACTTCGAGAGCTCGGGGTCGAGCGGCCTCTATTCCGGCGCGCTAGATTTCGAGCTCTGGGACCGCGTCGGTGAGCTCACCCGCATCGAGCCGGGCTTGGCGCGCTTCGCGGAGGCGCTCGGTGTCTGGCGGCTGGAGGCGAGCCCGCTCTGCGTCGCGACGCACGAGGGCAATGTTCGGCCTACGCGCGGCAGCGACAGCGCCGTGCTGGATCTGGGGCCGTGCGCCGGTAAACGCGTGGCCGTGGTCGACCTCGAACGCGACGATTGGGACGCGCCGTTGCTCGCCAAGAGCTTTGCAAGCAGCGCTTGGGCCCGCCAAACCAACACGCATTTCCACGAGGCGCGCGTGCGCGCGCTGTTGAGCGGCTTCGAACGTCGCATTGCCGGGTACGACTTCGCCGCCCTGCACGATGCGCCCGAACGCCTTTCGGGCTTGCTTTCGGCGTTGCAGTTGAGCGGCGTGCAGCCCGATGCCTGGTTGTTCGGTCCTTGGCTCGGCATCGAGCGTCAAGCGGCGGCGGAGTTGAGCTCCGCGCTCGGCGTCCCCGTTGGAGAGACGACCTCGGCGCTCGGTGGCGCCGCCGGCGCCCGTTTCGACAACGCTCGTGATCGCCTGCTCGCGCGCGTGGCAGATGTCGAGCGCGGCCGGGTGACGAAGGTCGAGCCAAGTGTCGCGGGCTACGTCGTCAGTGCCAGCCAGGGCGAAGCGCGCGAATTCTCCGCGGTGGTGCTGGCCACGGGCGGAGTTGCTGCAGGCGGAGTCGCGCTCGAGCGTTCCTTCGAGCGTCATGGCGGAACGGGCTTTCGCTTGTCATTCGCCGCGCCCGTGCCGCTCGAGCTCGAGCACGAGGTGTTCGAAGGCGTCTCTTCGCTTTCCAATGTGGATTTCGTGGCGCGTGGGCTGAGCACGCTGTTGGACGTAGGCATCGCTACCGGCTCGGGCGGCGACGTGCGCGGAAGACCAGGCTTGTTCGCCGCGGGGGACGCGATCGCGGGCCGGCCACGCATGGCCCTCGAGGCCGCTCGCACTGGCCTGTGCGCGGCTGACGGCGCGTTCGCGCACGCCAGCCGCTTTGGCTGAGCGACCATGACTCATGCTACACCCCGGCCCATCATGGCAGGCGGCTCGGACTCCGGCATGCGGCTCACGTTTGGCGTACTGAACGCCATCGCGGGTCTGATCGTGTTGCTGGGGGTGCTCGTGCTCGCGCAGCCGAGGTATTGGGCGCTGGATCTGCCCGCCGCGGCAATCGGCATCGTGCAATGGGTAAGCGCCGTCGGGCTCTTGGCGAAGCGGCGCTGGGGTCTCCGCGCGCTCACGATCGCGGCCTGGCTGTCCTTCGTGCTTGGTTTAGCGGTGGTCTTCTTGGTCGTGCTGACCATGGTGTTTCTACGCGGAGTCCACGGCAGCTACGGCATGGCCGCCTTGGTCGTGTCGGGCTTGGTCGTCGCTCTGCTCGTGCCATACATCGTGGTCGTACCTGCGCTCGAGCTGCTCTGGCTCAAGCGAAGGCAGTCCGAGCGCTCGTCGTGACGGGCCGTGTGCTGCGCGTGATCGCGGTCGTGTACATCGGGCTCCTCGCCGTAAGCTCGCTGCTCTTGTTCGGCACTCTGCGCTTGGACCGTGCGCGTGGCGCGCGGGGCCCTGTGCTCGTGAGTGTGTGGCGCGGGGGGCAACGAACGGAGCGCCGCGTCGCGGCGAGCGAGGCCGAAGCCGTGCGTGTTCTGCGCGACGAAGAAGGCCTGCCCGGCGCAACCCGCGTCGTGGATCAAATTGCAGATTCTGCACAGATTTTTAGGCTTGGGCGCCTGTTATTCGCCTCGTCCGTCGTTCCCGGTCAGGACGGCGTGAGCGCTACTTATCAAGGCCGGACTGCGTATCTAACACCGGACGACCTGCTCGAGTTGGAGGCGTACGAGCCCGAGGTGCAGATCGGCTCTCTCCGCCTAGTGCTCAGCATGGACACCGACAAAGTCCTGAGCGCGCTCGCCCGCGAGCTGCACACTAGCCTCGCAGAGCTGTCTCGGCGTGGCCATTTTCGACGCTTTTGCTTGACGCCGAGCGCCTCCTATCCGAAGCGCGTCGCGCTGAATGATGTAACCCGCGAGGCGGTCAAGGACGCCGTGAAGAACGCCGCGCGCTACTTGGTGACGAATCAACACCGGGACGGTTCCTTCCGCTACGAGGTCGACGCGCTCACCAACACCGATTCCGCGGATTACAATTATCCGCGGCACGCCGGCGCCACGTATTTCTTGGCGCGCGCCGCCAATCATTTGCACGACGCGCGGCTCTTTCATGCGGCGGAGCGAGCCGCGGCGTACATGAAAGACCGCGCGACTCTGCGTTGCGGCGCGCACGCCTGCGTGGGCGAGGGGAAGACGGTGGACGTCGGCGCCTCCGCACTGGCCCTGCTCGCTTACGTGGAGCTGTATCAAGGCGGTGCCACGGACTTCGGAGATTCGGCTCGCGACCTGGCCGGCTTCTTGCGCTCACAACAGCGTAGCGACGGAGACTTTCAGCACATCTACTCGGTCTCCGAACAGCACCCGGTCGACGTTCAGCTCGAGTACTACACGGGGGAAGCTGCATTCGCGCTCTCGCGCGTACAGCGGCTGAGCGGGGATGCGCGCGACCTGGAGGCCGCGCGGCGCGCGCTCACATTTCTCGTACGGCGCCCGGCCTGGTTTCTCGGAGCACGCTATTTTTGGGGAGCCGAGCACTGGACTTGTCAGGCGCTGGAAGATCTCTGGCAGCGCGCGCCCGACCCCGTCGCCCTACGTTTTTGCCTGGATTGGCAGGCCGCCAATCGGGTCATCCAATACAGCGCGCCGCCCGCGGCGGTCGCCTACGACGGAGCGGTCAGCCGCGGGCCAATCTTCTCGCCGCGCCTGACGCCGCTCGCCAGCCGTCTGGAAGCGGCCGTTGCCACTCTGTCCGTGGCGCGGCAAGCCGGCGTCGAGCCGGCTGAGCTCCAGGTGCTGGACAATGAAATCCAACGTGGGTTCGCCTTTCTATTGCGCTATCAGTACACCCCGGGCCCCACCCACCTGATGGCCGATCCACGCTTGCTTTTTGGCGGCTTTCCGGGCAGCCCGACTGATCTGCACGTGCGCATCGACTACCCGCAACACGCGGGTGGCGCGCTGCTCAGGTATTGGGAGCTGGACCCGCGTTGACGGCGCACACCACCGCTAGTGCGCAGCGGAATTAGCTCGCTCGTCGCCCCGCTTTTATGGGCTCCAGCGCGGCAAAAGGCCGCGATCCGGATTGCGTGTCACAGGTCATTGGAGTACGCCGGAGCGCGAGGATCTCCATATGACCGACCGCTCCCTTGATTCCTTCCGTACGCGCTCCGAGCTCGATGTAAACGGCAAGAAATTCACATACTTCAGCTTGCCCCAGTTCATCGCCGAAAGCGGCAAAGATGCAGCGCGGCTGCCTTACTCGCTGCGCATTTTGCTGGAAAATTTGCTGCGCTGTGAAGACGGCAAGGCGGTCGTCAAAAAGGACATCGAGGCGCTCGCCAATTGGGATCCGAAAGCGGCGCCCGACACCGAGATTGCGTTTCACCCCGCACGCGTCGTGCTGCAGGACTTCACCGGCGTGCCGGCCGTGGTCGACTTGGCCGCCATGCGCGACGCAATGGCGAAGATGGGCGGCGACCCATCCAAAATCAATCCGCTGTTTCCCTCCGAGCTCGTGATCGATCACTCGGTGCAGGTCGACTACTACGGGACCTCGGATGCGCTACTCAAAAACACGAAGAACGAGTACGAGCGCAACGAAGAGCGTTACGTCCTTTTGCGTTGGGCACAAACGGCGTTCAACAACTTTCAAGTGGTCCCGCCTTCCACCGGCATCGTGCATCAAGTTAACCTCGAATATTTGGCGCGCGTCGTGTTCGACAAAGACGGCGTCGCCTATCCGGACACGTTGGTCGGCACGGATAGTCACACGACGATGATCAACGGCATCGGCGTGCTCGGTTGGGGTGTCGGCGGGATCGAAGCGGAGGCCGCCATGCTCGGTCAGCCGATCAACTTGCTGATTCCTCAGGTGATCGGGTTTCGGCTGCACGGCGCGTTGCCGGAAGGAGCAACGGCCACGGATCTGGTGCTGACCATCACGCGCCAGCTGCGAGACAAGGGCGTCGTCGGCAAGTTCGTCGAATTCTACGGCGATGGTCTCGATCACCTGCCGCTCGCGGACCGCGCCACGATCGGCAACATGAGCCCGGAATTCGGTTCTACGTGCGCTATTTTTCCGATCGATGCCGAGACCATCACCTACGTACGCCTCTCGGGTAGGAGCGACGAGCGCGCGGCGCTGATCGAGGCGTACGCTAGGGCGCAGGGCCTGTTTCGTGAAAGGGGAACGCCCGATCCGCTCTTCACCGATACACTCCAGCTCGACCTTTCCACGATCGTGCCGACGATGGCTGGGCCGCGCCGCCCGCATGACAAGGTTGCGCTCAAGGACGTGGGCGCAGGGTTCGCCAAAAACTTGGGTGAGATGGTGGCCCTAGCCAAGAACAAGGGCAAAGGCACGCCCGCTCCGGCCAAGCCCGAAGACCTAGCGACGCGCGTCAAGACATCGCTCGATGGCGCGGAATTCGAGGTGGGTCATGGCTCGGTCGTGATCGCCGCCATCACCTCCTGCACCAACACCTCGAACCCATACGTGATGCTCGGCGCGGGTCTGCTCGCGAAGAATGCCGTGGCCAAGGGCCTGAGCGTGAAGCCATGGGTAAAGACCAGCCTCGCCCCGGGCTCCAAGGTGGTTACTCAATATCTGAGCGCCGCGGGGGTGCTGCCCAGCCTGGAAAGCTTGCATTTCAACGTCGTCGGTTACGGCTGCACGACCTGCATAGGAAATAGTGGCCCGTTGCCGGAGACGATCAGCAGCGCCATTCACGAGGGCGATTTGGTGGCCGTCAGCGTGCTCAGCGGCAACCGCAATTTCGAGGGCCGGGTGAGCCCGGACGTTCGCGCCAATTACCTGGCAAGCCCGCCGCTGGTCGTCGCCTACGCGCTCGCGGGTCGCATCGACATCGATTTCTCTACCGAGCCACTCGGCAAGAGCGAGGACGGCACGGACGTGTTCCTGAAGGACATCTGGCCTTCCACGAAGGACATCTCCGAGACCGTACGCGAGCACGTGACCTCGCAGATGTACCGAGAAGAGTACGCGGAGGTTTTCAGCGGGGACGCCGCGTGGCGCGCGCTGCCCGTGCCCGAAGGCAGCCGCTTCGCTTGGTCGGAGGACAGCACGTACGTCCGAAAACCAACGTTCTTCGAGGACATGAGCATGGAGCCTGCACCGCTCCAGAACATCGAAGGCGCGCGCGCTTTGGCCGTATTGGGCGATTCGGTCACCACCGACCACATCTCGCCCGCGGGCAACATTGCCAAGAGCTCGGCGGCGGCCGCCTATCTGGTGGAGCACGGTGTGAAACCTGCCGACTTCAATCAGTACGGCGCCCGCCGCGGTAATCACGAGGTGATGATGCGCGGCACGTTCGCCAACGTGCGTTTGCGCAATCAGCTAGTGCCCGGCATCGAAGGCAGCGTCACTCGTTACTTGCCGACTGGCGAGCAGACCTCGATCTACGAGGCTTCGGTCAAGTACAAGTTAGACAACACGCCGCTAATCATCTTGGCGGGCAAAGAGTACGGCTCTGGCTCTTCGCGCGACTGGGCGGCCAAGGGCACGTTCATGCTCGGTATCCGCGCGGTGATTGCGGAATCTTACGAGCGCATTCATCGCAGCAATTTGATCGGTATGGGCGTCCTACCACTGCAATACTTAGACGGGCAGAATCGCGAGACGCTCGGCCTTTCCGGCGGGGAGGTGTATGGCATCACCGGCATCACTTCTGGGCTCGCCCCCCGGGTGAAGCTCACCGTCTCGGTGAGCGCGCCGAACGGCTGGGAGCGAAAATTCGAGGTCTTGGCCCGCATCGACACGCTCGTAGAGCTCGACTACTACAAGCACGGTGGCATCCTGCAGTTCGTGCTCCGACAGCTGCTCCAGGGCACTTCGTAGAGCGCAGCGGTCGGCACGAATCACCGTCTAATCCGAGAAATGGCGACTCAAAAAGCTCTCACTCTGCTCGATACGACCGTTGGCAAGAAGGCCGCGTTGGCGGTCAGCGGCGTAATTTTGTTCGGCTTCGTCATCGGTCACATGCTGGGCAACCTGCAAGTGATGCTCGGCGCGGAAGCGTACAACGCGTACGCCTCGGGGATCAAAAGCAAACCCCTGCTCCTTTGGGGCGTGCGCACGGTGCTCGTGGCCGCCCTGCTCGTGCACACGGTCATCGTTTTGGAGCTGTACGGCAAGACCATTGCGGCGCGCCCAGTGGCGTACAAGGTGAAGAAGCACATCGCCACGAGCTATGCAGCGATGATGATGAAGTACACCGGGCCGGTGCTGCTCGTGTACATCATCTTTCACATCGCGCACTTCACTTATCCCGGCGTTTCGTTCGGGGACTACGACCCGATAGCGGGGGACGTGTACGCGAACTTCGTGAACGCGTTTCGGATCCCGTGGGTGGTGGCAGTTTACGTGATCGCCAATCTGATGCTCGGCATGCACCTCTACCATGGGGCTTTCAGCATGTTGCAGTCGGTCGGCCTGAGCCATCCGCGTTACAACAACCGCGTCAAAAACATCGCTCGCGGGCTCGCCTTTCTGGTGACGGCGGGCAACGTGCTCTTGCCCCTCACGGTGTTTTTGGGCTTGGCCAAGTAGGCCGTTACATCCCGATCTCGCTCATGGCCCCCGGGATCTCGAGAGACCTTAGATGCAATTAGACTCCCGCGCACCCACCGGCCCCATCGAGCAACGTTGGAACGAGGCCCGCTTCAAAAGCAAGTTGGTCAATCCGGCCAACCGCCGCAAATACAAGGTGATCGTGGTCGGCTCTGGGCTCGCCGGCGGCGCTGCGGCGGCCACGTTCGGAGAGCTCGGCTACAACGTCTCCTGTTTCTGTTATCAGGACAGCCCGCGCCGCGCTCACAGTATCGCCGCCCAGGGCGGGATCAACGCGGCCAAGAATTACCAAAACGACGGGGACAGCGTTTACAGGCTCTTCTACGACACGGTGAAGGGCGGGGATTTCCGGGCGCGCGAATCGAACGTGTACCGCTTGGCCGAGCTGAGTGTGAACATCATCGATCAATGCGTGGCGCAGGGCGTGCCATTCGCGCGGGAATACAGTGGCCTCCTGGGCAATCGCAGTTTTGGCGGCGCCCAGGTCGCGCGCACCTTTTACGCGCGCGGGCAGACGGGGCAGCAGTTGCTTTTGGGGGCGTACCAGTCGCTCTCGAAGCAGATCGAACAGCGCACGGTCAAGATGCACCCGCGCACGGAAATGCTGGATCTGATCGTGGTCGACGGCGTCGCGCGCGGGATCGTCACGCGGGATTTAGTGACGGGCAAGGTCAGTGCCCACACCGCCGACGTGGTCGTGCTGTGCAGCGGCGGTTACGGTAACGTGTTCTACCTCTCGACCAACGCCAAAGGGTGCAACACCACGGCCACCTGGCGTTCGCATCGCCGCGGCGCGTACTTTGCCAATCCCTGCTTCACGCAAATTCATCCCACCTGCATCCCGCAAAGTGGCGACTATCAGTCGAAGCTCACCTTGATGAGCGAATCGCTGCGCAACGACGGGCGGGTCTGGGTACCCAAGAATTTGGCGGATCTGCAGCGCGATCCGAAGAATATTCCAGAGGCCGACCGCGACTACTACTTGGAGCGCCAGTACCCGAGCTTCGGCAATCTCGTGCCCCGCGATATCGCTTCCCGACGCGCCAAAGAGATGTGCGACCTGGGCAAGGGCGTAGGTCCGGAGGTGGCCGGCGTGCGCCGCGGCGTATACTTGGACTTCGGTGATGCGGTGAAGCGGCTGGGCCGTGATGCAGTGGCCGAGCGCTACGACAATTTGTTCCAGATGTACGAGCGCATCACCGGAGAAAACCCCTACGAAGTTCCGATGCGCATGTACCCGGCCATCCACTACACGATGGGCGGGCTGTGGGTCGATTATAACTTGATGAGCACCATCACCGGCCTATTCGTAGGCGGTGAGGCGAATTTCTCCGACCACGGCGCGAATCGCTTGGGTGCGAGCGCGCTCATGCAGGGCCTGGCGGACGGCTACTTCGTCCTTCCGGTAACGGTCTCGAACTACCTGGCCGGCGTCAAACCGGGCGGCGTCGACGAATCTCACCCGGACGTCCGGCGCACGGTCGGCGAGGTCGAGGCCCGCATCCAGCGGCTGATGTCGATTCGCGGTAAACGCACGCCGGAGTCGTTCCATCGCGAGCTCGGCACGCTGATGTGGGACTATTGCGGCATGGCGCGGACGGAGGCGGGCCTGAAATTCGCGCTCGCGAAGATCCCGGAGCTGAAGGCTGAATTTTACGGCAACCTCAGCATCGTGGGCAGTGGTGAAGAGTACAACATCATGCTCGAAAAGGCCGGTCGTACCGCGGACTTTTTCGAGCTCGCCGAGCTGACTTGTCGGGACGCGCTCGATCGCGAGGAGTCGGCGGGTGGGCACTTCCGCGAAGAGCATCAAACGGAAGAGGGCGAAGCTCAGCGCAACGATGACGCGTTCTCGTACGTGGCGGCCTGGGAATTCACCGGCGAAAGCCTGGCGCCGAAGCTCAACAAGGAACCACTCAGCTTCGAGTACGTTCACCCTAGCCAGAGGAGCTACAAGTAAATGGCCCGCTCGATGAACCTGGTGCTCAACGTATGGCGTCAGAAGAACGCCAAGGATCAGGGTCGCTTCGTGCGCTACGATGCCAAGGCCATCAACGACCACATGTCCTTCTTGGAAATGTTGGACGTCGTGAACGAAGACCTAGCGCACAAGGGTGAAGAGCCCATCGCCTTCGATCACGACTGCCGCGAAGGCATCTGTGGCTCGTGTGGCATGGTGATCAATGGGGTGCCGCACGGGCCGGCCAAGAGCACCACCGCGTGCCAGCTGCACATGCGGCTCTTCAAAGACGGGGACGAGATCACGATTGAGCCCTGGCGCGCCGGAGCCTTTCCAGTAGTTCGGGATCTAGTGGTGGATCGCAGCGCGCTCGACCGCATCATCCAAGCTGGCGGATACGTTTCGGTCCGTGCCGGCGCCGCACCGGAGGCAAACTCACTGCCTGTGCCCAAGCTCGACTCGGACCAGGCGTTCGACGCGGCGACCTGCATCGGCTGCGGCGCGTGCGTGGCGTCTTGTCCTAATGCTTCGGCGGCGCTGTTCACCGCCGCCAAGATCTCGCATTTGGCGCTTTTGCCCCAAGGCGGTCCCGAGCGCACCGACCGCGTGCGCAAAATGGTCGCTCAAATGGATGCGGAAGGCTTCGGCCACTGCTCGAGCCACAAAGAGTGCGAAGCCGTCTGTCCCAAAGACATCAGCATCAGCTTCATCGCCAAGATGAACCGCGAGCTGATCACGGCCATGAGCGTGGCCCCGAACGAGATCAAGAGCCGAAGTAAAGGTTGAGGGGCCGCCTCAGAAACGTAGTTGGGCCTCCGAAGCGGAGCCCAAGGCGAGCGACCGCATCGTGATTGTAGGGGACCTGAGTCGCCCGCGTCACGGCTTATGCGTGGCGTTTTCGCCGGGCGCGGCGTTCGAAGTGGCTCGCGTGAACGCGCCCGTGACGATCTGGTAGGCGACGCTCAGGGCCGCGTCGGGGCCAGTGCGCGGGTCGACGGGGACGGTGCGCGCGACGCCGAGGTCGACCTCGAAGCCCGCTGGAGGTGTTTGGTTAGGTGGCAGGTCGGCGGGCACTTTGACCGAAGGCGCCACGACGCGCGAGGAAGCACCTTCGACCGGCGGTAGGTGACTCTCCAAGTTTTCTTCGCGCACCACGCCGAACGTTTCGGTCGCGGTAGCGCCGGGGATCAGCACGTCGGGCGTCACGCCTTGTTCCTGAATCGCGCGGCCATTCGGCGTGTAATAGCGCAGGGTAGTGAGGCGCAGCCCGGCGCCGTCCGGGAGATCGATGATGGTTTGTACCGAGCCTTTGCCGAAGGTCTTTTCGCCGACCAGGGTCGCACGGTGATTGTCTTGAATACAGCCGGCAACGAGCTCGGCGGCGCTGGCGCTGAACTCGTTCACGAGTACGGCCAGGGGCCCGCGTCGAGCGACGCCGCCGCTGTCGGCTCGCACCTCATCCACGATTTTTCCGCGCCGGCGGGTCGTGTAAATCACCCCGCCGGTCAGCACCTCGTCCGCGATGGCGCTGGCTTCGTTCACGAGGCCGCCTGGATTGTTTCGCATGTCGAGCACGATACCGGCGAGGTCACCGCCGTTTTCTCGTCGCAGCTGGCCGTAGTGATCGAGGAACTCGGCGTGCGTGCCAGTCTGGAACATCTTGATGCGCAGGTAGCCGACGCCATCTTTGAGCAGCTTGCTCGTGACGCTCGAGACGGTGATCACTTGTCGCGTGAGGGTGAGGTAAAGCAGCTTGTCGGAGCCGCCGCGCCGGATCGTGAGCAGCACATTGCTTCCGGGCTCGCCGCGCATTTGGCGCACGAGCTCGACGGACGGACGACTGCGTACCGCAACGTTGTCGATCGCCAAGATGCGGTCACCCGAGCGTACGCCGGCACGTTCGGCGGGCGAGCCCTCGATCGGCGCGATGACGGTGATGTACTCGTCGCCGAAATCGACTTCCACTCCTACGCCGCCGAAGTGGCCCTCCGTGTCGCCCTGAAAAATGGCGTAGTCCTCCGCCGGCATGTAGGACGAGTGCGGATCGAGCTCGGCGACCATGCCTTTGATGGCGCCTTCCAGTAGGCGCTTCCGGTCCACGGGGTCGACATATTCGTTCTCGATCCACACCAAGACGCGGCCGAGCTGCTCTACGACCCGGTAGGGGCTCTCCCGCTCGCCGCCAGCGTGCGCCAAATGGCTCAGCAGGATGCCGATTAAAACCGCAAAAACGAGGGGCAAACCGCGCCGTGCGAGCGGAAATAAGCGCAATTTTGCGGCCATTGCCCGGTACGATACACATGCCGGCGCGGCTTTGCGCGTCTTCTGATAGGTTGAACGGGGATTATCGCCCAGTCCTCGCACGGTTCGCATTTCGTTATTGAATTCGCGGCTATGTGAGCGATACTACGTTCTTTCCCGGTGTCGGGTGACACCGGCTACACAGAGGTACGCTTGGCCGACCACGAAGTGAATAAATCAGCCGGCAGCGATAAGCGCAAACAGAGCCTGTACTTCCCTGAAGCGATGCTTCAGGAGATCAAAGACGAGGCGGCGCGGCTCGATCGCTCGCTGTCTTGGGTAGTACAGCGGGCGTGGAAGATGGCTCGCCTCGAGATCAAAAAGATCCCGAGTGTGAACGACATCAGTGACGAAGAGGAAGAAGCACCCGCACCTTGAGTCAGTGACTTCCGAGTCGTTTGCCCGCGCTGCCGACGGGACCCGGCTTTACTTCCACACTTCTGGTCGTGAAGGCGGGTTCGCTGGCCTGACGGCCATCCTATGTGATGGCTTGGCCTGCGACGGGTTCATCTGGAAATATCTGTGGGGCGAGCTCGGTGAACGGCTCAACGTCGCGCATTTCCATTATCGAGGTCACGGTCGAAGCGGGTTGCCCGCTGACTCGGAGCAGATAGGCGTCAACGCACTCGGCGACGATCTGGATGCAGTGCGGCGGGAGTTGGGCGACCCGCCGGTCGTGCTCGTCGGTCACTCGGTCGGCACCCAGGTCGTGCTCGAGGCTTACCGCCGTCGCCCAGAGGGCATTGCCGCGCTGGTCCTGCTGTGCGGCAGCTTTGGGCGCGTCACCTACACCTTCAAGGGCAGCGAGGTGCTGGCCTCGGTTCTGCCCCAATTGATCGAGTTTGCCACGCAACACCCAAGGGTAGCGCGCGCGATTTGGTCGAGTGTTCCACCGCGTGTCGCAATCGCGGTGGCCCGCCTCACCGGCGACATCAACCTGGGCGCGGTCCGCATGGAGGACGTGGAGCCCTACTTTCAGCACGTCTCGATCGTCGACTTCGAGCTGTTCCTGCGCATGTTGCGGGCGGCGGGCGAGCACTCGGCGGAAGACATTTTGCCGCTCGTGCGCGTGCCAGTCTTGGTCGTGGCCGGCGCCAAGGATTCATTTACGCCCGCCGCCGTTTCGGAGGCCATGGCCGAAGCGATTCCAGGCGCGGAGCTTCAGGTCATTCCGAGCGGAACCCACCTTGCCCCACTCGAGCACCATGCCGAGCTGGCGGCGTCCATCGGCGAATTCTTGACGCGCCATGGTCTGCTGAACGCCCCCCTCGCGCACTGATACTCGTTGGCCGCCGGGGCTTACGCAATGCAAGCCGAGAACGTACGCTAGCTCGGGATGTCGAGCGAGCATTCGGAGTCGGACTTGATCGGCGGGCTCCTGGGTCTGATCGTGCATGATCTGCGCAACCCGCTGTCCGCGCTGCATAGCAACGCGAGCTTTCTACAGTCGACACGCGATGTCGCTGGACCGGATGCGAAGGAAGCTCTGGAGGATGTGTATGCGTCGTGCGAAGCGCTCGGACACATCATCGACAACATGGAGCTCATGGCTTTGGCCCTGCGCGGCGAGCGGCGCTTCGAGCAAACTTCGTTCACGGTGCGCGAGCTGATCTCGGACGCGCTGTCACGGTCGCGTTCGCTGGCTGCGAGCTATTCCGTGCGCATCGAGCTCACGCCCTCCGCCGACGCCGACACCAAGCTGACGACGAGCCGCGAAATGCTCGGCCGCGCTCTGGGCAATTTGATCAAAAATGGCGTCCAACACTCACAAGACGGGGTGCCGGTACGCGTTTCGGCGCAGCTCGAGGGCGCCCGCGTGGTCGTCCTCGTCGAGGACGGCGGCGCGCCCGTCGCGGCTGAGTTTCGAGACAAGGTCTTTACCGCCGAAGGCCAGGTCACGGCCAAGGGCTCGCTCGGGGCGCGCTACAGCCGCGGTGTTGGTTTATACGCAGCGCGCCTTGCCGCAGATGCGGCGGGCGCACAGGTCCGCGCGGTGGCTGCGCCAAGCGGTGCGGGCAACGCCTTCGAGTTGAGCGTTCCGCGGTGACGGTGTAAACGCGAGCGCATGGGCGCCCAATGGAAGCAAAAAGGCCGTGAACAGGGCGCTGACGCCAAAGGGCGGCTCTTTACCAAGCTGGCCAAGGAAATCATGGTCGCCGCCCGCAGCGGCGGCCCGGATCCGGTCATGAACTCGCGTTTGCGCCTGGCCGTGGAGCAGGCCAAACGCGCTTCGATGAACAAGGAAACGCTCGAGCGTGCGATCAAGAAAGGCGCGGGCGTACTGGACGGCCAAGCGCAGCACGAAACCGTTATCTACGAGGGCTTCGCGCCGCATCAGGTGCCAGTGATCGTGGAGTGCCTGACCGACAACAAGAATCGCACCGCGCCCAACATTCGGTTGCTGTTCAAAAAGGGGCAGCTCGGTGCGGGCGGCGCGGTGAGCTGGGATTTCGACCGCTGCGGCGCAGTCGAAGCCGCACCGCCGCCCAACGCCGAAGACGCGGAGGAGGCGGCGATCGAAGCTGGCGCGCAAGAAGTGGAGCCCGCCGAAGACGGTTCCTTTCGCTTCATCAGCGAGCCTGGCGATCTCGATTCGGTCTCGAAGGCTCTTGCCGCGCGCGGTTGGTCGGTGACTTCCGCAAACCTGATTTGGATCGCGAAGAATCCCGTCCAGCTCGAGGGCGCGGCGCGGGCAGAGGTCGAAAGTTTTTTAGCGGCGCTCGACGAGGACGATGACGTGCAGCACCTGTACGTTGGGCTTGCCTGATCACGGCTGAAAAATCACCACGTTCTCCGGCGGTCGGAACAGGATTTTGCCGGTTTCGCCGGGGCAGCCCCAACACGTGCTCCAATGCAAACGCGGGCGGATCGAAGCGCTGTACGCGAAAGCGACGGGGCCGGGCTCGCTTTTCATGAAGAAGCTCGCCGCCACGCTGTACTCATCGCCACCGAGCACGTGCAGCACGGCCACGAAGGCGTCATTGTCGCCGGATTTACCGGAAACGAGCATGAATTCACTGCCCGGCGCCGGTTGCCAGAGCAGCGGCGCAACCGTGAAATCGAAGCCTTTTTTGTCACCCGGACCGCGCGCGACCACGGTGTTGGCGGCGTCTGGCTCGCGATAAAACTTCAGGCTAGACAGCTCCTTCGTGTGCGGATCGGCCTTGAACACTCGCTCCAGCACGTCGGTCGTGATTTTGGCGTGCGAGAACGTTTCGCCAAGCTTCGGCTCCGGCACGATTGCGGCGTTGGGCGCACCCTTGCAGCAGCGGAAGCCGAGATCCTCCGCCTTGCTCATCGGGTCGGCCGTGTGACGGGCGGCGCAGCGGTGTTCCGGTCCGGCAGCAGAGCCCGGCGCTCCGCGTAGTAGGGCCCCCTCCTTGCCCGGGATTTCGCTCGCTACCCATTCTCGGAGGCTACCGCCCAAGCCGAGCACGTCGAAGCCGGATGGGCAGCTCAGAGGCTCGATCGCACACCTCGCTTGCCAGATTTTTCCAGCGGCGTACGGCAGGCTTTCGGGGCCTTTACAGGCGCGTTCCCACTCGAGCTCGGTGCACAGGCGCTCGCCGCGCTCGGCACACGCGCGCTTGGCCTCGTCGCGCGTGACCGACGTCAACGGCGGACTTTTGCCATCGTTCGGGTAGGGCAGGCGATCGATTTGAAACGGACCGAGCTCGATCGAGCTTTGACGAGGCTCGAGCTCCGGGTTCCGACCGACATCGCCGGGCCGGCTGCCCACGTTGAAGCTTCCTCCGGGAACATCCACGCGCTCGTTCGGCACAGGTTCGGCTGCCGGTAGCGGCGACGAGAGAACGCCGGCAACCGAGCCCGAAGGATGGGCCCGGCTCGACGCGTTTGTGTGCGGCGGCGAGCACGCGGCGAGCCCGTGGCATAAGCCCAGCAGCAAAACTCCGCGCACGCAAAGCACGGCCTGAGCTTCCCCCGGAGCTCGTCGAACAGGCAAGGCGTTTGGCGGGTTTACCGCGTCAAAGCTGCGCTCGGGGAAACTTTGTTACACTACCGGGAGGATGACCGACGTGAACGTGAAAGCCGCGGAGGTCCCAATCCTGGCCCGCCTGCGAGACGCGCTGGCTGCGGGCGATGGCGTCAGCCAGGCGTTGCTCGCGGAGCTCGGCTTTGCACCCGCCGCCGCACGTGAGCTTCGGAGCCAAGCGTTGCGAGTTTTGCAACGCGCGCAGGCCCGCGTGCCCCACGCCAGCGCGACCGAGCTCGAGCTCGCGCTGGGCGCACTGCTGGCGCTGAACATGCCGGCGGGCCCGCGGCAGGGCGTTCGATGAGCAACTTCGAGCTCACGGGTCGCGTCTTGTACTTGACGGAGGATCTTGCGTTGCTCGATCGTCAGCTGGCCGGTGAGCGGCTCACTTTCGATCCGCTCCGACCGTTGTGTAACAGCGTCTCGACGGACGAGCTGACGCCGGCTTGGGCTTGTTACTATTACGACCAGACGCTGGCGCGCTATTGCCTGGTCGGCTTGCGCGGCGGCAAAATAGCGCGCGACTCCGTGCGCGACGGCGGGTTTCAGGTGATCGTCAGCGGTGCGAGCAAGGGCTGCGGCAGCTCACGTGAAACGGCGCCCTACGCTGAGCTCGCCTGCGGCGTGCGGGCTGTTTTCGCGCAGAGCTTCGAGAAAATTTATCTGCAAAACTGCCAAAATATTGGTCTCCTCGCTAGCTCCGACTTTTCTTTGCTGGAGCGATTGGAGCGGGGGGAAACGGTGGAGCCCGGCGAGTTCTCGGCGAAGCTGTCACCGATCTCGCGCGCGATCGTCGAGGCGGGCGGCCTTTTCGCGTACAATGCTGCGCGCTTGCAAGGCGCGCTTGCACCTGCACTGCCGGTGCACGGAGCGCGCGCGATGACGCTGGCAGAAAAGATCTTGGCCAGGCGCGCGGTGCGCGATGCGAAGCGCGGCGAGCTCGGACTTGACGCGGTCGCGCCTGGTGATGCGCTCTTCGCGCGCGCCGATCTTCGCTTCAGCCACGAGTACGTGACACCGATGGCAGACGCCTTGTTTCGCGCCGGCTTTGGCGAAGCCGCGCGCGTTGCCGATCCGGATTCGGTGCTACTATTCCGCGATCATTTGACGTTCCTGGAGAGCGTGATGCCCGCTCCGCATCGCGCGCTCGGCTTGCTGGAGCAGTCTCGCGAGCTGGCCTCGGTGCAACGCGCGTTCGCGCTTCGCCATGGGCTGCGGCTCTTCGGCGAGGTGGAACGCGATGGCGAGCCCGCCGGCAGCGAAGCTATTTGCCACAATAAGATCATCGAAGATTTCGCGCTCCCGGGCGAGCTCGTGATCGGGACGGACTCGCATACCTGTATGGCGGGCGTGCTGGGTTGCTTGGCCTTCGGTGTGGGCAGCACCGACATGGCCAATGCCTGGCTGACTCGCGACGTGCGCGTGGACGTGCCGGAGACCGTGCGCGTCGTGCTCACGGCCGAGCTCGACGCCGGCGTGTGCGCCAAAGACGTGATGCTGTTTCTCCTCGCGCTGCCCGAAATCAAACAAGGGTGCGCGGTGGGCAAGGTGCTCGAATTCGCCGGCCCGGGCCTGAGTCGGATGTCACTCGGCGAACGCGCCACCTTGACCAATATGGCCGTCGAGGCCGGCGCCTTTACCGGCATTATCGAAGCGGATGCGGTCGTGCTCGAATACCTGCAGGAAGCGCGCGGGCTGACCTTGGCGGCGCTCGAGGCGCGCGTGGTGCGAGCCGACCCCGGCGCGGTCTACGCACGCACCATCGAGATCGACCTCGGCCAAGTCCCGGTCATGATCGCCGTGCCGAGTGATCCTCGGAGCGGCATGCCGCTTGCGATGCTGGAGCAACGCCTCGGTAAAGAGGTCCGGATCGACATCGCCTACGGTGGCTCGTGCACGGGCGGCAAGATGAGCGACATGGACATGTACGCGAGCGTGATCCGTGAGGCGCTCGCGCGCGGCCTGCGTGTCGCCCCCGGCGTGCTGTTCTATCTTCAATTCGGCTCGCAGCGCGTGCGGCGCTACGCCGCCGAGCGGGGCTACATAGAGCTGTTCGAGCGGGTCGGAGCAAGCCTCTTGGACCCGTCGTGCGGGGCCTGCATTCGAGCCGGACCGGGCACCTCGAGCTCGGCCGAGCAAGTTACCGTCAGTGCCGTCAATCGCAATTTCCCCGGCCGAAGCGGGCCGGGTCAGGTTTACCTCGCAAGCCCGCGCGTGATCGCCGCAAGCGCCATCGCCGGCAAGATTGTCGGCAGCCTCTCGGATTGACTCGTGCTAATCCGGGCCCAGATGTCGAGCGAAGTCATTGCCTACCAGCTCGGCCCCGGTATGTGGGCCCGGCTCGGCTATCGAGTTTTCGACGACGAAGATGAAGCCGTCGAGACCGGGGACAGCGAGCTATCCTGTCTCATCGGTTACGGCGTGCTCTTCCCTGCGCTGGAGGAGAAGCTCGAAGGGCTCGCGCAGGGCTCGAGTCGAACCGTCCGCCTCCGGCCGGAGCTGACCTTCGGGTTACGGAATCCAGATGCCCAGGTGGAGGTGGAACGGAGCGATTTCCCCGACGATGTCGCGGCGGGGGACTGCTACGAGGCCGAGGACGAACAGGGGCGGCCGGTGCTGCTGCAGGTTCTGGACGTCAGCGCCGAGGGAGTTTTGGTCGACAGCAATCACCCTCTGGCCGGCCAAACTCTGCGCTTCGAGGTCGAGGCGCGTGAGGTACGGCCCGCAAGCGAGGCCGAGCTAGACCAGGCCGAACAGCGCCTTCTTTCCCGAGAAGGGGAGGGTTCCGCGCTAATCACGCCGCAGAGCTTGCTTCGAGGGCCTTCCCGGCGCTAGGAAAGGGCGCTCGAAGCAGTGGCCGACGGGCCGATGCCTGACCCTCACTACCGGACTAGTTCAGTGCCGGTGCAGATTTGATAACGGAGAGCTCATGCCCATTCCCGAGTTTTT
The DNA here is from genome assembly GCA_903642325.1 of Myxococcales bacterium. GTDB lineage: Bacteria > Myxococcota_A > Polyangia > Polyangiales > Polyangiaceae > PMG-095. The sequence goes on along the minus strand of CAHJWM010000029.1, from coordinate 34,259 downwards.
CAAGTACGACATCCGCGTCCGCGAACGCATGCTCAAGCGGGGTGTGCTGACCGACAGCGAGCTCGGTAAGCACGTCGACGCTTTGGCCGACGTCGCCGATTTGGTGATCGAGGTCGACCTCAAGCAGCCGGCGCTGCAAAAGGATTCGGAGCGCGTCGAGCGCGTCATCAGTCGGTCCGCGGCGCGCCCGGTCATCGCCTCGGTGCCTCCCGTGCGGTCACTCGAGAACGAGCTCAACGACATCGAGGAAGACGAGGACGATGATCTAGACGACGAGGATGACGAGGACGACGAGGACGACGTCAAGGTGAAAGCCGCGCCCAAGGCAACCGACAAGCCCGCGCCGGTCGAGCCCGCTCCGGCGCCTGCAGTCCCAACCGAAGCAAAGTCGGCGGGTCCCGGCGAAACGGAGGACGACGCGTGAGCTCTGGCCACGGCGATTCTGCTTCCAGCTCGGCGCTGATGCCGGACGACCTTCCCGCAGTCGACTTCACGACCTTCGTGGTGTCCTTGAGCCATTCGGCGCTGCTGCACCTGGGGGACGCCCCCCATCCAGTGGACGGCAAGAGCGAAGTGGATTTGCCGATGGCACGCCAAACGATCGACCTATTGACCCTAATTCAGGAGAAGACCCACGGCAATCTGACCGGGGCCGAGGAGCAAGTGCTGACGCAATCGCTCTACGACCTCCGGCTCCGGTTCGTGGAAGTCTCGCAAAGTCGCAAGTGACGCGCGGCCGCGTTCGTCTCGTGGCGTCTCTCGCGATCGCCATCGCTGTGTGCGGCTGCAAACGCTCACCTTCGGGGGGCTTCAGCGGGCCGCTATTGCCGCCGAGCGCCTTGCCCGTCACCGCCACGGCCCTGCCTACGCTCGCGCCGCTGCCCACGCTCGCGCCGTTGCCTGGCGCGCGCGCGCCGCAGAGTTTTGCCGACCTCGCAGCTAAGGCCGATCCAGCCGTGGTGTTCGTTAAGACCCTCCAAGAGCGGCGCGGTCTGTCCGGGCATCGGCGCGTCATCGGTGAGGGCGTCGGCACCGCGTTCGTTTACGATCCCAATGGCCTCATCATTACGAACAACCACGTGATCGACGAAGCCAGCGAGATCCACGTGATCTTCGGGCGTAAGCGCGAGGTCAAGGCCATCGTCGTGGGGCGCGACCCGCGCACGGACATCGCCGTCCTGCGGGTAGAGGAGAAAAATCTGCCGTTCTTACCGCTCGGCGATTCGGATGCGGTGCGCGTCGGGGACTGGGTGGTGGCGATTGGCAACCCGTTCGCGCTGGCTCACACCGTGTCGGCCGGCATTCTGTCCGCCAAGGGCCGCACCCTAGCCGACGTAAAGGGTCTGGACGAATCCGGCTATTACGACTTTCTGCAGACCGACGCGAGCATCAACCCGGGCAACTCGGGGGGGCCGCTCTTGGATATGGCCGGCAACGTGGTCGGTATCAACACCGCGATTCGCGCTCAGGCCAACAGCATCGGTTTTGCGATTCCAATCAACATGGTCAAGGAGCTCTTGCCGCGCGTGCTCAAGGACGGGCACATCAAACGCAGCGCAATCGGCGTGCACGTATCCTCGGTGCTCCCGGACGACGTCGAGCGCCTCAAGCTCAGCGACGAGAACGGAGCCCTAGTGCGCGTGGTGGTGGCCGGGGGGCCCGCCGACCGCGCGGGCTTGCAGGTCGACGACGTGATCCTGGCCTTCGCCGGCGAGGCGCTCCCCGGCCCGGAGCGCCTGCGCTGGGTGGCGAGCCTCGCCGGGGTTGGAAAGCCCGTGATTTTGCGGGTTTCTCGCGGCGGGCGGGTCTTCGATCTGAAGCTCACTCTTGATGAGCTTGCAGACGAACCGCCCGCACCCCCGGACGACGATACGCCCTAAGGCGGTCGGCAAAATTCACGCTATGCTGGAAAAAAATGGTCGAGCTAATCGTCTCCGCCTGTCCGCTCACACCGGCTTGCAGGGGATGTGCGGGCGATCCACGACGTATGTTGAAACGTGATGGCGTCTTCCGTGCGCGGCCCTTTAGCAATTCTTTCTTTGGCGAGGGCGGCTCCGCCGTCGGACGCTAGAGGTGGGGCGCGGGGCCCTGACCGCTCGGTGATAGGCGTGAATACCCCGGGCGCGGAGGCGTCAAACCAAACGAGCCGCGAGCTCGAAGCGGAAGAAGATCGTGTCCTCATTCAAAGCGCGCAACAGGGCGATAAGCTTGCCTTTCAGAAGCTGGTGCAGCGGCATCAGCGGCGTGCTTTTGGCATCGCGTTCGGTCTCTTGCGGGACGAGCAGGACGCGCGCGAGGTCGTCCAGGAGGCGTTTTTGCGCGTTCACCGCGGCCTCGATTCCTTCCAGGGCGGATCAACGTTCTTTACCTGGCTGTTCCGCATCGTCACCAACCTGTGCATCGATCAACTGCGCAAACCCTCGCGTCGGGACACGGAGCTGGACGAGAGCCGGGAGATCGATGAGGCGGACATTCCGCTGCTCAGCCGAATCGATGGCGCGAACCCGCTGGACGTCATCCGGCGCGGTGAAATCCGAAACAAGCTCGAAGCCGCGCTGGCTGCGCTCCCGGTTTATCATCGTGGGGTCATCGTCATGCGCGAGGTAGAAGGCCTGAGCTACGAAGAAATGGCGGCGGCGATGGGCGTATCGAAGGGTACGATCATGAGCCGGCTCTTTCACGCGCGCCAAAAGCTACAGCGCGCGCTGGCCGATTGTTACGCGGAAGAGGTTCAGCCGAGCCTCCGGAGCGCCAAGCCGTGACCGTGTCCCGGGAGCTCCTCATGCGTTATCACGACGGCGAGGTCTCGGAAGCCGAGGCGCGCCAGGTCGAGGCAGCCCTCGATCGCGAGCCGGCCCTGCAGCAAGAGCTGGCCGCGTATTCTGAGCTCGGCAGCTTCGTACGTGTTTGGGCTGATGTTCGATCCGATGTCGAGCTCGACATCGCCGACGACGTCATGCGCGCGCTCGATGCCGCCGCGTCTCGACGCGCGCGTGCGCGCGTCCAGCCGCTGCTGCCGCGCGTCGCGACCTGGGTTTCTTTGGGCGTGGCCATCGCCGCCGGCTCGGTGCTCGTGGCGCGCTCTTGGTCCGCGCCGCCGGTCGCCCAAGGGGGTGGCGCGCGTGCCCCGGTTACCCTCGACCCGGCCGCCAGTGTCGCGCGCGTCGCTCCGGATCCGTCGGCACTCGAGCCGGAAGGCAAGGCCTCGCCCGCGACGATCGAGTCGGTAGATTTCGGCAACAGCACCGGCAAGGTGTTCGTCGTCTCCACCGATTCATCCGAGACGCCTGTCGTTTGGATGCCAGACGACGGGGAGCCGGACGACGACGACGAGGACAGGACCGAGTCGTTATGAAGCGAGCCTCGATCGCTGTCTGTTCGCTGGTCGTCGTCGGGTTGACGTTGCCCGCGCATGCGGGGAGCAAGGCACGGCCGCTCGGCGCTGGCCCCGTCACGAGCGCCAGCAGCTCGCCGCCCACGGCTCGGCCGGCGGACACCGAGCAAGTGCTGTCGGCGGAGGTCTTGATTCTGCACGCAACGAACGAAAAGAAGGGCATCGATCCGCGTATCGGTAACCTGCCCGAGCTCGCAAAGTCCCCCTTCTCCGACTACGACAGCTACCAGCTCCTCGACCGCGCGCGGTTGCCCTTGAAAAAGGCCGAGCCGCAGAATCTGAAATTGCCCAACGGTCGCACCTTGCAGGTGGGCCTACTCGAAGCTCGGGAGCACGATTCGGTCCGCCTCACGGCGAGCATCAATCGCCCCAATGGCAAAGAGTTCCTGCCGTTGCTCGAGGTAAAAGCCCACGTCGGCCAAGCCTTCATCGTGGCCGGACAGAGCTATAAAAAAGGCATTCTGGTACTGGTGATTCGGGTCGTGAAATAACAGGCAAATGAGCCTGCCACTGGCGGACGAAAGGCCGTCCGTCGATACCGGGTCGCGGCAACCGGTTGGTGCGCGTGCCCTTGAACCGACGCCTCGGCCTCGAGTGTGCATCGGCACGCACGAAAACGCTTCCTCCGCAGTGACCCTATCACGGTGAGCGGATGAGGTGAGCGACGGCCACGAGTCGAGCGGGCGCGCGTCGGCGAGTGGCGTCTCGTCCGCGACGCCGAAGGCTTTGACGAGCCACGACGGGCTCCTTGACCATCAAAACCAAATCCCGATGGATGAATGATTTGATGATGGTCACGGAGAGCGCCGGAGAGCACTTAGCCTTCGGCGGCAATGCCGGCGCGCTCACCCTGCCGGTGGCAGGAGGCTCGGCACCATTGCCGCAAGCGGTAGGGTCAGACTAAATAGCGTGCCTTCACCTGGCGAGCTCGTGGCGTGGATCGTGCCGCCGTGAGCGTCGACGATACCCCGCACGATCGAGAGCCCGAGCCCGGTGCCTCGGCCTTCGCCCTTGGTCGTGAAGAAGGGCTCGAAGATCTGCGGCATGTCTTGTTCATCGATGCCCACGCCGGAATCGGCGACCTCTACGGTCAAGGTGTGCTGCGCGGCATTCGTGTGCATGGCGATGCGCAGCTCCCCGCCTTCGCCGGTCATGGCGTGGGCGGCGTTGGTGAACAAGTTGACGAACACCTGGGTGAGCTGACCCGCCATGCCGCGCACAGGAGGCAAGCCGGGGTCGAGCTCGCGCTGGATGCTGATTTTCGCGCCCTTCAGCTCGTGCTCGCAGAACACGAGCGCTTTTTCCACGACTTCGTGAACTTGCACGGTGCCGGGGACGTCAGCGGAAGGGCGCGCGTACGCGACCAGGTCGCGTGAAAAATTCAAGATTCTTGCCGCCGCTTCACCGATCCGGCGCAAGCGTTCGAGGTCGTCCTCGCAGTCAGCGTAGGGCGCGCGGGCGTTGACCTTGCGCTTCAAATAGTCCGAGTACGCGATGATCGACGTGAGTGGATTGTTCAGCTCGTGCACGACGCCGGCGACGATTTGACCGAGTGACGCGAGCTTCTCGTTCTGGATGACCTGCGCCTGCAGCTTGCGGATGGATCGAGCCGATTCTTCTGCGCGAATGTAGAGCCGCACCCGGCGCGCGGCGGCGGCCAAGACCAGAGCCGCCTGGGTACCGATTTGCACTTGCAACGGGCTCAGCGCCTGAAGTGGGCTGGCCAGGTGCAGCGTCGAGCCGACCGCTCCGTCCTCGAGCTCGAAGATGCGCTCATCGTGAAAGCCCGGGAACAGCCGGGTCGGATCGCGGCGTAAATCCGGGGCCATACCCGTGGGCAATCGTGACACCACGACCGGGCCGGAGCCGTTGCCGCTGACCACGCACGCCCCAACGGCGGCGTTTGGCAATAGCGAGGCAAGACCTTCCGCAAAGTCGCGTGTCAACTGCTCGAGCTCCACGTCGATCGCCAAACTGAGCGACAGCCGAAGCAGGACGTCGCGCCAGGACTGAGCGAGGGGGGAGTTGGGGTTTCGACGACGCCCCGATTGCGGCTCGGAGCCGCGCGCGTCGGCCGGTAACGCGGCCTCACTGGGCTCTTCGGAATCACCGCTCATAGCGGTTGTTCCTCACCCTCGGTTTCGGTCGCCTTTTCCAAGTCCAAGATTTTGGCCGCGCCGACATAGCTCTTGGTCTCGTATTTGGTGATTTTGCCGACCTTTCGCACGATTTCCGCCATGCGTTCCGATTCACGAACGATCACGTCGGCCGCGTGGAAGAGTTGCTGTTGATCGATCAGCTGGCGCTTCAGAAGCTCGGCATAACCAATGACGCTGGTCAGCGGTTGATTGAGCTCGTGCGCCGCCGCCCCGGCCAACTCGGCGACGATGGCCTGCTTTTCGCGCGAGCGGAGCTCCTCCTGCGCCTTGGCCAGGCGTGCCTCCATGCGTAGCTTTTCGCGGATGTCCGTGAAGATTCCGACCGAGCCGATGGGCTTGCCGTTGACTATAACGAGCGAAGCGGAGAGCAACACTTGAATCGCCTCGCCGTCGGCGTTCAGCATGTCCACGCGGTGGTCCTCCAGTCGGCCGTAGCCGGACACGTTCGGGTCACGGATCTTGCGCATGATCTCTTTCGCGCCACCCTGCGGGTACAGGGTCTCGACCCGCATTTTTCCGACGACGTCGCTCGGTGCATAGCCGAAAATGCGCGAGGCGGCGCGGTTGAAGAGCAGCACCGTGCCCCGAAGATTGGCCGATACGATGCCGTCCACCGAGCTGTCGATCACGCTCTCCAAGAACTCCTTGGTCTGCTTGAGCTCGATCGCGGTGGCTCGCTCCCGAGTCACGTCTCGGAAGCTGAAGACCACCGCATTGTCTTCATGCAGCACGGAGCTGAAGCTGACGCTGATCATGCGCTCGGCCCCCGATTTGTCGGTGATGGCGATGTCGACTCCGCGCGGATAAACCCCGTTCAGAAATCCGCGCAGCAGGTGGGAGGCACGGTCTCGCTCGAGCGGTGCCAAAAAATCTTCGAAACGCAGAGCCATGAGCTCGGTTTCGCTGAAGCCAGTGACCTCCCGCGCGCGCGGGTTGGCAAACAGCACCTGGCCGTCACGATCGATCACCACCATACTGTCGGCCGCGCTCTCGAAAAAATCTGCATAACGCTGAAACAGCTGAACCCGACGTTCCGCCTCCGCCCGCAGGGAACGGCTCTTTTCCGTCGCATCGCGCAGCGACTGTAAAATGCGCGCATTGCGCAGGGCAATCGCCACCGCGTTGGTCAGAGTGGTGACCAGCGACAGCTCGTGATCGTCGAAGGACGACTTCTGCTTGGAACGCAGGAAGAGGACGCCCATTGCCCCGTGATCGTGCAAAATGGGCAAGAGCGCGAACGAGTTGAAGCCGATCATCGGCTCATGCTGACGGACCACCTCCAGCAGCGGATGCTCGGTGCCGTCGCGGATCACCAGCGCTTTGCCGGTTGCGAGCACTTCCCGAATTTCCGGATATTTCTCGAGCGCTATCGGCAAATCACGGAGCTGTTCGTCGTCGCTGGTGGCCAAGACATAGCCCACGTTGCCCGACTCACCGAACAGCACGATGCTACAGCGGTCGACGTGGGCGAACGCCGCAACGCGCTGCACGACGGTGAACAGGATGTCTCGAATATCCAGCGTCGAGGCCAGGGTCTGCGTCAACGCGAGTACGGTCTCCTGATCGCGGTCGCGCTGGCTCAAGCGGTCGACGTATTGCCGGACGCGAATTTGGCCACGAATCCTCGCAATCAACTCCGACGGACGGAAGGGCTTGTGTACGTAGTCATTGGCGCCCAAGGCAAAGAGCCGCGCCACCTCGTCGTCCGACTCCAGGGCCGCGAGCACTACAATCGGGGCGCCGGCGAGGCGGGGATTTTTTCGCAGCTGCTCGAGCTCGGCGTAACCATCTGGCGCCGGCACGGCGAGATCGAACAAGACCACGGTCGGCGTGTGCGTTTCCAGCCGGGCCAGCGCCTGCGCGCGGCTGGAAGTCAGGATCGGCGTCAGACCCGCATCGATCAGGGTCTGCTCGAGCACACGCCGACTGACGGCGTCATCGTCCACGACCAGAATCGAAAGCTCGGCAGACACCGGTGCGGCAAGTTAGCACACGGCGACGGGGCGATGATGTTCGCGGGGCCCCGTGCCGGGCGCCGGAGCGACGGTCTGCGCACATGCCGGCGTCCGGTTGGCCTGGGGTCAGCGTTCGGTTGTAAGGGAATGTGGTTTTCCTCGCGATCGTGCGCGGTACCTGGCGTGTTTCGTGTGTTTTCGGGTATAAGTCGCGAGTGTCTGCGACGAGGCCTCCGACGCGCTATCGATTGCAAGAGCGGCACGCGGACGCGCTCGATGATCTCGAGGAGCTGGGCGATGACGCGATCATCGCGCAACAAACCGAGGCCCACGCGCCGAAACCCCGGACCAACGTGGCTAACGAGGCGCGCAGCGTGGTCATCACGGATCACCCCGTCCGACCCGATACTCAGCCCCCGAGTCGCTCTCACCCGCGCTCCTCGGGCGAAGCCACGCTGGTCATTCGCGATCGGCGCGACCTAGACGCGATCCGCAAGGGCATCGCGAAGCGCCAATTCGAAAAGGGGGGCGGTGGCCAACCCGTGCTGTACACGTGGGTGGCCCTCGGCTTGGCCGCCTTCGTGCTGGGCGGGCTCTTCGCATTTTTAGCGACGGATTCCCGGGCCGGCACGGCGGATCCCGCGCCTAATGAAGCGCTGTCCGGCGCGCCCGTCGTCAGCCCCGCGCCCGCCCTCACTCAACCCCCGCGCGCCGTGAAGCTCGACGACCTACCCGTCGAGCCGAAACACGACCCCTGACGTCAGTAGTGGCTCGGCGAGGGTTACTCGAGCAGTTTCGGGTCGGCGGGCTCGAAGTCGAAGCCATGTTGTCTGAGGCTCGGTTCGATCTGCGCGCGGTCGCCGACGATCACGACGAGTAAACGGTGCGGGTCGAGCCGCGTGGCTTCGTGCACCACGTCGGCCAGGGAAATGTGGCTGATCAGGTTTGGGTACTTGCTGTAGTAGTCGGGCGCTAGTTGCTCGGCGAAGGTGGTACCAATGGCGTCGGCGATGGCGGAAGTGTGCTCCAAACGCGCGCCGAGTGCGTGCATCAGGTCGGTGCTGGCGCGCGCCGCTTCTTGGGCCTGGATGGGCGCGCTGCCGTGCGGATCGCGCGCGCGGTCGAGCTCGGCGAGCAGCTCGAACAGCGCATCGGCGGTCGCCTCACGCTTTACGTCGGTGGCCACGAAGAAGCTGCCCCATTGCCGGGTCGCCAGCGCTTGCCCGCGGACGCCGTAGGTGTACGCATGCTTTTCGCGCAGATTCAAATTCAAGCGTGACGTGAAGAGCCCACCGAGCAAGCTCGTCATGATTTCGCGGGCCTCGAAACCGGCCTCGTTGCGACGTGGGAACGGCTGAACGGCGAAGATTGCGGACTGGACCGAGTCTTTGCGGTCGACCAAAAGAACGCGCAGCTTGCTCGGTGGGTCTGGAGTGATCGCGCTGCTGGCCGGCGGCGAGCCCACGCCGCTGGCCTGACCGAAGAGCCGCTCGACGTCTGGTGCTAACTGCTCCGGCTTGAGATCGCCCACGACGATCACGGCCATGTTGGAGGGTGCGTACGCGCGGCGATGAAAATCAGATAGATCCGCGACCGTCAGCTTCTGCACGTCGGGTATGCTGCCGGAAACGGGCGCGCCCGCGCTGAGACCGAGCAATGTGCGCAGGGCGACGAGCGAGGCCAAGCGCGCGGGCTCTTGCCGTTCAGCGCGCAGGCCATCGAGCCACTCCCCTTTGACGCGCTCGAGCTCGCGCCCCGAAAATGCGGGTTTGAAGACCACCTCGGCCAAGAGCGCCAGGCCGCGCGGTACGTCCGAAGTGAGGGTCGACAGTGACACGTCCGATTCGTCTCGGCCGGCGTCGGACTCGAGCGTGGACCCCAGCGCTTCGCTGGCTTCGGCGAGCGCGAGGCTCGAGTGGAGCTGGCTGCCCTCGGTCAGCATGCGGGCCGTGAGCGCGGCCAAGCCGCTCTTGCCGAGCGGCACCGACCCGGCGCCGTGGCGCACGACCACGGTCAGGGTCGCAACTGCGGACTGTTTTGGCACGACGAACAAGGTCAGGCCGTTCTTGAATGTTCTGACGGAGGGCGTGGGAAACTGCACCGGCGTATGCTCGCCCGGCTTTGGCTGCACGAGGCGAAACGCTTCCGGATCGGCCTTCAGTGAAGACGAGCTGGCGACGTGCGGCGCGCTCGGGCTCGGGCTCGGGCTCGCGGACGCGTGCGGCGAAGTGCCAGCCCCGCAACCGCAAACGAAGCACGCAGCTACGACACCCTGGCTGAACGCGCGCTTCATTTGCCGTTCTCCGCGCCGTTTTCGGCGCGTGGCTGGGTGAGGACCACCACGCGCGCGTCCGGCCTAAGCGATTCCTTCAGCACCCTCGACACATCGGCGGCGCTAACGTTCGAAATTTGCGCCAGATATTTGGGCAAATATCCAGGATCGCCCGTGTATTGATGGAAGCGCTGTAAAAGCCCGGCCCGACCCGACTCGCCGCCCGGGCCATTGAGAAGCTCGAGTTCGCTAGCCACGCCGACTAAGATGCGCCGCTTGGCCCGCTCCAGCTCGGCCTTGCTGGGGCCGGTTTTGGTTAGCGCCGCGAGCACCGCGTCGAGCTCGCGCTCGACGGTGGCCGACGATTTGCCCGTGGCTACGGTCGCGCTCAAGGACGCGATACTAGACAGCTGATTCGACTCCACGCTCGCACTGACATCGGCAGCAAGCTTGGTTTGCACCACCAAGCGTTGATACAAACGGGTCGCCTTGCCCCCGCCCAGTACCGCCATGGCGACCTGTACGGCAGGGTCATCTACGCTATACGCGGGCGGCGTGCGATAGCCGAAGGAAACTTGGGCCAAGCTGACCGGCTCGCTCACGACCAAGCGCTCCGGCTTGGATAGGGGTGCGTAGGGGAACGCCTTCCCTTCGGGTCGTGCGCGATCGGGCAGGGTCCGGAAGTAACGCGTGACCAACGCCTTGGCCTGCGCCACGTCGAAGTCGCCGGCGATGCACAACGTGGCGTTACTCGGCGCGTAATACGCGCGAAAGAAATCGACCACGTCCGCGAGCGAGGCGTCGCTCAGATCCTGCATCGAGCCGATCACGGCGCCATGGTAGGGATGGCCCTCTGGAAACAGCGCGTTCAAGAGTGCGAGCGAGCTCGGGCCGTAAGGCGCGTTCTCGTAGCTCTGGCGGCGTTCGTTTTTGACCACGTCGCGCTGCACATCGAGCCGATCTTGCGTCAGCGTGTCGACCATGAAGCCCATGCGGTCGCTCTCGAGCCATAAGAGCAGCTCCAGGTTCTCACTGGGCGCGGTCTCGAAGTAATCCGTCCGGTCCCAGCTCGTGGTGCCGTTGCTATTGGTCGCCCCGATCGACTCGAGCACGTGATCGAACTCGTGCCCGACGTGTTTGGAGCCTTCGAACATCAAGTGCTCGAACAGGTGCGCGAAGCCCGAACGGTGGGCGGGCTCGTTGGCGGGGCCGACGTGGTACCAGATGTTGACGGCCACGAGTGGGAGGCTGCGATCGCTGTGCAAAATGACGGTCAACCCGTTACCGAGCTCGAGCTTCTCGAACGGGATGCTGGCCGCCGGGGCGGCGGGCGCGTTCGAGGCGGGCGGTTGGACGGGTACGGGTAGCGAGGCGGCCAGCACGCTCCCGAGTCGAAACGTCAAAAGAGCGAACACCGCGCCCAAGCGAGCGACGGCTCGTACATGGTTCATGGATCGAAACTTAAAACATCTTTTCGACCGTCGAACGGCCGAGCGGCCGCACTTGCTGGCCCCTCCAGCCGCGTGATAGCGAAATCGCCTGCAGGACGGAGCACTCATGTCGCAACAAGGACCGGGCGGATACGGCGGCGGTGGACCTTTTGGCCCGCCAGGTGGCGGAGGATACGGCGGTCCTCCGCCAGGCGGCGGTGTGCCCCCAGGCGGGTATCCTCCGCCGCCACCAGGGGGTTATGGGCCGTCAGGTGGCCAGCCTCCGGGCGGCGGTTACGGTGGGCCTCCCGGCTATGGAGGACCGGGCTATCCGCCGGGCGGCGCGCCGCCGGGTTACGGTCCCGCGCAGTATGGCGCGCCCCCGCCTGCTGGACCGCCACCCAGCAAAACTAAGCCGCTCATTTGGCTCGGCGTAGGTTGCGCTTTGCTGCTTTTGCTCGGCGGCATCGGCGGCGTCGTCGCGTTCCTCGCCATGCGGCAAAAGACGAACGACGTCGAGAAACAAATCGAGCTCGCTGCAAGCGGCGTAGCGCTGGGCGCATCTGCGATAGTCGCACCGAGTGCGCCTGCCACCGGCGTGTGCGCCAAGACGGTGGCCTGCTGTCAGGTGATCGCCTCGAAGAGCGGCTCGAATGCCGATCTCGCCGTCAGGGCCTGCGCGGCGTACGGAAGCCTGTCGGACGCAGTGTGTCTGCAACAGTATCCGACCCTGAAGCGGACCGCCGCCGCCATGGGCGGTAGCTGCGAGTGACCGGCGTGGGCGCGACCTCCATCGAGGCCAGGCGGCTGGCTGACAACTCCGCTTTCAACTCGGTTTGGCGCCGTTTTGGGCCCTACTTGAGCGAACGGCAATGGGGCACGGTGCGCGAGGACTACAGCGAGTTCGGCAATGCCTGGGAGTCGTTTCCGCACGACCACGCGCGCAGTCGCACCTACCGTTGGGGCGAGGACGGCATCGCGGGCTATGCGGATCACAAGCAGCGCATCTGTTTTTCGGTCGCGCTCTGGAACGAGCGCGATCCAATTTTGAAGGAACGGCTGTTTGGTCTCAGCAACGCCGAGGGCAACCATGGGGAGGACGTGAAGGAGCAGTATTACTACCTCGACGCGACGCCCACCCACTCCTATCTCAAGATGCTGTACAAGTATCCGCAGGCCGAGTTTCCGTACCAGCGGCTGATCGAAGAAAACGCTCGTCGCGGTCGCGAGCATCCGGAGTTCGAGCTGATAGACACGGGCGTGTTCGAAGGCGGGCGCTACTTCGATGTGTTCGTGGAATATGCCAAGGCCGACCCGAACGACACGCTGATCCGAATCCGCGCCATCAACCGCGGAAGCGAAACAAAGAAGCTGCACCTCTTGCCCCAGGTGTGGTTTCGCAACACGTGGTCCTGGAGCAAGGGCGCGGCGCGGCCCAGTCTGTGGGCCGAAGGACCGCGCACGGTGTGCTTGGAGCACGCCGAGCTCGGGCAATTTCGTCTGTACTGCCAGGGCGACCCGGCGCTCCTGTTCTGCGACAATGAGACCAATTTCAAGCGCATCTTCGGGACCGAGGGCAGCCCACGGTATCCGAAAGACGCGTTCCACACGTACTTAGTCCACGGGCAAAAAGACAGCGTGGCGGCCGAGCCGCGGGGGACGAAGGCGGCCGCCCATTACGAAGTGAGCATCGAGCCCGGCGCCACGGTCGAGCTGCACCTGCGCTTGTCGCTAGAAGCGCATGCCGATCCATTCGCCGACTACGATGCGCTCTTCGCGGCGCGCCTCCGAGAAGCGGACGAATTTTACGACGAGCTACAGGCAGAGCTTTCGGACGAGGACGCGCGCCGCATTCAGCGACAGGCGTTTGCGGGTATGATCTGGTCGAAGCAAACATTTCATTACGACGTGCGCGAGTGGCTAGCGGGCGACGAGACCCAGCCGAAGCCGCCGGACCGCCGAAAACACGGGCGCAATGCGGATTGGGATCACCTCACCAACGAGGACGTGATCTCGATGCCAGATAAGTGGGAATATCCCTGGTATGCCTCGTGGGACTTGGCATTTCACTGCATACCGTTCGCGGTGATCGACGCAGAGTTTGCCAAGTCACAGCTCGTGCTGTTGACGCGTGAATGGTACATGCATCCGAACGGCCAGCTGCCGGCTTACGAGTGGGCGTTCGGTGACGTGAATCCGCCAGTCCACGCCTGGTCCGCCTGGCGCGTATTCCAGATTGACCGCAAGCAGCGAGGGGATGCGGGCGACCACCGATTTCTGGAGCGAATCTTCCACAAGCTGATGATCAATTTCACCTGGTGGGTGAATCGCAAAGATGCTCAAGGCCGCAATATTTTTCAGGGCGGCTTTCTAGGGCTCGACAATGTCGGCGTGTTCGATCGCAGTAAACCCTTGCCGACGGGCGGCTACATCGACCAGTCCGACGGGACGGCGTGGATGGCCATGTACTGCCTGAACCTGATGCGTATTGCGCTCGAGCTGGCGGAAAGCAACGACGTATACGAGGACATTGCCAGCAAATTTTTCGAGCACTTCCTACACATCGCCGAGGCCATGAGCTCCATGGGCACCGGGCTTTGGGACGACCAAGACGAATTTTATTACGACGTGCTCCACGCGCCGGACGAGCCGCCATTACCGCTGCGCATTCGTTCCTTGGTCGGTCTGATGCCGCTCTTCGCGGTCGAGGTTCTTCAGGCTGAAGTAATGGCGGCGATGAAGGGTTTTAGCGGGCGTTTGAAGTGGTTTTTGCAATACCGACCGGACTTGGCGAAGCTCGTCTCGCGCTGGATGGTGGCCGCCGATAGCGAGCGGCATTTGCTGTCCTTGTTGCGCGGGCACCGCATGAAGCGGCTGTTGTTTCGGATGCTGGATGAAACCGAGTTCCTCTCGGACTACGGCGTGCGTAGCTTGTCGCGCTATCACCGCGACCGGCCATTCGTGCTCGAGACCAAGGCCGAAACGTTCACGGTCGCGTACTCGCCCGGAACTTCGGAATCTGGGCTCTTCGGCGGCAATTCCAATTGGCGTGGCCCGATCTGGTTTCCGACCAATTTCTTGATCATCGAGTCACTGCAGCGTTTTCATCATTATTACGGCGATGACTTTACGGTCGAATGTCCGACGGGCTCGGGCCAATACCTGACCCTGGATGCAATCGCCGACCATTTGGCGAAACGCTTGACGCGCTTGTTCGCGCGGGACGACCAGGGCCGGCGAGCCATCTACGGTGACAACGCGCTGCTCCAAAACGACCCGCATTTTCGGGATTACTTGACGTTTTACGAATTTTTTCACGGCGACAGTGGGCTCGGCCTCGGCGCATCCCATCAAACGGGTTGGACCGGCTTGATCGCGAAGTTGCTCGTGCCTCGTCTCAAAGAGGGCTGAGGGTGGCGTCCCTCGGTCGCCGCCTCCTCGTGTGCTCAGCTGCGATATTTGGTTTGGGTTTGCTCGGCTACGAGCTCTGGCCCAATGATGAACGGCGCATCACGCATCTCCTCGACGAGCTGTGCGCCAAGCTCAATCAAACCCGCGACCCGGCGAGCCTCACCGAATTGCAGGCGGCGCTGCGCTCGTGGTTACGGCCGGGCGCTAGCGTGCGCGTGGCCGAGCTCGAGCTGGAGGTCGAGGGCGCGGAGCAAGTGATAGCGCATTCGCAAGAGCTGCTGACGCTTGGCATGCCACTGAGCTTTGCGCTCGATAGTGTGCAGGTCCACCAGAGCGGGCGGCTAGCGCGTGTCGATGCGGACCTGCTCGTGACCACGCGCGGGTCGGGGGAGCAGAGCCGTGACTTGCGGCGTACCCACGTACGCCTGGCAAAGTCCAAGCTAGGCTGGCGCATCGAAGCGATCGAGGTCGAGCCCGTGGCGGCCTCGCAGCCCGAGGCGCGGCCTTAGCGCGGGGCCGGGGACAGGGGCGCCCCGCGCAGCGTCGCGGCCAGCAAAATCAAGCAAATCCAGGTCAAATTGGCGAGTAGCAAGTGGACGATTTGCAGTAACCCCGGCGCGGAGAGGCCGATATTGACGACGCCGGCCATGACTTGCAGGCAAACCGCACCCGCTAAGCATTGGCTGGCGCGCCTCACGCGGGTGCCGGGGCGATAAGCGGGTAAGAGCGCCGCCGCGTACGCCACCCAAGCCGCGACGCCCACCGCTAGAAACGGATGAATCGCGCGCATGCGTTGCAACAGGTTCGCGCTCGCGCCCTGGTCCTCGCGAAAGCGCGCAGCCAGGCCAATGGCTTGCGCCGGAAAGACCGTATCACCCAGCGCGGTCACCGCGCCGGTTGCGGATACCAATAAGATGCCGAAACCCGCCAACAAGAGCAGGGCCCGGGCAGCTCCGGGCAATGGCGGCCTCTCGAGGGCGCCGACCCTGGCAAAATACGCACACCAGGTGAGCGCGGCCGTCAGCAACGCCGTGCTGATGAGATGCAGCGGCAGTGCGAAGATACGCCCCAGAGAGGCGTCGTTTTCGACCAGCCTCAGCTTGACCAGCAATGCGCCGATCAACGCCTCGACCAATATCATGGCGAACGCCAGCAACGCGGCGCGGCGCACGACGTGGCCCCTCGGGTAGATGCGGAATGCGGCGGCGAGCAGGCCCACAATCGCCAGTACACTCAGCCCCGATGTGGCTCGGTGCGCGTATTCTATCGAAGTCTTCAACGTTTGCGGCATGCGCAGGAGCTCGCCGTTGCAGCTCGGCCAATGCTGCCCACAGCCCGCACCGGAACCGGTGATGCGAACTACCGCGCCAAATAAGATCACGAGCAAGGTGTAGCCGAGCAAGCCCCAGGCGTAGCGCGTGAAGGCCTTCTGAGGGTCGCGCGCAGCACTGGCGGGTGAGAGTGTGGCGGCGACCTCGGGATCCATGGCTCACCCGATGTGCCATGGGCGCGGTGAGTGGTCGAGTCCGGCCCACGCCGCGCCTCGGCACACACTGGCTGCGCGGTTGGCGGTCGACGACCACGCGCGTCCGGGGTAGTGCGGCCTCGTGGATCAGTACGACATCATCGCGGTCATCTTGGGCGTGATGTTCACTTTACGAAAGCTCGACACCCAGAGCCGCAATGCAGCGCAGCAGCCCGGCGTCGACCCTGAGGATTTCAGGCGATGGCAGCGCCAGACCGCGGGCGCGTACGCGCCCGGCGCCTACGCGAGCTTCCTGCGCGTCGTCTTTCACTTTTTGTACATTCGCTACACGGCTCACCATCCGATCAGCCCAATGGCGTTCGCCCGGGTCGCCTTGTTGGTCGACCTAGTCTGGCTGGTGTCGGTGATTTCCACGCTCATTCGCGCGCACTACGCCCGTGAAATGCGCAAGCGGCTCGGCATCGTGCTCGAAAAGCCGCAGGTTACGCGCTGACTCACCAATAAGCCCGGGCACCCGTTCAGGAAGGGTTCTCGAACCGGGGCGTAAGATAGCGGGCATGAGACAAAGCTGCCTCCATTCCTTGGCCATTCTCCTGGCCGGGCTCTTCTCTGCGGAATGCGGAGCTATACCAACGCAGGGGGCGCTCGGTTCGGTCGAGCCGGTGCCGCCCGACCCGCGCGCCCCGCCCCCCGACGCGAAACGAAGGGCGAACTGAGCGGCGCTCGCTTCAGCGAGGCGGCTTCAAAATTGCGCCGGGCTTTCGAACGACGACGGAAGCCGCCGGCGCTGGCGTCACGCTCGCCACAGCCGAGACGGCGGGCGCAGCCGAGGCGACCGGCTTGGCGCTGGCAACCGCGGTCGCGGATGACTGCCCCGCGGCGGGCGCCTTCGTCGCCGCGACAGCCGGCCTGGCGAGTGACTTGGCTTCTATCCAACCCGGGGAAAGCTTGCCGATCCCCGCTGGAAAATTCACTAGCACCCAGTCCGTGCCGAGCGTGGCCAAACGGACCACGAACAGATCCTTGCTCAAGGTCGTAACGGAAGGCGTTGCGAGGTCGGGCTCGTCGTAGACCTTGCTGCCGTCGACGAGGACTTGGACCGCGCCGGTCGCGACTTTCTCTCGCTCCGGAAAGCGCTTCACATTTCCCAGCGCGGGCGCGGTGCTGCCGGCACCCGAGTCGACGGCGGCGGGTGGTGAGCTGGCGACGAGCGGTGCGATCACGGTCGGTGCGCTGGCGACCGAGGCCGAAGGCGCCGGGCCGTCGTTTTTCTTGCCGCACGCGCCGAGCGCGAGCACAGCACCAATGGTCATACTCCACGCGTCGCGGGCTCGTTTCATGCGCGTTCTCCTCGGGAGATCAGGGCTTGGGTGGTGGGGGCAGCGTCTGGCTGGGGGGAGGGCGTTCACGCAAACACTTATCGATGCTTTGCAAGAGCTCGTTCGGGGCGCCTTTAGGCAGGCGCGGTTTACCGAGCACGTTGGTGGCCAAGCGGTCCCAGGTGACGCCCCCGTCCGAGCCAAAGCTCAGCCAGACGAACATTGCGCGTCCTTTGATGTTTGCATCCGGTACGCCGCCGCCGCGACCGCCGTTCCAAGCCCGGGAATCCATGCTGTTGTTACGGTTGTCACCCATCACCCAGGTCTCGCCAGCTTTGACCTTGTACGGGCCTTGCTGCGGCTCGCTGCCACGTTCTTCCTCGAACTGGGTGATGTACGCGTAGTTGCCCAGAAACTCCATGTACAGCTCGCTGCGCTTGAGGCTCGAGTCGGTGCCCTCGTGATAATCATACCAACCGATGCGGCAGTTGGGGACGCGCCAGCCGTTGATCGACGGGTGACCGCTCTCTACCGTGAGCGTGTCGCCCTCGAGCGCGATGACCCGCTTGATGAAGTCCTGCCGCTCGCTGTTGGGATTTGGATCTGGGTATTCGAACACCATCACGTCCCCGCGTGCGGGCGGAAGGGTGTTGAACAGCCGCACATTCGTGT
The DNA here is from genome assembly GCA_903642325.1 of Myxococcales bacterium. GTDB lineage: Bacteria > Myxococcota_A > Polyangia > Polyangiales > Polyangiaceae > PMG-095. Next base: position 16,161 of record CAHJWM010000029.1, on the reverse strand, counting down.
AAGGAATGGCCGGGCCGTACGCGAGCTTATTGACGAAGATGTGGTCTTGAATCTGCAGCGTCGGCAGCATCGAGCCGCTGGGGATCTTGAACGCTTCGACCACGAACGTGCGCAGCAATAGGGCGACGCCCACCGCTACGGCAATCGATTCCACGTACTCGCGGAACTCACCTTTTTGCCATGGCCCGAGCCGGCGCGCGACCAGCCGGCTGGCGCGCTCGTAGCTGGCGTTGAAGATTGCAATATCCAGAGGCCGGGCGGCCATGGCGTCCCGCAGCTCCTCGAGCGCCTCCCGCAACTCCTCCCGCGAGGCGATTGGCAGCTCACGCTCTACGCGCGCGCGGTTGTTGCGCAAGATGCGATCGGCCTCCTCGAGCAGTTGGCCGGCGTGCTCGTACTCTTCCCGCACCGACTTCGGAAGATCCGACTGGCCGCCTCCCTCCGGGCCAGAGACGAAAGGCAAAGAGTGGCGGTAGCTGTAGATCACCATCTCGAAAATGGTGAAGAATAGAATATAGGCGGGCACCTGCTGATCACGAACCTCCCACTGGAAGTGTTCGAACCAGGTCACGGGCGTGAAATCTTGAGCGGGCTTTACGAGCCAGACCACGAGCACGCACAGGGCGAGCGGAACGACGACGAACCACAGCGGCCAGAACACGTAGCGAGAAAGTTTTGCGTTCACAGAAAGGGGCTCGTGCGCCAAAAGCTCGAGTGCGTGGGTTTCTAGCCGGGGCTACGGAGCAGGGCAAGGCACGGCGGCGACCGCGGGGCGGGCTCGCGGCCGTTCGGGCCGGTTTGTGGGGATCACAGCCGCTTCGCTACGCGCCGCTCGTTCAGGACCGGCCTCGGGGGCGCGCACGGCGGGTCGGCGGGCTCGGCCCGGCCGAACCAGATTCACGGCCGATCACCGAGCAAGATCACGTAATCCAGTTTAGCGGCGGCATCGTCCTTCATGCTCGTGTCGGGTGTGGTCTTGCCGAGCTGAGCACTGTTGTCGATGACTAGATAGTAGCGGCCAGGGTCGACGTTGACGAAGCGTTGCCAGAGCCCGCCGCCTTGCGCGACCGTGTCATCGAGCAGGGCGGGGCCGGCGCTTGCGCTCGTGATGGAAGCGCCGCCCGCAGTCTGGAGGTAATGATCGAGCAACGCATCGCCAACCGGCTTCGGCACGACCAGTACGTCGGCGCTCGGCGCGCCGTCGAGCGCGGCGGTCAGGTACAATGCTTGACCAGAGTCCTTGACCTCGAATGCGCCCACGTAGTCTTGCTGGCCTTGATGCACCTCCGTGCGCTCGTTGGCCAAAACTTGCTTGTTGGTGCGCTTTACTTCGAAAGGTTTGAACGGCACTTCGCCGGTCGCCACCAAGCCCAGCGCAAAGTCCATACTCCCCGACGAATCTCGGCGGATCACCGTGAAGCCGCGCCGTAGCTCGCTTTCTACGATATGTTTGCCGAGCGTGTTGGCGTTCAGGCCGGCTATGGCCAAGCCGCCCTTGGCCAAGGCGGACTCTACGAGCGTAGTTTGAAAGGCGGCACCGTCGATCAAACGCGGCCGGAAATAGACGTACATGGCGCCGCCGCTGAGCTGAAAGTCGCTCTGGTACTCGACCACGCCGCTCGAGTTGAAGCCAAGGCGTTCGGTGACGTTGGTCCAAGCGTAGCCCCGACCCGTGTATTGCACCACGAACGACTTATGGGCGTCGTCGTCCAGCACCTGCGATTGGCAGGAATCGGCGAAAAATCGACCGACGACCGGCTCGTCGTCTCCGAACTTCAATGGCGCGCCCGCGCGAAGCATTTCGGTGCAAAAGCTTTCGAGCCCGAACTTCAAGATGTCGAAGCGAAGCGACTTGTTGCTCGGATCGTTGATGACCCCTGCACCCACGACGGCTACTGCGCGCGACCCGAACGAGTCTGGCGACGTGCAGCCCGAGCCGACCCCGAGAGTGATCGCCAGACATGCGGTGGAGACCACTGAAGACCGTGCGAGAGCATGCATGTGAGCCAGCATAACAGTTGACAACGCTCGAGGTTGACCGAAAGTCTTGTCTCTAGATGGCCCACTTCGCGATCCTTGGTGCCGGCGCCTGGGGTACCGCTTTGGCCCTTGTCCTCGCGGAGCGGGGTGAGCTGGCGCGCCTTTGGACTTGGCAGGAAGAGCATGCCGCCGCCTTGCAGCAAACTCGCGAGAACCGCGCTTTTTTGGCCGGTTTTCAGCTGCCGGCCCTCGTCGAACCAAGTGCCGACCTAGAGCATACGTTACGCGGCGCGAGTGACGTGCTGCTGGTCGTGCCCACGGCCGGGTTCCGCTCGATGCTCGAGCAGGCGCGTCCGTTCTTGCCGCGCGATGCGACACTGGTGATCGCCAGCAAAGGCATCGAGCCGCAATCATTGATGCTGTTGAGCGAGGTGATCGAGGTGGTGCTCGGTGCCACCGCTCGTGAGCGCACGGTGGTGCTATCGGGCCCGAGCTTCGCCAAGGAGGTCGCCCTAGGTTTGCCTACGAGCTTGGTCGCGGCCGCCCACTCCAACGAGCTTGCCATGCGGGTGCAGCGACGCCTATCGAGCGATCACTTCCGCGTGTATGCGGGCGACGATCCAATTGGCGTCCAGGTCGGCGGTGCGCTCAAGAACGTGATCGCCATTGCGGCCGGCGCGTGCGATGGGCTTGGCTTCGGATACAACACGCGCGCGGCCCTGATCACGCGCGGTCTCGCCGAGATCGCGCGGCTCGCCTTGGCCAAGGGCGGCCATGCCGCGACTCTAGCGGGCCTGGCTGGTCTCGGAGACCTCGTGCTGACTTGCACGGGGGAGCTCAGCCGCAATCGCACCTTGGGTTACGAGCTCGGGCGCGGCGCGGGCCTCAGCGAGGCGCTCGCCGGGCTGGGTCACGTCGCCGAAGGCGTGGTCACCGCCGACAGCGCCTTTCACCTAGCCGAGCGTGCCGCCGTGGATCTGCCGATTTGCAGCGAAGTGTATCGCGTGTTGTTCGAGCACAAGCCGGTCCGCGAGGCGGTGCGCGCCGTATTGTCACGGCCGTTGAAACGCGAATGAAGTGAAGCCCGCGCGCGCCAATCGCAGGATCGCCGGTCAGTTGGCGGGAGGAGATTGTTATTTACGGGGTTGAGCACTAGCCTTTTGGGCTGCATGGCCACGATTCGTTTCTTTCCGTCGGAGGGCGCGCCGGTACTCACGGCGCTGCACAAGCCGCTCTCGACGATCGGGCGCGCGCTCGGGAACGATATTCACTTGCCCGATGCCAGCGTGGCCAGTCACCACGCTCAGATCGTGTTCAACGGCCGCGATTTCCAATTGGAAGAGGTGGACCGCGAGGCCGAGATCCTGATCAACGGCAAGAAGAAGCGGCGTGCGCGGCTCGCCAACGGCGACCGCGTCACGCTCGGCAAGGCCTTGCTCGGTTTCAGCATGTTCACCGAGTTGGGGGATGCGCGGGGAGCCGAAAACCCCGAATCGAATGGGGAAACTGGCGACATTGCGCGTCTGCGACGGCTCCACTCCTTCAGCGAGCGCTTGATGATGAGCCGCTCGGTAGACGAGCTGCTCGAGACGCTTCTGGACGACATCATCGATCTCACCGGCGGGGCTCGTGGCGTGGTGCTGCTCGTGGACCCCTCGGAGGGGAAAGACAGCACCCCGCGCGTCCGGGTCTCGCGTAACGTACAACGTGAGGCGATCCAAGATGCATCGGGCGTTATTTCCGATAGCATCGTCCGGCAGGTCATCGAGACCAAGCGCCCGGTGATCGTCAGCGACGCCTTGACCGATACCACCTTCGGCAAGAGCGAAAGCGTCATTTCACTCAAGTTGTCCAGCGTGATGTGCGCGCCGCTCGTCAGTCAAGGGGACGTGATCGGGGCCCTGTACGTCGCCAACGACGAAGTGAAACATCTGTTCGATCGAGGTCAGCTCGAGCTGCTCACCATCTTTGCTGCCCAGTCGTCGCTGATCTTGCAAAACGCGATGCTGCTCAGCGCCCTCCGCGCCGACAAGGAAAAACTCAGCGCCGATCTGCTGGACAAGCGCTTCGGGGAGATCATCGGTGCTTGCGCATCGATGATGGAGGTCTTTCGGAAGCTGCAAAAAGTGGCGGCCACCGACATCAGCGTGCTCATCACGGGCGAAACGGGCACGGGCAAGGAGCTCATTGCCCGCGAGCTGCATCGGCGCAGCAATCGCGTCAAAGGCCCATTCATCACCGTCAACTGTGGCGCAATCCCAGAGAATCTGATCGAGAGCGAGATGTTCGGGCACGTCAAGGGTGCCTTCACGGGCGCCATCGCCAGCCGCGCCGGCCAGTTCCAGCAGGCCGATGGTGGCACGCTCTTTCTCGACGAAATCGGCGAGCTGCCACTGGGTATGCAAGTCAAATTGCTGCGCGCCCTGCAAGAGCGCATCGTGTTCCGCGTAGGCGATAGCCGCCCGGAAAAGTGCGACATCCGCGTCGTCGCGGCCACCAACCGAAATCTAGACGAGATGATCAAGACCGGTGAGTTCCGGGAAGACCTCTATTATCGCTTGAACGTGGTGAACCTCTGGTTGCCGCCGCTTCGCGAGCGCGGGGACGACGTATTCATCATCGCCAAAGCGCTGCTCAGCAAGTTTGCGGACGAGCTGAAGAGCGCCGTGCGTGGTTTTTCGCCACAAGCTTTGAGCGCGATCAAAAAATATCCATGGCCTGGCAATATCCGGCAGCTGGAGAACCGCATCAAAAAAGCACTCGTGCTGTGCGATCAAACTCTGCTCGGGCCCGCGGATCTGGATCTCGGCGCCGAGGAGCAGCTGCAAATCGTGCCGCTCGAAAAAGCCAAGGAAGATTTCCAACGCCAATACGTGTTGGGGGTCTTGGAACGCAACAACGGCAATCGCACGCAAACGGCCCGCGACCTTGGCGTCGATCCCCGCACCATCTTTCGATATTTGGAGAAAGAACAAAATCCCATACCCAGTGGCGCCGGGGGCTCGGTCCCGCCCCCCGCGACCGACCGCGATTGAGCTCTTCGCCCCGTCAAACCCGGCGCCGCATCAATGCACGCCGCCCACTAGCCAGGCATACGCGGGCACCAGCACCTCCTCCGGTGACGCGCCACCATGGCGGGCGCGCGTGGTGCTGCCATTCTCGCCCAAGCGCTCGAGCACGAATCCGTGATCGCCGAAGATCATGACCAGGGTGCGCGCGGGCAAGCGTTTCATGTAGGAGCCGAGCGCGTGGGCCGTGTCGTCCGCCAAGTCATCGAGGCGGCTGGTCTCGGTACCGACTTCGGGCTCGGTGACGCGTGACTCTACTACATCGAGCTTGAGTAGCTCGCGGTGACCCGCCTTGATACGGCGCAGGGTAGTCGCCATGCGACCGCGGGCGACGGGCACCTCCGATTCGGCATGTCCGGTGAACTCCCGCAGGGCCTCCGCGCCCCGCCCGATCAGCTCGAGCTGGACCGCCGTCGTCGCGGGTAGCGCGGACCAGAGCAACAACCGCTCGGTGAGCGCGGCGCTTTGCCCGAGCAGCGTGCGCAACCGTTGCTCGACGCGCAAACCGAGATCGAAGCGCAAGCCGTCTACCAGCACTAGTTGCACCGAGCGCGCGCCATGCAAGCGGCCCATACGGAGCGAAAGCTCGGGCACATCGAGCACCATGGTTGGACGCTTTCCGCGCACGCGCAGCGCGTCGAACGCCTCCTTATAACTCTGCTCGAAGCTTTGGGACCAGGCCTCAAGGGTCTTTTTCGCCTCGGCCCCCGCGATGCCGCGCGCGAAGGCGTCGCACAGCGGCACGTAGCTCGAGACGAACATGCGCTCGACGACTCCGAGCGGTTTCGGCCCGCGTGCTGCTTCCAGCTCGTGCATCCATGTGCGCCATTCGGTGTCGGCGTTCGGGAAAAGCGGAGTATGCGCGAACGTGGCGGCTTGCGGCTCCACGTCGGGGCAATGTGCCGTCTCATCGTCGCTCGTTTCGGCGGGCGCATCGTTTGCTGCGGCCAGCACTTCGATTTCGACCTGGAGCTCGATGGTCACCGCGGTGGCCTCGGCAGAAGCCGCCGCAGGAGCGAGAACGCCCGCCAGGTCGCTCTCGAAGCCGGCGCGACTTGTCGCGTCGCCGCGTCGTCCCCCATCTGGAGCGACGGTCGGCGCTGGCGCTGCTTCCCTATCTGCCGCCAAAGCGTAACTCGAGCTCTCGTCCGCCCAAATATCGCCCGCATCGAGCCCCTCGAGCTTCTCGCGTGGCGCGACGCTCGGCGGTTGAGCGGAGAGCTCCATGGCGTCCACGCTTGCGCTCACCTCTGGCGCAAGCTCGGGCGCTGGGCTCTGGCTCGGCCTCCGCTGGAGTAAGTCTTGAAGCGGTGTTGGTCGGTCGTACACGCCCGCGTAGCGATTGCACGCGTCTATGTACAGCCGCACAGGTCGCTCGCGCGTGGCCGCCATCCACCAGCGCAACACCGCGCTGTCCTCCGCGTCCAGTGCGCCCGCCAGGTTTGCGATGCCCTCGAGCATGGGTACCGCCAATGCGAGCCCGCGTAGCTCCACCAAACGCGCGCGGTACAATTGATCGCTGAGGGACGAGCCCAGGTCAGCCGCTGCGCCAATGCCGGGCGGACATGCCCCGCGTTGCTCGAGCGCACTGTCGATGGCCTCTGAGATCACCAGCGCCAACTCGCCGCGCTGACCGGGGCCCGGCGGGCCGAGCACAATGGATAGATAACCATCGTCGTCGGCGGAACGCAGTAGCTCGCGGAGCACCTCTGGACCGACGAGGCCGACCTCGCCCGAGCCAAAGCCATCCACTTCCGCGGGGATCTCAGCAAAGTTCATGGCCGGAAGGTGAATGAGATTCCGCCTCACGGCCCAGTTTTCGGTAACTCGTGCTCCGCTGGCTAGGCTCCGCTGTCAAGGGTCGGCCCGCGCGCCGATCCTCGGCGCTCGCGCGGCCCGCGGGGACCTTTCAGCGACCGCATAACTTTATGGAATGTTTGAAAAATCTGCAAGTTCACCCGGCGCCCGCGTTGACAAGAAGGTCGCCATCCATAGGATAATGAGTGGCTCCCTCTGCAGAGCCCGGGAGGCAGTACTAACGAATCCCTTACAAGCATTCTGAATCGGGAGACGAGTTCGTGGTGGAGAGCTAGGCCCGGAAAACCTCACCGGGAAGCCGGAAGCCGCGAAATAAGAGTTTCCCACCTAGCTAAGCTAGGGGTTCGGAGTACTCAAACGCCTCGCGACTCACGTGGTCAGGAGCCTATGAATGGGTCGGCTAAACAGCCGGCCCATTCGCCTTTTGTGCGCAAATCGAACGGGAATCGTGGGCACGGAGGCGCGCCGGGCGGCGGCGCCGGTACGCATGACTCAGCTCTTCCGTTGTCGCGCGCGCTGGATTACCGTGAGGCGGCAATGAAAGCTCGTTTTACCCCCGCGGGGTTTTCACGCACGGCTGGTTGGCGCGGCCTTGGAGCTGCGCTTGTCGCTACGAGTTGGCTGTCGCATGCCAGCACCGCGGACGCGGCGCGCGTCAAGGGCCACTTCGAGGGCTTCCGCGCCCTCCAAAACCCGGTTTGGGCCGAAGCTAAAGATCCGAAGAACCGCGGGTATTCCTTCCGCGAGCCCGTTCCCACCGTCCGCGCCGAGTTCCGACGCCCGTTCCCGCACATCCCCAAAGAGCTGTGTTTGGCCGCGATCGCCGCAGCACCGCAAAGGGCTCAGCCCCCAGTGCTGATCCGCGTTGGCGGAGGACGCACCACGCCGGTCACGATCGTGGTCACCCCGGGTACGCGCCTCACGTTCCAGAACACCGACCCCTTCAAACACAAGCTGTATGGCGTGGGCATCAAGACGTTTGCGGCAAACGAAACGGGCCCGGGAGCCACGCGAGACTGGTCAGTGCCCGACGCGGGCGTGTTCGAGATCCGCGACGAGGCAGCCCCCAGCCTGCGGATGTGGATCGTTGCCGAGCCGAACGTGGCTCAGGTCGCATACCCGTCGATGAAGGGCGAATTCTCGATCGCGATCCAAGAACCAGGTGAATACGCATTGCAGGCCTATTTCGCCGGCAAGAAGGTCGGGCCTCCGATGCCGGTGAAGGTCGAGGCCAAGGACATCGAGCTCAAGCTGCCCATCAAGGTCAACGAGGGCGGCGCGCCCCTGGCGGGTGATAAAGTCGAAGAGAGCGTGAAGTAGCATGGTCCTTTCGCGCTTTTGGTACGTGCTCCTCGGCCTGTTTTTGGGTCTGTCGATCTTCGTCTTGTCCCTAGCGACCAGTATGTATAACCGTGCCGGCGCGCGAGCGATGGGTGAGGCGCTGTCCTCGGACTCGCAGGTCGTGGCTTGGTACTTGCGAGATGACGCCCGGCAGCGCTCGGGCCGCCTCATCCAATTCGGGGTGGACCCCGATATTGCGAAGTACTTGCAGAAGTCGAGCGATGCCGAGGCCAAGGTCCCGGAAGACGCCAAAGATAGGCTGCTGAGCGCGCTCAAAAAGGTGAACGCGAGCATTCCTAAAGAAGATCAATTCGACGCGGTGTTCGCCGTCGATCAAGCGGGCCGCGTGGTCGCATACCTGGGTTACGAGCAGGCCAGCGGCATGAGCGATTTCGAGCTCGGCGGTTACCCGGTGGTGGCCGACGCTTTGCGAGGCTACGTGCGAGACGATACGTTGGTGCTGGATCGCGTCTACCGCGTCGTCGCGCGGCCGGTCGAGTACGATATGGGCTCGCTACCAGCAGGCGCAATCATTGGCGCGCGCATCGTCGATGATCGATTTGCGCGTGAGCTTTCCTCGCGCACTGGCGCGGCCATCGCCTTTTACGTCAATGGCGAGCGCGCTGCGTCCGGATCACCCGAGGGCTTTGCCACGAGCCAACTCGATCAGATCGTCGGAGACATGGCGACGCTCGAGGCAGACACCGACTACATGGACAAGGGCCGTAGCAAAGTGCGTACGATTGGCGGGCTCTTGGGCGTGCAATACTCGCGTTTGCCAGGCGAAGCCTGGCAGCTGGGCGGGGGCTTCGCTGTAGCGCGCCTGCCCGTTGCGGTGGACGGGCTTTTCGGCTTTTTCAAGAACGCGGACGATAAAGACAAACAGCAGGCCAACTTGCCGCTGGCCGTCGCGATCGCCGTCGTTGCCGCCGCCGTCGGCCTGCTATTTACGGTATTCGAGCATACTCGCCCGCTCGGCGCGTTCAAGAGCGAGGCCGAGCGGTTGGCGAAGGGTCAGATCGACCAGCTGCAGGCAAGCCGCTTTCACGGGGTGTTTCGTAAGATCGCCGCCGACCTGAATGACGGCATGGATCAAGTGATGGCAAAAGGGGGCGGCCCGCGGCGTGGCCCCGCCGATATGAAACAGGTCTTGGGTGATATCCCGGACCAACCGCAAATGAGCGCGTTCAGTTTTCCGACCGACCCGTCGAGCATGCGGTCGCCGCCCTCGGCTCCCATCCCCCGCGTGTCGCCCGCGCTGAATCCAAACAACCCCCGCGCGCCTGGCTTGGCTGGCAACCCTGCGCTCCTCGACTCGACCCTCGTCGAAGGATCGAGAGGCGACTCCGTGGCCCGCCGCATGCCGTCGCCTCCGGCGCGGGTGGTGACGACGCCCGTGGGCTACCAGCCGACCGAGGAGGAGGAGTGGCAAGCCGTCTTCCAAGACTTCGTCAGCCTGAAGCATCAGTGCGGTGAGAATACTGACAACTTCAGCTTCGAAAAATTCGAGCAAACGCTCAAAAAGAAAAACGACGAGCTTCTGACCCGCCACGGTGCGAAGCGCGTTAAATTCAGTGTCTACGTCAAGGAAGGCAAAGCGGCGCTCAAGGCCTCGCCGATCATGGAATGACGCGCGACCGATGGCGCTTCTTGCCCGAGGGTGCCGGCAAGCCGGTTCCCGCGAGGCTCGCCGAGCACTCGATCGGGCCGTGAGGCAAAAGGACGCCCAACCCGAAATTGCCGGGTGCCGTCGCACATCGCGAGCGACTCCTCCTTTTGGAATGTTTGGTTTTTTGCGACTTGGGCTGGGAGAGGCCGAGACGGAAAGAGGGAGCGGGTGCGGGCCGTGCACGGGTCTCGCTACAAATGCTAGACCGTGCGGCATGAGCGAACCGCGCTTGCACAAGCTACTCATCATTGGTTCCGGGCCGGCTGGGCTGACCGCGGCAATCTACGCGGCGCGCGCCAACCTCCAGCCGCTTTGCGTGGAGGGTTTCAACGCGGGCGGCCTGATCCCCGGCGGTCAGTTGATGTTCACGACGGAGGTCGAGAATTTCCCCGGCTTTCCCACGGGCGTGTCGGGCCAAGACCTGATGGCGAACTTTCGCGCCCAGGCCGAACATCAAGGCGTGGAGCTGATCACGGCGGATGTGCAAAAAGTCGACCTTTCCACGCGACCGTTCAAAGTCTGGGTGGGGGAGGACGAGGATATTCTGCACTTGGCCCAGACCCTGATCATCTCTACTGGCGCGCGCGCCAATTACATTGGGCTCGAATCGGAAGAGAAGCTCAAGAACAAGGGCGTGAGTGCGTGCGCTGTGTGCGACGGCGCGCTGTTCCGCGGACAAGACGTAGTCGTCGTGGGCGGCGGTGACACGGCCATGGAGGAGGCCAGCTACCTCGCCGGCTTGTGCGGCAACGTGACGCTGATCCATCGCCGCGACGACTTTCGCGCTTCGATGGCGATGCAAGAGCGCGTGACCGCGAACCCGAAAATCCGCATCCTGCGCAGCCACGTGGTGACGGAGGTACTGGACGTGGCGCAAGACAAGGTGACCGGCGTTCGCGTCAAGGACCTCAAGTCCGGCGACACGCGCACGCTCGATGCGGGTGCGCTGTTCGTCGCCATCGGTCACACGCCGCTTACCGAGCTGTTCAAGGGTCAGCTGGCCGTGCACGAGAACGGCTACCTGAAGGTCGAGCCTGGTACCACCCGTACCAGCGTGCCCGGCGTCTTTGCCGCGGGCGATGTCGCTGATTGGAATTACCGGCAGGCCGTCACCGCCGCGGGCACGGGTTGCATGGCCGCGCTCGACGCGGAGCGCTTTCTCGGCGCAAACGGACATTGAGCGTCCTTCTCGCGTGCGGACGAAAGGCGTAGCGTGCGGTCATGAGCGACGACGCAGCGCGCGAGGAGCTTCAATTCTTGACCCGCGCCCTGCGCGCGCATCTCGATTGGCAAACCTCCACCGGGTCAACGGGCCTAGAGCGTGCCACGCGCGAGCCCGACCGGGCGGGCCGTGACGCCACGGCCTTCAGCCTCGCCAATCAGCCGTCTGGCGCGCCAGTTTTGGCCGCCATCGCCATCGAGCAGAGCAACGCTGAAGCGCCCGGCGAAAGCGGAAAGCGCAGCCTAGAAGTCTTGATGGAAGCCGTGCGCTCCTGTACGCGTTGCGGTCTTTCCCAGCATCGAAAGCAAACCGTATTCGCGCGCGGCACGGGCCGCTCCGGGGTGTGTTTCGTGGGTGAAGGACCCGGCGCGGAAGAAGACGCGCGTGGGCTGCCCTTCGTTGGCGCAGCCGGGCAGCTGCTCGACAAGATGATCGCGGCGATGGGTCTCTCGCGAGACGACGTTTACGTGTGCAACGTCGTCAAGTGCCGCCCGCCTGACAACCGCAAGCCAGAAGCGGAAGAAATGGCCGCCTGCATGCCGTACCTCGAAGAGCAGCTCGAGCTGATCTCCCCGAAGGTGATCGTGGCGCTCGGTGCCACTGCCGTGCAGGGACTGCTCGGCACGCTGGAAGGCATCACCCGGCTGCGCGGTAACTGGAAGACGTTCCGCGGTCGGATTCCGCTAATGCCCACGTTTCACCCCGCCTACCTGCTACGCACGCCCGCCGCCAAACGGGAAGCCTGGGAGGATTTACAGGAGGTTCTGCGGCAGGTCGGGCGCAACGTCCCCGGGCGCCGCTGACGCGGGCGCGGGTACCAAGATTCAAAGACCGTAAATCAGGCCGATGGAAGGCTGCAGGACGGGGCCGGACGTGGGCAGCATGTACATGAAGTTGAAGTTCAGCTGAGCCCCGAAGTTCGGTTCGAAAGCGTACACGAGCCCGCCGCCCGCAGTGATGAAGCCTTGGCCCATTTTGCGCCAGGCATCGAGCGTGTATTGCCGACTACCATTGGTGCTAGTGCCAGCGGTGCACGCGTTGTACTGATCGTTCGAAATTGGATTGCCCTGAAGGTCCTTGTCTTCGCAATCGGTCACGTTCACTTTCACTTTCGCGTCTACCTGGGCGATACCGCCGCCGATGTGCACGTAGGGGCGTAGGCCCTTTTTGCCGAGCGCGCCCCGGCCGAACCAATAAGCCAGCCGCAGCTCGCCGTGGAACGGAAGAAACGCGGTCCCGTTCGACGTGCCGCCGCGGTTTTGGTCATCCGGCCCTTTGCCAGCCGGCGGTCCGCCGCGGAGAGCGACCCCGACTCGAGCTCCGAGCGTGAGGTTCGGGGTAAAAGCCCGGTCGAAGCTGAGCAGAATCCGGCTCGTCGCGAGTGCGGTTCCAGTGGCGATGCCGGCACCCGGATATGGGTTGCCGTTGTAAGGTTGATCCGTCGTGCCCGAAACGTAGCAGGCGTACCCGTTGTCCGAGCGAGAGGCTACCGAGCAAACATCCGAGCCACCGATGATGGCGATGTCCTGCGCGAAGTGCAGACCAAACCAATTCTTCTTATACGTGTGCGCGCTGGCAGCGAGGGCTTCGGCGCCGACGCTGCACTTGTTTTCGACGCACGTGCCCGACTCGCAGTCGGCGCTCGTCTCGCACGCGGGCGCGGCCTCGCAGGTGCCGTCGTTGCACAGCAGGCCTTCTTTACATTCGGTCGAGTTTTCGCAGGCGACGCCCCAATCCTTGTTGCCACGGGTTGGCTTATTTTGGCAGCCCGGAAAATCGGGCGGGCACTCCTCTTTCGTTTCGCAACGCGGGGGCGCTGCCGCACCGGGGTAGGAGGGCGGTGTGACCGAGCTGGTCTCGGTAGTCACGAACTCGATCGGTTTCGACTTGGAGCCGAATGAGTCCACGCTTTCACCGGTCGCGTCTTTGGCACGGACGTACAGCTTGAGGGTGCCCACCAAGGCCGTGGCGTCACAGGGCACTTCGCCTTGAAATGCCTCGCCGACTTTTTTCATCTTCAAGGTTTTGAAAGCCTCTTCACCGAACGGCTTGTATCTGAGCTCCATGCTCGCGACTTCCTCGTCGCTGGTGCACGACATGGGCACTGGGCGGCGCGTCTGCAGCTCGCGAATATCTGGCGTACACTTGAGCCCGCCCTTTTCGTTGCCATCTTCGCCGGCAGCGCCTGCTTGCGGTGGCGTCCCTGCTGGAAGGGTGGCTGGCGTGCCGCTCGGTACCCCGAGGTCGCTGAAGGTCCTTTGCGTTTCCGGAGTCGCAAGCTGAACATCCAGTTTGACGGTCGGGTCCGTGGCAAGCGCCTTCTGAAACGCTTCCTTCGCTCCGGCTTGATCGCTCTTGCCGCTGCCGCGCACGATGCCCACGTACATCCAGGCCTTGGCGATGACAGCTGGACTGCACTTCTCGCCGCAAGCCGCGATCGTACCGGTCAGCACGCTCTCCGCCTTGTCGAAGTTCGTCGCCAGATAGTGCTCGTTGATGGCCTCGTCTATTTTCTTCGAAGCGGCATTGTCGCGCGTGTATTGCGCAAGCGCCGGGAGCGTGAAGAAGAACGTCATCAGGGCCAAGCACAGCAGTCGGATCGACGATCGGCGATACACGTAGTCCTCCAAAACGGGGGGCTCCTGGCCGGCGACAGCGGGGGAGCCGAGTTGCGGGCTGAATCATGGCCGGTCGCTCGTGCGCCGGCAAAAACTAATGCTGCGGAATCACTCGATAGAACATCTAGCTCCAGGTTTCGTTGTTAATCGTCATCGCGCGCGGCACTCCGCCCTATCGAGTCCCTGGACCCGTATTGCGAGTGCGGACTTTTCGGTCCACAACGCTTCCCCGGCTCGAAAAAGCAGGTCAACGCGCGCCGCTGCCCGTCTTCGGAAAAGCTCCCGGCCGCGCTTGCATGACCGAAAAGCGGGGCTTGCTCGAGCGCCGAAGCCGCGAAGCCACGCTTATTTGGCCGGGAGCGCTATGGATCGGTGGCGAGGCGCGCCAACCGCGTATTACAGGCGGCGATACACGCCGACCACCTTACCAAGCAGCATGGTCGACTTGAAATCCGAAGCGCGCACCAAAATCGGAGCCATTTGCGCGTTGGCAGGCTGAAAGCGCACGTAGTCGCGCTCCGGGTGGAAGTATTTGACGGTGGCCTCGTCGCCGATCAGCGCAACCACGATGTCCCCACGTTCGGCCGTGGACTGCTTCTTCACGAAAATGTAGTCCCCACTCATGATTCCCGCTTCGATCATGGAGTCGCCGGTAACACGTAGCCCGAACACCTCGCGGCCACCGCGGACGAGCATGCGATCGACGCGCACGGTGTCGATGACGTTCTCTTCGGCGAGCAGCGGCAGGCCGGCGGCGACGCGCCCGAGCACACGCACCTCCACCATGTCCTCGTCCTCGTCCCGGACGGGGGCGGCCACGGGCGAAGCGTTGCTCATCCCACTCACGAGCTTGAGCGCGCGGCTCTTCATGTCCTCACGCCGCAGGTAGCCTTTGCGCTCGAGCGCGCGCAGGTGATCGTTCACCCCGTTGGTGGAACGGATGCCCATATATTCCCCGATTTCCCGCAGCGTCGGCGGATAGCCGCGCTCTTGAATCGACTGGCGAATGAAATCCAGGGTTTGTTCTTGGCGAGCGGTCAGACCTTGCATAGCTTCTGCAGGATACTGAACAAGTGTGAAGACGTCAAATTCTGTGCGGGGTATACGGGGGAGTAGCTAAATACCGTAATCATTCCAAGCTAATTCAGAAGTAGTCCACCGGCTGTACAGCGCCTGTCCACATGTTGAGCAGCGCTTTTACGCCCCGCTTGTGGCCACTCCAGCGGAGCTGGGCCGCGCTCGCGAGCAGGCGGCCGGGAGGCCCAACAGCGAGCGGCGGGAAGCGAATCGAGCAGGCTTCCGCGCGGGGCCGGGAGAGCCTAAAATTTGCCGCTGATGGATAGAAACGTGAGCTTGTTGTTGGTCTCGCGCAGGCGGCCGAGCAGCACGTGCACGATGCTCCACAGGACCTCGTACGCCAGATCCTTGTGCAAAAACAAAAGGTCGTCGAAGCCGTCTTTGGGAATCGCCAACAGCTGACAACGCTCGTGAACACGCGCGTCGGCGGAGCGCGGCGATTCGTCGAGGAGGGCCATTTCTCCGAACATCTGGCCTGGGCCGAGCACGGCCAATGCTTCTTCACCCATCCCGGCCACGTCACGGCTGATGCGGACTTTGCCTTCCAGGATCAAGTACAGCTTGTCGCCCGCGTCGCCGTGCTGAAAAATCTTGGTGCCGAGGGCGTGATTTTCCTCGTTCCCGACCTTCGCAATCAGTTCGATCGCCTGCGGCTTCAAGCCCGCAAACAGCTCGATCTTCGATAGCTGCTCGATGCGCTCGTTCATGTCCGTGGTCCGAAATCGAGCGGGCACTGGCCGCCCCATATCTAGCCAGCAGCCTAGCCCGGAAAGGGCGTCGAAGTGAAATGCATGGCGCTCACACTTCAACGCGTGAAGCGCACCGTGAACGGTGCGGTCGACATGGTGATCGCGGTCCCCGCGCGGTCGAGTGCCGCGGTGAATTGCTTGCGAAACGCGCAGCTGCGCGCCGATTGTCCGAAGCCGTTGCCCGGATCACGCAGAATGACGACGGCTTTCGCGCGGCCGTCCGGGCCCACCGTCACGCTGAGTTGCACGACGGCGCTGTCGATGCCCTCGATATCCGCTTCAGCGGGGAACTCGCAGTCATTCCAGCTGCCGCCCAACGGAGAGGCAGCGCGCATCAGGTTCGAGCCCGCGGCGCTCGCAACGGGCCCCGGGGGCGGGGCCTTGCCAACGCCTTCTGCCTTGGCGCGTAAATCGCGAACCGCGTCCTTGGACGTTCCGTTGCTGGCCGTGACGCCGCCCGCAAAGTGGTCGCCGTTGCCGCTCACGAAACCCTCGCCGGTCAGATCGACCGGCTCATTCGGCTCCGGATCGGCGGTCAACACCTTGCCCGCCTCGGCGGCTGCCGGCGGCGGCGGTGGAGTGTCCGGCGGCGGCGCGACCGCGGGGGCGGGCGGCGGCG
>CAHJWM010000028.1 GCA_903642325.1 Myxococcales bacterium | reverse complement strand
GCCTCCGCCGCCCGCCGTTGACCCGCCAGTGCCCGCCGGCGAGCCTCCACCGCCTGCCGTTGACCCGCCAGTGCCCGCGGGCGAGCCCCCACCGCCCGCTGTCGACCCGCCAGTGCCCAGGCTCGCGTCACCCCCTCCGCCAATGGACCCGTCCGGGCCGGCGGTGCCACCGACGCCTGAGCCTCCCGCTCCTACGGCTGTGCCGCCCGTTCCGGCGGTGCCCGTCGCCGCACCGCCCGTTGCCGGGCCGGACCCCCCAGCGGGCGTGCTGTCGCTCGAACATGCGGTGAGCGCGCAGACCACGATGCCGATAATCAGCGCTTGACCAAGTGGAAGTGATGCAAAGTTGTTCATGGGGTCTAGCTTGTGCCTGTGTTTTGCGGGTGCAGCCCGATTTATGTGCTGGCAGCGGAAAGGTCGCGACAGCTGCGTTAACTGGGTGCTCTGGGCGAGTAGAACGAGTCACGGAAGTGACTGAGCTCGCGGCCCGTAGCCGAGAAAAGGGTCCAGCCCCGGCCGTCGGTGTTACTTTGTAGGTGTGACGTCCGCCGCGCGAGTGGTTGCGGCCGCGGGCGAAGCACTAACCGGCCGCGCTGCCACCTCGGGCTCGGCTTCGAGCGCGGCGGCTTAGTTCTGCAGCGCTCGAGCTCGCGCTGTTTCAGCTTCTCGAATTCGGCGGAGTCGAAGCGCGGTGTTTGCGCGACTGCACCCAGCAGGTCGAGCGCGGCGTTCAAATCGGCGCTGGTCACGGCCATGCTGATGCGCGTCTCGTCGACTTTGGTGTAGATATCAATGCTCGACCCGAGTGATTCAGCCCGCTCGGTGAGCTCGGCGGCGCCCCATTTGCCGGCGCCTGCCTTCAACAGGGCGCCCCCGACCGAGGCGACACCCGGGGTCGAGCCGTCGCTCGCACTGCCGGAAAACAGCACCAAACGCAGCTCGAGGATCGGGTAGGTCTTGCGCGTGACCACGCGCAGCTCGAGGCCGTTGTCGAGCCGCGAATGAGCAATCGAGGGGAAGCTATCGTCCGAGGAAATGCCAGGCGCGGGCGGTGTGGCCAGCGGATCTTGGAGGCGGTGTGCGGGATGGGCGTGAGCGGCGCTAGCCACGGGCATGGGCTGCACGACGGAAGGAGCGGACGCGCAGCGGGCGGTTCCGAGCGCGAGCGGGAGCAAGGCAAGGAAGCGAGCGGCGAACATCCGGAAGCGAAGGCTCATGGCTTACCGTCTGTCGCGGGCAGCACTTCGACCAAGGAGCGCCGCTCCGGGGTAAGGTACTTGGCCGCAGCCCGTTGCACCGCTTCGGCGCTGACCGCCAGGTATTGTGACAGCTCATTGGCGAGCAGGCGCGCGTCGCCGAAATAAGACTCGAACTCGCCCAGTTGAACGGCTCGGCCCTGATTGGTCTGTAACCCGAACACGAAGCTCGAGCGCATTTGGCGTTTGGCTTTGTCGAGCTCTGCGGCGCTCGGCACGGTCTTCCGCAGCGTGGTCAGCTCGGCGTCGACCGCGGCTTCAACCTCCGGCAGTTTACCTTTGTCGGTGATCACGGCCATCAGGGTGAGCCGGTCTGCGCCCTTGTGCGCGTCCGTCCAGCCCGAAACGCGTTGCACCACGGCGCGGTCGTGCACGAGCTTCTTGTACAGCCGCGAGCTTTCACCGTGGGTCAAGAGCATGGTGGCCAGCTCCAACGCGTAGTGTTCTGGCGTCCGTGCGGGCGGGATCAAGAAGCCGAACATAAAGCCGGGCGTGCGTGCGTTGGTGTCCTCGACGGTGGCCGCCAGACGGACTTGGGCAACCACCTTCCGCATCTCACGCGCCTATCGTGGCGACACGAAGGCGCCAAGGCGAGGCCGGCCATGCATGCGCGCTCGACCGCGCGCCGCGCTGTTCTCATGGCGCATTTAGGAAGAGAAATAGGTACATCGGAGTAGGTAGAATTGGTTCGGCGCTGGCGACGCGTTTTACGCATGCGGGTTACGAGGTCGTTGTCGCGAACAGCCGTGGACCGGCGTCACTCGCTCCACTCGTCGCGGAGCTCGGCTCCAAGGCGCGCGCGGGAACCGCGGCGGAGCCGGCGGCGGAGCCGATCGTCGTGCTCGCCGTGCGATGGGCCGATCTGCCTGATGTCGTGGCCGGTCTCGGGTCTCTGGCGGGAAAGACCGTCATCGATACCAGCAACGCTTTTCTGCGAAAGGGCTTCGGCTGCGCTCAAGTAGGCAGAGGTGCGCACTGCCGGATCGGCGCCTTTAGACCGGGCAATTCG
Source organism: Myxococcales bacterium (assembly GCA_903642325.1). Taxonomy (GTDB): domain Bacteria; phylum Myxococcota_A; class Polyangia; order Polyangiales; family Polyangiaceae; genus PMG-095. Next base: position 75,309 of record CAHJWM010000028.1, on the reverse strand, counting down.
AGGAACGGATGAAGCGCGGGCTGAGCGGCGAGTGAAGAAAAACTCGGAGGGCAAGTTGTGGTATCGTTAAGTGTTTGGACCTTACGCGTTGCCAGCCTGCCGTTGTCGAGGCTCATCGGAGCGCCACTGCGCGCTACGAGGTGGGGGATGTCATTGCGTCCAAGTATCGCCTGGAGGCGTTGCTCGGCGAAGGCGGGATGGGAAGCGTTTGGCGCGCGGTCAACCTCCAGCTCGAGGCGCCGGTTGCGATCAAGGTGATCCGCGGCGAGGCCGAGCGGGAGCTGCTCACGATGCGGCTCGTGCAAGAGGCGCGCGCCGCGGCGAAGCTCGGTCACCCGGCTATCGTGCGTATCTTCGACGTGGGCGAGTCCGAGCTTGGAGACCCGTTCATCGTAATGGAGTTGCTGAGTGGGCGAACCCTGGGCAGCTTGCTCACGAACGAGGGCCGCTTATCAGCCATCCGAGCGGCGCAATTGTTGTTGCCAGTCGCGGACGCGCTTTCGGTAGCGCACGCCAAGGGCATCGTTCACCGAGACCTAAAGCCAGACAACGTGTTCATTGCGGTCGACAACGGGCGCATTCAACCGAAGCTCGTCGACTTCGGCATCGTGAAGATGTCCGATCTGACTCACAAATCCGTCTCCGGGTTTCCCCGCGCAATCAGTGCCGGTGATGCGGGCGCGCTGCCGCGCCTGACGCAACATGGGACTGTCGTTGGCAGTCCGCAATACATGTCGCCTGAACAAGCGCGGGGTCGAGAGGATCTGGATCACCGCACCGACATCTGGTCGTTCTGCGTCGTGCTTTACGAAGCCATCGCGCGTCAGCTGCCGTTTCGAGAACAAAATTACAATGCGCTGCTGCTCAGCATCCAGGAAGACGAGCCACGTCCCCCCGATTCACTCAGCGCTGAAGACGCCGGAGTCTGGGCGATCATTCAACGCGGCTTGTGCAAAGAGCCAGCGGGGCGCTTCCAGTCCATGATCGAACTGGGCCAGGCCTTGTCCAATTGGCTCGTCTCGCAAGGTGTTTTCGAGGACGCTTGTGGAGTTTCGCTCGAAGGCCGCTCGCAAGAACGCGTCAGTAGACTCGGCGGCCGCACTTCATTCGATGGTCCGGGTGCGCTGACACCCAAGTCAGGTATGCGGGTATGGAATTTGGAAATCGGGGCTGCACCCACACCAACCAGTGAGCAGGTGGCGGTTGCCGGCGACGCCGGCACCGACAGTCGGAAGGTTGGCTTGCTCAGCCGGCCGCGGCTGCTGTGGGTCGGGGCGGTGTTGTCTGTCGCATTGGTCTTGGGCGTTGCCGCACGGCGGGCGCGCATGAATGGCCCCGCGAGCGACGCGGCGACACCACGAGCCGTCGCCGCGCGCGTGACCGCGCCGCCGGCGAGCGTACCGGTTGCGGCGAACGTGGTTTCGCTCGAAAGCATACCTCTCGAGGCGAGCAAGCCCCCTTCGATTCAGGCGCAGGAAGGCGTGCACATGGGGCCTATCCCTAGGCCGCGGCGGGCCGTTAACAAACATACCGAGCCAGCGACTGCAGGCCCGGCCCCCTCGGCGAAACCAATGCCCACCCCGCCCAACCGCGCCTCCGGCGACCTGATGTCACCGTACTGATGCTCGTTTGTTCTCGAACCTTGCGAAAGGCTCTGCTTGCGCTGTTGGTGGCGATGCCCGCCGGCACGTATTGCAAGCTCGGCTGGACACAAGACGCTCACGTATCTAATCCCATGGCCCCCGGGGAAGCCGCGCAAGAAGAACGAAGAGCAAGCGCGAGGGAGCGCTACGAAAATGGCGCCAATGCTTACTCTGCTGGGCATTACAAAGACGCGGTCGATTTTTTTCTAGAAGCCGACCAGTTGTCGCCGAGTGCGCCCTTGTCCTTCAACGTAGCGCGCGCGTACGAGCAAATCGGCGACGACGCCGGCGCTCTCCGTTGGTACCGCGACTACTTGCACCGTTCTCCAACGGCTGACAATGCGGCGGCGGTGAGTGCGACCATCGAAGCTCTTGCGCTGGCTCTCTCGAAAAAAGGCGTGCAGCAGCTGACCGTGCGGTCGACCCCACTGGGAGCCACCGTGACCATCGATGGAACTCCGGTTGGGGTTACCCCTTGGACCGGAGAGCTGAGCCCGGGCAAGCGCAAGGTACTGCTGACTTACCGTGGTTACACGGACGAGCGACGCACGATCGCGATGTCCGCCACGGAACCTCGGGACTTGGACCTGCAGATGGAGCAAAGCGACCCGGCGGCGAATGCCCCCCGTTCGGTTAATTTGAACGAGAGCTCCGGACCACGGCTCGGACCGTTGCCCTGGCTCAGCATGGGCGGCGGAGCCGCCGCGCTCGGAGCCGCGCTGGCGTTGGAGGTAGCGCGGCGCTCCGCTGAAGCCGATGCGCGCCGGGAAGTGACGCAGCTCGGCTATCAATCTCGGCTCGAAACCGAACAGGGCCGGCAGACCGCGGCACGCGTGATGGCAGGGATCGGCGGCGGCCTTTTGGCCGTTGGCTTCGTGATGTTACTCCTAGAGTCGAAGGATACGCGGCACGCCCCCACGACCAGCGCTGGCCTCGTGTGCATGCCAATGCTTTGCGCGGTGTCCGCGGGGAGGAGGTTCTAAATGGCCCCGCGAAGGCCGGCCGGCGCTTTGCTGTTGGCTCTGTTGCTCACGCTTTGCACGCTTCTCGGAATTTCGTGCCAGAGCGGACTTTCTAGCGACCTGAGCGGTAAAGAATGCGCTCACGGTCAGTGTGCGGCGGGTTATACGTGCGACATCGCGTCGAACCTCTGCGTACACGCCGGAAGCGGCGCGTGCACCGAGGCGCAGACCGTGTGCGCTGGGAAATGTGTCACGCTCGACCAAGACGCCGACAACTGCAGTGGTTGCGGCTTTCAATGCACGGCCCCGGAGCACGGGCAGGCCGTGTGCGCGAAGCACTGCGGCGTAGTCTGTGACGATGGCTACACGGCTTGCGGCGCGCGCTGCGTGGACACCACGAGCGATATCGACAACTGCGGCGCATGCGGGCAAAAATGCGGCGGCCCGGGCGGCGGCATGCTCACGTGCGAAGCGAGCACGTGCGGGGTCACTTGTGAGGCGCCGTCGACACGTTGCGATGGTGCTTGCGTTGACGTCAAGAGCGACCCATCGCACTGCGGAGCGTGCGGGACCGTCTGCCCCGCCGGCGAAGTGTGCTCGAGCGGTCAGTGTTCCGACACTTGTGCGGATGGTAAGACCAACTGCAGTGGCGCGTGCGTCGACACGACGGCCGCGGCCGCGCACTGCGGCAGCTGCGGCAGCGCATGTCCGACGCCCGAGCACGGAAAGGCCTTGTGCACCGCCTCGACTTGCAGCACGAGCTGCGAAACCGGATTTCAATCGTGCGGGGATAACTGTGTAAATACTGAAAGCGACCCGCTCAACTGCGGGGGCTGCATGGCGGTGTGCGACGTTCCAGCCAACGGCACGGCGACGTGCATCGCCCATACTTGCGGAATCACTTGCGACGAGGGCTTTGCGAAGTGCGGTGGTGTGTGCGTCAGCACGGGCCAAGATCCCAATAACTGCGGCTCGTGCGGTCACAATTGCGCTCCGGGCGAAGCCTGCTCCGGCGGTGTGTGCAAATCGACTTGCCCGGTGGGACAGAGCAACTGCACGGGCTCGTGCGTGGTGGTGTCCACCGACCCGCAAAACTGCAGCAGCTGCGGAGCCGCTTGTCCAACCGCGCCGAATGCGGCGGCGGCGTGCGGAGACGGCAAGTGCGGCGTGGCCTGCAATTCTGGGTTCTCAGCTTGTGGCGGCGCGTGCGTCGATCTGACGAGTGACCTTTCGAACTGCGGAAAGTGCGGCAATACGTGTGGCAAAGTCGCCAACGGCTCGCCCGTTTGCTACAAGACGGGTAGTACGAACGCGTGCGGCGTCACTTGTAACGCGAGCTATACGAGGTGTTCCGGCGCGTGCGTCGACACCCAATCCGACGCGCGGAACTGCGGAAGCTGCGGGACAGCGTGCGGATCGAACGAGGTTTGTCGGAGTGGCCGGTGCACGGCTGACTGCGGCAGTAAGACGCAGTGCGGCAGCTCATGCGTAAACCTAAGCAGTGATACTTCCAATTGCGGCAAGTGCGGCAACGCGTGCGGCGCCCCGACCAACGCAATGCCGGTCTGCACCGGATCCTGCAGTTTTCAATGCAACCTGCCCACGATTCGCTGCGGAGGCTCCTGCGTGGACAGCACGGGGGACGTTCACAATTGCGGTGCCTGTGGCCACAGCTGTCCAGCCGTACCCAACGGCACTCCCACTTGCACCGGTAGTGGTTGCAGCGTGCTGTGCAACGCAGGTAGCAGCCTGTGCTCCGGCGCTTGCGTCAACATCAATGTGGACGATAAAAACTGCGGAGGCTGCGGTAGCGTGTGCCCGAGTCACCGGTGTTACTACGGCCGGTGCCACAATTGACCGCCTCTGATCGCTAGCTGCGCGAAGAGTTGCGAGAACAGGAAGGGCGCAAGGGGAAGACTCGACGCTCGCTAGCCACGGGCCCCGGTCAGCTAGATGAAGCGCAACGCGTTCGAGCTCGCCCTCCGGCTCACCACGAAGCAAGCGTTGTCAGCTATTTCACGACCGGAATCCCCGGCGGCTCCGAGATGTGTTTCAGGTTCAAGCCGCCCGGATAATAATAAGAGGTGGCGAAGCCGAACCCTTCCACTTGCAGGCCGAGGCCCGCGGGATCCGTGGTCGAGATGTCGTGAGCGCCGCTGCCGGCGTTGTTGAGCTTGGCTCGCACGAAGCCCCATGTGCTGCCCGGAATGGCGGTGGGGGTACCGCTGAGCGGCATGCCATCGAGCTTCACCGCGGCCCCCATGGGGACAAGTACGTCTGCAAAGTTCTCTTTGAAGTCGGGCGGGGCCAGGAACGTGTATTGCTGGCGGAACTGCTTCGGAGCAACCTCCATGGTCATGGAGGGGTCGCCTTGTGAAGTGGAGGCGTCCGTGCCCGGCATTTGCAGCGTGCCGCCAACCATGAAGGAAGCGACCGCAAACGGCTGATCACCTTGAACGACGAAGGGCTCGCTCACCATGCAATGATCGGGGACCGTGATGCACTCCGCTGCGGGCTGCCCGACGGGCATCGGTGGGATTTGCACCATGTCGCCGGCCATCAGCATGTCCGGGGCGCCAGGGGGTTTGGTGCCGGGATAGGTGAGGTGAGTATTGTCCACGTTGCCGTAAATGCGAACGACGTGACCAACCGCGTTGCCGTTGGGCGTGGTGGGCGGCACCACGACGTATTCGTTGCCGAGAACCTCGGCGGGCAACACCGTCTCTTCCATGTGATCCGCATTTGCTACGGAGTAGTCCGGAAGTTGAGCGATGGCGTTGAACGAGATGACCTGAACCGGAGCGTTCGCGTTGATGACCGAGCCGCTCAAGTCGGCATTTTTGGTCTGCGGGTATGCGGCCCAGGCGGCCACGAGCTCGATGACGTCGCCGGCGTTCATCATGTATTGGACGATGTCTTTGGCTTTCTGTTCGGCGACGCCGGGGCTGGTGCTGGCCGACACGCACACACCGAGATCCGTCGTTGGAAAGAGCTCAGTGCCACACTTGGGGCCGAGCTGAACCGTAACGACGGTGTTGTCCGCGGTAGCCGTGATGGCCGCGCCGCTCGGGACGGAACCCCACTGATCACCCTCGTTCTTCGAAGAGTAACCGAAGATACGGTAATTGCCGGTCATCGCCGTGGACGGCAAAAGCAGCGAGGCGTCTACTGAGGCGGAGAGGCAGCCGTTTTCCCCTCCGGTAATGCCCGGACAGGCGGGCTTGGTGTACTGCAGTGGGTCGAATTGCCAAGCCGTAACCGGCAAGCTGCTCGTCATATGATAGGCACCCTTGTTCACGCGCACGGAGTTCTTCATGCGCCCACCCGAGGTGTTCACGGTCGAAAACTCTGGGCCCTTCAGATCGGTCACCCACTTCAGCAGCACGGTTTGCAGTCCGCCGGGCGCGACCATGACTTCCTGATGGAACGAGCTTGGCCCATCGATGATCACTTTGGCGGAAGCCGTTCCCCCGTTGGCGACGACCACCGCTGGATCGAACACGCCCCACACCGGGTTGGCGACGATGGTGGGCCAGAAGTCACAACCGACGTAGCTATGAAGGGCTCCGGCCTCTTCGCACGACGCGGGCAAACCGCCGTCTCCGTCTGAGTCGCCCGGACTATCGCCCAAGTTCAGGCCTGCGCCGACTCCGGGGGTTCCCCCCAGGTTCAAGCTCGGCGAGCCACCACTGCCCGTCGCATTAGCCTGGCCATGCGGACCACTACTTCCGCTGCTGCTGTTTGCACTGCAGCCGCCCGCTGCAGCCAATGCACCCGCGCTGAAAAGTCCGATGATGGAGGCCGAAAGTCCGAGTTTGTTCATGGCGTGTTGGCGCAGTTCAGCAGGGGTCACGAGCGGCAGAGCTTCAATTCCACACCCATTCTGGGCCGAAGCGGCGGTACGGTCGTGATCGAATCTGGCCAATTCCGTGACCGATTTTGGCCACGGGCCGCTGAGCTAGGATCCTCGCCGAGCGCTGATCATCATACGCATCACTCGCGGTCAACCGAGCGCGCCGCCGGTCACGAACACGCGACTGCGCGTCCCGGATTGGCCGGAGGCCCTCGCTCCCCCGCCGCATCGGGCCTGTAGTGGCCCATCTTCGACGGGTCTAAGGCCGCCTTTCAGGCGGCGGGGACGCGCCGCGCCGTGGTTCGTCGGTCAATCGTCTGAGCGCACGGTGCGCCGACGACTCCTGGCTCTTATCGACGGGAGGCGATGTGACCCTATTGCTTCTTCGCAGTGAGGCCGTGCGCGGCCACCCGCGTGCGCTTTTCGGGCTGATAGTACAGCCTGACTTCGGCGCCGCCATCGACCGCAGTAACGGGCAAGGTCGCCGTGAGCTTGTAGCTGAGATTGAGCGTCGCCTTGGAAGCGAGCGCTGTGACGTACAAGATCAACTGCTGACCGGTCACCTCGTATTTCGAGATCACACCGCTCTTCAGGTACAGCTCGAGACCAGCGATATCGACCGTAAACCCCGGTGCGATGCCGAGCGTGATCAAGAGCATGTTTTGCTTTACATCCTCGTTGTTTACGACTTTGACCGTGGCCGTCACACTGTCGTTCACGAACAGCGTGTCCTTGTCGTAGGCCACGTCGATCGATAATGGGCCAGCTGGCTCCGGTGCAAGCGAGGCCCAGGGCAGGTTGTAACCCGAGACCAAGTTGTAGCTGACTTTGCCGGTGCCCGCGAAGTCGAGCTTCACGGCGTGATTGCCCGTGCTGGCGAGGGTACTTAGATCGATGCGTGTCATGACATCCGACTGGGCCGTGCTGAGCGCCAACGCCTGCGCGGGTGCGCCGTCGACGCTCACGTTCAAGTTGCCGACGGCGCCCTGAGTGCCCTTCTTGGCGGCCAGGATCAACGCCCGCAGTGACCAAATAGTGGCTTGGGTCGAGCCGAAATTGCCGTTCGCGTCCTTCTTGCTAGCCAGATAGCTGAGCGCACCGTCGACCGAAGCCTTGGCCGTGCCGGTGCTGATCAGCGCGTATGCAACGAGCGCCGTAGAGCTCACCGCCGCGTCGTTACCCGCGCCGTAGAAGTTCGTCTGCGTACCCCCAGAATCCCAGTACACGTTGCTGCCATCCGATTTCTTGTTCGCATCGAGCTTGCTCAGCACGAGTGCAAGCTCCGGATCGCTCGCTGCCGCCAGCACGTAGGCGTTGGCGACGATGCCCAGTGTGTAGGCGTCGGTGTCGCCACCGAGATTTGCCTTCACGTACGAGAGCGCCTTCTGCACCGCCGCTCCGGTATCCCCGTAGCTGGCGAGCGCCCAAGCGGTGAATGCGGTGTTGCGCACGGTGCTGGTTTGGAAGCTAAATGATTCCGACGTGTCGCCCAAGAAAGAGCCATCGGGCTTTTGTTGCGCGATCAGCCAATCATGGGTGCGCTTCATCATGGCGTTGTCCACTTGCTGAACCTGCGCCATGTCCGAAAATTCCATCAATCCGAAGGCGGTGACCGAAAGGAAGGGTGCTGGATCTTGATCACCGAACCAGGAGTAGCCGCCGGTCTTGTGCTCGAACGTCAGCAAGCGCTGATAGCCAGTGGACATCAGAGCCTCTGCCTTTAGCTGAATGGCTGGCGTTATTTGCTTGGTTTCGGTCATGTATTGGGTGGCGAGGACATTCGGCCAAGCCGAAGAGGTGTCTGCTCGAAGCAGCCATTCGGCGTCGCCAAAATGCTATCCATACCTTGCACGACCTGCGACAGGAACGCAGGAAAGACGTCCAGGTATAGGGTGCCGGAGCCCGCAACACTGCCCGCCGGGAACGTGGCCGACGCAGTCACCGTGCCGCTGGCCAAGCTACCCGCATCGGAAGAGGGGAAGGCTTTGCCGTCTGGCACCACGCGTACGCTGCGCGCAACGGAGTCCGAGAGTTTGTCGCCCACGGCTTTCACGGTCAGCGTTCGTAGCCCGACCTCGTCGACCCGCACGGGAAAGCTGACGCGGATCACTTGGCCAGGCTGCAGCGAAACGCTCGCCGACGCGGTGCCCAGTGGTGTGTACCAAGTGCCAGGGTCGAGCTCGAGCGATACCGTTTGCGGCGTCTCCAAGTAGTTGTAGACTGCAATCGGAAATTCGACCTCATCGCCGCGCGTCAGCGACGCTGGGAAATCGACGTCGATGAAGAAGTCCTGAAACACGCGCAGGCCGCTTTCGGTACCGCCGAGCCGACCGTCAGCCGAGCTCGCAAGCGCCGAAACGCGCCACTGAGTGATGCTGTCGGCCATGCTCACATCGACGGTCGCCTTGCCGGTAGCGTCCGTGATGACTGACGGATTTACGTACAAAGTCTCGGGGAAATCGCTACGAACACGGGTCGAGGTCGAATTCGCGGGAGCGACTGCTCCGTTATCCGAACTGTCATGCCCCGGCGCCGTCGACGCCGCGCCGCCCGCCGCCGCCCCCCCTCCCTCGGTTAGCCCCGGGTTGAAGGTCTGGGGCAGACCCAGATCGGAGTAGCTAAAGCCGAACGTCGAGTCATCCACCGTGCCGGCTTTTTCGTCCGGACCAAGCGTACCGAGCAAGAGCTGACTGCCGCCATCTTGGAATGTGTAAGCGTTGCCCCAAAAGTCATAGATCGCGGACTTCTCTAGCGCGCCTACGAGTGCCTGAATGAAGGACAAGTTGAGCGACGAGCAGTAGTAAGTCGAAGGCGTGCAGTTTTGCTTCGCGAGGCCGACCACGGCCGCAGCGACACGTGGAGTCAAGTTGACGAGCAGGGTCGGGCGCAGTGCCGTGTAGCTCGGTTGGAGCTTGCTCACGGCATCCCTCTGCACGTCGCCCAGGCTGCTGTGTGAGATCCCGGTCAGGGTCTGGTTCTTCATGGCCGCCAGCGCACCTTCTGTTTGGCGCTGGGCAGCGGCCGACTTTTTCTTGTCCGAGCCGGCGGTGTCGGTGAAGAGAAGCTCAGACAGGTCACTCGCGGGCGCATTGAGCTCGAAGCTTGGGCTCGCCAGCTGGTCGTTCAGCTCGAAGTACGTCCGAAGTAGCCCTGGTTTTGCGTCGACCAGCGCAAATACCGCCTCATCCACGATTTGGAGACCGAGCGCCGCCGCCTTGGGCGCGCCATTTTCGTCCGTCACGCTGAGGGTCAGCTTGGCGGGATCACCCGGCGCGTACACGTTCTTGTCGGCCGAGACGGCGACTTTTAGCGCAGCGTCGGTGCGCGCGAAGATGGTGCGGCCGGAACGCACGACATTGCCGTCTTCGTCGACCAAGTAAGCGTCGATTCGGTTGCTCCCGATCAGGCTCGCGTCGAGAGGCATCGTAAATTTTGCCGTGCCGTCCGTCGCCGTCAGTGTCCGCATGTCCACGGCTTGCCCGTCGTTGATCCAATCCACGTAAAGATTGCCTGCGGGCTGCGTCGAGACGACCGATACCTGCACCGTATCGCCAACTTGGTATACGGACTTGTCGGTGCGCACTACGAGGTGGTCGCTGCCGCTTTGTGCGCCAAAGCTGAAGTTTGCGCTCGCGCTCTTGCCGCCCGGCAAGGCTACGTCGGCCTGGAACGCCGCCGGGGTCGGGGTCGTTGCGTCCGGAGTCCAGGCGATTTCGGCCTGACCATAGTCGTCGGTGGTTGCCTTGAGCGTGCTGCCGTCGGGAGCCTTCACGGTCGCGGTCGCGGCGGCGAGCGGAGCGCCCAATGGGTCGCTCGCGAACACGAGCAGCTTGTTCTCGATGCCAGGCACTAGTTCGGTCGACTCCGGCACCAAAGACAGATTCATGCCCCGCGCCGACACCGTTACCGGCAAGGATTTTTGCACGACCTGACCGGCACTATCGGTGACGGTCACGCGCAGCTCGATGGCCGCATTGCCCTGGTCGAGTGGCAGGCCGGGTAATGTGCTCGGCACGTGCAGAGCAAAATCGTAATGGCCGCTGGCGTCCAGGCTACCCAGAACCTGCTGGAACATCGTCTCGCCGACATCCAGCGAATAAGCGGCCACGAGCACGGAGCCCGATACGGCTTTGCCGAAGAAGTAGCTCGAGTCGACGCTGCCTCGAACCTCCGCGCCGGGGGCATACCAGGGGTCGGCTGTCTTCACCGTGACGGCGAACTTCGGCAGCGCGTAGTGCGAGACCTGTACCGTCTTCTCGCTGATGGTCGGGCCCTGAATGACGCGCACCTTGAATGTGCCTTCGTTCAGAATGCTTCCAAGCTGAAATTTGGTCGCGGCGACGCCGTACTTGTCGGTCTTGCCGGGCCGCTTCAAGAGCTTATTGCCCTTGCCGTCCTCGATCTCGAAAGATACCGCGGCAGCAGCGCTGGGCGCATTCGTACCCTGAATCAATGACAGCGCGCGCAAGTGGATGATCTGACCCGGCTGGTAAATCGGCTTGTCCGTCGTCAGTAAAAGCTTCTGGGAGTCATTACTGACGGCGACAGGGTCTTCGAGCTCAGTACTCACACCCTGGCTCTCGAGGCGCGCCAGCACCTTGTAATTTCCTGGGTGCTTCGGTGTAAGACGAACCTGCGCGTCTCCCGTGACCATGGTGGAGACGGTCTGCCTCTGCACGACCTTCTCGTTCTGGCGCAGCTCGAACGTAACCTTTCGGTTGGAGATCGGCTGATGCTTGCTGCCTTCCTGAACGCGGACTCGGTACGAGACCTCACGCCCCTTGTGCACGGACGACGGCCCCTCTACCGTGAGCTCCTCGAGAGGCAGTACGTATAGCAAGCTGCGCGTCACCCGCAGGCCGCCCGGTCTGCCGTCGTCGATGCGCACATTCGACTCGACAAAGTCCGACTGCGTGGTGGCACTCGCCGGTGCAGCGAGCGCGCCGCTTACAATCGTGCTTTCGCCCGCAGCGAGTGAGTACGGCAGCTCGACGACGCCGTGCTCGGTCAGCCCGTCTACGTCGGCCAAGCGCAGCTTCAGCATACCCGTAATGTCGTGCTCGACGAGCGAGGTCACGGGCACATTGACCATCAATGTCGAGCCCTTGATCGAGCCCCTGATGTTAGGCTCGTCCACCGATATCACGCCATTATTCGTCTTGTCGGTGTTGCCGAGCTTCGGGCCTGCCGGCACGTGGGAGTTGCCCGAGCCGCAGGCGACTCCACATAAGCCCGACGCCGCGAGCACGAGTGCCAGTTTCGCAAAGCGTGGGCGTGAAGCGGACCGAAAGCGGAATTGGGTAGCGCGAGCCATCATCGAGATTCCTCCCGAGCCCACCTATTCAGCATCTGTGCCACCCTCGGCCGCGCCAAGTTCCGCAAAGAAACGTGATATCTCCGGCACGAGCACGAGCTCTTGGCTCAAGTGGCACAGTGACCGCGACACGCGCCGCGGAGGGGCCGCACTATAGCTCCGAAGTGACAGCTGGGCGCGCCGGGGTTGCCGGGGTGTCCCTTGGCGAAGTCGGTTGCGAGGGGGAGGCTTAGGCGCCGTCCCACTCCGGCATCGACCAAACTTCGCGGGTGCTCTCTGCTTGCCAAGCCTGAAAGGCTTCATTGCCAAGAAGCGAATCGGCATAACGCTGGCACTCGCTACTGAGTGTGACTGCGTAACTGCGAAATCGCGTAGCAACGGGAGTGAAGAAAGCGTCAGGGATAGTCGGGCTGGCGCCAAATAAGTATGGTCCGGTTCCCGCAAAGCGGGCGTAGAGCAGAGCCCACACCGCCTCGATGCGTGCGATTTCGCGGTCGACGTCTTCACTCCACCGTCGCGGTTCGGCGCGACGGCGAAGGTTGCACGGTAACTTCGCGCGCAGCGCGCCGAAGCTCGAGTGCATTTCGCACGTGGCCGCGCGGGCATATGCGCGTGCCGTCTCGTCACGCGGCCAAAGCGTCGGGGCTCGCTCCGCTGCCCATTCCGAAATGGCAAGTGAATCGCTGATCACTTCGCCGTCCCAGTGCAATGCGGGTACGGTACCGGACGGCGAAACGGCCAGCACCGTCGACATCTGCCGCTCGCCATAGCCAGGGCCGCCAAGCTGAAGCACTCGTGTCTCGAAGGGGATCTTTCCCCACCTCATCACGAGCCAGGCGCGCATCGACCAAGACGAATAGTTTTGATTGCCAATGTACAGGACCGGGGGCATTGGCCCGGAAGTAGCACGAAAATGGCTAGCGATGGTCGCCGTCGGCCGGGCGGCACCGTCTCCGAAGACTATGTTGTTTCACGGGGACGAGTTGTTTCTCAACGTGTCGGAGCGGCGGCCACGGGCTTCGAGGCGTGGTACAGTCGCTCGGCGATGAGCGGAACCCGCCTAACTCTGCTGTGCGCCTTTGCGGGCGGCTGTTTTAGTAACGCCGTTCTGTTCGGATTGTGGCGAGCAGCGGACGGCGCGGGTGACTCGGCGGTGGCTCAACAGCGCGGCTCTCACCACGTGGTCGAGCTCGCGCAGGCGGCGAGCGGTGCACCGAGGGTCGCGCAACCGAGTGAGCTCGTGGCTGCGGCCGCAGCGGACCATGGGCACGCCGCAGCACCCGAAGCGACGCCAAGCCCGGCCGCTTCGGACCTCGACAGCGGTGGGACGGCGCTAGCGGGGAGTGCCGTCTCACAAGTGCTCGCGCGGCTGGAGACTGCTTACCGTGAGCGGGTCGCCGCTCGAGCACCGGCGCAGGTCTCACTGACGCAAGAGCGCGCCACCGCAGCCGCATCTGCGCCCGCGGACAACGCGGCCGCGGCGACCCAAGCCGCACCGGGTGCTCTCGCGGCTCCCACGCAACGGGTCACTGAAGTCATCCCGGCCGTCACGGTCGCCGCAGCGCCCGAACCTTGGGCGCCTGCGGTCCTGCCGCCTGCCGCCGTCGCGCCGCAAGTGGCGGCAGCGCCGGCGCGCGTGGCGCAAGAAGTCGTGCCCCCGACCGAGATCCACTACGGCGACGTCAATCAGAACACCTACATCACCAATGTTCGCCAAGGTGACGTGTACCTGATTCAAATGCAGCAGATTGCCATGCTCCAATACATGCAGCTGCTTGGCATGTCCGGCGTAGCTGCCCCGGCGCGCCATGGAAGCGGAGGCGGGCGTCAACGTGGTCTTTCGAGTGGCATCACCAACCCGGACAACCCCTGGGGCTTTCGCTTTGCCCCGCCGAACTTAGTCCGTTGACGAGGGGGGCCTCCACGCGGTTCGTGCTCTGTGATCAGGAGCCGCGGTTCAGCCAATGTTCAAGGAGGAGATCGCGCAGTAGGGCAGCGCGATCCTCTGTGATAAAAATGGCCGCATCGAAATTTCCCGGATGAAGAAGCGCGATTAGCTCACGGCAGCGCCCATAAGGAGGCAGCATTCCTGCTCCCGAAACTGCGACGACGGAGTCCAATTGGGTCTCGCGCGACTCGAGCATCTCCGCAACGGCAGCGTGTTCGGCGCAGAAGCCGATGCCGCATGGAAGGTCGAGGCAGATGCCCGTGTAAATTCTGCCCGACCTTGCCCGGATCGCAGCCGCGAACGGTGTCGTCATGTCGCTGTCTCGAACGTTGGCCGAGACGCGGACATCGACTTTCAACGCGATGAGTTTGCAGGAGAGTCATGCACAAGCCATGACGCGCGATTAGGGTCGCGGACTGCCAATTCAGGCACGACCATGGTCGGAGGATCGAACGCATGTCCGTTGTATCACGCCGAAAGTTTCTCGGTGCCGGCGCAGCCGTCGCCGCCACGACCGCGCTGCCGGCTCGAGCCAGGCCCCGATTGAGGCGCCACGGGGACCTCCGCGACATCAAGCATGTCGTGGTGGTGATGCAAGAAAACCGCAGCTTCGACCACTACTTTGGTTCCATGAGGGGTGTGCGCGGCTTCGGCGACCGCGCAACCATCCTCCTGCCCGGCGGCAAGACGGTCTGGGAGCAACCACACACCCCCGTCGCCTCTGCCCCCACCCAGTACCCGTGGCCGTTGAGCGGCACTCACAACTACAACGGGAACGCCCCGCCGACGGCAGAGCTCGGCGCGGCCAACTACCCCGGTACTAGCCACAGCTGGGAGGACCAGCATGGCGCCTGGTACGGCGGCTTGATGAACGGCTGGGTGCTTGCCAAGGGCGGCCCAACCACGCTCGGCTTCCTGAGCCGCCACGACCTTCCGTATCACTACGCTCTGGCAGACGCGTACACCATCGGGGACGCGTATCACTGCTCGGTGCTGAGCGCGACCGGCCCGAACCGCACCTATCTCTGGGGTGGCTCGATCAACGCCAGCAAGCAGCACGGCTCCTTCATCGCGTATAGCGGCGGCGACGAGATGGGCCGCTTCCTGCCATGGAAAGCATACGGTGAAACGCTTCAAGCGGCCGGGGTGAGCTGGCACGTGTATCAGTGCGCCGATGACTACGGCGATAACGGCATGGAGTATTTCGCCGCTTTTGCCGTTTTCGATCCAGACCAGGGCGGGACCCCGGCGCCAGGCAACCCTTACTACGACCACGGCGTCGCCAACGTGCCGACCGACCAGCGCCTGGAGATGACGAACGCCGACGACATTGCGGAGGCGATCCGCAGCGACGTGCTGAACGGCACGTTGCCAGAGGTCAGCTGGGTCGTGAACAATCAGTTCTTTTCGGAGCATCCGGTGACCGCACCGTCGAACGGCGCGTACTTCTTGAAAGCGCTCCTGAACGCGCTCAATGCCGACCCGGAGGTCTTCAACTCCACCCTCGTCATCATCAACTACGACGAGAACGACGGGCAGTTCGACCACGTTCCGCCGCCGGTGCCTCCCCAAGGCGAGTTCGACGAATTCGTCGATTCCGGTACCCTGGGTGCCTATGGCGTGAACGCGCCGCTGCCGGTCGGCTTCGGCTTCCGCGTGCCGCTGATCCTCGTCTCGCCGTGGACGCGTGGCGGCTGGGTGACCTCGGAAGTCTCGGACCATACCTCGGTGCTGCAGTTCCTCGAGAAGTGGACGACAGCGCTCGGCAAGCCTGCACATTGCCCGAACATCAGCCCCTGGCGTCGCCAAGTCGCAGGCGACCTAGTGAACGCCTTCGACTTCAGCTCGCCCGTTTACGGTCTGCCGAGACTGCCCGATCCCGGCGCGCTGATCCCCGAGGTCGAGTACACGCCGCTGCCCGGCAACAACAGCATGCCGACGCAGGAACCGGGCAGGAAACCGGCTCGCCCGCTGCCGTTCCAGCCCAACGTCAATCTGGTCGACCTCAGCACCGACGCGAACGGGGGCCTCGTGGCGTATCTCGCACTCAGCAACGTTGCGCCCTTCGTTACGAAGGCCAGCCACTTCGCGGTCTACAACAATTTAGCCGCGGTGCCGACCTTCGCCGCATACCCGGGGGCCTTTCCCAGCCAGTACACCGTCGCGGCCGGAGAAGTGCACATCGGCACGGGGGCGATCGGCGCGCGCCCGGGCGATACCGCATACGACATCACCGTCGTAGGTCCGAATCGCTTCCTTCGTCGTTACGTGGGTGACACAGAAGCGGCCGGCTCAGACGCCTGGGTCGAGGTGACCTATGACGACATGGACCAACGCGGCCATGACAGCAACGACCAGCCGAAGCTCAAGCTCTTGCTGCGCAACGACGCCAGGAGGAGCGTGACCTTCACGATCACATTCAACAACTACTCACTACGGGCGCGGCAAACCGTCCGGGTCAACGCTCACGATAGAGAGGCGTCGGTCCTCGACGTGTGCGCTAATTCCGACGGGTGGTATGACCTCACCATCACCGTCAGCAGCGACTCGAGCTGGTCGCAACGACTGACGGGTCACTTGGAGACCGGTCGAGCCAGCATCACTGGTTGATCGACGCTGAGATGATCGGCCGGCTGGATGCCGGCCGATTCCAAGCTCGGGCCCTGTCTCTCCATCTCGCTCTCACGTTGTCGTCCTGGCCTCATCCGGCATGCGTTCTTGGCTGTCGGCGTTTCGTACAAACGCCTCATACCGCTTGTGCGATGATCACTCGAGATCCAAGCGAGAGCTCGAGTAGCAAAAAGCCAGCCGTCGCTGTTTACTCGATGGATTACGGCGTCCCGAGTGAGAACGTTGCGCAGACGGGCAAGGCGACCGTTCAGTTCGAGCTAGATTACATCACCGCGCTAACCAGACATGGCCAACGCCAAGCAGGGATGTACGGCGCCCTGCACGCGAATTGGTGCGCATCTGCCAGAATTACGACCGGCGGCAGCACCGGGGAGGGAATGGCGGACGTCGTGCGCACCCGCACCGGTTACAAACGCAACCACTGGACCAGAGGCGGGTCGCGCCTGCCCTGGCCAAGGGTGCTGTCCTGACGGAACTCTCGACCCCCGCTCGGGTCGTGAGAACCCGTAACCGATCACTCTTCGAGCAATGCCGAAACGCTGAGATCGAAGCTGGCAGCTACGGAGGCGAGCACCGCGAGGGTTGGATTGGCGCGGCGATTTTCCAGGCGGTACCAGGTCATCGGCTCGACTCCGGCGGCCTCGCTGGCTTGCTCGATGGTCATTCCGCGCGCGTTGCGGAGTTGCCTCAAGCGCTTGGCAAGGAGCGCATTGAGCTTGCGAAATCGCGGCGTCTCCCGATGATGCAACGTGGCGGTTGCCCGAGGACGGGGCGTGCCACTTGCCTGCTTTTTCCGCCTCTGCGGAACGCGACGCATGGCGCGAACGTCCCGCCCGGAACGTTCTTAGAAAATAACAGATAAGTTAGATTGAACACAGCTCGCGCGAACGGCTTACCGGCCACGCGAACGCCGGCCTCGCGCCCGCGCCTCCGCCGCAACGCGATCGAGCGCGTAGGTCAGGCGCTCAACCTCGGCCTCTTCCAAGTATAAATAAAGGACCCAGGCAGACCGGCTCACGCGAAGCTTCAGGCGAGCTTGAAGACTGATGATGCGCTGGCAATGACGGCGATACAGCGCGTCCCCGCTGAGGACTTTGGAGACTAGCAAATCGAGTTGCTCGGCTTCCGCCCAGCGCTTGCGAGGCTTGCGCGACTCGCAAACGTAGAGCGCGGGATTCGGAACGAGCCGATAAGGAGCTTTCTGAGAGGCAGACTCAGCGGATACGGTCTCGGCCGAGCTGAACATTAGTGCAGTATCTACGAGCTGACCCCCCCCGTCAAGCGCTTCGGCCCTCCACACGGTACTACCGCACGAGCACTGAGCTTCGCGTATCTAAGGCGAGGCCGGTGCGCGAGAGCAGTCACCGCGGCGGCACTCCAACGCACGAGGCCGCGAGCTGTAGCCGCACCGAAGCGGCGTCGCTGGCCGTCATTGCAGCCCCCCAACGCACCGACGCAGCGCTCGCTTGGCAGTTTCGGCGCACGCGCCGAAGCCGACGCGAGCGCCGTCGGCCGCTCGCCCTCTCGGCTGACGACCTTCGCGCGGGCGGTCTAATCTCGTTGCGGACATGACATATATGATATAAACGGATCTGTTATCGGGTGCGCTCGGGGGAAAGTATGGATATCGTGGTGGGACAGATACTTGCCGGGAAATACCGCGTCGAACGCGTGATCGGGCAGGGAGGCATGGGTATCGTCGTCGCAGCGACCCACCTTCAGCTCGGCGAGCGCGTCGCGATCAAGTTCCTTCGGCCCGAGGTACTCCAGCACGCCGAGGCGGTGGAGCAATTCAGCTGCGAAGCACGCGCTGCCATGAAGATCAAAAGCGAGCATGTCGCGCGCGTTTCAGACGTCGGCGTGCTCGATACCGGTTCCCCATACATGGTGATGGATTATATGGACGGTAGCGATCTTGCGGCGTGGCTGCTTCAACGCGGCCCGTTGACGATCGAGCAAGCCGTCCAATTCTTGTTGCAAGCGTGCGAGGCGATCGCAGAAGCCCACGCGCTCGGTATCGTGCACCGCGACCTGAAGCCCGCGAACTTGTGCGCGGTCCAGCGCTCGGACGGCGTGCTTGCCATAAAAGTGTTGGATTTTGGGATCTCGAAGTCTACCGGCTTTGGCGGTTCTAAAGCTCGTTTGGCGAAAACGTCTGCCGCTATGGGGTCGCCGTTCTACATGTCGCCCGAGCAAATGCGCTCGGCAAAGGGCGTCGATCCGCGGAGCGACATCTGGGCGCTGGGCGCAGTGCTGCACGAGTTGATAACAGGCCTGCCGCCCTTTCAGGCAGGATCCCGCGCGGAGCTCGTGTTCAAAGTCGTGACCGCAAGGCCGACGTTGCTCAGGGACATTTGCCCGGATGCACCGATAGCGCTCGAGGGCGTGATAATCAAGTGCCTCGAAAAGGACCCCGACCTGCGTTATCCGAACGTCGGCGCCCTTGCACTTGCCCTACTCGAGTTCGCGCCGCGGCGCTCGCGAGCGTCCGTCGAGCGTGTTTCCGGTAGCCCGCAGCGACACGGCATGTCGGGAAGCGCGCTCTCGCCGTCTACGCACCCTGCAGAGAGGGCCGACGCGGGCCCTTCTGGCGCCTTCACTCCCTGGGGGCAGCCCACGCCCCCCTGCGTGAACCGACGCATGACGCTGCTCCAAGTGAGCGCGCTGCTCGCGGTTCCACTTTTGGTCGTCAGCGGTTTGGCGATGCGTCATGCGCTCTTGGGCTCTCCCGCAAAAGCTAGCGATTCGGCGGCGCAGGGCTCTTTTGCGACGGCGAGCGCGCAGCCTCTCGTCGTCACCGTTGCGGCAACGTGGGGCGGCTTTCCACCCAGTACACCCGCACCAGTTGCCGAGCGCACCCCCGTTGCCTTGCCCGCGTCCGCATCGCCGACCCGCGCCGTCGCGGGTCGCACCGTCAGCACTCCCCGTTCGAACGCTAGGGGACCAAAGCGCAGCCACGCGGCGCCGGGGGATCCCGACCCTACGCCGTTGGCAAACGTGCGTGCGCAACGTACGCCCGCAGCGGTCAATCCCTGACCATGAAGCCAACCGGGTGCGTTTGTCTCCACCCCCCTCGCGCGGTTGGCGCCATCTCGGCGAGCACGCTCGACGGCAGCCGCTGGCGGCGCTGGCACGAGCCTCGCAGAGAGTCTCGCCATGGCCCGTGCTCATGTTTGCTTGCTGATCCTTTCGCTTGCGAGCTGCTCACAAAACTCTGGACCGCTGGGGTTCGGGCCTAATGGGTTCAGTGGAAACGTGGAGTTGCAAGCGTGCGGGCTCGGCTCGGACGACCCTGAGTTGCCGCGCTGCGCCGCGGCGGCAAAGCCCGGCACGATTGCCGCGGTGTGTGGCGACTTGGATGAACGCAACACCCTCACGGTGAGCTCAGGGTCCCTCGCCGTCTCCGGTCGCTCCCGGCTTTCGGCGCCGCTTCGGGTCAATGACGGTTCGTTCACCAGCTATGGCGACATCGAAGCCGACAACACTCAGGACATCGACGAAGATCTCTCGACGGCTGGTGATTGGAGTGTTCATGCACCGGCGCATGTGGGCGGCAACGCCGTCGTGGGCGGTTCGCTAGAAGCTAGCAATACCATCACCGTGAAGGGGACACTCCACGCTGCGAGTAGCGACGCTACGTATGTCAGTGCCAAAACTGTTACGAGCCGCGACCTCCAGGTCGACGATCCGTTGGCTTGTGACGACGCCCCCTCGCCCGCCGCTGTCATCCAGAGCTCCGAGGCGCTTGGCGTGCGCGATCTGGGGGACGTGTTGAGTGCGCATTCGCAGCCCGCGCAGGTCAGCCTCGGTTGCGCTCGTTATCGGTTTAGCTCGTTCGGTATCGATAACGAGCTCACCTTCCACGTCAGCGGCAGAACGGTGATCGTGGTCGACGGCGACGTGCGCGTCGCTTCGCCGATGCGGGTGGAGCTCGACGATGGCGCAAGCCTAGATTTTGTAATCGGAGGCGCGTTGCAAATCGACAATACGTTGTCGTTCAGCGGCGGCTCGACTTGGCTGGCCGTGGGCGGCGCGATCACGATCGGAGCGCCGCTCGAGCTGAGCGGTTTTCTATATGCGCCCCAGAGCACGCTGTCGGTCAACAATACCCTGGATGTGAGAGGTTCCGTGC
Organism: Myxococcales bacterium; assembly: GCA_903642325.1. Taxonomy (GTDB): domain Bacteria; phylum Myxococcota_A; class Polyangia; order Polyangiales; family Polyangiaceae; genus PMG-095. The sequence goes on along the minus strand of CAHJWM010000028.1, from coordinate 54,826 downwards.
TCGCGGAGTCGATGACGATCGCAGCGCCGGTGAACATCACTGCTTCGTCGCACCCGGCGCTACCCGCCTGTTCAGTCTCGAACTGATGTTTGCGCGCGAATCCATCCAAGAAGACGAATAGAGGGCTCGCTCGACGGAGACACTTGGACATCAGTTCTCGACCCAACCAATTCTGAGAGCACGACAGACGCACAAACTTATTCGATCACCGGCTCGCCCTCGGCGCACTATGTCCGGCTGACGGTGAACGCCCTGCCTGACCTCGGCACCTGGGCCAGTTTCTTTGACGTTCAGGTCTATGGTCATTGACCGCATCGACCGGCGTCGCGCGGCCGAGACGAGCTCAGGGTCACGCGCTCGTTGCATGGCGGCATGATGGCCTTCGGCGCCGAGCTGCGCCGCCGAAGGCTTTGACGCTGACAGCTTGATTGAGTGACCATCAACCAGGTCTTGGCACCCTTGCGGCAGTCGTTGTGAGTGGGCACGCCGAGCCCGTAAAGTTCAATGGCGGACTTGAATGTTGATCAGAGCCGTGCCGACCGCAAATCCCCGGCGTTAGGCGAGCGGGGCGCTCGCGCAGCCGAGCGGAAGCGCGGCTAGCCCACGCTCACGGCCCCGTGACGCGGATCAGCGAAAAGCCGTCGTAGCCCTTACTGCCGACGGTCTGAATCGCAGTGGCGCTGACCCCCGGCGTGTTCGACAGCCGCTCATTGAAACGACGCACGCCTTGCACGTTCGGATCGCTGCTGGCGGCGTCGATCACTGCGCCCTTCCTGACTACGTTATCGACAACGATCACACTGCCTACGCGCGTGAGCTTGAGTGCCCACTCGAAGTATTCAGGGATACTCTGCTTGTCGGCGTCTATGAACACGAAATCGAAGGCCGCGACGGCCTCTTTGGCGAGCGCCGCCAGCGTGTCCGCCGCACGTCCGACGCGGATGCTGACCTGCTCGCCGACCCCGGCGCGTGCCAGATTCTGACGCGCGACTTCCGCGTGCTTCGGATCCAGCTCCAGCGTCACGAGCCGGCCGCCCGCCGGCAGCGCGCGCGCCAGCCAGATAGTGCTGTAGCCGCCGAGCGTGCCGATCTCCAAGATGTTGCGAGCGCCCTGGATGCTCGCCAACAGATTTAGGAATTTGCCCTGGTTCGGCGCGACGTTGATCGCGGGCAAGCCGGCTTTGGCGCTAGCGCTGAGGGCCGCGTCGAGCGCAGTGTCGGTCGGCACCAGGGACTTCACGATGTATTCGTCGACTTGCGACCACTGTTCCTGGGTCATGATTCGTTCCTCCTTGAGTGTGGCGGTGCTTATCGAGTTTCGAGTCTCTTGCATACTGTAACTTGTCTCTCGTAGCGCATTACCTCTCAGGGTGACGTGCGCGGAGATTGAATTTCTGACCAGTTCGCTCCGATTCGCGCTGGACCTTTCGCACCCGCGAAGCACCGTGTTGACTCAATCGACTCGGACGGCTGGCGAGCGCCCGAGAGCATGCAGCGCGAGCCCGGTGAACACGAGCAGCAGGATGCCGGCTCCTGCGAACGTGACGCCATACCCCACACGTTCCAGCGTGGCGCCGAACGCCACGCTGCCCAGCGCGCTACCGAGGAATAGCGAGAAGGCGAACAGGGCGAGCGAGGAGCCGCGCCCTTCGGGAAAGGCCTCGGTGGCGCGAGTCTGAATGGTGGAATGGCACAGACTGAATCCGGCACCTATCAGGACGCAGCCCACACCCACCCATAGGAAGCGGCCGGCTGCGGCGCTGACTAAGTAAGCAACACTCATCAGCCCGCCGCCCACTGCCAGTAACTCTTGCTCTGATGCCCTGCGAAGCAGGCGCGGCAACGCGCGGGCTGTCACCAGCTGGGAGAAACCGGCCAAGCCCAAGAGCAAGCCAATGTGTAACGGCCCGAGCCCAAAGCGCCGTTCCAACAGCCCGCTCAGGTAAGGAAAACCGCCCATATAAAGGAAACCTTCAAATGCTACCAAACCCAAGATCGGTAAGAGCGGGCTGCGAAGCGCGTCCCGGTAACGCGGCCGGCGTCTGCTCACCGCCGCGCGCTGCTCGTGCTTCGCATTCAGCAGCAGCCACAGCGTTACGGCACAGGATAAAACGCCGAGGATCGGGAAGATCGCGCGCCACGACAACACCGCTGCGATACTCCCTCCGACGCTCACGCTCAGCGCCTGAGCTGCGCCAGAGCTTGCCATGAGCATCGCCAAAGCCGCTTGCCGGCGCGCATAGGGCACGGTGTCACCGATATACGCGATCGTCAGCGGAATCAGCGCCGCTGCGGCAGCGCCCGTGAGCGCGCGTAACAAAAGCACGTTGGCGAAGGACTCGAACGCACCGCAGAACGCAGTGCCGACACTGAACGCGACCATGGCGCATACGGACACGCGCACTTTCCCAAAGCGGTCGGCCAGCGGACCGTATGCCAGTTGAAACAACCCATAGGGAAGTAGATAGCCCGAGACCACATAGCCGGCGCGAGCGATCGAAATCCGGAAATCACGCGCAATCGCTGGCAATAATGGCGCCACCACGCGCGCGTCCAAGCTGACCATGAAGGTCGCCAGCCCCAGCGCCAGTAACAAGCGGCGTTGGGATTCCGGGAGCGGGGTATTCGACGAGTCCAGTTCCCGGCTCATAAGGCTCTCCGCCGTGCTGCGCAAGTCAGCCCTTCGCATCGTTCTGTCTCTTTGGATGGAGGCGCGGCGCTTTGAGTGTTGGAGTTAGCAACAGCGCACGGCAACCGGGCGGAAGAATCGGTTGAGCTGGACAAATCGCTGCGTCTTCTATTGTAGACGCATGGTCTTCCGCAGCAAGTAAGAGGGCAGACGCTGAGTGAAAACCTGGGTTTGTAGCGAGCGGCGAACCACTTTTTCGAGTGAAGAGAAGTGATGAACGACGAGAAGGCAACCGGCGAACGCCGGAAAAACGCTCAACGTTCGGCGTCGCCGCGACGGTATTCGAATGTCAGCTCGTTCAGCTTACCGAGCAGCTCCGAATCGAGCTTCAGCTCGGTTGCTTTGAGCGTGTCCGCGAGCTGTTCGGGGCGGCTCGCCCCAATGATCGGCGCGGTGATAGTTGGATTCGCCAGCACCCATGCGACGGCGACGCGGGTGAGCGACAGTCCACGCTCGGCACTCAACTTTTGCAGCCCGTCGACGCTGGCGAACTGCCGTTCGTGCCAGTAGCGGTCTTGATAGCGCTCGGCGGCGGTCCCGAGCGTGAAGCGAGTGCCTGGCGTGGGCCCCGTCTTTTGCTGGTGCTTACCGGTCAACAGCCCGCCGGCCAGCGGATTGTACGGGATCACGGCAATGCCTTGCTCTTGGGCAAGCGGCAAAAGCTCGCGTTCGATCTCGCGAAAGAGCAGGTTATAGCGAGGTTGAATCGAGACGAAGCGGGTCAGTCGCCGAGCGCCTGCGTGGCCCAGTGCCAACGCCAGGCGGTACGCAAGAAAATTCGAGACGCCGATGTAGCGTGCTTTGCCCGAGCGTACGATCACATCGAGCGCCTCGACGGTCTCTTCGAGTGGCGTCGTTCGATCGTCGGAGTGCAGCTGATACAGATCGACGTAGTCCGTGCCAAGCCGGCGCAGCGAGCCGTCGATGGCGTCGAGCAAGTGCTTGCGCGATGCGCCTTGATCCCAAGGCGAAGGCCCCACTTTCCCAACGGCCTTCGTCGCCACGATGAACCGCTCGCGCTTGCCCTTGAGCCAGCGGCCCACGATCTCTTCGGTTCGACCCACGGTGGGGAGACCGCCCCCCAGCGGGTAGACATCCGCCGCGTCGAGAAAGTTGATGCCGCCCTCCGCCGCGACATCCAAGATGGACCGTGACGCTTCTTCGTCGGTTTGCAGACCAAAGGTCATGGTGCCGAGCACGAGGCGCGAAACGACTAAACCCGTGTTGCCGAGGTGGGTACTTTGCATGCGAGGCCACGTTTACCACCGCCCTCATGTCCTGTATAGAGGACAAACCTCTTTAAAAAGCCATCTGGCGCCGAGTCCGTGCCGTCGGGCAAGAATTCACCAGCCTGTCAGGCCCCGATTAAAAACACGGAAAGCAAAACGGCAACGAGAGGCAACAGCGCAGAGGTGCTTTCTTTGGCAGCTTGCGGCGGTGGAAGTGACTCGACGGCGCTAGCTCCCCCCGGCAAAGTAACGATGCGGCGTATGCAATGAGCAGCCCGGTCTTCGCGGAGGAGGACTCCCGAGCACGCAAGTCGGCCTGCTCAGCTCCCTGGACGGGCAGCAGGTCGACTTCGACTGAGCGCGTGAGTTTTCGGGCGCGGCTGGTTGCACGGGGAAACTCTGTTCGTGTCGGATGGCAAAGCCAGGCCGACCACCAAGTCAAGGTCGCGGCGGCAAACTGGTCGAGAGCGACCAGCTCAGTGTTGCGAATTACGGCCCGATAGATTTTGGTTGATGGTTGATCGATGTCGGCCCCGAATAACGAGGGCTCGAGCTGCGCCGGCAGTGGATGCCCACGCGGTCCGATCACGCTATGCTCCAGCGCATGACGCCCGTAAAAGGAAGCTGCCTATGCGGAGGCATCGAGTTCGAGATCACCGAGACGCCGCAGGGCGTCACTCATTGCCATTGCACGCGCTGTCGAAAGACCCGCGGCACCGCTCACGCCACCAACCTGGTCTTGTCGCTTCAGGGCCTGCGCTACTTACGTGGCGAAGAGCTGCTAGGCAAATACCGCCTGCCCGAGGCTAAGTTTTTCGCACATTGGTTTTGCAAAGTGTGCGGGTGCACCATGCCGCGCTTCGACGAAGGGCGCGGCATCGCCATCGTCCCCATGGGCGCCTTCGACGATGACCCCATCGCCCGACCCAGCCGCCACATTCATGTCGCCTCGAAGGCCGCCTGGGACGCCATCACCGACGACCTGCCACAGTTTGAAGCCGGGCCTCCCGCGATCTAGCGCAACGGCGGGCGGATCAAAACTGGCCACGACTGTCGATTCGAGATTACCTAGTTCGTTAGTTATCAGACAAACTAAAAGCGAGCATGCAGGCGCCACATGGTGGGTCTCCGCCGCGCTTGGCAAACCGCTGCCCTCGCCATTCTGAACAGGCTCTGTTTCGGCCTAAGTCGTCGAACGGCTCGTTCAGACCGCGCTCTCGCCGCCGCAACGCGGACGAACGCGCTAGACAAAGTTGTCCGCTCACCGAAAATCCAAACTGAAGACCGTGACGGTTTCGAAGATCACATGAGGAGCTCGGCGCGGCGGCAGCGATGACCGGTGAAGGTTAGGGCACGATGGCTTTGAACCAAACGTGCGCCATTTTGATGTACCCGGAGTCCACCGGGTGCTCACCATCGGTGTAAAGGTCCTCGAGGGTCAGGGCAGAATGCATGTCGACGGTGCTCACTTTCTCACCGAGCTTCGCGTGATCCGCGACGACTTGCAGCAACATTGCGTTGTAGCCCTCCTCGCGCTCTTCCAGACGCGAATCCTTCAGCGGTGGGAGTTGCGCGACGATGACCCGTGCTTTCGGCAGTAACCCTTTGTCTTTGTCGCAGATCGTTGCGAGCAACGTGCTCATGCGCTTGCCGGCGTTGGCAAGGTCTGCGTCGCTATTGAAGTAAACGTCGTTGGTGCCCACGAGGAGTAGCACGAGGTCTGCCGTCGAACCGGTGGGCCCCAGCCACTTGCCGATGTTGTCTTGCACGCCTTGAATGAGAAAGCCGGAATGCCCTTCGTGGTGCCTCTGGTCGGGCGGGAGGCTCCCGACGTTATCGATCGATGAACCCACGAACTGCGAGGCATAATGAGCCTCGTTGAGCAGTGCGTAGAGCGGGCCACGGTAGCCCGCATCCGTGCCATGCAAACCATCAGTGATGGACGCCCCAAGTGGCATGATGCGCGTGAAAAGAGGCAGGGATGACGAGGCCCGAAAAGACGCAGTGGCGTGTCCCAGCTGGTCGCCGCTATTTGGAAATGCGGGGGATAATGCGCTCGACAGTTCGTAAGGGGAGTAACCGCCATCGCTGATGCCTGAGCCTGTATAGGGCACGCCGCCCCCGTCTCCGTAGCCGTCCCCCGCGCTGTTCATGCCGTAGGCGACCACTGCATATTTTCCGGGTTCAAGCTCGATCTGGCTAGCAAGATCTGCGAATCGGAAACCGGAATCGAGTGCGGCGACGGTGCCGGCGGGCACCGAAACGGAGCCGCCCTGGACGGGCACGGCGCCGGCCCCCGGATTGAGACCGAGTGCAGGGAGCGAGAACAATGTGACCGTGTGCGCCTCCGTTAAGCCATCGGCTCCCGCATCCCACACTCCCAAACTGAGCACGCGGATGCCGCTGGCCGTTACGGTGAATTCATGACCGATGTTGACGCGACCCTTCACGCCGGTTTTGCTGGCGGCATTTCCGGTGTAGCCGACGAACGAGGGTGGCTCTCGAGTGCCGCTGCCGCCAGTTTCGCCGCTGCCGCCAGTTCCGCCGCTGCCGTCGCTGCCGCTGCCGCCGGCGGACGCCGCGCCGGCTGCTCCCGCGAACGCATTGCCGCCGCTACCCGTCGCGACCCCGCCCTGAGCATCGCTCATAGAGCCGGCAACACCTGCTGGGCCGTTCTCCGCGCCACTTCCAGAGCTACCGCCGATGATTGGGCGTCCAGCATCTGCGGTCGACGCTGCGCCGCCGGGGGTGGTAGTTGCTTCAGCGCCCTTCTGCTGACAAGCCGAGGCCGAAAGCAACGCCGCGGAAACAGCTACGATAACCGAGACGCGCAACCATACGCTGCAACTCCCGCCACGAGAAACCGGATTTCCCAAGTCACCCTTTCGTATCCGTTGACGTTCGCTAAGGCTAAGCAAGGGCAGTGCCAAATGACGCCTCGCGCAGCAGGCGAGCCCGCAGGATAATCTGCTCGTTAAAGGTCAACATCGACAACCATCGACGCCGTGCCCAGTCGTTGGGTCGAGGTGCAACCCTCCGCCGCCAAGTGCGGGTTGTCACCCCGCCCGCATTGCGTCAGGGCGCCGACAGACGTTCGCGTCTGCAAGCAAGTGGGAGACAAGTGTCTTGAGAACAACACACGCTTCGATCGACCCAACCATGACGGCGTGGTAGTACATTTCCAACGTAGGCGCGCAAAGCACGCAGTATTAAAATGTTTCGCAACCGAGCTCTCATCGTCGCGTTTGCCGTGACCGCCATCAGTGCAACCGTGTCCCCCTGTCGCGCGGACACCGTCTTGGAGCGGGATCGCATCGAGGCGGCGAAGAGCTACGATCGCGCGCTTGTTCTGTTCGACCAGAAGCAGGCGCGCGCTGCTCTTGCCGAGTTCGAGCGCGCCTATCAGCTCTCCCCCGCTTTCAAAATTCAGTACAATATTGCGGTAGTCAATTTGGCGCTGGATGACCCGGCCGCGGCGTTGCGCGCATTCGAGCGCTACTTGGCCGAGGGCGGGGATCACACCGATAGTCTGCACCACGACGAGGTGTTGCGACAGGTCGACGCCCTGTCGCACAAGGCCGGCGCGCTAAGCGTCGAGGTCGACGTGCAGGGCGCGACGGTGCTGGTGGATGAGACCGAGGTCGGGAAAAGCCCGATCGCGAAGCTGTGGCTCAACCCGGGGCGGCATCGCGTGAACGTGCGATCTGCCGACGGTCGCTCGCAATTTCAGGCAATCGACGTCGCTGCGGGCGACGAACGGAAACTTCGATTTTCGTTGAAGGACCGACACCCCATCGCCCCGACGGGCCCACGGCGGGTCCAAGAGAACGCCGCGCCGGCAAGGCCGCTGCCTTGGCTCGCGTACGGAATTACCGCAGCGGTTGGCGTATCTGCTGCGGTGACCGGCGGACTCGCGCTAGCCGCCAGGAGCAATGAGCGGGAGGTACAGGGCCGACTGACCACGGTGCAGGAAACCGTGAATGCGCGGCACAAGGTCGAGCACCTCGCGTTGACTACCGACTTACTTTTAGCGGGCACGGTAATCAGCGGCGGCGTTGCACTGTACCTTACGTTGCGCGCGCCTCGGCAACGCAGCCAAACTTCGTTCGTGATCGGTCCCGGGCGGATCTCCGTTCTTGGCGCGTTTTGACGCTCTTGGAGACTGAAACACGGGACAGACCGGGAGCGCGCACCGCGGCACCCTGCAGTCACCAACTGAGCACTGATGCGATGGAGCTGCGGTCGTCCGTCCAGCTTCGGAATGCCGGCCGACCTGCAAGCGGTTGCCAAGCTTGAGGCAGGCCCGCAAGACTTTCGCGGCTCTTCGACATCAGCACCCAGCACGAGGCGGAGCGCGCCGCCGCATTACTGCTGGGGCTCGGGAAGTCCTGACGAACAACGCCCACCCAGCCCTGTGCGGCGGCGGCCGCGGCGAGAACGGGACGCAGATCAACATGACGGTTCGAGATGTGCCAGGCGATGAACCCGGAGAGAGCCATTTTTTCGCCATATTCTCGCAGTGCTTGCTCGGTGAGTAAGTGCACGGGGATGGCATCGGAGCTGAATGCGTCCACCAACAGCAACCCGTAATCGCCAACTTCTGCACGAAGCTCGAGGCGTGCGTCCCCTTCGACGATGCGCAGGCTCCCGACGCTGAGCGGGGCGTCGGCCAAATACGTAAACAGAGTGGGGTCCGTGGCAATTTTCACGACGACAGGGTTGATCTCGAAAAAGGTCCAACTTTGCTGCGGCCTCGCATAAGCGGCGAGCGTGCCCGCGCCGAGGCCTATCACTGCTATTCGCGCCGGCAGTTCGGGGTGCTTGTCGAACAGTTCGAACACGTCGCCTACGGGCCCGCGCCGCGCATAGTAGGTGCCGGGCTCGCGGCGTTCCCCCGGGCGGAGTGACTGAGCGCCGTGCAGTGTGTTGCCGTGCAGGATTTGAGTCAGCTGTGCCGCGGCGTCGCGCCGTACTTGTACGATGCCGAAGAAGTTTCGCGCCCGCAGCAGGACCTGACCTGAAACAGAAGCATTGAGCACCGCCATGCCGAGCATCACGGCCGCTCCGCACGCGGCGAAACAGAGGGGCCGCGAGCGAGCGCGGTAGGCAAACAGTATCGGCACGACGGGCAACAAGGCGGCCGGCGCCGCGAGTGGAACCCGCAGATGCCATAGCAGAAGCGCCGAGAGAGCAATAAACGCCAACAACAACAGCGGCATCGAAAGGTCATGCCGGAGCGCTTGGCCACGATGCTGATTCCCGCGCCAAGAATTTGCGGCACCCGGTCGGGCGAGCAACGCCAGGATTACGCATATCGGATACTCGATTGCGTACGAAAACAGCAAGGGAGCGACGAGCGCGACCACGACGCCACCCAGTAATCCCCCCAAAGATGTCCAGACATAGAATTCGTTCAAACGCCCGGCGTTCGGCCGAGCCGCTGCCAACTCTCCATGACAGAGGAGGCAGGCCGCAAAAAACGCCAACACGTGCGCGAAAATCATGACGCGCAAAGGGCTGCTGGTTCCGGTCGCGATAAGATAAACGATCACCACCGCCGGTATCGGGCAGAAGCGCACGACGTAGACGTGGGCTAGGGGCGGTCGAGCGGCAAACGTGACGACGAAGCTCAGTAAGTATACGGCAAGGGGGATCACCCACAGCAATGGCGCGGGCGTGATGTCGGTAACGAGATGGGAGGTGACCGCGACGAGATAAGCAGATGGCACCAACGCCAGCAGCAGCCAACGCGCGCGTTGCCGCGACTTCGATCCGCTGGCACCGGTTAATTGGACGTCGTGGGAGAGCAACGAGCTTGCGCGCGGTTCACTCGTAACCAGCAAGGTCGACAGCGCACACGCGCAGACGAGCAACACCACCAGCGCGTAACCGATACGGAGAAACGACGCCTGCGCGTGCAGCCCAAGCCGCGGTTCAATGACCAGCGGATACGCCAGTAGCCCGGACAAAGAGCCGAGATTACTGGCGGCGTAAAGGAAGTAAGGGTCTCTGGCTCCCGGAGCGCCGGTGTTTGCGTACCAGCGCTGTAGCGTCGGGGCGACGGTCGAAAGCGCCAAAAACGGTAACCCCGCCGCCGCGCACAAGATGCAAAGCGCCTGCGCTACCGAACCAAGTCCTGCAAAACGTTGGGCCAGGGGTTGAGCGATGGCGATGGGTAGAACGAGGAGCGGCGCCGCGATCAGCGCGGCTTGAGCGAGCGCGTGCTGCCGCCGAGACAGCTGGGTCGCGGCGAGTAACGAAAAAATATAACCCAGTAGCAGCGCGGCCTGAAAAAACACGAGGCAGGTGTTCCAAACCGCCGGGCCGCCGCCGAGCAGAGGCAACATCATCTTTGCGATCATCGGTTCGATACAAAACAGCAAGAAGGCGCTGAGCAGTAAAGTGGCGCCGAATAGGGTCGGCAGGATCGCGACCAACTCACGCGTGCGGGCCGGGGCGCCTGGCTGGACCGAAGTCGGCGAAGTGATCATGGTTTCGGCCTTCAGCAAGCCTTGTGCCGCCACGCCCCACCCCAGGGCCGGCCGAGAAAAATCACAAATTGTGTTCGTGAGTGAATGGACAGGGCGGAGCCCGCAACTGGACCGGGCAACCAATGGTTGCGCAAGTCTGGAACGGTCGCAGGTTTCGGAAGCGGCCCTACGAAGCATTCGAGCTGACAGCAGGCTGGCAGATCAGCGGATCGTGACGGCAAATCCCGCCGCTTCGCGTCATTTGCTTGCAGCTGCGCGGCTCGCTGCACCGGCTTTCCACGCCGACCCGCCAGAGGCGAGTTATTCGCGGTCAGCGCTTGCCTCGATTGACGCGAGGACACAGCGACGCGCTATTTTGCGCTATACTACGAACGCGATCGAGGTAGTCCCGGTGAATCCGATTCGAAACTCCCAGCGCGTGCGTGTTCTCTTCAACCGCTACGGCTTTGGCCTGCTCGGTGTGAGCGTGCTGGCTTGTTCGGCGCTGCTAGCGAACGACTCGAAACAGTGTAACGCGGCCGCAGACTGCGATAAGTTAGGACGCGGACCCTGGATATGCGAGGTGCCCGCGGGGGTGTGCGCATCCGCGCCGGCCAGCGAGGGCGGTGGTGCAGGCATCGCCGGTACGGATACGGCGGCGTCGGGGGGCATGACGATGGATGGCGCGCCGGACGCGGGCTCCGTCGGCATAGGGATCGGCGGCATGGGCTCCGGCGGCACCGGCTCCGTCAGCGGGCCCGCCGTTGACACCCGCGGCCGCGTTCTCTCGTACAGCGGAGCCGGCGCGCTTCGGGGCATCAACTCTGCGAATGGCACTCTAAACGATGGCCACCAATTCGAGGTGACCGAGGACGGACTGAGCATCGTGGACTTGGGCGTGTGGGACCAAGGCGCCGACGGCCTGTCCGGGCCGCACACGGTCACCCTCTTCTCGATCGACAAGGCGGGCGCGGGCGCGGGCGCCAGCGCGAAGCCGATCACGGGCGGGTCGGTGATCGTGCCCGCAGGCGTTGCCGTGCCCTTCGACGGCGGCTTTCGTTTCGCGCCCTTGAGCGCGCCCATCGACCTCAAGCCAGGTACTTATGCCGTCGTCGCTTATGGGTTGAACGCACCTGATCCGTACGGTGACGGCGGCAATGTCCCCCTGGCCGGAACCGGCATTCGCGACTTACGTTTCAATCCTTCCGAGTTCAGCTCGAACCAGAGCCCCGCGTACCCGGCGTCAGGGGGCACGGGAAGCATCTGCTCGGTTTCGTTTCACTTCAAATCCAGCCACGACAAGTTCGTGAAGATCATGCCGCTCGGCGATTCGATGACCGAGGGTCAAGGCAGCTCGGGCGGCTATCGGCTCCCACTGGCGGGGCTGCTCGCGGAGCATCAGGTGGCATTTCAGTTCGTCGGCTCCGTCGCCACGAATCCTGGGACGCTAAGCCCGGACCAGGTCCACCACGAAGGTCACACGGGCGCAATGATCGCGGCGGCCAATGCTCGACCGGGCATCGACGGCTCTCTGGGCGCCTACCTGGGGCCCGGCGGCGTGACCCCTGACTTCATCTTACTGATGATAGGCACCGTCGATATGGATTTGCCATACCTGCCCGAAACCGCGCCCGACAGGATGGATTCGCTGATGACGCATATTTTGGACAAGAGCGCGGGCTTGGCGCCGCTAGCGCATCTGATCGTAGCTCAGCTGCCGCCAAATAAGGATTCAGCGGCGGATGCACGCGTGGTGACGTACAACGCGGCGCTTGCAGCGCTGGTGAATCGGCACAAGGCCGCTGGCGAAAATGTTTCCGTGGTCGATATGCATGCGATCCTCGGTCCTGACGACTTCTTCGACCGGCTGTCGCCGAACGACGCCGGTTATGCAAAAATGGCGCGCGTCTGGGTCAACGCCATCCTTCAACCGTGAGCGTGCGCCGGTCACTCGGGAGCTTGCGAGCGGCGGCTAGCCGCAGCATGCGGACGTGCGGTACGCGGCTGAGGGGCGCGCGGTAGGAGGACTGGGTCGGCCGGGCAATCAGCGCAGCCGATCCTTCGACGCTCGAGCCCGCCGGCGCGGTAGCAGGATGTGTGTTTTCGCTCAAAGGGGTTTCCAAACCTCTCGCTGGTGCTCGCGACGCAGCAACGGGTCGGGGCGTGGCCCCGTCCGCGTCATCAGCAAAGACGTTTCATATGCTGCGCGGCAGCCCAACTGGAAGGACGGGCCGAGTTACTAATCTTTTCGCGGCCTTTTCCCGTATAGTTGCTAACTAGTCCCCGAAAGGAAGCGTCTGCTGCTCCACAGCTGCCCATGACCGACGGTCTCACTCGCGCGCAGGCGCCTACGCGCCTCGTCAGCTACGCGAAGACGCTGATCGTCGTCACCGAGGGTCCGGACGCGGGTAAGCGTTTGGAGATAGCGGGCTCGCCCATACGAATCGGCAGCTCGCCAGAGAACAACCTAGTACTCACCGACGACACCGTGTCCAGGCGCCACTGCGAGGTCGTGCCGACGGCGAACGGAATCCAAGTCCGCGACGACGGCTCGACCAACGGCATTTTCGTCGGATCCGCTCGCATCATCGACGCCGTGTTCAACGACGCATTCAGTCTGCGTGTGGGCCAGACGGTACTAAAGATCGAACCCATGACCGGCATGGTCGATCGCGAACAAAGCACCGGCGATCATTTTGGCGAAATTCTCGGACAGTCCGCCTGTATGCGAGAGTTGTTCGCCGACCTCATGCGCATCGCCCCGACCGAGGTCAGCGTGCTGATCGAGGGTGAGACGGGCACGGGCAAAGAGTTGGTTGCTGATTCAATCCACGGTGCGAGCGCTCGTGCGACCGGGCCATTCGTCGTCTTCGACTGCAGCGCCATTGCGCCAACACTGGCGGAAAGTGAACTTTTTGGCCACGAACGCGGTGCGTTCACCGGTGCCGTGGCGTCCCGGCCGGGGGTTTTCGAGCAAGCGAGCGGGGGGACCATTTTCCTCGACGAGTTGGGGGAGCTGCCCAAGGATTTGCAGCCGAAGCTGCTGCGTGTGCTGGAGAAGCGGGAGGTAAAACGGCTCGGTTCTAGTCGCACCATTCCGGTCGACATTCGCTTGATCGCGGCTACCAATCGCAACCTCATGGCCGAGGTAGAACGCGGTAATTTCCGCGAAGATGTCTACTTTCGAATCGCCGCCACCCACGCCTACGTGCCCCCGCTACGTGACCGGTTGGACGACCTCACCATGCTCGTGACCCATTTCCTAAAGCGTTCAACGCCATCGCGAACTCCCGATGCTTTTCCCGAGCACGTCTGGCAGATGCTGCATGCCTATCGCTGGCCGGGCAACGTGCGAGAGCTGCAGAACGCAGTGCAACGCCTGCTCATTACGCCCGAGCGCTCACTCGGCGGCGCTCAGGCGCGCGCGATGCCGGCGCCCACCGTCGTCCCGTCGCCGTCGGCCGAGCCTGAACCGCTACGCATCGCCCGCCGCGACGCCGCAGACGAGTTCGAAAGGGGGTATCTGCAGCAGTTGTTGGGGAAGACAGGCGGCAACGTGACGCGGGCTGCCGCCATCGCCGAAGTATCGAGGCAGATGGTGCAAAAGCTGATGCGCAAGCATGGCTTGTAGAGGTCTGCGGCCGTGACGCCGCGGCCCACGCCTTACCGGACGTCCTAGTTTCGGTCGCAACGGCGCGGCGCTGACATCCGGCGGCGGACGGGAATGCGCGCTCGAGCAACAAGATTCCGTTGGCACAATAGCGCGCCGCTCGAAGCTGAAGTCGACCGCCCGGAAGCGGCGGCATGCGCTTGTCTTGATGATCAGCGGACTGAGTTAGAATGCATCACGCTGGACCTGCACCTGACCCGGCTGTGCGCAATGAACTCAAAGATTCGCGGTACCCCGTCAGCGCCGGACATCCCTGCGGTGTCACGAATGCGGCCGGTAGCTCTTGTCGGGTGTGACTTCGACCCAAGCCTGCGTGAGCTGCTCTGGCGAGTCGAAGGTGGGCTCCGGGTGGCAGCGGCGCAAAGCTTGCCCGGCGTTCCTTTCGAGGTTCGCGTGCGGGGGCGGAATCGATGAAGCCAGAGATCATTGGCGGCAGCAGCTACCGCGTGATTTGCGATCTGGGCCGCGGAGGGATGGCGGACGTTCAACTCGTTTTACAGAGCAATCGCGCTGGCGTCGAACGGCTGGTCGTGGTCAAGCGGGTGCGACCCGAACTGGCGCGTGACCCAGAATTCAACGCGATGTTCATCGAAGAGGCGCGGATCGCTGCCTCGCTCAGTCACCCGAACGTGATTCAAACTTATGAGGTGGGCCAAGACGAACGCGGATGCCTGCTCGTCTTGGAATTTCTTCGTGGCCAAGCGTACAGCTCGATCCTCGACAAAGGCGGGTTGGACTTTCGCGTTGCCGTCGAGGTGTTGATTGGCGCGCTGCAAGGTCTGGAATACGCGCATGCCGTACAAAACCTGTCGGGACGACAGTTGGCGTTGGTTCACCGCGACATCTCCCCGGCAAATCTTTTTGTAACCTATGACGGCCAAGTCAAGGTGCTCGACTTCGGGATCGCGAAGACCCTCGATTCGACCGTCGAGACCAATACCGGCGTGATCAAGGGCAAGGTCGCCTATATGGCGCCGGAACAAATGCGCGGGGAGCCAGCCGACCTACGCGCCGATTTGTACGCAGTCGGAGCCATGTTGTGGGAGGCAGCGGCAGGCCGTCCGCGCTTCGAAAACGCCCTCCCGGACGTGGCCATCGTGAGCTTGGTCAGCGCTCAGCTCGCCTCCTCCGCTCCCGGCGCCGCTGAACGCGGTCTGCCTGCCTTGGTGGACGAGATCTGCAGTCGAGCACTCGCGCACGATCCGGAGCACCGCTATGAATCGGCGGAACAGTTTCATGACGATCTGCTCACGCTCGTCGAGCTTGTCGGAGGGCGCACTCCACCGCGGCAGCTCGGGCAGTACGTGGCGGACCTATTCACGGTCGAGCGACGGGCCTTGCAGCAGAAAATCGAGACCGAGCTTGCAGCCTGGGAGCGAGAGAAGCTGGGAGGCGCGGAATTCGACGAGTCGTTGGCGCATGACCGGCAAGTGACCCGGATGATTGCGCAGTCGGGCGCCAGCGTCGCGCCGCCTCCTTCGAGCATCCCCCGGGAGGTACCAACGGCGGCGGGGCTTCAGGCCGATGCCAAGCAAAGCGCGGTGACCGCCAATTACCGAATACTAAGCGCGGCCTTGGGGGGGCTTACGTTGCTCGTCGCATCGTATTTCGTCTTCACGCGGCTGCTTTCCCCCACGCGCTTGGAGGACGCCAAAGATCCGGGCCGGCCCGCGACCGCCTCTGCCGGACGCCTCACCCCAGTCGGCGCAGAAAGCGCCACGCCGCCGCGATTGAGCGATAGCGCGGCCGCCAGCGTTTCCGGCTTTCCTCGGCCGCTTGATCCGCCGAGCTCAGGGTCGCCACCCGAGCGAACGACAGGGTCGCTTCCCGCGCATCCGTTGGCGGCCGCTCGAATTGTCGCGGGGCTGGGCAGCCCTCCGGCTGCTCGAAGCGCCTCTTCCGCTAGTCCAAGATCGAATGACGCTGGCGTTGAGCTGGATCGTAGCAATCCGTGGACGCCCTGAGCCCACGCCGAGCAAAACGGCGGCACCGCACGGGCGCTCATCAGCTCGCTGCTAAGGCGCCGTTGGCAGTTGCCGGTTGCGCCTGGCTGCCTAGCCCCTGCTAAGTAAGCCAAATCACGCGTTTTTGGCGGGTCTTGGGGCTGGCACGGTCCGTGTATGGCGCCGTCCTGCATGACCGCCTCGAGGAAAGCCTTCTTTTGCGCGGGGAGGGGGGCGCCAAGCGACGACGCGGGCGCGGTCATGGTGGAGTTCCTGATCGCGTACCTTCCGGTGCTGATCGCGTTTTTGATGTTCTGGCAGCTGGGAGAGTTGCTCGTGGCTCAAATGATCGTCGAACGCGCAAGCTCCGCGGCGGGTCGCGCCGCCGTCGTCGTCATTCCGGACGATCCCGCGTTTTACGACGGACAGTTGAATGGCTCGTTCGATGGCGCGCGTAAGCGAGAGATTCGATTCGCGGCGGGCATGATGCTGGCTGCATCTCCGCACTTATCGGAGAACTTCACGGTGGACGTGCAAAACGTTCCTACCGCCGAAGACCAAGTTCAAGAGCTGGCGGTGGACGTACAGGCCGAGTTTCGCTGCAAGCGCCTGACGTGGGTGTGCGGCGTCGATGGGCGAACGGTGCTGAGCAGCACCTCACACCACACGTACCACGGGGCCAGATATGAATATGAACCGACCGACCTGACGAACGTACAGAGCAACTTCAACACGAGCAGCCCAGGCTGCGCTGATACCGAAACGCCGAATGCCGGTGACAAGGGTCCCAATGGTGCCGGCGGGAAGGGCAATCACGGAGCCGGCGGCCAAGGTAATAACGGAGCCGGCGGCCAAGGTAACGGCAGCACCAGGGGCGGCGGCAAATGCAAAACGGGTACTGCCGACCCGGACGGCCTTTGTCCTGACAAGACGTGCGCCGATACCGGCAAAAAGCCGGCGGCGGATGCGGATCCCAACTGGCCCTGCGACCCTGCGTGCCCAACCGGCCAAACCCGTACTGCAACTGGGTGTAAGGCGGGAACGGGCTGCCCACCGTCCGGCAGCGGGCAAGGCGGGGGGCCGGGTGGAACATCCTCGTCGTCCTCGGGCAATGGGCCCGGTTGCCCGCACACGCCGCCGCCCAAGTGCTCCCCCGGCCAACAGCTCGACACGACTACGAAGAGCTGTGTGCCTACGCCCGACGCGGGCAGCTGCACGCCCGCCTTGCAAAAGGCAGGCAAGTGCGGCGACGCCGGAGCTCCCGACGGCGGCTGCGACGGCGGTCAGAGCTGTTCGCCGAAATACGAACGAAGCGCCCTATGTCCAAACGGTAAACCCTTCAAGACCACGAAGAGTGATGCGCCCGGCAAATGCTGCAGCAGCGACTCGGACGCCAAGACATGCGACTGCAATGCGCAAATCAAGCTGAATGGTCAAAACCTCCAAGGGACGTTCAAGTCATCGAATGCCAGTTTCCCAACCGTTGATCTCGACTTCACGGCCATGGGGACGAACTGTGACGCCGACCGTTGCAAGGCGGGCGCCGATAAATTCGACGTAAGTAACGCCAATGCTTATCTTCAGAACCAATATCGAATCGATCAGTTCAAATCATTGTGCGACACCAAGGGTTTGAAGAGCGGCAAGTACGTAGACAAAGGCATCGAAAAGACCGGCACATTCAAAGATATGGTGAAGGCGGCCAAGCGCCTCAATGACGCCGTTTTAGAATCACGAGTCATCTCCTGGGCGAACGCAACCAACACGTACTGCAAGCTCATCAGCGACCACCTGGACGATCAAGGTAATGTAACTCCCCAATCGCTCCATCTCGACGACACGTTACCGGGGCTCAAGAATGCGGAGAGCCTTGTGCTAGCGCGCTGGAATTCGGTGGATGGCGAGATCAAAAATATCGGCACTGGCAAGTTGGGCCAAGCGACGAATGGCTATCATACCGAAGTCAAAGTCATCAATGCCCTGCAAGAGCTGGCCGACAGTGGGGTTACTTCTCTAAAGGAGGGAGGCACCTTGAACGTCACGGGGACGCAGAGCCCATGCAATGAGTGCGACAAGGATTTGAAGGCCCTCAGTGGCTTGGGCATCAGGGTACATTATTGCTTTGATTCGTTGTACGCCGGCAGCCGGGCCCAAACGGACGCCAAGGCCAAGCAAGTCTTCCTCCAAAATCCAAGCGCAGGCACGCTCGGCAGTAACGTGGCGGCGAACGGTTGTGTGGATTACAGCAACGGTCAAGACGGCGCGTACACGTCGGGCGGTGGCCTCAAGTTGTGTGCGCCCGGCGGCAAGTGACTGGCGAGTCGCCCCTCACGAGCCTGGCTTCTTTGGCGCTGGCCGCGTTACTCGGCGGCTGTACGAGCACGCGAGCTGCCGGCGATGATCAACCCACTGGCCTCGTCTCCAGCGAAGTCGACTCGACGCCGATCGCGGCCGAGGAGGGAAGCGGCCTGCCCGCCTCGACGCTCATGCCGCTCGAAGCCGGAAACTCCTGGACCTACGAAGTGGACGGTACAGACGACGGTTGCACCGACGGTACGTTCACCCAGAGGGTCCTGCGGGAAGAAGCAGTGGTAGGCCGCGCGGCGTTTGCCCTCAGTGACTTTTGCGGACGGGCCGCTGAGATTGTGCTCGCGTCATCGCCATCTCAACTGCTCCAGTACGAGAACGGCGCGTGGCGCACCGCGCTTGCGAGCCCGCTCGTCGATGGTCGCAGTTGGGACTATACACACCTCGTCAGCTATCACTGGGTGAAGATCGGTTGGGCGAAGACACGAGCCGGGCTTTTTGCAGACTGCTGGGAACGCCAGGCCAGTGACGACGAATCGCTTTCGCAAGTTTTCTGCGACAGCATTGGTATGGTCAGCACATCCGCTTCGAATACGCGTATCGAGCTGACCGCCTTCAACCTACAGCACGGTGAGCTTCGCTCACGCGGTAGGTAGTGTCGTGACGCCTGGGCCTGCGTCGCCAATGATAGATTCGGAAAGCGGTGTGAGACGGATCAGACGGCGTGCCTGATTTTGCGGCGCTGCCGGCGGTCCTCGCCGCGCACGGACAGCCTCTCACCGCATTGGCAGTTCGACCCACGTGACGCCGGTGTTGTCCTCGGCGGGGGTGAGCGCGAGCAGCGCCCGCCGACCGGGTTTTTCGTAGGCATGTTGTAGGAGCGGGCCGTCGGTCACCTCGGCCTGGCCCAGGTCGATCTCGTGCCAGCCAAGCTTGGGCAGCTCCGCGGTGTAGAAGGAATTGATCTGAAGCGGCGTATCTGGGCTTTCGTAACCCACCACGTGCCGGCCGGCATTGAGAATATGTGCGGAGAGGACGCGAAAGGAGCTCACTGGCCGAGGCAAGGCCTCCAGGTCGCGCCCTGGCGTGTCGCGGTTTTCCGGAAACACGTCGCGCAGGGACAATGGGCCTTCACTCCATAACACGCGCACGAACGTTTTGGACCCGTGCTCTTCAGCGTGTACGAATTGCAGGGAGCCGAACTCGGCCAGATCGAAGGATTCGGCAAAGGCGCGCACGCTGTCCAGCACGCCGCGCTGCGGCTTCGTAGCCCGGCGAACCCAGCAGCCGACCTCACCCGATCGATCCGTGTCGGTACGAACGGTCAGCAGCCGACTGAGGTCCACCTCGTCGCGCGAAATACCGGCGGGGAGGTCCGCGCTCGGCAGCGCCGCAACGGTTGGGCCGAGCTCTTTCTCGAGGTCGGCACCCTCACGCTCGCAGATTGCCTCTGCGCCATTCAAAACGTCGTCTAGCTTCGCGTTCAGCACCGCGGTGGAAAAATAGAAATGCGCGCCATTGAACTCGATGGAATCAGCGCGACTGGCCGGCGCCGCACTACTCAGGATCTCAGCGCCAAGCTTCAGCGCTACGGCCTTGGCGTGATGCGAACCGTAAGCGGCCGTGCCTACCAGCAGCACGCTCCCCATCGCCGTGGCGCAGACCTGCGCACGTAACCAGGGTTTACTCCATATTTTGCGCCGCACTGTGTTCATCATGTCGTTTACGGTGTCGCTTGGCGCTGTCCCTCAGCCAAAGCCGCGGGCGCGATCAATGTTTGGAGTTGTCCGGCAAGGATACATCTAGGTCCCGTCTCTGCGAGTACAGGCCGGCTGGGTCGTTGTTGTTTTTGAAGGTCAGGTCAGTTTCGCAGTTCATCTGATGCCACTTGATGGGGACGCCATACTTCTGCCAGCACGTCTTCGCCGTCGTATCTTCGTCGACCTCTTCATCGATGATCTTCTTCGCAATGTCAGCGACCTGACCGAGCAGATTCAGCGAGCCGAGCTGAAGCTCCTTCGCCGGCTTCTCGTTGCATGAGAACCTGCGCGATGTACTGAGGGTAGCCGAATGCGGGTCAGACGAAACACTGATGTTCTTGGTGACTTCATCGCCAGATGCGCTGGGAAACCAGCCAGGCGGGGGGCTCGATGAGCCGTCGTCATTGAGCCCGTCCACCGAGTCCGTCGAGCAGTCGTTGGGGTCTTTACAAAGCTTCGCGTTCTTATCTTTACTTTGCTGATGGATAGTCTCGTACAGTTTGCCTTGGTCGCCACTGTCGCAGCCAGCCAAGGCCAGTTTCCAAGCGTCGGCGCGGCTAGCCGTCATCGTCGCGAGCTTCCCGGAATAAACCTTGCGCATGAAGAAAATGCCCGTTGCGATGACCGTCATCATGGAAATGACGATCAAAGCTTCGACACTCAACCCGCCGCGCTCGGAGCCTCGCGCGATGCGGTTATTGCGCCGAACACGCAGCTGCGAAGCAGGCCAGTGAGCCATCGTCAGTGAATCATCTGCGGAATGCCGGCCGCGGTTTCATCAGCCACCCACGCCGCCGCGCTGCGCACGGAAGAGCCGCCGCCATTGTTGGCGCCCGGCACTAACTCTCGGCCTAGCTTGTCGCGTTGAGCCTGAAAATCGTTCGAGGGCGAGATTTGAATCAAGCGCCCGCCATTCTTCGATAGCGCCGCCGTCACTTCAGTGAATTTGTCGGCAACCGCACCGGTGAAGTGACCGTCTAGCGCGCCATACAGCGCGCCGACCAGCGTTTCCTGCAGGTCGGAGGCGATGAAATCTACGGGGTCGTGCACTCGCCGTAAGCGGGCTCGCCAAGCCATAGTCCACGGCGCAGCTTCGCCGCAGCTCGAATCGGACCAAGCGCCGTCACAGTCGAAGTACATCTCGGCTTCGGCGAAGGTAGTACCGCTCGCGTCGAGCGTACTCGCAGCCGCGGCACGGCCGCCCGGCACGAAGTCGGCGATGTGAATGGCATTGTCCAGAGTCACCGCATAGGCGCGGTCCGTCTTGACGTAGCTCCAGCTTTGCATGAACAGATTGCCGTTTTGGGCCGCGTCCCAGACTCTCGTCCACCGGACCGCGTCCGCGTCCATCTTGGCAACGTTCGAGTGACTAGGCAGCGGATTCTTCTTCTTCGAATCGTCCGCCTTCTTGTTGCAATCCTTGTTTTTGCCGCAACGGTCTTTCTGCTGATCATCCATAGTGTCCGTGATCAGGCTCGACCAATCTCCGCAAAAGAAATCGGCGCCGGCGCCGGTGATGGTGCCCCAGATCTTGCCCCAAGGGCCGCCGCCCGATTGATTGCCGAGCTTCTCGAGAAAATTCAGGTGGAGTTTCTCGCCGACCTTGGCCACGATGGCGAAGAGCATGATCGCTTGCATCTTGCCCCCTTGCTTGCACAGCGTATGCAAGTCGTCCGCCTCGGATACCGGCAGGCTGATCGGCTTTCCAAGCAGGTCTCCGATCGTCCCCGCCTGAACAAGGCGTTTTGTCTTCGAAGCCTTGCAGCTCCCATTCGGCTTCTTGCCGGTGGGCAGGTTCAGGGTGGGCAGTAGCTGGGTGCCAAAGGCAACGCCGAAGGTCGCATCGTATTTTTGTGCCTCGAGCACGGACGACAGCGTTCCCATAGCCGGCGTGGCCGCGGCCACGATTTTCTGGCCATCGTGAAGCATCTTGATGACTTGATATACGCGGCCGGCCACCTTCGGATCATTCCTGATCTCGGCGCGTACCGCGTTAGCCAAGGGCGTGATGTAAGCGCACAAACTTGGCTCGAACGGGCAACCAATGGAGACCAAGCCGAGCGCCACGAGCGTGAAAACGATGATCACGCGCCAAAAAATCAGCACGGCCATGACGACAGCGATGAAAATATTCAGCGCCGCGATCGTATTCATACCGCGAGCGTTCCAAACCGCGGCCTCGTAAGCCGTCGCGTCCGCGGCATCTTGCGCATGCTCCCGCCACAGGATGCCGAAGCCACAGTTCATCATGTGAAACAGCACGGCGGCCAAAATGGCGCCGATCATGATGCCAAGCACGGCAATGGCGCCGCTCTCGTCCCGACCCATGCCGCGCGCGGCGCGCGTGTTGATCATCGTTGAACCCGAGGATGGCGCAAGCGCAGTTCGAGCGCGTGAGCGATCACACCGAACACGGGCGCCGACTCTGGCTGAGCGGCTAAGGCTCGGTACTGACGGAGTGCATTTGCGTAATCCCCCAGCGCATAGAGCTCGCCTGCGCGCTGCTGACTCACGAGCACGCCCCGGGGAAGCGGTGCCAAGTCCGATTCGGGCTCGTGCAAGGTGGCTCGGGCCGTTTCAGGCAGCGCTCTCACGGGCAACAAAGCTGGGCTTGCCCTTCCCGCACGCCGATGAATGCCGAACTGCACTGCCACGAGCACAAGCCCAAGCATGGTGTATGCCAACAGACGTCGACTGAGTTGAAGCCTAGCCCAACGCGTGCCGAGACTGATTCGCTCTGGCTTAGGCGCGGCTTGGGGCGATGCGCCAGCATTTGCCGCACCGAACTGGGACATGTCCAAGATGCGTGTTTCGTTGGAACGACCGGCATCACGCTGCGTTCTTGGGCTTTGGCCAACGTTTGGCACCGACGCAGCCTCGAGCCGGACCGGCGCGTCGGCGGCTGCAACTCGCGGTTGCAAAGTTGCGCGGCGTGGTTGCGGGGCGACAGCGCGCGACGCCGCCGTGGTCAGCGCCGAGCTCGCCGACACACGGTTCGAACGCCTGACGTCGATGCGAGTCGGACCACTCGAGGCCGCGCTCGAGCGCGTGGCTGCCATCGATTGCCTAGAGACGCCCACGGGTGCCCCCGCCGGGGCATCCACGACCAGGGCCGGCAACCGCGGGTCCACCAGTGAAGTCAAAACGAGGGTCGCCGACCCGGCGACGAGGGTCGCCGGCAGTCCAATCGCGGTGGGTCCGGCGATCGATCGCCCGTCCTCGTGGCTGAGCTGTCCGGATTGCGGTGCAACGAACCACTGTTCCCCAACCAGTGAGAATTGCAGCCGCGTGCCGTCATCGAATCCGCGCGGGCACAAATCAGCGCCCGTGCCTAGCTCGACCACCATGTCCTCGCTGGGGTTGAGCACGTATTGCGTGCGCCTTCCCGGCAGATAGCATTTGATTGCAACGGCACCCATCAATGACTCACTCTCGGTTCTGCGCGATTGCCGCGCGCAGTCCGTCCGGCAACTGACAGCCGTGCTCGACGAATGCTTCCTCGAAGCGAGGCGCCAGGCCAGTGGCTAGCAATTCACTGGGCGCGGTGTTGTCCGCACTATACTTACGGCGAAAAATATCGTTGATCAGATACTTCCCGGTCTCACTGTCGAACCCCAACACTTCGGATATGTGTGACACGACGCGGCGTCCGCTCGGTTCGCGCGCCACCTGCACAATCGCGTTTACCCCGGAGGCAATTTGCAGGCGCAGGGCGATCAGAGGCATTTCGATGTCACTCATCATGGCCATCGTCTCCAAGCGAGTGAGCGTGTCGCGCGGGTAAGTGGCGTGCAGGGTTCCCATGCAGCCGCCGTGGCCGCTGACCATGGCCTGAATGATGTCCAGCGCCTCACCACCGCGAATTTCGCCGATGATAATCCGGTCCGGACGCATTCGGAGGCTGGCGCGGAACAACTCACGAATGCTTATCTCGCCGCGACCCTCGTCGTCGGCTTTTCGCGATTCGAGCTGGAACACATGCGGATGTTGTACTTGGATCTCTTTGGAGTCTTCGATGACGCCCACCCGTTCTCCGAGCGGAATGAACGAGGTCAACAGGTTGAGTAACGAAGTTTTTCCGGTACCGGTCCCACCCGCGACCATGATGTTCAACTTGCTTTCCACCATCAGCACGAGCGTATCCGCCGCGAGCTGACTCAGTGAACCGCTTTCGACCAGGTGAGCGAGTGAGAGTTTCGACTGAAAGAATCGACGGATGGAGAGGTAGGGCCCGCCCGTCGCGACCGGGCGAAGCATCCCCTGCAGCCGCGACCCATCCGGCAGGCGGCCTTCCAAAATCGGGTTCTGGGCATCGACGTGCTTGCCTACGAACTGGGCCGCGTTGCGCAGCGCTGCGACCAGGCTCGCCTCGCTGGGGAACTTCGCGGTCGTGAGCTCGAGCCTCCCGCTGCGTTCTATGAAGATCTGATTGGGGCCGTTGATCATCACCTCGGATACCGCCGGGTCGGCCAGATAACTGCGTACCGGCCCGAGAAACTCGAGCAAAGTTTCCTCGAAGATCTTCTGAGAGATCATCGCTCGATCCTGACCGGAATGGCGTCGATCGAGGTCGGTTCGGCGACGGCTAATGCTTGGTCCCGGCTCGTCAGCATCCCGGCGCGGGCCGCCGTCGCATACTCGCCGCTCGGCTCGAGCGCGAGGTAGCTCCTGTATTCCAGGTCGGAACCCGCGTAGTCCGAAAACTCGTCCCGAAGCACTTGCCCGAGTAAAAAGTGAGCACGCGCATTTTTGGAAGACAGTCGTAGAGCGCCTTCGAAGGCCGCGCGCGCGCGCTCGGGTTGATCGATTCCGAGGTACAAAACCCCAACGATCGTCGCAAGCTCCGAACCACGTTCGCGGCTCATCATGTCGCCGAAGTCTTCGAAATAGCGAATCGCGACCTGATACCGCATGCCCGAGATTGCCGCTCGCATGAGCTCGGGAAGGATCAAGTTGGTGTCACCGCCCGAATCAATTGCCATCGCAAAGTATTCCTGTGCGCGCAGGGAATCACCAACTCGTGCTTGTTCCTTGCCGAGACGGAAGAGCTCCGTGCACGCTGCCTTCTTTTCCAGCAAAGTCGGCTCGGCTTCTGCCCCGGGCGGCGGCTGAGGCGGTCGGTTTGCACTCGCCGAACAAGATGCCGTGGCGAACGAAACCACCAGCATCGAAGTGTACGCGAGCGATTGAAGACAGCGGCTATTTTCCATCTTTGCCTTGCAGACCGAGCCTGCGATCGAGGTAGTCGAGCCACCCTGCAAAGACGGTGCCGCGCTTCGCCAGATAGCCTCGCAGGAGCGACACCTCGTGCTGCGCGGCCGCGGTATCCCCGGTCGCGAGCGCCCTGGATAAACGCACTCGGTGCACGTGAAAGTCCTTTTCGAGGCGCGTAGCCAAGCTGTCAGCGCCCGTCGATACCTGTTCGGCTTCCTGAGCTCGACCGAGTTGTTTGAGGCAGCTCTCCGCATGCCGATACAAGCCAACTGCTTCCACACCGTCCTGGGGACTGAAGGGCGCGCGCTCGTGCCGGCCGGCGGCGTCGCGCAGCCAAGTTTGAACGGCATCTTCTGCGCCGCCCGGCGACGTGTAGGGGCAATCGACGGCGGTGGCATCGAAAAGAGGCGGCGCGTCCTGGTAGTCCGATCCCTCCGTGCTGCCATGACGCGCGGTGATGGCGTAGACGCCTAAGCCCAAAACAAGCGCCGCAAGGACGAGTAACCCCGGCCGCACTCGCTCCTCACTTTTGCGCCGCTTCTGCTGACTCTCGACCAACTGGGCCTGAATTTCCAGCTTTCCGATTTTGAAAACACGACCATCGAGCACACGCCCGCGTTGAAAAGGCACTCTGTCCACGAGCACGTGCGGGAAATTCGCCCTGACTTCGGCAAATAAGCCGCCCGGCTGATTTTCGAAGTAAAGTTGCTCCACCGCCACGTCTTCTGGTCCGAGGCGAATGTCGCAATGCCCACCAGAGCCGATCAGCGCTGAGCCGGCGTCGACGACTACCTCGATCGTACGCCCGCCCGCCTGGCTGACGATGATCTTGAGGGCCTTGTCAAAGTCCACTGAGACCCGTCATGAGTTGCAAAAGGAGAGGGCCCGCGATCAAGATCAGCACGGACATCAAAACCAGGCCAACGGGGGCGATGATCTTTAGAGTGGCCTTGCCCGCTATCTCTTCCGCGCGCACGCCGCGTCGCTGCCTCGCAACCGTCGCCTGCACGCTGAGAATTTGAGCCAATGGGTTGCCCTCCTCTTCGGACTGCACCACGAAGCCGACGAACTCTTTTACCGTATCGATGGGGTTACGCGCCGCGAACAGCTCGAGGGCCTCTCGGCGAGTCTTGCCCAGTTGTAACTCGCTCAGCACCAGCGATAATTCGTCGACCAGCGCATCCCTCTTCTGCGCGCTTTTCTCGACGATCTGGCGAACTGCAGCCGGAAAGTCCAGACCGGCAGACAAACCGAGACACATGAGGTCCACCGCCGCGGGTAGGCCGCGCTGAATACGTATCGTTCTCTCCTGTCCGAGCGCATCGATACGGACGATGGGAATGAGCCCGGCACCGATACTGGATATGGCGATCGCCGCTGGCGTTCCTTGCCAAAATAAAACGTACGCAACGCCGGCGGTCGTGCCGAGCAGGGCGCACACGGCCGTCAGCACCACCAGCTCCTCCGGCTCCAAACCGAGGGGTTCACCGGCCCGAATCAGAAGCGCGTCCAACTGCGCGCGCTGCCCGTCGTCGATCGTTCGGGAAAGAACCGTTGCCAGCCAGCGCACACTGGGCTCGAACAGACGCCACACGTCATTGCTGGCGAGCGCTTGACGGCGTCGCAGCCCACGCAACCCAAGCTGCCGAATTGCGCGGGCATCGCGCTCGCCCAAGTGTTTGACGAGCGTCGCCACGCTCAGAAAGAGGGCGGCCGAGAAGCCAAGCCGAAGCCAAACTGCGTCGGCCATTAGATGTCCACCGCCAGAATTTTACGCGCCAGGGCCACCGCGCCGAGCCACATCAACCCCGACAGCACAAGCAAGCTCACTCCAAATGTCGAACTAGTGAGCGGGTCGAAGAAGTGGTGATTCATCGAGTCGAACCCATAAAATATCACCGGCGGAGCCAGGGCGATGACATACATTTGCGCTTTGCCCTCGGCGGTCTTGGCGCGGATGACGCCGTTCAGCCGATCCATATCGCGCAACGTCGCGGCGGTAGTTTCCAAGATCTCCGGAAGGTTGCCGCCGACCTGACGCCCGATCAAAATACCGGTGATGGCAGCATCCATGGCGTGGCTGCGCGCACGCGCGCCGAGCCCGAGCAACGCTTGGTCTACCGTAGCCCCAAGCCGCATATCGCGAGACACCGTGCCGAGCTCACCACTGAGCGGGCCGGTCAGTACCTGCTCGACGCGCGCGAAGGCTTTTCCCAAGCTCGGGCTGGCCTTGAGGCTGTTCGACAAGGCCACCAGAAAGCCCCCGATGTCCGTCTCGATTCGCGCGGCGCGCTTGCTGAGCGAGCGGTCGAGCCACCACTTGGGCATGAAAACGATCGCCGTCATGAGCAACACTGCTCGAACCGGTGTAAGGCCAATATAAACGATGTAAGTCAGTGCTAACGTCCCACCGGCGAGTTGCAGTCTACCAATCAGGCTACCCTTGAGTTTCGAGCCGAGGACGTTCAGCGACGTATCGAGGCCGCGGGTGTAGCGCAGCCAGCGCAAGCGCAGCACGGAGTCGGGCGCGTAACCGTAACGGAGCGCGAAGGCGCCACTACATACCGCGGCGCTCGCCAGGGCACCGGCTTTGAAAAGTACGACGGCGCCCGTCACAGGTAGGGCTCCCCCGGGGCAATCATGCCCTTCAGGATGAACTCGTCTAAAAAGCTCGGCAGGTAACCGGTGGCATTGAAGTCGCCAATGACTTTGCCGTGCTCGTCCAAGCCGGTTTGGTCGTATTTATAAATCGAACGTTGAACGATGTTGCCCTTCGAGTCGATCCCGCACAATTCGGAGATTTCACTGACGCGGCGGGTACCATCTTGAAAGCGGCTCTGTTGAACGAACAGGTTGACGCTACTCGCGATCTGCTCGCGGATGGCTTTTATCGGCAGGTCGAGCCCGGCCATCAGACACAGTGTCTCCAGACGACCGACCGCCTCCACCGGGGAGTTGGCGTGAATAGTGGTGAGCGAGCCATCATGTCCGGTGTTCATGGCCTGCAGCATGTCGAGGGCCTCGCCGCTCCGGCACTCGCCGACGATGATCCGGTCCGGGCGCATGCGGAGGGCGTTTTTCACCAAGTCGCGAATCGAGTACGCCCCCTTGCCCTCCATATTGGCCGGTCGCGTCTCCAAAGACACGACATGCGGCTGGCTGAGCTGAAGCTCCGCGGAGTCCTCGACCGTGACGACCCGCTCATGGTCTAAGATTTCGGTGGATAAGGCGTTCAGTAGGGTCGTCTTGCCGCTGCCGGTACCACCCGACACGATGATATTTTTGCGGGCCTTGACGCTCCGTTTCAGGAAACGTGCCATGCGCAGGTCCAGACTTCCGAGCTCGAGCAGGCGCTCAATCGTGATTCGATCTTTGGGAAATTTGCGGATCGTGATGCACGTGCCGCGAATGGCGAGCGGCCGGATGATTGCATTCACGCGCGAACCATCCTTCAAACGCGCGTCGACCAGCGGACTCGACTCGTCGATGCGACGACCAAGGGGAGTGACGATTCGTTCCACGACGGCCCGAACTCGTGCGTCGTCGGTGAAGTGTTGAGGCACGCGTACGCAGCGCCCCCCGCGCTCGACGAACACGGTTTGCGGGTCGACGACCATGATCTCGGTCACCGCGGGATCGGCCAGTAGCTCCTCGAGCGGACCCAGGCCGAGCGCCTCGTCCGCCAGCTCCCCGACCAGGCGGTCTACGTCCGTGCCCGGGGGCAGGCGCCCGGCCATACCACCCACGATTCGGCGCAAGCTCTGTAGTACGCGCGGGCGCAGTGAGATGTCGTCCATGCCGAGTAAGCCGCCATGTCCGAGATCCAAATGCTCCAGCAACAGACGATGCGCCTCACGCCTGACCTCGACCCCGACGTCGAAGCTCCCGACCGGAAATGAGCCCGAGCTGGGCGTTGCCGCGTCCGCCGGGGTTGCCGAGCCGGACCCACCGTCATCAGAGTTAGGGCTCGGTAGTACCGCGATGACAGTTTGACCCAACCTGATCTGAGTGCCGATGGCGATCGCGCTTCGGCTATTGTGCAAAAACTGTTCGCCGGCCCAGGTACCGTTACGCGAGCTGTCCTCCAGGCACAGCTCCCCTGCGTCGAACCACAGCGTGAGGTGCTTTCTGGACACGCAATCATCGAGCAACGGGATCGAGCAATCGTCATCGCGGCCCAAGGTGACACTGCTGGAGGACAGGTCCAGAATCTGGACCAGACTCTGTTGCGCGGACTGGATGTGTAGCTCGACATGCATCAGGGTCGCGCTCCTGGCAAACCATGGGGGTCGCCCTGCGGGCTGCCGGAATAGTGATCGTATTCTTTGAGTAGATCGCCAACGAGTCGTTCGCGGTCGCGAGGCATGGACTCGATGACGCTCGGAACCAAAAACAACGCCCCCTCCGTCTGCTCCTGAGCGTCCGCATGTCGGCCGAAGAAAATGCCCAGTAACGGGATGTCCGAAAGCAGCGGCAGCCCCGTCACGGCATGTCGCTGGCTCTTGCCCTGGATGCCCGACAAGATCAGCGATTGACCGAGCTTCAGGCTAACTTGGGTGTCTAGGTTGGTGATGTTACGACCCGGCAGGTCACTGCCAGTTGCGGCATCAGTCAGGTCGGTCACGAGCGCTTGTACTTTCACTTCGAGCTCGCGCGTCACCGGGTCGAAGCGGGGCAACACCGTCACTTTGGTCCCAAAGCTCACGCTCTGGATCGTGGCGGCCAGGCCACCCGCTACGCGAAAGTTTTGCTCACCCCCACTGTTGAACTCGGCTTCGGAGCCGTTCGAGGTGATGACGGTGGAGTGGCGCAGTATTTTGGCCCAGCCATGCGCGGCCGCAAAGTCGAGACCTGGCAGTGCTTGATTCGTTACGGTCGCTTGTGCTCGAGTCCAGCGGCTAGCGAGGAAGTCGAACACGCCCGAAAAATTCCCCCTAATTTCTGTCGGGTAAGAGACGCCTACCCCATAGCTTCGGTTTTTGTCGAACTGGACGAAGTACAGATCTAAGCGGATGTTGTTTCGGCGGTCGGCCGCGGCGCCGCCCAAGACCACCAACGATTCGACCTGGCCCGGGTACAGCGAGGCGATCTGCTTGAGTCGGTCGACCTCGGCCTGGCTACTCACGCCCCCTTCGATGAAGATGCGCGGCCCGATGCGGCGTATCCGCAAGCCAGTGTAACCGTTCAATAGTTTGTTCAGCTCACCTTGCACGAGCTCCATCGCGCGAGCAAAGACCTGAATCGTGTAAAGGACCTGCTCACCGCTGCGTCGAATGAGGAGCAGGGTAGTGGCACCAGGTTTTTTCCCGACTACGACGAAGTCTTTGCTCTCGGGGGTGAGGCGGACTTCAACGATGCCCTCGTTGCCTTCGGAGAAGCTCTTGATGTCGGACGCAGAAATCGTCTGGTTTTCGCCGACCGAAAGATTCAGCTCGCGATTTTCCGTCTCCAACGCCGACTCCCGCACTTCGGCTCCAGCTGGGCTCGAACGAAAGCCGAGCGTCGAAGCGAGCGTCAAAGCCAACAACCAGGGTGCTGATCTCGCTTTCACCGGGCCTCGGTGAGCTTGATGGGGCTCAGAATACTGGCGGCGGGAGCGGGGGGCGCCCGATAAGCATTGGCCTTGCGTGCCTGCACCTTGTCACGCGCTTCGACTAGGGCCGATGCACCCAGGTCGGGGGTATTTTCGAACACGCGCTGATCAGTAGGATTACGCAGCGCGACGGCGATGTGGCCTTGCTCAGTCGCGAGCGACAAGAGCTGAGTTTCGTCCACATCGAGACTCAATGTGAGTAGACGATCATCACGACGATTTTTGGGGTCGATTTTGCCGCTCTGCGACTGTTCCGTGTCCAAACCTACGGCGATCACCAACACGCGTTGCAGTAGCAACACGGACGTTTTCGTGCCCTGGGCGTCCACGATGGCAAACACGTCCACGTAGTCGCCAGGTTGCATCAAGCCGTTGCCCGCGTTGTCGGTAGACCTGGCGCGAATCGACACGGCGCGCTTACCCGGCGCTATCAGCTGACTTACATTCCGCGCGTCCGAACGAACCGCCAAATCGGTCCATTGCAGCGTTTCTTGAGGCTTTAGGGGGGTGACTACCTCGACGCCGATGACCTTTTCTTTGTCCCGGGCCAGGACGGCGCGGTCGTCGACGTACGCGGCCGGAACGTTTCGCACAGCCAACATGACGCTCGTCAGGTCGGTGCCGGTGGCGATATCGCGACTCGTGGTCAGGATAGCCACGCGCGAGCCGCCTGAGGCGTCAGACTCGAAGCGGTTCATGTAGAGCGATCCCAATAGGACGGCGAAAGCGCCTGACCCGGCCGCAACCAGCACTGCTTTCGAAACGGCCATAGTTGAACGTATTTCCCAATCTTTATAAGCCGAGCAAGTCGCCACCGGCCTTCTTGATGCCTTCGATTGCCGCCGAACCAAAAATGGACACGGCGACCCAAGTAGCAAAAAGCACGGCCATGACCCCGACGAGATATTCAACGGTAGCGCTGCCGCTTTGCCCGAGGCGAAGTCGAGATGGAGAGTCCATCACCTGATCCAATTCGCTGACTAGGATGCAGTGAGCCCGGCCCAGCAATCACTGCTGGGCTGGGCTCAGGCCCTGCTAGTTGATTTGCATCTGACCGACTTTGCCTGATGCGTCCGACACTTTGCCGGCCACCGTCGTGCCAAAGGCGGAGAACGCCGCATAAACGGCGAACGCGATCAAACCGACGACGATCAGGTACTCGACCGACGAGGCGCCTTTTTCTCCGAGTTGAGTGGTGGCAACCCGATCACGAATTTTTGCTAGCATAACGTGTCTCTCCTTCTGTGTGTGTTGTTGTGTTGTTTACGGCCCGCACGCATCGTCAACGAATGCGGACTGGTCCGTCTTGGCGGGCCGGCGTGAGCGGCTTTTTGGCGGTGCGGCCGAGCTTTTTGGCCTTGCGCGGGAGCTCTTTCTGCTCGAAGCGCTGGTCGGCGAGTGCCACATCGTCGTGATTGCCGAGCAGCACTCGCACGGAGGGGTTTGCCGGCTGCAGATCAGCGCGCTCCGAGGTATCGAACAGTA
Source organism: Myxococcales bacterium (assembly GCA_903642325.1). Lineage (GTDB taxonomy): Bacteria > Myxococcota_A > Polyangia > Polyangiales > Polyangiaceae > PMG-095. Next base: position 22,466 of record CAHJWM010000028.1, on the reverse strand, counting down.
CGTCGATCGTCTCGCCTGGTTCGCCCACGGCAAGGACGTGAGCGATGCCCGACTCGTCGGTCGAGCCTGCACGCTGTCCACGGATCTCGAACGGCAGGTTCGCGGCTCCGACCGAACGCACAACGATGCCCTGGCTAACCTGCAATTGTTCGCAGATGGCTCTCACCTCTGGTTCGGCCGCAGCGGCGTAGGCGTATAGGCCCACCGAGGTCAGCTCGACGGGCTGGCGATGGTTAGGTGGACATTCGACGCGTAGGCCCGCGCGCATGCCCTCCCGACCGAGCAGGGTCAGGTTCGCGTAGCCGTCCTTACCCGTGCGCGCGAGAGTCTTGCCGGCGAGCGAGATGGGGACGTCGACGAGCGGATCGCCGGGGACGTTCGTCACCAGCATTCGCACCTTGAACTCGGTGACGTTGTCGTGAGGCGCGCAGGCCGCGGCAAGCGCCACACAAGTGGCAAGTGCAATTAGGCTCGAAGCGACCATGCCCGGCCCTTGAGCAAGTTGAATGCCAACTCGACGCTAGGGTCGATGTCGGCGAAAGCAGGCGAGAACGGCGCCAGAGCCCCTCTCGGCGACGGGAAGCGCAACCGAGAGGTGCCAAGCTCTGCTTTGCGGCAACCGATGCGCGTCGGGTCTCAGACCCCGCACGACCCGCACTAGGCCTGATTTATCATCGAATGCCGCCGGCTCAGCCAGGCACGGTCATTGCTCAATGGGCTCACGTGCTCTCATCCACACTCCAGCACCGACTCGGGTCAGAGCAGCGCGGCAGCGTGACGGTCGAGTACCTAGTGCTGCTGGTCTTCGCGGGCGTGCTCGTCGTCGCGGCCGTCGTACCGGTGCTCGGGCCGTCCATCATCGAAGAGTACTCGATTCGACATACCATTCTGTATTCGAGCTTTCCTTGATGAGCTGAGCAAATGTTGGCAATTCACATCCTGTTGTTGGTCGCGTTTCTAATAACCTGCGTGGCGGCAGTCTTGGATTTCAGGACCGGCCTAATCCCGAACCAGATCACTTATCCTCTCGTCTTGGCGGGTTCTCTAGCGCATGTAGTGGCCAAGGCCTCGACCATGGTCCACCCGAACGTCGGTTGGATCTTGCTGGAAACGGTCGCCGGCGCCTTGATTTGCGGGCTGATCCCGTTGCTGCTCTGGCGTAGCAGCGCCATGGGCGGGGGCGACGTGAAGCTCCTCACCGGTCTGGGCGTGCTGCTCGGCCCTGCGATTGGGCTTCGCGTCGAGCTGTACGCGTTCATGGTGGCGGTGTTGGCCGCGCCCGTGATCCTTGCTTACAGAGGCGTATTGATGAGCACGGTCAAACGCAGCTTGCGCCTGCTCATCCGGCCATTTCGCCGGTCGCAAGAGGGAGCGTCGGCGGTCGGCGAGGCGCTGACCGAGCTTCGCTTCGGACCCGCCATTTGCGCCGCGATGGCCGTCGTCGCCGCGTTGGAATGGAAATGAGCCCACGATTGGAACGCGATTGACGATGCCCGCTGACCGCCAATGGACGGACGACGGCCCCGCGCTCCCGCTGAGCTCGAGCGTATGGGTCGCGCTGACGCCTCGCATCGTCGGGCGTTACGCGCTGTTCGACCGAATCACGTCTGGCGGTTCGAGTGTCGTTCACCTGGGTCGGGACATAGCGAACGCCGAACCGGCGCGCGTCGTAGCAATCAAACGCGTGCACGGGGCGATGGCCCGCGATTTGGACTTCGTGTCGAAGTTTCGGGAAGAGATGAGCGTGCTCAGCAATGTCCGCCATCCAAAGGTGGTTTCTGCACTAGACGTGTTGGAAGATGGCGACGAGCTGTTACTGATTCTGGAGTACATACACGGTCAGTCGCTCGCCGCCCTCGTGCGGCAAGCGCGTGAATCGCGAGCTTCGGTCCCGATCGAGGTCTGCGTGGCCCTCGCCATCGATGTACTCGACGGCTTGCACGCAGCACACACCGCGACGAGCTCGAGCGGAGCGCCACTCGGCATCGTGCATCAGGACGTTTCGCCGCGTAACATCTTGCTGGGCAGTGATGGGGTGGCTCGCATCTCGGATTTCGGGGTGGCCAAAGCAGGCACGTCGCGCAACGTCACCCGTACGGGGCACATCAAGGGCAAGCTCAATTATCTTGCACCGGAGCACCTGCTCGGTCGGCGGCCGGGTCTTCGCGGCGACATTTACGGAGTGGCCGTCGTACTTTGGGAGCTGTTGGCATCCGCTCCTTTGTTCCAACGCGCAAGCGACGTTGAAACGCTGAGGGCAGTCGTATCTGGCGAGGTACCTGGTCCCGGAGCGCTGGCGCGCCGCATGCCGGCCGAGTTGGAAAGGGTGGTGCGCCGAGGCCTCGCTCACGACCCGGCCGCGCGCTTCGCCTCGGCTCTAGAAATGGCGGTCGCGCTCCGCGGGGTGATTGCTCCCGCGCCCGCGGCCGACATGGAGGATTGGATGCTCGAGCTAGCTCATGCACCCTTGGTCCATCGCTCGCGGCAGCTGGCTCGCGCCGAGAACTTCCCGCTTTTCCCCGGCAATCCAAGGCCAAAGGAGCAGGGATGAGTCCCCATCTGCGCCCCTACTTAGCGTTGCTCTGTATAGCGCTGAGCGCGTTCAGTGTGCCAGCGGTTCTGGCAGGGTTCAGCGTCAGCGGGAGATCACTCCTCGTTCAAGCCTCGATTGTGCTGGTGCTCGGGCTGTCGTTGCTCGCTTACAGGCGACTGCGACGCGCGCCAGCCATCCAGTTGGGCCTCGAAGCGGCGCTATGGAGCATCGGCCTTAGCTCGACATTCAACTTTCCGATGCACGTGATTTTGAGTCATAAAGCTGCCTACGCGGACCAAGCCCTGGCTCGGGTCGACGTCACTTTCGGTTTCGATGTCGCGACCCTCGTGAATTTCACGAGCGCGCATCCCTGGCTGAATCGAGCTTCTTCGCTGTCGTACGAATCGCTCCACTTAGTCAGCGTGATCGCCATTTTACTGCCGGCGCTGGCCCTACGCCGGGCGTGGACGTCTGAGTTGCTGCTGGCCTTGGGGCTCAGCATCGTCGCAAGCTTGTTGATCCTGACTCGTCTCCGCGCGATCGGACCCTGGGTCGGTGGCCACTTCCCGGTGAGCGCGGCGCAGGCGCACTGTGAGAACGCGCTTCGCGCGTTGGAGTCCGGGTCGAGACTCGCCATCGACGTCAGCCGTTCAGCGCCATTCATCGCTCTCCCGTCTTGGCACGTCATCCTAGCGGTGCTTTCGGCCCACACTCTCGGCAGATTTCGCGGCGCGCGCATACCTGCATTGGTGTGGGCCAGTCTGCTCGGCTTATCCACCCTGACCAGCGGTTGGCACTACGGAGTCGACGTTGTATCTGGCCTAGCCGTTGCGGGCTTGGCGCTAGTCGCCTCGAAACGAATCCATCGCTATTGGGCAACGATCGACCGGCTACGGCGAGCCCCGCGGTTCGAGCCGGAGCTCGATTCGGTATCTGCCGTTCATGCATCACTGAGGAACTATTCGGATGCCGACGCCGGCTAGAACATTCCTCACTTGGAGTTGCGCGTTGATGCTGGCGTGCGTGCTGCCCCTTCGTTGGCTCGGCGTCGACATTGCGATCTCTTCCGTCACGACGTCAGTCGCGTTTCTCGCCACGACCTTTGGCATCCTACTCGTGTTGGTCCGGCTGAACCGGGCGCCATTAGTCCGCCTGCTCTTGGAAATAACGGCTTGGAGCATCCTCATCGGGCTCTTGGCGAACTTGCCGCTCGCGCTCGTGGTCAGGCTGCCGGTGCCGCTCGTCGATCGAAGCGTGGCGTTGCTGGATGCGCGGCTCGGAATCCACGCCGCGGATTGGGCACGCTTCGCACGGCGCCACCCGCGCATCGACTGGGCGAGTAGTCTCGTTTATATCTCGCTTCGTCCGGCGAATATGCTCGCGCTCTACGTGCCGGTTCTTTGTAGAAAGGCGCGCTGGTCGTCGGAGCTCTTCGTCGCTCTGGTCCTGCAGTTGTTTGCGACAGTCGCCATCCTGCTGTTCGTGCAGGGGGTTGGCCCGTGGCTGGTCGAGGGCGTCGATGCCAGTGTTCGCCAGGCAGAGATCGCTGAATTAATGTCGCGTTTCAAGCGCGCGCCACACATCCTGCTCGACATGGGTGACGTTCCCGGTTTCGTCGCGTTCCCCTCTTGGCATGTCATGCTCGCACTGTTGGCGGCCTTCACCATCGGTCGCATCCGGGTCCTCTGCCCGATATGCATCGTGTGGGTCGCGCTGATCGCGGTTTCGACATTGACCACCGGCTGGCACTACGGTGTCGACGTCATCAGTGGGTTGGCCGTTGGTTCACTGTGCATGTTCGCCTCGAGGCGCCTTCACCGCCATTGGGATGATCGGGCTCCGTCTGGGATCACGACTTCACCGGCGCTGATGACCCCCAGTGGGTCAGTGCCGCTGGCCGCTCGCGACTCCGGCCACGCCGTTTAGAGCGCTCGTGATGGTGGCCGTGTTCATCGCGCCGCGCGACTTCATTTCGCTAAACCCCAAACCAGCCGCGCAGGCCCGCAGAGGCCGTAACGAGCGGCAAAGCAGCAATCAATCGTTCGCGGCGACCTCGGCTCGACTAAAGCCCTGGTCGAGGCTTACCAACGATACCAGCTACACCGGCCATGGGTTGCCGGAGCCTCCAAAGCGGGTACCGGTGGGAAAGCTCAGGCCAAAGTACTCTTTCAGCACTTCCAACAACTCGGGTGCCGAAGCAATGCGGCGCGTCGTCGCCACTCCATCATCTGTCCGGAGAGTGAGCTCATCGTTCAGGAAGGAGACGCGCCGACCGTCGGTGTCGGCCCGCGCTATGATCAGGCGGTTCTTGAAATGGGATTCGGGGTGCGCGCTCGTGTACCAGTTCGCGAGCTCGCGATCGATGGGCGGCATTTCTTCGAGCGTGAACTCGCACACGTCGTGCCACTCCTCCCCAAACCGCACCTGGTGAAACAGGCGCGCGCCTTCCTCGATGATGCGACGCGGTTCGTGCCGCGTCGACTGTTCCGCGCCGATCGCCAAGCGCAGCGGTGACGTGAGCGAGAGCGCGCCAACGCCGACGTCAGTGAGCCAGCTCTCTCCGTCGAGCTCGACTCGAAGGAAAACGTGCGTGCGTGGCGGCGTGAAATCACGCGGCCGATGGATCCGGACGCGCGCGCTGATCGGGGCGACCTGAAAGCCGAGCTCGCGCAGCACCTCGAGGAACAGTCCGTTCTGCTCGAAGCAGTAGCCACCGCGCTGATCGACGACCAGCTTCTGGAACACTGCTGCTGGCTGTAGAGAGATCGGCCGTTCGAGCAACACGTCCAAGTTTTCGAACGGAATCGAGCGCGAATGCGCGTCGGTCAGAGCCGACAAGAGCGTCAAGTTGGGCTCTTCGGGCCCCCGGTACCCAACGCGACGAAAGTAGGCAGCTAAGTCCATTGTAGCCTCTCATCCTAGCGCGGCTGGCGCCAATTCGGGCTCGACTCGCTCTGAAGTCGCATCAAGCAGCGCTCCGCGGCGCCCGACGGGATTGAAGTCGCCCGACTGCTTGCGCCACAGCTCAGCGTAGAGGCCGCCTTGACGAAGTAACTCGCCGTGCGAACCATCGGCGACGATGACTCCACGATCTAGAACGATCAAGCGGTCCATATCCATCACAGTGCTCAAGCGATGGGCAATCGCGATCACCGTCTTGCCTGCCATCGCTTCGCGCATGGCGCTTTGAATTATTTGCTCGCTGTGGCTATCGAGCGCGCTCGTCGCTTCATCGAGCAGCAGGATCGGCGCGTTCTTCAAAACGGCACGCGCGATCGCGATGCGTTGCCGTTGCCCGCCAGAGAGCTTGACCCCGCGCTCGCCGACCATCGTCTCGTAGCCGTGCTCTTGCTCGACGATGAATTCGTGCGCGTGCGCACGGCGCGCCGCGTGCTCGACTTCCTCGTCCGTGGCATCGGGGCGCCCGTAGCGGATGTTCTCCCGCAGGTTGCGGTGAAACAGCGTGGTATCTTGGGGGATGAGCGCGATCGAGTGCCGAAGGCTGTCCTGGGTGACATCGCGAACGTCTGTGCCGTCGATGCGTATCGCACCGCCCGTCACGTCGTGCATGCGCATCAATAGGCCCATGAGCGTAGTTTTACCGGCGCCGCTCGGTCCGACGAGCCCAACGCGCTGCCCGGCATGGATCGTCAGCTCGAAATTTTCGACAACGCGGCGCAAACGGCTTGCGTCGTCTGCTTTTGGCACCTCATAAGCGAAGGCAACGCGCTCGAGATGGATGACTCCGCGAGTCACCGCGAGGGCCGCCGCGCCCGGCTTGTCCGTGACAGTAGCCGGGACGATGAGGGTATCGATGCTCTCTCGAGCGGAGCCGACCTGGTCGTAAAACTCCGGGATCCGTTGACCGAGGTTGTATGCGGTTTGAAGCAGCGAGCTCGTGAGCGACGTAATCATCACGAAGTCGCCCGCGCCGATCAGGCGGTGCACCCAAGCATGCAGCGCGCCGCCGACGAACACGATCCACATCGTGATGTCCATCGCGTACTGGACGCAGCGCAGGCGGACGACGGAGCGGTAAGACGCTCGGCGACGCTCGAGCTCTTCACCGGTGTAGCGCTTGAGCTGCTCGTCTTCCAGCGGTTGGTTGGCGAAGAAGAACACGTTCCGGATGTTGGTGAGCACGTCCACCATCCGCCCGGTGACCGCGGCTTTAGCCTCGTTGCTCGCCGCCGCGCGCCGCGTGCATTCCCGCCCAACCAAAAGACTGACAGTGAAATACGTGGCGATGGCCAAGACGGCCGCCGCCAAAAACCGCGGGCTAGCGAGGTAAAAGAAGGCGGCCACGAACGCGAAGAAACAAGCGCCGGGAATGAAGTCGAACACCACCATGTCGGACAGCAGCAGTAGCTGGTCGGGCAGCATGATGGCGCGATGGGCGATCTTTCCAGAAAGTGTGTTCTCGAAGTACGAGCTCGAAAGCCGCTGCGTGTAAGCGAACACCTCTTCCTTGACGCGGAGCAACATCGGCGATCGCGTGTTGTAGGAGCTGAACCACGCTCCGGCGTCCATCGCAAAGCGCGACACGACCAGCCCCACGAACAGTGTGAACGGCGCCAGCAGCTTCCCCGATTCCGCTGCGGGATCGTGCATGGCCAGCACGGCGTCGGTCAGCCGCTTCGTAGCATACGCAATCGAAGCAAACGCGCCGCGGCTAAGCACTGGGAAAACGACCAGACCAAGGCAGGTCCAGCGGAATTGCCGATAGAAGTGAAAAGCAAACGGCAGCAGGCGGCTGGGCAACGTCGGAGGATTCATATGGCTGGCTCGCAGAGGCGAACGGGCGGCGCTCATGCTCGCGCATCCCGCCGACGTGCCGTTCCTCTGAAACGCCGCGTCGCCTACCATGCAGGACGCAAGCGAACAAGCCGCGGCGATCTCCGCCGGCGGGCACCGTTAGCGCCGACGAAACGCGAGCCTTCCACACAGGTTCCCGCGGCAACACGAGCCCGTCTACGCCGTCGTCATCGCGTGCGAGCGTACTCCCATTGGCTTACGAATCAACGACGCGCATGGGCACGGGCATCGCGCGCCCGGCCCATCCGCGTCGTCGTGCCATCAAAGATCGCGCCAGAGTGGTTCGTCGTTGATCAGCACGCGCTCGAGGGTGCGCGGGAAATCACCGTAGTCCTGAACGGCACGGTGCACGGCCGCGCGGTTGTCCCAGAACGCGATTGAGCCTGGCTTCCAGTGGAACCGCACCTGATTTTCCGACTTGCGGTAGAAACAAACGAATGGGCTGCTCCTGAGCGTGCTCGCTTGACGGCGACCCGCACCGGCTCAAGGCGTATCGGCAGAGGGCAGGTGCCTAAGGCGCTTCCTCTGAGTTCAAGTCCCTGTTGAGAGGCAAAGCTATGTATTTCATCGCGGGTATCACGGGTCACGTAGGCGGAAGTGCAGCACGGCATTTGCTCGCGCAGGGCAAACAGGTGCGCACGCTGGCTCGATCTCCGGAAAAGGCGAAGGACTTCGCGAGTCAGGGCGTGGAGGTGCGGGAGGGGGATTTGAATGACGCGGCCAAGCTTGCCAGCGCACTCGAGGGTGTGGAGGGCGCGTTTCTTTTGATGCAGCCGACGATGACGCCGCCGCCGGACTTCAGCGACGCGAAGGCATCGCTCGCGAGTTACAGCAAGGCCTTAGCGCAAGCGCCGGTGCCGCGGCTGGTTGCGCTCTCGTCGATGGGCTCTGAAAAGGCCGAGCGGCTTGGCAACATCACCGCCACTTCCTTGATGGAGCGTGCTTTTTCTGAGCTGCCGTTTCCGCGCGCGTTCGTGCGCGCCGGGTCTTTCTACGAAAACTACGCCGGCAGTGTCGCGGGCGCCAAACAAACCGGGCTCTATCACAGCTTCCAACCCATCGACTTACCGTTTCCTACCATCGCCACGGAGGACATCGGCAAGCTCGTGGCCGACCTCCTGATTACGGGCTGGACCGGAAAGAAGGTGATCGAGCTCGGCACGCGAGTGACACCCACTGAGCAGGCGACCGCACTCGGTAACGCCATCGGTCGAGAGGTGAAGGCGCAGTCTGTACCGCGAGAAGCCTGGGCCCATGTGCTGCAGGGCTTCGGCATGCCGCCGGGGTCGACCGGGCCATACGAACAAATGATGGACTCGGTCAACACCGGGTGGATCGCGTTCGGTCAGCCGGAAACCGAGCACGTCCCGGCGACACTCACTTTCGAAGAGTTCTTCGCTCGCATCGCGCGCTCGGCATGAGCCCACGTCCGTTGGCCCTGCTGGGCAAAGTGAGCTTCTCGGTTTGCCACACACCGCTCGGCCTAGCTAGCTCTGCCGCCCATCGCCCTCCGCGGCGCAGGCCGCCCGCTGATCAAAAAGTGAGCTGAACTACCGCGTCGGTGGAGCGGCGACCGGTGGGGCGCCAGTTGAAGTCGGCGGCGCTCCGGCGACAGGCGAGCCCAGCGTGGGTGGCGGCGTTTCGGCCGGTGGCAGCACGTCCGCGGCCGGCAGTGGCACCGCACCAGCTGGTAGCTCGAGCTCCAGCTGTTCGTTTCGCGCGGCTGGGCAAACCCGCGGTGGCGCCGCCCTGGCGGGTCTGATGTTCGCCTCGGTCATCGCTGGTGCTGGCCTACGCCGAGCCCGCGCACGGCGGCAACGGAGGCAGTGATCGGCGCTACACGCAGCATCTCGGCACTACTGCTGCTCGGATTATTTTTTGGGGGGGGCTGTAGAAGCGGTGGCGCGCGCCTGTGCCACGACAATTCCGCGTGCTCGGGTGACGAATACTGCGAGTTCAGCCCGGGCCTGTGCGGAAAAGGTCAAGCGGCTGGCACATGTCGCGTGCGGCCTACTGCGTGCCAGGGGAGTCAGCCGCCAGTCTGCGCGTGCAACGGCAAAGTGTACGACAGCGCGTGCGCGGCCCACGCGGCCGGCGAGGACCTTTCGGTCATGGGTGAATGCAGCGCCGTGATCCCGAATTCGCCTCGTGTGGAGCGCAATATTGCGACGCGCGCACCAGCTATTGTGAGATCTATCTGAGCGACGTGTTCGACCTGCCTACCGATCACTTCGGCCGGCCGTTGCCCACGGCCTGTAAACCGGGTCCGCGCGGCAAGCCCAATTGTGACTGCTTCCCTGAAGGCACGCCCTGCCTCAGTTTCTGTGGACCGCTGGCTACTGGCGGCATCGACGCCTTCACTTGACCTGTCAGGGTAAGAAACCGCCGCATTCGTAGTCAGCGCCCGGTTCGGCGGCGCGGCGGCGGACCGGCGCGATACGGTACAGCTAATGCCCACCTGCCCGCTAAACGGTCAGGACGTCGAACGCGTGATCACGAGGCAATTCGATTGCCATGGTGCTTCTTTATTTCTCAGTGCTCGCTCAGCGAGTCTTCGAGAAAAATAGCGCGCGCAGTTGGGGCCTGCGCAGGTACAGGCCGCCCCAGATGAAGAGTGCAACGTACACGCCGGACAGCACGTGCGTGAACAAAGGGTTTTGCACGCGCAAGTGCGTGGCCACCGCACCGCCAAAGTAACCGGTCCAGAGAATCGCCCCGAGCACGGCAGTCCGCGGAATTGCGTAAAGAACCCAGCACACCAGCTGAATCACGCCCAATGTAAATACTGCGCTTGCCGGGTAGCCCAGCTCAACGGTGCCTTTTAGAGCTTCGGGAAGCTGAAGCAGTTTCATGCTCGCATCGATGCCCAAAGCGGCCAAGGCGACTCCACTCAGAACGCGGCCCGTCCATAGCGCGCCGCGCCCGGTGCTCCGCGTGCTCGAGGTTGCAGGTCCCTGAAAGTGCGGTTGATCGTCGGTCATCATGGTCATGCGGTCTCCATTGGAAGGAACTGACCGATAGACTGCTCGGCCCACCGAAACTCATCGGCGCGCTCGAAAAAAACTGCGAAGGCGCGGTTTAGGCGGGTAATTCCAGGCTCAGCCCGAATTGTGGGAACAGTATTTCGATATCCAAGAATGACGTGACGTTGGCAATCCGGTCCCCTGCCAGCTCCAGCACTATCAGCGCCCAGGCCTCGTGGCCGCCCTTGTCGCTGGGGCGGTACTGGCCGAAGGCGGGCTGACCGCTGGCCCACGTAGGGATCAGTCGCGAGCCACGGCAGCCAGCTCCCTTGCCGAGCATCCAGGCGCGAATCGAGTCCTGCCCTTGGAGCCACATGGTGTAGGGCGGCATCGCCAGCGTCGCGTCTCGATGGAGGAGCGCACTCAGCGCGTCCATGTCGTAGCGTTCGAAAGCGCTCACGTAACGCTCGAGTAACGCGGCTTGCGCATCACTCGCCTGCGGAGGCCGAACGGGTGGGCGAGTGGCCAGCGTGGCGCGGGCGCGTTGTAGGGCGCTGTTCACGGCGGGGAGTGAGGTCTCCAGACTTTCGGCGACTTCGGCCGCGGACCAACCGAGCACTTCGGTGAGCAGCAGAGCTGCGCGCTGCTTGGGTGGCAGATTTTGCAGGGCGGCGACGAACGCCAGGCGGATGCTCTCGCGCAGCACGGCCCTTTCCGCAGGGTCCGCATCGGCTGGAACCGCGCGCGCATCGGCGATGGGGTCTAGCCAATGGCTGCGCGGCTTGGTTTCGAGCGCGTCGTCAACGGTGCATACGGGGCGTTCATCGATGGGGCGTGCCCGACGACCGCGCGCTGCGTCCAGGCAAACGTTCGTGGCGATCTTATACAGCCAGGTCCGCATCGACGAACGACCGTCGAAGCGGTCCAGACTGCGCCAGGCACGCACCATTGCTTCTTGCACAGCGTCGTCAGCGTCCGCGGCGGAGCCCAGCATGCGGTAGCAATGGCCCGTCAAAGCCGCACGATGTTGGTCCAGTTGAGCTACGTCAGTAGCCATACGGTATGGACATTATCATCACTCCCGCGGGCCAGCCACGCTAGCGATCCATGGAGCGGCAAGTTTTTTTCAGTTCACGAACCATGGTCGGTTCCGTGCTAGCGATCTCGAGTAAATTTTCGTGGTCGCCACGCCGATGGTCGAAAAAGACTCGGCGCTATCGCAGCACTTTCACTCTGAGCGCACGAGCGCGATTGGGCTCTCGATCGCACGGAGCACGCTATTTCCATACGCGTGGGCAGATCACGCCGTCGAAGCGACGTAACGTCGATGAGCCATTGCCCTCTCGATTCGCACTCCATCGCGAGCACGAATCCGCACTACGGCAGCCCCGCGCATGTTCCGACTCGGAAGCGTCCCTCAGTCGCGCGTTCACACGGGTTGCGGGCGTCTCGCCGAGCTCCGTTCGGCCGCGTATGGACATGAGCTGAATGACGTCACACTCGCGGCGAAATGTCGCCAACGATCAATGGGCAGGCCTATGGCAAAGTGTAATCCCGAAGAGAGGCTAGACTGGGCCCGCGATATGGAAGATGCCTTTTCGTGCATCGAAGGCCGCTGGAAGCTGCTGATCGTAGCTCATCTCACCGCCGACCCCCAATTGAGGCTGTCAGAGTTGCAGCGAAGCATTCCTCAGGCTTCGCAGAAGATGATTATTCAGCAACTGCGTAGCCTAGAAAAAGACGGCATCGTAGAACGCGAGGTTTTCCCGCAGGTGCCGCCGAAGGTCGAGTACCGCTTGACCGCGCTCGGCTCGGGTCTTGGGCCCGTGTATCAAGCGATGGAAACCTGGGCCAACCGCCGCTCGGAGGTATTAGGACACCCACCGCGCTTGACGGCAAAAACGAGCGGCGTCGAACCGTAAATCGCCGTTTGGGTTCGAGACACTGAGGGTCTTGTTCTACGCACGATCTGGCGCGGGCAAGACTAAGCGGGTACGGCTAAGCGTGGCTTTCTTGAAGCTGGCGCTCCAATTCCTGAGCGGTGAGCTCATTTGCGCCCGGAGTGATCTCCGGCTGCATTTGCATCCAGCCCCGTATTTCGAGCGACTCGAACACGCCCGCCCTGTTCAACGGCTCGTTCTTGATGAAGTCCTGTGCCGCTGCATAGTCGGCTGCATCGATGATGTACAGCGAGCCGACCAGGCTGCCGGTTTCGGGATGTTTGAGAGGGCCACCGGTGCGCAGCATCGAATGTTGCGCTTCCAAATAGCGAAGATGCTGGGGAAGGTGTTCACCGCGAAGTAGCTCGGCGCCGGGGCGATCGTGGCAGACAATAGCAAAAAACATGCGGGCTCCTTCAGTTCACGTGCGGTTCAAAAGACAGACGTTAGTCGCGGGATTTTTGGTGCGACCAAGCAGGAATTGAGTAACGATGTTGGCAATCTCGACCGGTTGCTGCTGGAAAGCCGAAAGATAAGTCACCGGCAAGCTGGCGGGAGTAGCCGACGCCATGAGCTTGCAAAGCCGTTCAGCCTGCCCGGCGATGTGCTTCTCCTCGGGACTGATGAGCTCCAAAACCAGTGTTGGCGCGCAGATGCGTTGCATGGCCTCGGCCAAATCGAAGGCGAACACAGCTCGATAGATCGCAAAGGGGCTGCGCCAACCGAGAAGATAGTCAATCACTTGCCGCTCGGCGCTCTCGACATCGGCCGACGATGTCGACGACCGTTTTAGCAAATTCCCGGGCCACCAAAGCTCGGTGGCGGTGGCTTGAGCGCCGGCCCAGCTCTTGAATAGCTGCAAGTCGTCTTCGAACGCTCCGTCATCCGGAGAGTGATAATGCGCGAGAGACGGACGCAGAGCCTCGTTCCGCTGAGAGCTGTCCGGGATAAGACTATGACTTTGCCCGGCCAGGATGAGCCGGTCGAGGCGCGCCGGGTAATTCGCCGCGAACGCAGCGGCAACCTTGTCGCCCGTGTGAACGCCCAAAACGCTGGTGCGCTCGAGGCCTAGCGCATCTAAAAATTCGCAGACGCAATCGGCAAGAGCCGGTATGGTCGTCGGTTCCGGCAGCGCATGCGAGTTGCCAAAGCCCGGAGTATCCATTGCGATGACACGGAAGTGCTGTGCCAGGTGCGGCATGATGCGCAAAAAATACCGATGCGTACGTGGCGTTTCACTCAAAAGTAGAAGAGGTGAACCTGACCCGGCCTCGGCGAAATGAATCTGACCGCGCTTGCTGGCAGCGTAGCCCAGTTTGATGCGTGATGGTAACGTGCTCATCGTCCGTTCTCGCTTTCGTCTCGTTGGGATTTAGGTGGCTTGGGTGATTCGATAGATGGCGTTCGAGGCATCCGCCGCCACATAGACCGAGCCGTCGCTTCCCACCGCAATCCCGCCCGACCGGGGGTAAGGCTCGCTCAAAATTCCAACCGGCAAGTTGCTGGCAATGATGCGCTTACCGCTGCTGTGTAGATCGATCGAGACCAATTCTTTTCGGAGCGTGTCGAGGGCTAAAAGCTGTTCACCGGGTGCGAGCGCCAAAGCACGTATGGAGCCGAAGCCGCTCGCGATGGGTTGGAGCTTTCCCGTCCGGATGTCGGCTTGCTCAATCTTGCCGCTCCCGCTATCGCCGATGTACACGCTACCTGCGTTGGCGACACACAGGGCGGTTGGCGCCAGTAGGCCGGCTACGAAGGTTTCTCGCGCAATACCGCGTTGGCGGGTCACGCGACCCAGCGCCGGTTCGGCAACGAGAATACTTTCGTCCAGTAGGCGCACAGCGCCGCTCGGTTTATCGAAGCCGGCCAAAGTGAGCTTGATGTTCGCGGTTTTTCGGTCGACGACCTGAACCGAGCCCGCGAACTCGCACGTCACGATGACGTCGGAGCCGCTGATGCTCACGTCTGTCGGAAAGCTCAGCTCCGTCGCAATCGAGCGCGCCAGGTCCGTAACGGCACCGGTCTTTGGGTCGACACTCCGCAAGGAGCCAGTATCTGCAATGTAGAGAAGGCCGCCGTCATTGGCCGGCGCCGCTATGGCACGTGGAAACGCGAGCGCGCCCACCTTGAGCAGACGAGCTTGGCCAGTAGCAACATCCACTTCTTGGAGGCTGTTGTCGGCCATGTTCGACACCAAAAGAAGATTAGAACTGTCGAAGATCATGTTGTCAGTCGCGGTTGCAAGCTGAATAACGAGGTGCTTGTTGCCGCTTTCCAAGTCGACTCGGTAGAGGCTGCCCGCGGCGTCGTCGAGGACGTACAGCAAATCATTGGCGTCGAATTTCACTGAGCCTGGTTTCACGAAGCCGCGGGCAATCACCTTGGACTGCCCGCTTTCGGGGTCGATGCGAAGAACTTCACCTCGCTCCCACGATGGACCGTAAATCATGCCGTCAGGCCCGAATGCAAAGGCGTTCAAGCCGCCCAGCTTTGCTACGACTTGGCGGGGCGGCCGCTTGCCGGCGAGATCGATCTCGTACAGCCCATCGCCGTTGAAAACCAGTCCAACGAACAGTCGTTTACCATCGCGGGTCAGCGCTATGGAGTTGATGCCTATCAACCCGTGCGCAATGTCTCTGATCTCTCCGTTGGCCGCTCGGATACGAACTACGCCTTCGAGGACCGCGGTCCAGATAACGTCGCCTCCCTTCGTCACTATCAAATCATCAGCGGCGCCCAGGGGCGGCCCGACGACGGTTTCCACCAGGCCGGTCCCGCGGTCGTACGCGAACAGGCTCTCACCCAAGGCGCTCGCCACCAGGATGCGACCGTCAGAGTCAATCGCGAGCCCGTTCAAAGTGCGGAAATCCGAGCCCGCAACTAGCTCAATGATCGCATAGCCGTCTGCACAGACGATCGTCGCACGCGCTTGGTGTTGAATCGCGCTCTGACGTGGCAGTTCGATTTGACTCACGTTGTGACTCCTCACGGATAGCTCTGCACTCGAGCACGATATTGGACCGCACTCGGTTCTTTGTCAGCGACTGCCTAGGCAATCACAATAGTGCAGGTCACTGGAAAGCCTAGTACCCACTTAAAAGTGGGTATCAGTTGGCTTACGAAGTCGTAACAAGCAACGAATCCGCCACATGCGCGAGGATACGGCGCGCCTCGACAGCAGGCGCGCGCTTTACGAGGCGTATTCGGAAACGAGGCGCGGTCCGTTGTGCTGATCGCAACACCAGCGTTTACGTCTGGCAGCCGGCTATTGGCGTGCCGTCGCCGAGCTCCGTACCTTTGATCGGCGGCTGGCCATTCGACCGCTCGCAGGCAACTTCGCTACACGCAAATTCGCAATTCCAGACGGTGGCCGTGTCGCGCCGCTCGAACAACTGCGCAGGTTCCTCGAGCTCATTTTGAAACATTTCTCCGCCTTGTCCTAGAGCGCCCACCTCGTTGAGCGCTCATGAGCGCAGCTCGAGCACCAGAGCCGCGCAGACCCAAGCGCATGCAGCTGCTTTACTCCCTAAATGTGGTTCGAGGATTGCCTCGTGGGTGTCGATGCGGCGTCGCCAGTTCTGCGGCTCGACACGCCGAGATTGAGCAGACGCTCGATATATGAGCTCGATTGCGACGGCGTGAACGAGAGGCACCCAAAGTGAGCTTTCGATAATACTCATTTAGAAAAATGAGGCGTTGCCTGTTATGTAAAAGTTTAGAGCCGGAAATTTTTCCTTCCCGAGGCGCGTGCGCTGGACGCGCGGCACGTCGAGCTCGATGGGCTACGGTCCATGATCAGGGCACGCCCGCCGGCAAACCGCTGGTGAGAGGCGCCCTTGGCGCGGTCCAGACGAGCGCTTGCCGCTTGCGCGTGAAGAAAGCGGGTGGGGTGACCCGTAATAGGGCGCGGAAGTCGTAAATCATGTGTGACTGGTCGGAGTAGCCCGACTCGAGCGCGAGCTGCGACCAAGAAGTTCTTTCGCGTGGGTGATCGAGCACGCGTCGCAGGCGCGCGATCCGCGCGTACAGCTTGGGGCTCATGCCGAGCTCATGCATGAACAGGCGTCGAAGATGTCGGTCGCTCACGCCGAGCTCGCGAGCGAGCGGAAGGACCCGTTCCGCGCCGGCATCCAGACGGCCCAGCGCGCGCGCGAGCACGCCCGGGCGGGAGGCGGGCACGTCGCTCGCGCGAAGCCGGCGATAGAGCTCGTCCTCTAGCAATGCCAGCGCCTGCTCGGGTTGGCGGGCGGCGATGGCGGCGCAAAGGCGCCGGCCCGCTTCACCCCACAGCGCGTCGACGGGTACGATCTGGTCGGCGAGCAAGTGGAGCGGCGTGCCGAGGACGGCGCGCGCTTACCCCGCCCGCAAGAAAACCTGGACTAAGCGGCGCGGCGCGGCGAAAGACTTGCCACGCGCTTGGGTCAGCGGCCCGAGCACGCTTACCGCCAGCTCACCTGAGGCATCCCAGCGCATCAGGATCGACGCCTCGGCGCGCGGCGTGAAGAACGCGTCGCAGCGCGTGGGTAGCTCGCTCCGCGCCGTTTTGATTTGGCACACGAAGCGGCGCAGCTCGGGGCGCAGCCGAGTCAACGGCATCTGTCCGGCCTCGACGTTGAGCTTCACGCAGGGAGCCTAGCATCGTCCTCACGGAAGCGGCGGGCGTGTCCGATTTCTACGATACGCGCCGGGCGCGGGCGGCTAGCGTGAGCTTCCTCGATGCCAAACCGGCTCGAGATACTGGTCGCGTCGGCGAAGAGCTTCCGCGATCAACGGAGAACCCATGACCGATAAAATGCGCTTCGAAGGCCTGACCTTGACCGTTGAAAACGTGCAGCGCTCGCTCGACTTTTACAGCGGCAAGCTTGGCTTGCCGGTCGCTTGGAATTCAGTGCCGGCTTTTGCCATGCTGCGTTTGGGCGCCGGCACCATCGGCTTGCTGGCGCTGGCGGAGGCGCAAAAGGAAGGCGTCGAGGCGTCGAGACCGGCGCAAAAGGCGGCCATGCACGTGGAGTTCACGACCGACGATCTGGACGCCTTGTACGAAGAGCTGCAAGCCGCGGGCGTTTCGTTTCATCAACCGCCCCACGACGAGCCCTGGGAACGCGCCATGACCGCGTTCGATCCGGACGGGTATGCGGTCGAGTTCGCGCAGGGTAAGCGCGGGAAAAACCAGCTCGATCCAAAGGCGGCAGGAGCCGCGCAGCCATGAGCAGCATGGTTCGTTTCATGTTCTTGTTCCGCGGGGGGGCGGTCGTGAATTCGTCCTTGTCCGACGAGCAGCGGCAGGCACAAATTGGTAAATGGGGGGCCTGGACGAGCGCACTGAAAACGAACGGACATTTGCTGGCAGGTGGCTATCCACTGCAGGCGGCAAGCCAGCTGATCCGGGGCGCGGACGTACCGCCGGGCGACCCACAAGCCCCAAACGGCGCGGAGCTAGTCACGGGTAACTTGGTCGTTCAGGCCGGCTCCCTCGAACACGCGCTGCTGCTCGCTCGGGGCTGTCCAATCCTCGACGTGAACGGCTCGGTGGAGGTGCGGCAGATCCTCGAACGGCCGCTCTGAGCATGCCCTGAGTGACCCATCCGAAGGTCGAGCGAGGGCGCTTCGCATCGGCGCGCGCTGCGCGAGGAACGCATTCGTGCCGCGGGGTGCGTGGCGGGCTCGCGATCGCCCGCTTCTCCCTCGCTCGTTGCGTCGTGCCCGGCGTTGCCCGCTCTCGCGAGCGCGAGTTTCTCGCTTTCATCCGCGACTCGCGGTGCGCGTCGCTCTCTGTTGTCGACGGCGCTATTGTGAGCTGCGTTCAGAGTAGGGCGGCGCCGTTCGTCAGCTCTCGCGGATTGACAGTCCTCAGGGGAGGTCCGTCTTTTGCGAGCCGTCGATGGCGATACGAAACAGCGAGTAGGGCGGTTGGCGCTCGTCTTTGCCGCCTCGGTAGTTTGGCTGCCGGGCGAGCTGATTGACCGTTACGTACAGCGCGTTGCCGTTGACCGCTAACGTGTCCGGCCAGATCAACCGTTCGTCCTGGGCGATGACCGAAACGTCACCGCTCGCCGGATCGATGCGGCGAATGCTGTGTCCTCGAAATCAGTCGTGTAAATGCGCCCCTGCGCGTCGCAGATGATCCCATCGTTGCCGCTCGGTTTGGTGGCAACGACATGCACGGCGTCACCAAGCTTCTGTTCGTCCGTGGTTGGCTCGGCGAGCAAGGCGGTCGGCACGCCGTACACAGTATGGCTCATGACCGATGTGGCATTGCCGGTTTCCACGCGGCCCACGGTGGGCAACTTTTCTGGGGCGGCATCGCCTCGACTTTGCAAGAGCTGGACGACTGCATCTGCGGCCTGTCGCCACCGGACGCGCGTCGACAGCCCGCTCACCGCGCAAAATTTAGCTAGCGCACATTCAGTCCTGTGCTCGCGACGGATGCGAGTAACTCGGCGCTGTTCACGGGTTTGCTCATATGCGCCTCGAAGCCCGCGGCGATGCTCCGTGCCACCGCACTTTGGCTCTTGTGACCGGTGACCGCGATGAAGCGACAGCCGCTGAGCGCCGCCTGTTCGCGCAACCGACTCGTGAGCTTGTAGCCATCCATGTCAGGCAATCCGATGTCGATGAGTGCGATGTGCGGCGCAAAATCGCTCGCGACAGTCAGCGCGTCACGGCCCGAGCTCACCACGAGCAGTCGGTGACCCGCTCGCTCGAGCAACGACCGAAGCAGCTCCGCCGAGTCTGGGTTGTCGTCGACCACCAAAACCCGCTTACTCTGGGTCCGCGCCGAATCATCTGGAGGCATGCGAGAAACCTTGGGCATTCACAACGAGCCCGTAAAGTGGGAGAACACGCAAAGGAGCGTGGCAAATAGCGCGCCAAAAGCAGCGCCAATGCGCGCAACTGTCGACGGCAAAAAGCGACCCTCGCGATCGACACCCGCTCGTAAGCGCCCTTCGCCCGCCTGGGCGCGTCGCGGTGATCAGGCCCGACGGCGCGGCGTTTTAGCGTGATGCGCTAGCACGCAGCGCGCGCCACACGACGCGCATTCGGGCGCGAGTGGCACGAGACGCGTTGGGCCCCTCATGTCTGAGGATGAGTGAGGGACACTCACGGGCCTCACGCCTCGGCTTTGCCCAGGTCCGAGGCGCCACGAAAGCCTAAGGACCCCTTCGTCCCCTTGAATCGTGAGTCTCGGACATCCGAAGCCCACCTAATCCACTAAGCGGCCCACGACGTTGACCGCGTGTTTCGCGCTCGGCGAGCCTCGGTTCGCCTGGGTGCTCGTTTCACTAAAATATTTTAGGCGCATCGTTCGTGCCGCCGGCGTTCGCGCCGATTTCGGACGGGGGGGGCCGCGGTTCGCGCCAGCGTGACTGACCTGCCGTCCTTTTCGCCGCCATGGCGCTATCTGTCACGCCGCTGCCGGGCGGTGTCAGCGAGACGACCTTTGACCTCGCTTCACGGCGCGCGAGCAGCGCCGTGTCGGCGCCAAAACGGTGTCCACGCGCCAGCGAGGGAGGCGCGCTGGAGCGGCATTGCCCTGCCGGCTCCGCTCATCACCGCGCGCGCTCGAACCTTGTGTCATGGCGCGAACGCGCGCCGCGGCCCGCTAAGTCGCAGGTCTTCGGCGCACTTAGCCAGCGCCGCTGTGATCCTGTCTACGTTGGGGGCTCCGAACGATGCAACCAGGATCTTTTCGACGGAGTGGACCACGACGTGGGCTCTCTTCAGCACCTTGACGCCCTTGCTCGTGAGCTCGCTGCGCAGGATGCGGCCATGGGCGGGGTCGGGCCGCCGCTGCAGGAGGCCGTCGCGTTCGAGGTTCGCGAGCACAGCCTGCATCGTCTGCGCCGTCACGAAGGCCGCGCGGGCGAGGCGGGCATTGGACAGGCCCGTTTCTGCTTCGACCGCGCACAGAGCCGCATACTGCGGGGTGGTGAGCGCAACCGTGCGCAGGGCCTCGTCCATCTTCATGCGCAGAGCGTGCTGCGCCATGTTCAGCGCATAGCCGAGCCGCTTTGCGGGCACATCGGGTATCTGGGTTCTTAACATGTCAGCCTCCTTACATAATATACGTGTACTGATACTATAGCCCATTGCTCATCAGGAGAAATTCATGACGACCACCCTCGATCCTTCCGCCGGCCATCTCGTGCTGATCAACACTTTCACCGTGGAGCCATCTCGCGCGGAGGAGCTGCTGAAGATCCTTTCGGATGCGACCGAGCAGGGCATGCGGCACCTGCCGGGCTTCGTCTCGGCAAATCTGCACATGAGCCTCGACCGAACGCACGTCGCGAATTATGCCGAATGGCTCAGCCAGAGCGACCTCGACAGGATGATGCAAAACGCGGCTTCACAGCAGCACATGAAGCAAGCCGCCGCGGTCGCAACCGCGATCCAGCCGCTCTATTACCAGCTGCGTGAGTCGCATGGGTCCGCGAGCGTTGGCGAACGGCAGCCGTAGGCAGTGGGCGTGGGTAGGCTGCGGCACACACAGCTACAGCAGCCGCGTGCCGCCCACACCAAAGCTTCGCGTATCGAACTAACCGGGTCAGCCACAGCTCCAGAAGTTCAGCTCGGCGCGCCTTGCGCCTGATATTCGAGATTTTGACGCAAGCTGCGGCCGTTTTGACGGTCTCAGCCGCCTCGTCTGCGGGGTGCTAGCGCCGCGCGTGTCTGAATCGCGACGCGGCCCCCACGCGACCCACCCGCGCTGAGCTCGAAGATCCTTGGGATTTTTTTGTCGCGGTCGCACACTCGAGGTCCATGAGCCACCTGCGCTTCGCGTCCGAACCAGCTTTAGAGCCTGTGGCGCCCGGCGCCCCGAGACTTGGAGTGATGCCGTCGATCGACAACCTGCGTTGTTTCGTAGCGGCATCGAAGACGCTCAATTTCCGACGTGCGGCCCGCGTGGTGGCGTTGACGCCGACGGCGCTCAGTCAACGCATCAAGCAGCTCGAGCGGGAACTGGGCGCGAAGCTCTTCGCGCGCACGACGCGCGCAGTCACCCCGACTCCGGCGGGCCTCGCCCTCCTGCCGTTCGCCGAGCGCTGCCTCGCTGCCGCGAGCGATTGCCGGCGCGCCGCGCGCGGTGAAACGGGCCCCGCATCGGTGGACTTGACCCTGGGCACTCGGCACGAGCTAGGAATGAGTTGGATTTTGCCGCAGCTTGCCAGAATGGGCCAGCGCATGCCCTGGCTCAATCTGAATCTCTATTTTGGGTCTGGCGTCGATCTGCTGCTGCGCACGCGCACTATGGAGCTCGACTGCGCCGTGACCTCGACGCGCTTCGAAGACCCGAAGCTTGCCGCACTACCGTTGCATCGTGAGGACTACGTGTTCGTCGCCGCACCCGCACTGCTTCGAAGGCAGCCGTTCACTCGTCATGTGCACGCAGAGCGGCACACGCTGCTCGATATCTCTTCCGAGCAGCCATTATTTCGCTATTGGCGAGACGCCGTGGCGGGCCGCGGCACCGTCAAGTTTCAGCGCGCGACCTGGCTGGGCGGCATAGACGCCATTCGCCACCGCGCGCTAGAAGGTGCCGGCGTCGCTGTGCTCCCGCACTATCACGTGAAGCAGGATCTAGCCGAACGTCGCTTGCATAAGCTGTTCCCGAGCTCTAGCTTGGTATGCGACTATTTTAGGCTTGTGTTCCGAGCCGATGATCCGCGTCGTTGGGCGTTCGACGCCTTGGCGGAAGCCATGCTTGCAGCGCCGCTGTCTTGAGCAACCGCGCACACAGATTGTGCGCCGTTGCTTCATGATGGCGTTCAAGAGATGCGGATTCCAAAGTGAACCGTGCTGCGTAATGCTGAGCCGCATGAACCGAGACCAGACGAAGAGAACGCCGGTCGGTGTGAGCTTGTATCGAGGTGTCTTTGCTGGTGTGTGCTGCGCCGCCGCTGCCGTCGGCGGATGTGGCAGCTCGAGCAGCGGGCTGTCCGTCGGCATGGGCGGCGCTGCGAGTCAGCCGGCAAGCGCGGGTTCGTCCGCGAAGGCGGGCGCATCTGGGCACGGCACAGCGAGCGAAGTCGGCGGTGGCGGGAGTGGTGACACGGAGCCCGCGGGAGCCCCCGGAGATGATAGTGGCGCTTCGGGCTCGGCCAACGGCGCAGGCGCAGGGGGCAGCAGCGCAGGGGGCAGCAGCGCAGGCGCAGGGGGCAGCAGCGCAGGGGGCAGCAGCGCAGGCGCAGGCGGCAACAGCGCCGGCGCTGG
>CAHJWM010000027.1 GCA_903642325.1 Myxococcales bacterium | reverse complement strand
CTCCGCGGCCGGCCTCGCCCCCGGCGCTCGAGCCGGCGTCTCCGGCACCGCCCGTGTCGTCGCCACCGCAGGCGCCGAGCGCTGCCGCTCCGACCACTGCAACCAAGATCGACACCAAACCCAAGTTAACGCTGCCCCGTTTTGCCATTTTCTCTCCGTTTAATCATCGATGTTGCGTGTCAGCGGCGCCCGGTTCGTCGTCGTTCGGCGCTCCCCAGTGGATCCACGCCGCCGCTCGAACCCACCCGAGCCCAGGCGCAAGGATACTCACAGTTTCGACGCGAAACCTACGAAACTTCTCCAAATGTGGAGATATCAACCGTCGATTCGCCAGCGGAGTCGCCTTTATGACGGTTGTGTCGCGGTAGACAGGGCGCGTCTCAAGCAGCCATTCGTGATCAGCCGTGAAGTTGGCCGCACCACCCGGTTTCTGGCAAGCGGGAGAACCATGCGTCGGCGAACGGCACTGGCCGTACTAGCAAAAACCTCGTTGCTTTCGGCGACGGCGTTCGCACAGAGCGCGCGAACGGATGTCGACCCTCGACTGAAGACGCAGCTGCGGGGCGCGCTCGGGACGACGCTCGTCCTCGGAGTGCCGCAGGCTCCGTTCGCCGGCACGGCGGATGACACGGTGATCGTGTTCGTCCCCGACAAATATCGCTTTCGGCCCCGAGAAGGCATCTCTGTGCTCGTGCATTTCCACGGACACAACAGCAGCGCCGAGCGCGCGCTCGCCGCCCATGCGCTGCGCGAGCAGCTCGTGGAGAGTCGTCAGAATGCGATCCTCGTCGTCCCGCAGCTCGCCTTGTTTGCTGCCGATTCGTCTTGTGGAAAGCTCGCATTACCTGGCGCGTTCGCGCGCCTGCTCGGTGGCGCATTGTCGACCGCGGCGCGAGTGGGACGCGCGGCGCTCGGCGAGTCGCGTTTCCCCGAGCGGCCCCGGCTCGGGCGAGTGTGTTTATCGGCGCATTCCGGTGGATATCATGCCGCTGCATGCAGTCTCCGCCACGGCGGGGTGGACGTATCCGAGACGTATCTGTTCGATGCGCTGTACGCCGAAAGCGACGTCTTCCGTGATTGGGTGCTCGCGCGACGCGACGATCCGGCGATCAGCCGGCACAAGCTCGTGAGCTATTTCACCGTTGGCGCTTCGACCGAAACCCTGAATAATGGCTTACGCGCGGACCTCGAGCGCTCGGGCGTGCGCGTCTCCGAAGAGCTACGCGAAGGCGCGCTCTCGCGTCGCGATCTGTCTCACGCGAGCGCCGTGTTCGTCCGCACGGAGGTGGCTCACTCCTCGGTCACGTGGGAAACGAACGCGCTGCGCGACGTGTTGTACGCCTCGATGCTCCCCCGACACCTCGGCTCGACCTGGTTCGAGAGCCCAAACCGCAATCGACTGATCGAGCGCCGCAGCGCGACCCGCGCGAACGTTCTTTGAGGCTCTGCGAGGCGCGGCCGTTGAAGGCACGACGACGACTTCAATCGTCGAACGGATCTTCAAGGAGGCGCGCGTCGTTCTTTAGTACAAGCGGGCGGCAAAAATCGCACGGAGACGCTCGGAAGCTAGCGCCGTACGGGTCGTTCCACGTTTTCTCGTGGCTAGCGGCCAACAACGGCGTTACCCAAGATCCGAAAGGTGAAACCATATGTCGTTTCATAGCCGGTTGTCGGTCTTCGCGGCAGCCGCTGCCGTTCTGATCGCTTCGCTCGCGGTGGGGCCCGCAGCCAGCGCTGATGCGAATGGTTCCGCGCGGGACAGCGCGCGCCTACGTCCTTACGAGCGGTTCGTTTACGTCACGGCCAAACCGAAGAGTGCCGACGAAGTCGATCGGATCTGGGCCGAAGCCGAGCACGTGCTCGAGCCGCACGATCCGAAGCTCGTCTCCCATACGCTCGTGATCACGCCTGAGACGCTGGGGCGGCTACGAGCGGCCGGCATCGACGCGCAGCGAGAGAGCGTCAACGTTCAACAGATGGTCGACGAATCGTACCGTCGAAATGAGCAGCCGACGCCGTTCTTGGTCGGGGCATTCGACGCCTGGTTCAACAAGGTGCAGGAGCTTCCGGCCATCGAATCGTACCTCGCGGACTTGGTAGGCATGTCCGCTGGGCGTGCGAAGATCGTCGACATCGGCAAATCGATCGAGGGGCGAAGCATTCATGCGCTCTTGATCTCGTCGAACCCGGGCGGCGCCGAGCGCGCCAGCATCATCACGACTGGAACCCACCATCCACGAGAATGGCTTTCGCCAATGGTGACGATGGGCATCGCCGACGCGCTCGTGCGCCAGTACGATTCCGATGCGCGCGTGAAGCGCGTCGTCGACAACCTCGATGTCTATGTGATTCCTGTCATGAATCCCGACGGGTACGTCCAAACGTTCGACGGCAACCGGTTGCAGCGCAGGAATATGCACCCCGGATGCAATGTCGATCTCAACCGAAACTATTCGACCGCGTTCGGGCAGAAGGTTTCGAACAGTTGCAGCTCGGACACCAACTGCGGAACAATGCCTTTTTCGGAGCCGGAAACGCAGGCGCTTCGGCAGCTCGCCGAGTCGCTCAAAAAGCTTCGCTTCTATGTGGACTATCACTCGAACGCGAACCAGGTGATGATCCCGTACGCGTACACGCAGACCGCGCCCCCCGACTACGCGAAAAATAAACTGTGGGGCGAGACGCTGGGGGCGCAGGCAATGGTTCCCGCGGGTGCAGGGTACCAAGTGGCCCAAGGGGAAGGCGGCGGCGCGCTCGATTGGTTTCGCGAAGTGTACACCGACAGTCTCGTCGTCGAGCTTCCAGGCCAAGGCTTCGATCCTCCGAGCAACGGGGTGAATGCGAATGTGGAGCTCCAGTGGAACGGATGGATCGCAGTCGCCGATCTCGTGGCGGCGGAGAATCCGGCTACCGGCGGGGGTGCGGGAGGTGCGGGGCCGGTCGCAGGTGCGGGCGGGGGTCGCGCGGACGGGTCGGCGGGGGCAAGTGGAGGAAGTGGAGCGGCAGGGGCGGGCGGAACCGCAGGCGCAGCGGCCAGTGGAGGCTCGAGTGGATCCGCGGGCGCGAATGGGCTCGAGGCCGGCGCCGCCGGTACGGCGCCGGGCTTGGGCGGAGTCACCGGCGGCGGCGCGTCGGGCAACGGAACGTTGGGCAGCGGCGCGAGCGGATCGCAGCCGGTCACAGCGAGGGCCAACGCTTCGGCGGGGTGCGCATGCCAAATGCGATCGGCTAGCGGAAGGTCTATCGCGAGCGCGTGGCTCTTTGCGCTCGTCCTCGCGATCAGCGCCCGTCGTCGCCACCGAACGTCGACCGCCCGCAAGCTATAGCCTGCTCTCTCGGCCGTCGTGATCGCTGAGACCACGTCTGAATTTCGCGCGCGGCCTGTTCTAAACGGCCGCTTTGCTGGCACTCGCAGGCGCGGTGTGCGCTAATTTGGTCGGACCTCAATCGGCCCTGGTTCTGGATGCGGGGATGCGCCAAGCTCGCGGCGTTGTCGCGCCGACCCATCGTTGCCATCTCCTGCGTCATGGCGTGCCTCGTGACCATCGGTTCCAGAAGCACTCTGGCCGCGCAGCCGGCAACCGACGCCGTGGACTACGACAAGGACCGCTACGAGCCGGCCGGGTTCCCCTTACTGGGTGGCGACAGCGACATCGGCTTCGAGTTCGGGGTGGTCGGGACGCTCAGCAAATTCGGCAAGGGCGCCGTGCCCTACGAATGGAACATGGACTTGGTTTTGGCGCTGAGCATCAAAAACGGTCCGAACGGACGCGAGTTCACGCAGCAGAGCTACCAGTGGAACATCGACGTACCGAATCTGTATAACGGCCGCGTTCGGCTGAACCCGCAGCTACTTTATTACCGCACGATCAATCAGTTGTACTTCGGAATCGGCAATGCGAGCAGCGCGCGGCCTCCGGCCAATGCATCAGGCCGGTACTTCGAGTTCGATGATCGCCAAGCTCGCCTGCGTGAGCTGACACGCGTGGTGCTCCGCGGTCCGTTCGATTTGATGCTTGGCACACAATACCGTTATGAAGATCCGCAAGTGTATGCGGGAAGCAAGCTCGCAAGCGACGTGGCAACCGGGGGGGCGCGCGGCGTGCGACCACTCAGCCTGTTCACGCTCGCCGCCGGCTTCGTTTACGATACGCGGGACAGCGAGATTTTCCCGCGACGGGGCAGCTACTCGGACATGGGCGTGCGCGGCACGCTCGGCGTGCCCTCTAGCGCCGGCGTCCGTTACGGCGGCGCGGGGGGTCGTTTGGCCAAGTACCTGCCACTAAGCAGGCGGACGACGCTCGCGTTGCGCGGCGTGATGGACTTCGAGTTCGGTAACGTGCCGCCGTACGACCTGTACACCGGCGGTGTGTTCACGACCGACGAAATGATCGGCGGCTCCTCTTCCGTGCGCGGCGTGCCGGACGGGCGCTATGCCGGATTGATAAAAATTTTCGCCAATGCGGAGCTCCGCGCGCTGCTCTGGCACGCGCACTGGCTGGGCGAACAGTTCGCGTTCGGCGGCAATTTGTTGTTCGACACAGGCAGAGTGTGGAGCGATTACACGTTTCACTCGCGCGCTGATGGCTCGGGGATCGGGTTGAAATGGGGGGCGGGCGTGGGCGGCTATTTAATGTGGGGGCAGGCCGCCGTGTTCCGTCTGGAAGTCGCGTACTCACCGGACGCCAAATCTGAGAACCCGACCTTGCCGCTCGGCATTTACGTCGAGGATGGCGTGATGTTCTGAGTCAATCGCAGCGGTTTTCGGCCGCCGCCCGTTCGATACGCGCCGCCAGCTCGTCACGAATGATGGCAGTGTCGTTAGCGCTGTCGGGAACGACGTGAATGCGCACGCCGCCTTGGATATTTTCGACCTGTGCCGTGGCCAGTTGGTGGCAGATCTCGAGCCTCCGCGGCGCGGTTTGATCGAGCAAGGCTTCGCTCTCCGGTGGCTCCGTCTCATTCAGCAGTGCGCGCGCACAGTGCCGCAGGCGCTTTGCACTTGCGGACATGCGAATGGTGATGTCGACCGCGTCCTGCTCCGAGTCGGCCATGGCGACACGCACGCCGCGCATTCCGAACACGCACGACGTGGACATGGTGCGATACCCGGGCATAGGCACAGCTCCCGAGCGCGGCGTGCAGTCCATTGCCGCGAACGCGCCGGTACCGAGCGCAAGCGCGAACGCAACGCGACTGACCGTGCACTGCTTCCGCATCGCTGGGAATCATACGCTGTCTGGCTCGGCCAAGCCATACGTGATCCAATTCAATGCATGAAGCGTCTGGACCATTGCCAGATGTTGCTTGCGGTCCTTCAACCGGGCCGCGGTGCTCGCCCGCGCGGCTCGATTCCTGTCACTCACGTCGGCTTGTCGTAATCCTCGAACATCGGGCCTGTGGCCTTCCGCTCCGTGACCGCTTCCTCTATGTCGGCGACGCCCCAAAAGGCGTGGCTTGCGGCGGAGGTGACGGCGCCGAGGGTGGGATAAGGGAGCAGGCCGTGTCACCTCGAATATAGGCCGCTCCGCCCGCACGCGCGGCTCGGCCCGAAGCTCAACGTCTCCTCGTAGAAGCGCCACGCGCGACGGCTCGGGCGTGCACTCCGCCCCCTAGGCGAGTTGTCATGCCCTATGCTGTCCGGAGGCTTCGCTTCAGCCAAAAGAACAGCACTGGCGGGAGGGCAACATCGACGCAGAGGATGCCGATGATGATCGGCGAAGGCGCGCCGTGGATGGCCCAAGCTATTATGCGAGCGATGCCCGCCGCGAAAAGGACGGCAAGCGTGGCGGCGATGATAGGCTCGTACCGCCGCAGGTCGGTCGCGCAGACGAGCAGCGCGACGCCCAGCAGTGAAAAGGTAACTCCATAAAAGCGATTTTGGCTGTCGAACGAAGCCTGGGACGCCATCTCCGGGGTGACTGGCGCGCCCAGCATGGCGTCCGCTTGCATGCCTAAGAACAGATGAAGCGCTGACACGGCGATGAAGGCGACGGCCAGGATTCTCAGACTCAGTATTAACGATTTCACGGTTGGATAATGGCTCATTGTATGTGAATGCGCAACTGGGGCGCTCCGCCGTGCAAAGCAGTCGAGACCGGCGACGGACTCAATGACTTTGCCAAGACGCCGCCCTCGAGCTGACTCGCAGCGGAGCTCGGCCTCAGAGCCCGAGCTCGCTGAGCGAAGGGTGCTCGTCTGGGCGGCGACCAAGGGGCCAGTGGTACATTCGAGCAGCTTCTGTGATCGGCAGATCGTTGATGCTGGCAATGCGCACGGCCATCAAACCCTCACTGTCGAACTCCCAATTCTCGTTTCCATAACTGCGAAACCAGCGCCCGCTGTCGTCGTGCCACTCGTAAGCAAAGCGCACGGCAATCCGATTCTCGCGAAACGCCCAAACTTCTTTGATCAGCCGATAGTCGAGCTCCCTCTGCCACTTGCGGGTCAGGAACGCTTCGATTTGTGCATGCCCCCGCACGAACTCACTGCGATTGCGCCAGACGCTATCCTGAGTGTACGCGAGTGCGACGCGGCCCGGGTCACGGCTGTTCCACGCATCTTCGGCGAGGCGTGCTTTTTGGGTGGCAGTTTCGGCATCGAACGGGGGCAGTGGCGGCCGGGCCATGGTGTTCCTTGTTACTGCGGAAGGCTCTCGAAGGATAGTGTCGTGGGCGTATCGACGATCGGCGGCCAGCCTCGCATTGTCTCAGGCGACCTTGCGCGCAGCAACGACCGAAACAGTCGATCTCGATGTCCGCAATGGTTCACAAAGGTCATGCACACGTTGCGCGGGTGGCGGCCCTTTCCGAGTCGCCCCGCTCGACCAACCTTCCGGGGTAGTCTGCGAAACGGCGCGGCGCACCTTGGGAGCCTGCGATCATCGCGGCAGCCTGCCACTGCTCGGCGGGTTCACCCATCCTTCAAATTTACGTCGATGCCGACAACGTGCGAACAGCGAACGTTCGCGCACCAGCCCGGCCATGGGCCGTGCCTCGTTGGCGCCTGGCAAATACCTGCCGACGCTGCGCTCGCCGAGTTACACGGCGTACCGAAAGAATATCTGTCGAAGGCGCCCCAAGAACTGTCAGGTGCCGGCATCGTCGAGGGCCGCTGGGCCCGATGGATCCGATCATTTGGGCGCCGTCGGACATCACCCGCATCGCCGCGAGCGCGCGGCGCGTCACGATCATTCTAGCGTGCAAGGGCGGCGCGGGTGATGCTCGCCACCTAGCTATGGCTCTCTCGATTCACACTGAGTTACTCAACAAGACGTACGCGCGGAAGGTTCGCAAACCCGGCTTCGGCGGCGCCCTCCGCGGTCTATTTTCGAGTGAGGAGGAGCGGCATCAGGCGGTGTCTGAGCTTAGTTTTTCGATCCGGCGCGGCGAGCGCGTCGGGTTTATCGGTGAGAACGGCGCCGGCAAGTCGACGACGTTGAAGATGCTGACCGGGATCCTGATGCCTACTAGCGGCAAGGTCCTTGTGCTCGGCCTGGACCCGTGGCGGCAGCGACGGCAGCTCGCCTCGCAGATTGGCGTGGTGTTCGGACAGCGACCGCAATTGCTTTGGGACATTCCCGTGCAAGAGACGCTGTCGCTCCTACGCACGATGTATCGCGTTCCGAAGGACGTATACGACGTCACTTATCGGCAGGCCGTCGAGCGCTTGGATCTCGGACCGCTCTTGTCGGTCGCGGTGCGCAAGCTCTCCCTCGGGCAGCGCATGCGTTGTGACTTGGCGGCGTCGCTGCTGCACGCGCCAGCCATCGCGTTCTTGGACGAGCCCACGATCGGGCTCGACGTGTCGGTGAAAGAGCAGGTGCGGGCCTACATCCGCGACATGCAGGCGCGCTTCGAAAGCACCCTGCTGCTCACGACGCATGATTTGAAAGACATCACCGAAACGTGCGATCGCCTGCTGCTTCTGGATCGAGGCAAGCTGCTCTTCGACGGCTCGCTGAAGGATTTCGAGCGGCGATTTGCCCGCAAACGCCGCATCGTCCTCGAGCTCGAGCGCCCAGCGTCGGAGGCCGCCCGGCGCGAGCTCGCGCAAGAGCTGCTGGCACTGGGCGGGGAGCTTCAGGAATGCCAGGGCCACCGCGTGGTCGTGAGCTACGAGGGAGAGGGCGCAGCCCCCGCGCTCACTCAGCGCTTACTCACCCGCTTGCCGGTGTCGGACATCGTGCTCGAAAAGGCCGATATCGACAGCATGGTCGCCAGCATTTATCGCCGCGTGGCGCCCGCCGAGGCCCAGTGACGCGTAGGCAAGACCTGCTCGCGGATCTCGGCACGCTGCGCGCGCTGTTCGTGTGCGCGGTGAGGGCGAGCTTTGCGTACAAGCCCGCGCTCTTGATGTCGGTGCTCAGCGCCGGCTTTTCTTACGCAATCCCAATGTTGGTTTGGCGTCACATCTATCAGGCCAACCAGCAAGGCCAGGCGATTCCCGCGCGCGCGCTCTTCCCGTATCTTCTGATCGCGGGCTGCCTCAATTTCGCTTTCGCCATGAATGTGGAGGGTCGCATCGGGCAGCGTATCCGCATGGGGCTGATCGCGACCGATCTCTTGCGCCCAATCGACTTCCAAATGGCCCAGCTGGCTCAGGCGCTGAGCGACGGGCTGTTCAACTTGATTTTGGTGCTGCCGATCTTTGGCGTCACCCTGCTGTTCTGGCGGTCGAGCGCCTTGCCTCGGGACGCCGCCGCGCTACTCGCGTTTTGCCCAAGCCTGGTGCTTTCGTTCGTGATTCTATTTGCCGTGTCGTTCATCTTCGTGCAGGCGTCCTTCGTCACGTACAGCGGCTATGGGATCACTGCGGCGCGTAACGCGTTGCAGCTTACGTTTTCCGGGCTGTCCGCGCCGCTCGTTTTGTTTCCACCGGCCCTCCGCGCCGTGAGCCAATGGCTGCCCTTTCGGCACACGATTCACACGCCGGTCTCCGTGTACCTAGGTTGGATTCGTGGCGTCGAGCTCTGGGCGGCGTTGGGCGAGCAGCTGGCGTGGGCCGTCGGCCTACTCTTATTGGGGCGCTTCATGCTGGCGCGCGCGCTGCGCCGCTTCGAGATTCAAGGCGGCTGATGTCGACATTCGAAAACGTATACTTGGCTGCGTTCAAGGCCTCCCTCCAGGCCAAGCTCGAATACAAAGTCGATCTGGTCGTCGGCGTCGTCACGGCGGTCTTGCTGCAAGCGGCGTCGATAAGCTTTTTGTGGATTGTGCTGCGCAATACGCCGGCGCTGGCCGGCTGGAACGGCCGCGAGATCGTCTTTCTATTCGGAATGACGGCCGCGTGTTTGGGCGCTTCCGAGGTGCTGTTCAATCAGGTCTGGCTGTTGCCGCAGTACATCGTGGCCGGAGATCTCGATCGCTTGCTCACTTACCCGGTGCGCTCGCTCTGGTTCTTTCTGCTGACGCGCCCGGAGTTACATGCGTTCGGTAACTTGTTGACCGGTGCCGTTTGCATCGTGAGCTCGATGTGGTGGCTCCACCCGCCGTGGTTCGTCTGGCTCGGCTTGCCGGTGTGGTGGGTCTGCGGCACGCTGATTTACACAGCCGTGCTGGTCGTGTCGGCGAGCTTGTCTTTCCGCTACGTCGGCCCGTTCGCGCAGCAGATGATGATCGCCCACAACTTGCTGCAAGCGAGTCGCTATCCGCTTGCCATCTATCCTAATTGGCTCAAAGCTTTACTTCTGCTACTCGTGCCCTTCGGCACGTTCCACTACCTGCCAGGGCGCGTGTTGTTCGGTAAGACCGCGGCCCTTTGGGGTTTGGGTGCGGCACCCCTCGCCACGGTGATAACGCTCTTCATCGCGCACTGGGCCTGGAACGCCGGCTTGCGTCACTACGAGAGCTCGGGCTCTTAAGGCCCGTTTCGGCAGAGTGCCGCGTGTCGTTTTGAAACTTCGATCAGTGATCGAGGTCAATCGTCGCGGTCGGTTCCGGCGGAGGAGATTGGTACTCGACGCAAGCCGGAACCCTCCTTCGCGATGTGGATTCGCAGTACGCCGTGGCGAAGCGCAGCGTCTATCGAGTCCGGGCCGGCACCCGGGGGTAGTTCGAGGCGGACTCCGTATTTGCCGATGGGCGCTCCTGGGCGCGACTCGTCGGCAGGAACCGAGACCTCGAGATGCAGCGCTTGGCTGCCCAAGCTCAGGGCGATGTGCTGAGCCTCGACGCCGGGCAAGTCGATCAAGACGAGCAGCGCGTGCGCGCTTTCCCAAACGTCATGGGCGAGCCCTGGCGTGGGTACGCTGACGGCACCCGCGCGCGCTACGTCCGGCTTGTATGCAATGAATGAGTGCCGAGGACGAACCTCGTCGAGCCAAGAGCCATCGACCGCAGATGTATCGGGTTCCGTCGATGGAATGGGCCATTTGACGGCGGATAGCCGAGCTCGGCCAGGGCTCGATTCTCGGTGACGGGCGGTGAGGTTTACCATGGTCTTTCTCAGGTCAAACGGATCGGAATGGGTGGGCGCGAGGACGGCGCGTCCTTGCGCAGTCGAATCGTGAGCACGCCGCGCTCGAGACAGGCGTCGGTGTCCTCCCAGGCTACCTCGTTGAGCAGCTTGATCTCGCTCTTGAAGTCGTTGCTACGGCGCCCGCGGTGAAGCGGCGAAAAGCCGCCCGGTACCTCCGAGCGATGTTGCCCCGTGATACTCAGGACGTCTTTGACGAGCGTGATTTCGAGGTCACCTGCGGCGAAACCTGGAACGACCGCCGAAATGGTTACATAATCTCTAGACTCACTGAGCCGAACGGCGGGGAAGGTCGAGGACCGCGAAACCAAATGTTGAGACATGCTGTGAGACGCTCACAGCAAGGAGCGTGACAACTCGAGCCCCTTTGCTCATCTACGAGATCGCGAGCAAAACGTGGCGTCCCAACGCAAAGCGTCAGACGTCGTGGCACTGTGCGCGTCAGCCATTTGCCGCCGGGCGTCCGGCTGGAAGCCCATCATTTCGCGCGAAACGTACTCGAAACTTTGGAGACGTCCGGACCTCGCGGAGCTCAGGCAGGTTTTCATGAAGGGCAGTTACACGCGCACACGTGGCGCCGAGCGCGCGCCGGTGAAGCTACCTCGCTCAATCGCGAGTTGCGGTGTAAGCTGATTCGGCGAGCGTCGGGCGGAGGCTGAGCGCAAACGTCGCGAGAATGCCGTTGTCAAAACGCGGTGGTCACCGAGACCGTCGAGCTAAGGTCCCTGACGAGCAACGCCCGTGTCCGCACTGCAAGAATGCTCGAGCTTCGCAGCGACCGCGATGGCAAGCCGTCGCCAGTGGTCGAGTACATCCCCGGCTAGTTTCGGCGTCGACTTCCGTCGCCAGACGCTGTCGTGCCGCTGCGGTCAGTAAATCGTCAAATACTCTTCCGGCTTGAGAAGCCCGCGACACAGCATCCCGATCTCGCGCAGACGATGACCGATCTGTTTCATCGACATGCTGAGCTGCTCGCTCCACTTCTGGCGTCCACATTGACCCCTAACCGGTTCAGGTTGTTGGTGTCGAGCACGTCGCCGTATCGCAAAAGAATTGGTCGCGGTACTCGGGTTGGGATGAACTGCGTCGATGCGCCGGCGGTGAAAGAGCTCGAGCGGCGCACCATGCCGTGAATTTCGTAACACTTGCTGATTAGTAGCTCAAGCAGGTACGAACCATCCTGCCCCGTGGTCCCCCGTGACGAGCACGGATTGCGGCTGCTTCTGACATTCCGGGATGCCGGCATCACGCGACGTACGCAGCGTCAAATAACCATGAAGCGGCGTTCAGCGCTGGAACGGTATGCTAACGTCCGCTTGCGAAATGCGCGTACATTGACATGCACGAGGAGTCCCCGAGTTTGGCGGCCCTCAAATATCAGAAGGCCCTAGGATGTCCGTTTCGGTGCCTACTCGCGGTACTACGACCTGCTCTACAAGCACAAGGACTACGCGGCGGAGGCTAGCTACATTCGTTCCCTGATCCGGTCGCACCACTCGAACGCGCATTCCTTGCTCGACCTCGGCTGCGGCACCGGGCGCCATATGTTGCTCTTGGCCGAGGCAGGGTATTTCGTGACCGGCGTAGATCGCTCAGCTGAGATGCTGGCAGTGGCAAGGGCGGACGTCGCTGGCGCATCTTCGGAACGAGCACTCCGGCTAGCTTCTTCCGGCGTCGCGCCCGAGTTCACCCAGGGAGACGTGCGTTCGGTGCGCACTGGCCAAAAATTCGATGCCGTGGTCTCGCTGTTTCACGTGATGAGCTACCAGACCAAGAACGACGACTTGCAAGCTGCCTTCTCGACCGCGAAGGAGCACTTGAAACCGGGGGGGGTATTCATCTTCGACTGCTGGTACGGGCCGACCGTGCTCACCGAACGCCCGTCGATCCGTGTTTTACGCCTCGAAGACGACCGCTACTCGGTGACGCGAATCGCCAAGCCTACCTCACACCCGAATCAAAATGCGGTGGAGGTAAACTACCAGTTGCTGGTGAAGGACAAGCAGGGCGGCGCGGTCGAGGAGTTTTCGGAAACGCACACCATGAGGTACCTGTTCATACCAGAGGTCGAACTGCTACTCGCGTCGTCGGGGCTGCGCCTCAAGGATGCTCACGAGTTTCAGAGCAACCGCCCGCTTGGTCTCGACACCTGGAGCGCAGTGTTCGTCGCGGCGCATGAGCCGTAGCAACGCGTCATGAGCTGCGTTCGAGGCCTCGTTAAGCCGTTGTCGTCAGCGGGATCGTTCTTTGCACGGGCTATTTCTTCTTCCGAGCGTTTCGTCGCAATTGGGTGGACCGGCCAAAATATAGTCTTGCGCGCTGAATGTCTGAATGGACGGCCTCGGATTCTACGTCAAACTGGTGATTGCTGGTCCGGCGTGGCACAGGTGCCGGCCTCGTAGCACGATATATGCCCGTCGTCGTCGGCAGCCGAGGGCCCGTATACGAGACACTACGGCGCTAAACGTCGAGATTGCGGCCACGCACGTTAGAGCAGTCAGCGTTGCGTAATCCGCGCCGGTGAAGCGGTCCCTCGTCGTCGATGGCGGCGGCAGCTTATCTGTGGCACCCGGCGTACAGCTCGTGCATACGCCCACCTTCATCGCTCACCTTCCGCGAAATATTCAGCCCGGCGCAGGGGCGCCGCGCGGTGCGACGGGAGCAGCATGACGAGCGACGCGCTCGAGCTCGAGGTCGCCTCCGATCGCGAACGTCATTTCACGCCCTCGGTGTGGGCGCTCGGCATCGGCGCCTTCGCGATTGGCACCGGTGAGTTCGTAACCATGGGTCTGCTGCCCGAGATTGCGCGCGATCTCAGAGTGACCGTACCCGAAGCGGGCCATGTCATCAGTGCTTACGCCCTCGGCGTGGTGCTCGGCGCGCCGCTCTTGGCGGTCGTGACGGCCAAGTGGCCGCGGCGCGGTTTGCTCATCGCGCTGATGGCCCTGTTTGCGGCCGGCAACTTCGCGAGCGCGCTTGCGCCGAGCTACCTCGCGTTGAGTGTCATTCGTTGGCTCACTGGGCTGCCGCACGGCGCGTACTTCGGGGTGGCGGCACTCGTGGCCGCGTCGCTCGCGCCGCCCAATCGCCGTGCTAGCGCGGTCGGCATGGTCATGCTCGGCCTGACCAGCGCGACCCTGTTCGGTGTACCGCTTGCGGCATGGCTCGGTCAGCACTGGGGTTGGCGAGCGGCGTTCGTGCTGGTCGGCGCGATTGCGACGTTGACGTGTGTCTCGGTGCGCCGCTTCGTGCCCGAAGTTCCGTCGGCCGAGGGCGCAACCCCGCTGCGCGAGCTGAGTGCGCTCGCGCGGCCCCAGGTGTGGCTGACGCTCGGCATCGCGGCGGTGGGCTTTGGCGGTATGTTCGCGGTCTTCAGCTACATCAAACCGCTCTTGACCGAAGTCACTCACTTGTCGCTAGGCACGGTGCCGCTCGTGCTTGCGCTGTTCGGCATCGGCATGGTCGCAGGCAATTTGGTCGGCTCGCGCTTGGCCGACAAGTCACTGATGGGCACGATTGCCGGCATCTTGGTGTGGGACGCGTTGGTGATGACCGCGGTCGTCTTCACGGCGCCGCATGCGGTCGCCATCTGCTGCAACGTGTTCGCTCTCGGTACCATCGTGGCGATCGCGCCCGCGCTTCAGATCCGGTTGATGGACGTAGCGGGCGACGCGCAAACGCTCGCCGCCGCGCTCATGCATTCAGCGTTCAATGTCGCAAACGCGCTCGGCGCTTGGCTCGGCGGCGTCGCCATTGCCGCCGGCTACGGGTGGACATCCACCGGGTGGGTAGGGACTTTGCTCGCGCTAGGAGGCATGCTCGTGTTCGCTGCAGCGCTGGTTCAGCAACGGCGCCA
The DNA here is from genome assembly GCA_903642325.1 of Myxococcales bacterium. Taxonomy (GTDB): domain Bacteria; phylum Myxococcota_A; class Polyangia; order Polyangiales; family Polyangiaceae; genus PMG-095. The sequence goes on along the minus strand of CAHJWM010000027.1, from coordinate 63,667 downwards.
GGCCCTCACCTGACTTCAAACGAGCCAACGGATGGCGGGGTGTGAACGCTCGGTTCTTCTCGCCGCCTCATTCGATCCGCTGGCGCAAAGTGGGGGAAAGCAGCCAACGCTGCAAACTTGCGGTGAGGGCAACGCTAAAGACTACGATAAACTAACGACACGAAGAGGTCGGGCTTCAGCGGGCCCGTGCCATAACGCGCATCGAACGTCGCGCTCGGCTTGGCGGCGATGGTTTGGTCGAGCGTCATGCCGCTAGCTTTGAGGGCGGCGACGTTATCGGCAATCGTGGTCAGCATGTTTAGAGTGTCGAGGAGGTCGGTGCGCGACCCGACTGGGCCGTGACCCGGGACGATCTGCGTGCTGTCGGTCACCGCCGCGATGTTCGCGTTCGTCGCTTCGATCATCCCGCCGATCGAGCCACCCGCATCGATATCGATGAACGGGTAGATGCCGTTGAACCATGTGTCGCCGGCGGCCAGGACATTTGCCTCCTTGAAGGTGACAGACAGGTCGGTATCGGTGTGGGAAGGTTCATAATGCTGAATCACGACGGTCTGCTCATCGAATGTGAGCGTTTTCTTTTTGGCCACGATGTCCTTCGGTAGTCCTCCCGGAAGCGCAGGCGGAAACATCGTTGTCGAGCCATCCATGATCTCACCCGTTTGGGTAGTTGACAGGCGCTGCAACGAGTTTTCATCCGCGGTGATCAGGGCGCCAATGGCATGCAGGTATTCGTTGCCGTCCGTGTGGTCGGCATGCCAGTGCGTATTGATCACGCGCGCCACGCGCACGTCCAAGGCCGCCGGCGGCGCAGAACCACTGGCAGCAGCGCTGACCGCAGCCAGCGCGTCGAGCATTTGCGGTCGTGAGGTCACGTAGCCCGCGTCGACCATCAGCAGCCCATCGCGACCCGCGAGCACCGTGATGTTGCCACCCGAGCCCGCGAACACACTGATGTTGTTACGCAGCGCGGTCACCGTGATCGGCATCGTCTTCGCCATTTCACGAGCTTTGGCAACGACCTCAGGCACAGGCCGGGACACTAGAGTAATGTCGGCATCGGCCCCCGACGGCTGACCAATGGCGCCGGCCGCGCCCGAAGCGCCGGCGTCGTTCGAAGCGCCAGCGTCGTTCGAAGCGCCGGCGCCGCCTTCACCGCCCGCGCCCGCCGATGAGTCGGCGCTTCCAGCCATCGATCCTCCAGCAGACGATGTGCCGGCATCATCCGAGCACGAAGACGCCGCTGCGAGGGCAGCCACGACCGAAATGAAACGCACGGTATTGTTGAACGTCATCAGCTTGCGACCTCTCCGACGAATGCTTGAACGCAAGCTGATGCAAACATCACTCGACCGCAAGCGTTGGTGAGACGCGGTTGAGTTGGTCGCCAGGACTAGCGCGCAGTATGGCCACGTGGCTTAAAAGCGTCATTGTGCTGCAAAGTTTGATCAGCATGAGCACGGCAGCCGTTGAGTAGCCTGCACTGCGGGCGCGGCGATGTTTATTTCGGATTACAAATGGGGGCGATTGTGTCTCAGCGCCGCACCTCGCAGATCTAAACTTTCCGCTCCACGACGCCGAAGGCTGAGACGGCCTGACTCGTGCCCCGTGACCATCAACAAGGCTCAGCCAAAGCGCTTGGCAGCTGACTCGACGGAATGTATCGAAGCTAGTGAGCTCGACCGCGCACTCTTTGGCTAGACTAGCCCGCCGCCGAACAGCGCTGCACACGGCTCGGCTCACCGCGCGGAATGACGGCGCGATGGGCATTGGGATTGCAAGGGAAGCGGGCAATACCACCGTTGCGAGCGAGCGCTCGCCGGCCAGACACTACTTCGACCGCACGAGCCGGCCGAGCCAATGCCACCGCGTCGGATCCAGACGCGCAAGGCTGGCGGAGAGCGCAGCGTGCGGCTCGCCTCTCGCTAGAAATGGGAGTGGGGCGCTCGTGACCCAGCAAAGCACCTCACAGCCCGAGCAGTTGCCGACCTACGACGCGAAGGCTCTGCCGGCTAAGAAATGGGTCGGGTGACCACCAAGCACGCTCCCGGGCCTGAGCCGGTGACGCTGGTGGCGCTATGAGCCGCGTCGCGAAGCATCGCGAGCTCCTTTCAGATTGAACAGCTCGAATCAATCCGGACTCCGTGCTGAATTCGAAGACGGCATTCTCGCGGCCATCACGGAGCTGGATCGAGAGCTTGCCGGTAAGCGCTATTTCTTCGACGATCGCCCGACGCGCCTAGACATCACCGTCGCCGCCCTACTAGCGCCTCTTTGCCGGCCCCCCGAGCACCTCGTGCCCTGGCCACCGCTGCCCGACTCCGTCGCGCGATTCGCGGACGGTGTCAAAGACAGCGCTACGTTTCTGCATGCTCTGCGGATGTATCGAGCGCATCGCGCCCGCGCTTCGGTGGTCTGAGCATCGACTCGCTGCGCTGTGGAGCTGTGAGCGACGGCAGCTCTCACGCTGCGACGTTCGCCGGTGGCGGCTTCGAACCAGCCCGTCTCGACGGGGCGGGTCCCTAGGCTCGGCTGCCGCAATCGCTCATTCTAGACTCCTTCTTTGCTTATGGCTCTGGTGCGTCGCCGCGGAGCAACGTGGCGCCAACCGGCGGGCTCCGCCGAAGCTCGAAGGATACCGTGGTTCCTCGCCCTGGCTGGCTCTGAATGGCTACGTGTCCGCCGTGAACGTCGGCGATGCGCTTGACAAGAGCCAACCCGAGCCCAGTACCGCCGGTCGCGCGCGTTCGACTGCGATCGCTTCGAAAAAATGGTTCGAACACGTGAGGCAAGTCCTGAGGCTCGATGCCGATGCCCGAGTCAGCCACCTTCACAAAAACGACCCCTGGGTCACCACCGATGCGAACTCTGATCGGCGAATCCGCCTCCGAGTATTTACAGGCGTTTTCGAGTAGGTTGTATAACAGGCGACGCACCAAGCGCGCGTCGGCGTGCGCCTCGGTGACTTCCTCGGTGGCTTCGATGACAACGCGCCGCTCGCCGTGCGCATCGCGAAAGCGGGCCACCGCGTCTAGCACCAGCCCGCGTATGTCTGTTGCTTCCAAACGTGCCGGAAGCTGTCCTCCCGAAAGGGCCCCCGTCCCCATCTCGAGGCGCATCGCTTCCATCACGCTTTCGACGAGGCGCTCCAGATCCGTCAGATCCGTTCCGATTTCGGCCAGCAGGAGTGGGACGCGCTTTGGGTTCTCGATTGCGGTCTCGAGCACGACCCGGATTCGAGCCAAAGGCGTACGCAGCTCGTGTGAGACATTGGCGAGTAATTCTTGTTCGGCGCGTATCAAGCGCTCCACGCGTTCGGCCATGTCATTGAAAGCGCGGGCGAGGTCGCCCACTTCATCTCGTCGAGCAGTTTCGGCTCGGGCCGACAGGTCGCCTCGGCCAAATGCCTGGGTGATCGCGACGACCCGCTCGATAGGCCGCGTGATTGAGCGCGCGAACGGGAGTGAGGCGAACGCCACGAACACAATCACGATGATAAAGGGGGGAGCAAGCTGGGGAAGCGAGGGGACGGCAGAAGGCTGAAATACGATGTAGCCACCGCCGACACCATCGGCACAAGAAACCGCCTGGCTAAAGCCAATCTTCGACAGCGGCTGACCGCCGCCGCGCAGCAGCATCAACTGCTCTGGAGTGAGAGGTGGCAGCGGCGGTTTGGCGAAGCTTCTCCGTAACACCCCGCGATCCGAATAAGAGGAGGCGGCAAGATAGGATGGGTCAGCAACGGCGTCCTCCCGGCGGTCCAAAGTCGGAGGGTTCAACAGGGCTTGGCACAGGTGGGGACCGAGCCATTTGCTGAGAACCAAAGCGTCGCGCTCGAGGCCCGGTCGTATGAGCAGCGCGAAGAGCAGCGTGAACGTGAGCGCGACGGCGAACAGCACGACCAAACCGTGCAAAAAAACCCGCGAGTGCAGGCGATGTCCCTTCAGCAAACTCAGCACGAGCCGGTGCCATCCACCAGCATGTAGCCTACCCCACGCACGGTTTGGATCAACGCGCCGCCATCGGGGTGCGCGGAAAGCTTTTGCCGTAGGCGCGAGATCTGCACGTCGATCGCCCGATCGAACGTTTCACCGTCACTGCCTCGTGAGAGCCGGAGCAATTGATCTCGGGAAAGAATTCGCCCGGGGCGCTGCGCGAGCGTGCTTAAAAGATCGAACTCCGCGCTGGTGAGGACCAGTCGCTGGCCGCCGAGTGTTACAGATCGACTCGCGGTTTGGATCGTCAAGGAGCCTACTTGGATGTTCTTGGGCTTTGGAGCGAGCTCTCCGCGGTCGCGGCGGACGACGGCCCGCATTCGGGCGAGTAACTCGCGCGGCGAGAAGGGCTTGACGACGTAGTCGTCCGCGCCGGTTTCGAGGCCGAGCACTCGGTCGGCCTCCTCCGCTCTCGCCGTCACGACAACGATCGGAACGTCCGACTGCTGGCGGATGGCCCGGCATACCGATAGCCCACTTTGCCTTGGCAGCATGAGATCGAGCACGACGATGTCGAAGCGACCGCGAGTGATCTCCAGGACCGCCCCCTCGCCATCGATTACGTGAGTGACCAGAATCTCATGCTCGTGCAGATATTCGGCCGTAAACCGCGCGAGTCGAACATCGTCCTCGACTAGGAGCGCTGACATCGAATCGCTCATCTGCTCACCTTAGCGCGTTCGAGGCGGCTGCACCGGGCTGAAATCATTTGCAAAACGACTCGAGGCCGCCCACTGCCCACTGGCAGGCGCGGGTCAGCTGACAATGGCAGTGATGCCCCAGCTGCACCTTGTTTAGGTTGCCGCAAGTCGCTTTGCTCGTCCCAGAGTTATCGCGTCGGATATGGATCTTGGGTCGAGCTTGTCTACTGGCATTCGGAGCGCGGCGCTGAAAGAGGCGAGATTTGCGCTCGCGTCGCCTGAAACACACTGCAATGGACGTGCAACATTGGCCGGACGTGCCATCGCCACTATCTCCAAAACCGGCGGTCGCAAATGCCGCCGCGCTTCGTCGCGCGGGTGCGGACGCTCGCGTTCTGCACGGCAGAGTGGCGGATTCGTACGGCAATGGCACCCAAGCACGAGAGTGAACACGCGATGATCGAACAAATAAAAACCCTGATGGTGGATTCGGGGGCAACCTGGGTGCTTTGGCTTTTGGTGGCGCTCAGTGTTTGCTCGGTCGGCGTCATGCTCGACCGGGCGCGGGTGTTTCTCGGTCACCGAGATGACGTGCCGGTCCTCGTCCAGGATCTCAACCGACTACTCGGCCGCCAAGACATCGTGGGCGCACACGCTCGACTCGGTAGGTCGAACAGCGCCGCAGCGGCCATAGCCCTCGCCGGCCTCACGCAATGGCAAAATGGCGCGCGCGCGGCGGAGGAAGCAATGGCGGCCGCCACTGGCCTTCAGCGCTCGCTGCTCGAAAAGCGGCTCATGTTCCTCGGCACCGTCGGCAATAATGCCCCCTTTATTGGGCTCCTCGGGACGGTGATCGGCGTCGTGGGTGCGTTCGAGGAGCTCGGTCGATCAACGGTGAAGAGCGGCGCGGCGGCGACCCAGCTCGCTCCCGAACGGGTCATGAGCACCATCTCGGAGGCGCTGGTCGCGACCGCGGTCGGTCTCGTGGTCGCCATTCCTGCCGTCGCGGTATTCAACTTCTTTCAAGGGCTGCTGACGGCCGCGCTCGACGACGCGGGTACCCTCGGACACGTGCTGTTGACCCACATCGACGGCGCGCTCGACGCTGAGCTGCCGAGCGGACGGGCATTGTCTTCATCTGCCATCACGCCGGCGCCCGAACCGCATTTGGCTGCACCAAGTAGTGGGGCTTGAGTCATGGCCGGTGGAAACTCGCATTCGAGGAGCGGCGGCATCACGGGCATCAACGTAACACCTCTGGTGGACATCACGCTCGTCTTGCTGATCGTTTTCATGGTCACGGCAAAGCTGATTGTCAATCACGACGCTCTTTCTGTCGACTTACCCAAAGCGGCGTCTGGCAACGAGGTTCAGGAGATCTTCAGTGTTGTCCTCTCGGCAAGCGGGGCCACCCAGGTCAACGGACAAACGCTCGCCAGTGACGAGCAAATCTTTGGTCGAGCCCAGGCCGCTCAGGGCCCTAATAAGGATCTTCGCGCGGTCATCAAAGCCGACGCCACCGTCAATCACGGGCGCGTCATGCACGTACTCGACCTCCTGAGGCAATCCGGCGTCGGCAAGATTGGCTTTGGCGTTGTTCCCGGGCCAGCGTCGTCCGCCGCTGGAGCTCACTGACACGATGCCACCAGCAACGGCGAAGCAAAGCTCGATCGATGCCGTGGATGCCTTGGTGGCGAGCCTTCGTCGCGAGCGACCGTGGCTCGTAGCGGCCGTGCTCGTTGCGCTAATCGTGCACTCTGCGGTGGCCGTGGCGTTGCCACAGCTGTTCCACTCGCCGGCGCCAGGCGCGGCACTTGCGCCCTCTGTTACCGAGGTCATCGACATCGAGCAACCGTTACCGCCTCCCCCGCGCAGCGAGCCGAAGCCGCCTGAACCACCTGAGCCAGCTCGAGCGGCAGCAGTGCCGCTCCCGACCAATACACCTCCGCCTCCAGCACAGGCGGCCGCAGTCCTAACGAAGGAAGCCACTCCGAACGAGCCCGTAGATCTCACAGACAGCATCGTGACCGGATCTGCGGCGACGTTCGCCGGCGGAACGAGCTCCACGAACGGCACCGGCGACCGCGCGGTCCACGGCCCCGTGGTCGTCGGCGCCGTCCCGGCGGCGGCGTCTCCCTCGACGCCGCGGTCTACGGGGCCAGACCGGTCACGCCGGCCCGCACTCGCGGGGGGCGCCCATTGGAGCTGCCCGTTTCCTCCGGAGGCTGACGGCGATCAAATTGACAGCGCTGTTGTCACGATCCGAGTCCTCGTCGATCCGTCCGGTACTCCCAAGAGCGCCAATGTGCTCAGCGATCCGGGGCACGGGTTCGGACGGGAAGCGACGCGCTGCGCCCTGAGCAAGAGCTGGAGCTCGGCTTTGGACCACGACGGTGCTCCGACGGAAGGGACGGTGGTCGTCAATGTTCGTTTCGATCGCTGAGCGTTTCCGCGTCGCGCGGGCTTTAGTTTTCCTTGCGCTCATCTTTGCCAGCTTGGCCGCGCGCGCACAACAAATGGACGCGGCGAAAGGGTCGACGATCACTCCACCGCGCCTAAAGACTGATTCCGGTGCCGAGTACCCAGCGCAGGCACTCCATGATCAAGTTCCGGCCTCGGTGACAGTCACGCTTATTTTGGAAATCAGCACGGACGGAGCGGTAGCGAAGGCGGACTTACAGACTCCACAGGGCCATGGCTTCGATGAGGCCGCGCTCGCAGCGGCGCATAAGCTCGTGTTCGAGCCGGCATTGCGCGATGGCACGCCCATCTCTGCGCGGATCAAGTTTCAATACGTCTTCACGCCGCCGGCGCCACGCCTCGTTGGGCGCGTCGCAAGACAGGTGAGTGACCGGCCGATCGCCGGAGCGCAGGTCAAGGTTCGCGACGCGAGCGGCGGGGAACACACGACTTCGACCGCGCCCGACGGCTCGTGGGGCTTTTTGGATTTGCCCCCCGGGCATGTTCACATCCTGGTGAGCGCGGCTGGTCAGATGCCGGTCGACAGCGAAGAGGACCTCGCGTCTGGGCAAGAGACGTCTCTCACCCTGCGGCTTTCGCCCGAGCTCGCCTCGACGCCGGTGGCGGAGTCAGCGCCCGGCGCGGAAGCACCGGTCGAGATCGAGGTGCGTGGCGAGCGCCCGCCTCGTGAAGTCACCAAACGCACCCTCGGCAAAGAAGAAATCGAGCACATCCCGGGGACGAATGGCGACGCTTTGCGCTCTCTGCAAAATCTGCCGGGGGTGGCGCGCCCACCCCCCTTTCAAGGCGCCCTCATCGTCCGTGGGTCGGCGCCCGCGGACACGAACATCTTCGTGGATGGCACGAACATTCCGTTGATCTACCACTTCGGCGGCCTCTCTTCCGTCGTGCCCACTGAACTGCTCGAAAAGATCGACTTCTACCCCGGGAACTTCAGCGCAGTGTACGGCCGGGGCATGGGCGGCGTGGTCGACGTCGGTCTCCGCGATCCGAGGAGCGACGGATTACATGGCTTGGCCCAGGTCGACTTGATCGACGCCCGTCTGATGCTCGAGGGTCCCGTCTTCAAGACGGGGTGGAAGTTCCTCGTAGCGGGGCGGCGCTCCTACTTCGATGCTTGGCTCGGCCCCGCCCTGAAGCGGACGGGGGCGGGGGTCACGACCGCGCCCCGGTACTATGACGGCCAAGCGATGCTCCAGCGTGATATCGATTCACACTCTTCGTTTCGACTGACCTTGCTTGGGTCGAACGACGCTCTGAAGATACTCAATCAGACTCCAGACTCCGCCGACCCCACCTTTGCCGGTCAACTCGGCTACAGTACGAGCTTTTGGCGCTTGCAAGCAAGGTATCAAAACAAGTTGAGCGCTCGTACCGAGCTGCGCGTGACCGCCGCGTATGGGGTGGATGCAATTGACCTCGGCGTCGGCACGAACTTGATCAGGACCACGCTACATCCGGTCTCCGCGCGCGCTGAGCTGTCGCACAAGGTCGTGCGGGGCCTCAGCGCGAACTTTGGCGTGGACTTGGTCTACGAGCCGTACCACGTGTCCCTCAGTGTTCCCCCGACGGTGCGCCCCGGGCAACCGTCGGGCGGCCCTGGGCAAGTGCCGGTTCGGGTGACGACGTCCGAGACGCTCTTCTTGCCCGCCGGGTACGCCGAGCTCGAGGTCGTCCCATGGCGTGGTGGCCGCATCGTCCCCGGCTTACGCGCCGACTACGACAGCTCGACGAGCAGTTGGGACTTTTCACCGCGGGTCAACGGGCGCCAAGATCTCACGACCGGCTTTCCGCGAACGACGCTGAAGGCCGGTGCCGGGCTTTTTTATCAGCCCCCAGCACCGATCGGAACGAGCCAAGGCGCTATAGATACCGGCACTCAAACGATGCTCTCATCGAACCGTGCCATCCACTATGATGTGGGACTCGAACAAGAATTCACTGCCAATATAGATCTATCTTTCGATCTCTTTTACAAATCGCTAAACCACTTGGTCGTGAGCGACGCGGGCAATTCGGGCGACGGCCGCGCTTACGGCGCCGAATGGCTGCTCCGCTACAAGCCTGGCGGACGCTTCTTCGGTTGGGTCTCTTACACCCTGTCGCGGAGCGAGCGGCGCGACACGCCCGCCGAGCCGCTGCGTTTGTCCGAGTACGATCAGACGCATATTCTGACGCTGATCGGCAGTTACAAATTGGGTCGCGGCTGGCAACTCGGCGGCCGCTTCCGGTTGGTCTCGGGCAACCTCTACTCACCGACCAGTTATGGCGCTTTCGACGCGACCACCGGCAGTCAGCTCGGGGTCGCGACTTTTCCGCCGAACGGTTCGCGCTTGCCCTATTTTCACCAATTGGATATTCGGGCGGACAAGACCTGGTTGTTTCCTTCCTGGAAGCTGAACGCCTATCTAGACGTACAAAACGTGTATTACGCCAAAAATGCCGAGGGTATTGGGTACAACTACAACTATACGCAATACGGTTACGTCACCGGCTTACCTATCCTGCCGAGCCTCGGCCTTCGCGCGGAGTTCTAAGTGATGCTCAAAGCACAACTCCTGTTGCTCGCGCTGATGAGCGCGGGTATCGGTTGCAGTCCAAGCTTCGACCCGCCGAGCGAGGTCAAGAGCGTGCGCGTTCTCGCAACACGTGCGGACAAACCCTACGGCGCTCCGGGCGACACCGTCAAGCTCGATATTCTCGCGTTCGACGGCCGCCCCAGCAAGCCCGAACCGATGGACGTCTTTTGGTTCACGACCCCGTGCATCAACCCGCTGAACGACGCTTACTACAACTGCTTCCCTGGTTTTGCCAAGACCTTCAAGCCAGGCATAGACTTGACCCCGCGACTCGATATGGGGACGAGCTTTTCGTTCGACTTACCCGCTGACGTCATCACCACTCATGCGGCGCCGCAAAGTGGCGATGCTTACGGCGTCGCCGTGGTGTTTAGTATGGCGTGCGCGGGCCACGTTCAGTACATGGCGCCCGTTTCCGGCGGCGCTCCCGACGCCCTCCCATTCGGTTGCTTCGACGACCACCAGACTCAGCTCGACGCGAACGATTTCGTCTTCAGCTATTCGCTCGTCTATTCGTTCAGCGAGGAAACCAACGCGAACCCCGTCATCACTCGCCTCACCCAGGGAGGAGCCCCGGTCGACCCAGATTTAGGTGTGACCGTCGAACACTGCACGCAGGGCAAAATCGATGATTGCCCGACCACGCCCCTCGACACGGTCGTGCTGGAAGCGAATCAAGAGCTCACTCCGGCAAACAGGGACGCCAGTGGGGACCCCTTGAAAGAAGAGATCTGGGTCGACTACTACGTCACCGCCGGAAAACCAAAGAACGAGACTGTCATCCTGTATGACACTCACGGAGGCCGTACCCCAAACACCGGCGACGATTTTCACGCGCCCCAGACCGCCGGTGAATATTTGCTCTGGGCCGTTGTCCACGACAACCGCGGCGGCGCCGACTGGCTCGAGGTCCCCCTGCACGCGAACTGATGCGACGCCCAGTGCCGGGCGGGATTCGCCTCATCGACGTGCTACCGATGGCGACTCGGATAGCGAGGCTGAACGGCGCCCCCGACCCGGAAAGAGCTCGAGCAGGTCGTCAGGTCGCAGCAGCACCTCGGGTCCGTCGGCCGCGCGGCCCTTGGGCACCGTGAGCTGACTGCAGCTATGGCCGCCGTTTTCGGCCAAGATCTCCAAGATCTGCGGCCGCTTTTACGCCGCAGGCCCCTTCAAACGCTTTCCGAATTTAGCTCCTGCGACGCTAGCGATTGCCATCGAGGCGGAGCGGAAACTCGAGCTCCCAGCGCTTTCGCAGAGATCGCTGTGACTCGGGGTATTTTGCGGGGAGGACGCGGGCATTGCGGATGCGATCGGTGCGGAAGTGACGGAACCCTTGGCGCAGCTCGCAGTGGGCGGCGATGATGCGGACGTCTTCGGTGTAGGCGACCGTGAAGGGCCAGATGGTGCGCGTGGTTGGCTTGCCGGCGTCATCTGCATAAGCGATCTCGACCTTGAGCCCTTCGCGGATCGCCGCGCGAATCGGGCCGATATCGACGCCGTCCGCGATGGCGCTGCGCGGGCGTGCGGGGCGAAGGCTCGCGTCCAGCAGCGTCGGGCGCAAGTGCTTGGGGACCGACTCGGCGAGCTTGTCGATGAGACTACGAGCGCCACGCGCGAGGGCAGCGTCGCCACGCTGAGTGACCAGGGCTGCGCCGAGCAGAGCGGCCTCGAGCTCGTCCGGGGTCAACATCAGCGGCGGTAAATCGTACCCGGCGTCGATCACGTAACCCGTGCCCGCCTCACCGCGGATCGGCACGCGCTGTGCAGCGAGCTCCGCCATGTCGCGATAGATGGTGCGGACCCCAACCTCGAGCTCGGTGGCCAGTTGCTGCGCCGTCAGTGGGCGCCGCCTGCCGCGCAGCATTTGAATGATGGCGAACAATCGCTCCGAACGGCGCATCGCGAGCCCAACCTACACTGCTGCCACCACGCTGTCAGTAGGCCCGGGCTACAGAAAAAGGAACAAGACAGGAGCCGACATGAACTTCGTTTCAATTCGCATCATCACCGGCGATATCCAGCGTTTAGTGACCTTCTACGGACGAATCACGGGCACCGCGCCGACCTGGGCCACGGAGGATTTCGCCGAGATCGCGACGCCTGCGTGTACCCTGGCCATCGCCAGCGAACGCACCCTAAAAATGTTCGCCGCTTTTGCCGCTCGCCCCGCCGCCAATCAGTCAGTCATCGTGGAGTTTTTGGTCGCCGATGTCGATGCCGAATACCGCAAGGTCGCCGCATGGCTCGGCGAGGTCTTGCAAGAGCCGACGACCATGCCCTGGGGCAACCGCTCGCTGCTGTTCCGCGATCCGGACGGCAACCTCGTCAATTTTTTTACGCCCGTAAGCGCCGCTGCGATCGAGAAGTTCGCCCGCTACGCTGCGCTGTAAGCCCTGCCGCTCGGATCCGAGGAGATGGTGTCCCACTGGCACTAGACACGAGTATCACCGATCCAGCCCGCATCACCCTCTCGCTCGATTGCGAACCCCCCCGGAAGCCGTCGGTACGTCGGCGAGTGGATGTTCGACGATGGGCTCACCATCGCGCGGTGCTCACGCCGCACGATGACGCAGCCGAGATGACCGTGCAGTCGGCCGCATGCGCGTTGCCATCCCGCGCATTGCTCTCGATGACCGGTTTTTGCCATGCCGGTGCTCAAACCCCACGAAGTGCGCTAACTATCTCGGCTGGGCGCATTGGCTCGGGGGCGTGTTCGTTCGCCCCGACGCTCGGGGTCGGCGCGCGGCGACGTTGCTGTGCATGGAAATCGAAACTATTGCCCGAATCCTGCATGTCCAAGGCTTATTGGCGGACCGAGCGCCTTGCGGATGCTTATACGTGCGGCTTGGTTCCTGCCGGTCGAGAACGTTCGTCACCATGTTTTACCGTATGGTGCGATGGTCAAGAGCTCGCGGCTTAGCGGCCCGCGTGGCTACGCCGTCGATCAGTGAAGTCTGAATGGGTGGATGGTCGCGTAGCGCGGAAGTTGACGGCAATGCCTTCGGCGTCGAGCAGCGACCATCCGCACAAAACGCCTCCAACGAAAACTAGTGTCCGAGTCGGAGCCCACAGTGCTGTCGTGCGGTCCATTACGTCGCGAACGCGGGTCAGTCGATCCATTGGCTTTTGCATGTTCTAGATTTTACGGCGTTAGAGCCAGCTTCGGGCGTTTCCCTTGGCGAGAGAGACATGAGAGCGCTCATAGAGCGACGGCGAGGGCGGCAGCTCCGGCGCCCCAAATCTGAACCGGGATGTTCTTGCGCGGCCTCGTCGTGACGCACGCTGGGTGGACCGTGCTCGCGCGAAATTGCGCTCGCCTGACCAAGTGTATGAGTCAGAGAGCAGTGGGTTTTTTTTCAGATCCGGTACACGCGTGGGCCTGGGCTCAAAACTCGTAGGGGTAAATCGCGGGCTCGGCCTTGGTGCCAGCGCAGTGTCTGTGCGAGCACCGGAACGCGACGCCGAAGGCTGTGCCGCGCTCGGACGCGGCGCGTGACCATGAAAAAATCTTTTACCTCGCTCGTGCAGCTACGAAGATGGACATCTTCCCAACGGCACGCGCTACCTGGCCTGCACGGTTTCCAGGGGGCGAAGTGATCGAACGACTTTCTTGCCCTGCCGTTTAGCGCGCCTGGAGCCGACGCCGCCTCGTTCGGCTCAGCTGCGCGGCGGCCGTCCGGGCGACCGCACCGGCCCGAAACAGTCCCGCCGTGAGCAGAATCAACCGGCCCAGGTACTCGGGCCTAATTTACAAAGCCGGCTTGTGTTCTATGCACTGAACAATGCCTCGCGGAGCTGATAGAATTTTTCTGGGGCGGGTGGCTTTGAGCATTGCGCTGTTGATCACGGGTTGTCGGCGGGCAGTTGGCCTAGAACGCCGGCCGATTAACGTAAATGTCGTGCGTGTATCACTCGCTGATTCACAATCGGTGCTGTCTCTCACCGGGGAGGTTCGCGCCAAAGTAGAAGAGGAGCTGTCATTTCGTGTCGGCGGAAAGGTGATCGAGCGCCGGGTGGACGTCGGGAGCTCGGTAGCCGCGCGCGCTGTCCTCGCGCGCCTGGATTCCCGTCAGTCAGCGGCGGACGTCGCCGTGAGCCAAGCGGCGCTCTTGGCGACGCAATCGACCCTCCGCCAAGCCCAGCTGGAGTTCGTGCGCGAACGGCAATTGCTGGCGCAAAGTGCCGTTTCGGAGGCGGCATTCGATGCCGCGGAGCGCGATTTCCACGCGGCCCAAGGCGCCTTCGCCGCCGCCCAAGCCGACCTCGATAAGGCGCGCGATGCCGCAACGTTTACCGAGCTCCGCGCCGCTCGGCCCGGCGTCATTACGACCCGATCGGTCGAGGTCGGCCAGGTCGTTGCCGCGGGGGCTCCCGTGTTCTCGCTAGCAGAGTCCGGACCGCGGGACGCTGTGTTCAAAGTGCAAGAGGGCGCCGCGAATGCCCTAGTCGGGCGAGCGCTCGAGCTGACGCTGGTGGATGACCCGCGTGTCCAGGCTCGCGGCGTAGTTCGAGAGATCTCGCCCCTCGTCGACGGGGCGACGGGGACCGTTACCGTGAAGGTCGCAATCGAGAACATTCCGCCGGAAATGTCTTTGAAATCGGCGGTAGTGGGCAATTTGGTCTTGAAAGCTTCGAAGACCGTGACGCTGCCTTCTGCAGCGGTCGCGTCGGATAACGGGGAGCCAGCAGTTTGGGTGGTCGATCCGGCCAGCAAGAAAGTAAAGCTTCGCCGAGTGATGCTGGACAATTACGCTTCGAGCAGCATCGTGGTGCGCCAGGGCCTAGCGGATGGAGAGCTAGTCGTGACCGAGGGCGCGAGCCGTTTGCGGCCGGCTCAGGCGGTCGCCTTTGCGAGCGAGGGGCCGGCATGAGGCGAGCACTGGCGGCGTGCGCACTCTTACTGGGCGCTAGTGGTTTGGGCGCGTGCAGCTCGAAAGAAAAGCCGGGGCCTCCCGTCGTGCGGCCGGCGCTCACCATGCTCGTTGAATTGCGGCCCGCCGATCACACCGCGTTCGTCGGGTCCGCCGAGCCGCGTTGGGTTCAGGAGCTCGCCTTCCGCGTCGGCGGCAGAGTCATTCGTCGTTCGGCCTCCGTCGGGGATCACGTGAAGCTTGGCGCAGAAATCGGGGCCCTCGATCCGCAGGCTCTGCTCTTCGCCATGCGCGCCGCGGAAGCGAACATCACGTCCTTGAACGCGCGCCTTTCGGACTCGAGCCGCCTCCACGTTCGCAACGCGGCGCTGTTCGAGCAGCAGGGTATCGCCCGGTCCAGCGCCGACGATGCTCTTTCCGCGCGTGATGTAGCCGCCGCGCAGCTCGGGGAGGGCCAGGCGCGCCTGGCAAAGGCGCGGGAAGATCTAGGGTACAGCGTGCTGCGTTCCGAGCTCGACGGCTTCGTGACCCGCATTTCGTTCGAGGTGGGTCAAACGGTCGACGATCAGCGCGTCGTCGCCGAAGTGGCTCGTACGGACGCTCTCGACCTGATCGTCGATCTGCCGGAGAGCGCGGCCCGCACCGTGCACGTCGGTGATCGCTTTACAATTTCTCCCGCCGACGCTCCCGGCGCGAAGCTCGGCGGCACTGCGCGCCAAGTCAACCCGGAAGCCGACGAGCTGACGCGCACGCGGCGGATCTGGATAGCCATCGAAGATCCGCAAAAGTACGGCGTGCGGCCGGGGACGACCCTGGCCGCCACGGCCGCGGACGAGCCGCGTGTCCTGCGCATTCCTGCAAGCGCTATCTTGGACAAGTTCGGCAAGACATCGGTGTGGGTCGTGGACGAGGGGCTCGCTCGAGAGCGGCCGGTGGAGCTCGGCGGGCGCACGCAGACCGAAGCTACGGTGCTTCAGGGGATCAAGGACGGTGACCGCTTGATCATCGCCGGCGTTCACGGCCTCACCGAAAACCAGCGCGTGCGAGTCGAAGGCGAGGTGAGGCCGTGAAGGCCTTCAACCTCTCGGACTGGGCGCTCCATCACCGCTCGATGGTCCTGTACTTCATGCTGGTCTTCAGCATCTTCGGCATCTTCGCTTACCTCAATTTGGGTCGCGAAGAGGATCCGAACTTCACCATCAAAACGATGGTCATCACCGCACAGTGGCCGGGCGCCCCCGCCGAAAAGGTCATCGAACAAGTCACGGACCGCATCGAGAAGAAGCTCGAGCAGCTCGACACGCTCGACTACACGAAGAGTGTCACCAGCGCTGGGTCGACCACGATTTTCCTATTTCTCAAGGATACCACTCGCGGTGAAGCGGTCACCAAGAGCTGGCTGCGTGCGCGCAACTTGGTGCGTGATATCACCGGGACGTTGCCCGAAGGCGTCAGTGGGCCGTTTTTCAACGACGATTTCGGAGACGTGTTCGGTAACGTTTATGCATTTACCGCTGACGGCCTCTCGCAGCGGCAGCTCCGGGATTATGTCGAGGACGTGCGCCGAGGCATCCTGACCATTCCGAACGCCGGTAAGGTGGAGCTGATCGGAGCGCAGGACGAGGTCGTGTACCTCGAGTTTTCCCCGACCAAGCTCGCCGCCTTTGGCATCAATCAGCAGGCGGTCATTGCGGCGCTCAAGGCACAAAACGCCATCGTGCCTACCGGGGTGGTCGAAGCCGGCGCCGAACGCGTGCAAATCCGTGTCAGCGGTCAGTTCGACTCTGGGGACAGCGTTCGCAGCATCAACCTACGCTTGAACGATCGCTTCTTCCGCCTCGCCGACATCGCGACCATCTCTCGCGGCTACGCCGACCCGCCGACCTCGCTCTTTCGAATCAACGGTCAGCCGGCGATCGGGCTCGCGATTGGCATGCGGCCCGCGTCGAACTTGCTCGAGTTCGGTAAAGCTCTGAAAGCGCACATGCAGCGGGTCGAGGGCAACTTGCCCGTTGGCGTCGGTGTACGCCTGGTGTCCGATCAACCCCAGGTCGTGGAGGACGCGGTTTCGAGTTTCGTGCGTGCCCTGTTCGAGGCCGTGGCGATCGTGCTCGTGGTCAGCTTCGTGAGCCTGGGTTTGCGCGCCGGGCTGGTCGTGGCGTTGGCCATTCCGCTGGTGCTCGCGATCACGTTCGTGGTGATGCAATATGTCGGCATCTCGCTGCAACGGATCTCGCTCGGCGCGTTGATCATCGCGCTCGGCTTGCTGGTCGACGACGCGATGATCGCGGTGGAGATGATGGTCGCGCGGCTCGAAGCTGGGGATCCGATCGAGACGGCGGCCACGGCCGTTTACACGTCTACCGCTTTTCCGATGCTTACGGGCACCCTCGTGACGGTGGCGGGCTTCATACCGGTAGGGCTCAACTCGAGCTCAGCAGGCGAGTTCACGTTCACGTTGTTCGTCGTCATCGCCGTCTCGCTCGTGGTCTCCTGGATTGTGGCCGTGCTGTTCACTCCACTTTTGGGCGTCTTGTTGCTGCCCAAAACGATGAAGAAGCACGAAGCCGGGCCAAGCCGGCCGGCTCGGATATTCCACGGCCTGCTGCTGATTTGTATGAAGCACCGTTGGATCACCGTCGGCGTGACCGTGGGGGCGTTCGCCTTTTCACTTTTCAGCATGAAGTTCGTGCAGCAGCAATTCTTCCCAAGCTCCGACCGACCCGAGCTGATTGTCGATTGGAGCCTGCCGCAGAACGCTTCGATCTTCGAAACCGAGGCGCAGATGACCCGCTTCGAGACCGATCAGCTGATCGGAAACGACAAGATCGATCACTTCAGCTCGTACGTCGGGCAAGGCGCGGTTCGCTTCATCTTGTCTTACGACGTGCAGCCGCCAAATCCGTTCTTCGGACAAACGGTTATCTTGACCAAGAACGTCGAGGCGCGTAATGCGCTCAAGCTTTCCTTGCAGGCTTGGCTCGACAAGCAATTTCCGGGCACTGACGCGTTCGTCCATTTCCTGGATATCGGTCCCCCCGTGGGGCGCCCGACGCAATACCGGGTGAGTGGCCCGAACGTGCAGAAAGTCCGAGAGCTCGCGAACCGCGTCGCTGACTTGCTCTCGTCCAACCCGGCCTTGGGCAACACCGTTTTCGACTGGAACGAGCCCAGTCGCGTCGTGAAGGTCGACGTGCAGCAGGATAAAGCGCGGGCGCTCGGGGTTTCGTCGGAGGCGATTTCCACGGTGCTGAATGCGACCGTCGGCGGGCAAATCGTGACGCACGTTTTGGACGACATCTATTCCGTGAACGTAGTGATCCGCGCCAACGCGGCCGAGCGTGGGTCGATCGAGCGCCTGCGCAGCCTCACTGTTTCGACGGCGGACGGTCAGGCAGTGCCGTTAGAATCGATCGCCACATTTCATTACGAGGTCGAGCAACCAGTCATTTGGCGTCGAGCGCGTCAACCCACCATCACGATCAAGGCGGGCATCTTGAATGATGCTCAGCCTCCGACTATTGCGCAGGACCTGCAGCCAAAAATTGCGCAACTCCAGCGGACATTGCCGGTCGGTTACACGATCGCGCTCGGCGGTGCGGTCGAGGAGAGCGGCAAAGCGCAAGCGCCGATCGCCGCCGTGGCGCCCCTGATGGTGTTCGTGATGATGACCGTGCTGATGATTCAGCTGCAGAGCTTCTCCCGCTTGTTCCTGGTGATCGCGGTTGCGCCGCTGGCTCTGATCGGCGTCGTGACCGCGCTCGTGCCTACGCGCGCTCCGCTCGGCTTCGTGGCAATCCTCGGGGTTCTAGCGCTGATCGGCATCTTGATCCGCAAC
Organism: Myxococcales bacterium; assembly: GCA_903642325.1. Taxonomy (GTDB): domain Bacteria; phylum Myxococcota_A; class Polyangia; order Polyangiales; family Polyangiaceae; genus PMG-095. Next base: position 45,262 of record CAHJWM010000027.1, on the reverse strand, counting down.
TCGGTAATCCTGGTGGTTCAGATAGAACACCTTCGCAGCGAAGGCCGGGAGCCCTGGGACGCGGTCGCGGAGGCCACGCAGCACCGGATGCGGCCCATCCTGCTCACCGCGGCCGCCGCGAGCCTCGCCCTCATTCCGATCGCACGCGAAGTGTTTTGGGGCCCGATGGCCTACGCAATGATCGGCGGCATCGTCATCGGCACCGTGCTGACGCTTTTGTTTTTACCGGCGCTTTACGTCGCCTGGTTCCGGCTCAAGCCACCGAGCCCCGACGCCAAGCCTGCGCCCGGCTCGCCCTAAGCGCTGGGCAACGCCTCGAGCAATAGATCTCGAAATACGGTCACCTTGGCCGGTAGCTGGCGGGCGGGCGGGTGCACCAGCCACACCTGCACGGTCGGCAGCACGAGCTTCGGCAGCACAGCCACCAATGTACTTGCACGGCGGGGAAGCGCGCCGTAAAGCGCGTGACCACATCCGCCACGACCGTTGCGCCGAAGTCCGTCGTGCAGGTGATGCGCAGCAGACCCGAGGGCAATTCCGCGCTCGGCGTTTGCTGCAAGGTCTCCTCGAGCGCGGACAGCAATGGTTCGGCTTGCGCCAGCAACGCTTCACCCGCAGAGCTCAGCCGCAAGCGGCGCGTGGTGTGGTGAACGAGCCGCACGCCCATGCCTTCTTCCAAACGCCCGAGCGCGCGGCTGACGCTGGATTTGGGCAAACGCAGCTTGGTGGAGGCGGCGGAAACCCCGCCCGAACGCGCAATGGCCACGAACACCGCCAAATCATCCAGGTTCTTCATTGTTCCATTTGCGGAACAATGATCACCCAAAACACCGGGTTGTGGACAGGGCCGCGCGCTCTAGGCTGGATGCATGTCCAACACACAAGGTGCATTGCTGGTTACTGGTGCTTCAGGTCATCTCGGTCACCGCGTGATCGAGCTGCTGCTCGAGAACGCCCCGGGCCGCCAGGTGATCGCGCTCACGCGTTCGCCTTCGAAGCTCGCTGACTTGGCCAGCCGCGGCGTGGAAGTGCGAGCCGCCGACTTCGACCAAGCCGACACCCTGGCCGCGGCGTTTGCCGATGCCGAGCGCGTGCTGATCGTCAGTACGGACGCGTTGGAGCGCCCTGGGCACCGCTTGCAGCAGCACCGCAGCGCGTTGAAAGCCGCACGAGCCGCCGGCGCGAAGCACGTGGTCTACACCTCCTTGACCACCCCTGGCCCGGAGTCGCTGGTCTCCTTGGCCCCCGATCACTGGGGTACGGAAGAAAGCATTCGCGAAAGCGGGCTCGGCCACACCTTACTGCGCAACAACATGTACACGGATTACCTGCTGTTCGCGCTGCCCCACGCAGTACAAACCGGCAAGCTCGTGAACGCCTACGGTGCGGGCGCCATTAGCTACGTCACCCGCGAAGACTGCGCGCGCATCGCGGCCGCGGCGCTGAGCTCGGAGTTCAGCGGGAAACGCGCGCTGGACGTAACCGGTCCCGCTGCCGTGACGCAGGCTGAGCTCGCCGCTTGGTGCACTGAGCTCACGGGTCGCAAAGTCGAATACCTCGCGGTCGACGCGGCGAGTGCGACGCAGGGCATGATCGCCGGCGGCTTGCCTGCGCCCGTTGCCGAGCTGATGGCGACCTTCATGCTCTCCGGAGCGAAGGGACAACTGTCAGTGGTGAGCCCCGCCGTGCAGGAGCTCACGGGCAAGGCCCCGGGTAGCGTGCGCGATCACTTGGCCGCGAATCGCGCCGCGCTGGGCTGAGTCGCGACTCCGCGTTCAGCGGCCTAAGCGACCGATCACTGTTCGTGATAAATTTCCGGGGCCGATTCACGACTCACGCATCAAGCCTACTTTGGTCGAGCTGGCCCATTCCCATAAGGCGTCCGTCGTGCGGCGCGGCGCACGGGCTCGAGTGCTTCCTTCAAGGCCTGCAAGAATAGGTCGCTCAGCGCGGCACCGCGTTTGCCAGTGCGGTAGGCGGCGGTCGCGGTGACGTGTGCGGTGCGCCAGGCCGCGACCATGGACACCGCGAGCACGTAGGCGGTCGGGTCAGCAGCAGGTATTGCGGCTGCCTCGGCGAGCGCGGCCGCGAGCTCTGCCTCCACGAGCTCACGGAGCTCACGGCCCCGAGCCACGAGGGCTGGGCTTTGCTGGATGGTGCCAAAGAAGTGCTCCGTAGCGGGAGTCCACTTTGCGAATGGGTGAGACTCGGCCACGAGGCGCTGTGCGAGCCCGAAGTAGCCGTCCACCGAGCTCTGGCCCTTTTCGCGGTCGAGGACGGCGCTACGCACGAGCGCGCAGGCCTCCTCATTGCGATCCATGAGTAGGTCTTCCTTCCTGGGGAAGTAGTTGAAGACCGTCATCTTCGACACGTTGGCGGCAACTGCCACCTCCGCCACGCTTACCGCGTCAAACCCCTTCTTGAGGAACAGCGCGGTCGCCGCGTTCGAAATGACCTGCCGGGCTTCGGCCTTCTTGTCCTCGCGCACTCCCACGATTGACTGAGCGTATCAGCTGGAACCTATACCGAGTAAAAATAAAAATAGACTCGGTATAAAATTCTGCCAAGCTTTGGCGATGGACACTTTGGTGTACGACGTGATCATCGCGGGGGCGGGCCCAGTCGGGCTGTTCCTCGCCAGCGAGCTCCGGCTTGCGAAGCTCACCGTGCTCGTGCTCGAGCAAGCACCAGACCCGCACTCCCCCTTGAAGCGCCTTCCGTTTGGAATGCGAGGGCTCTGGGGCCCCAGCATGGAAGCCTTTTACCGCCGTGGCCTGTTGGAACGCATTGCGTCACAACCGCGTGAGGACGGTGCGCTCGGCCGGCCTACTCAGCCGAAGCCCGGGGCCCCCGCGGCCGACTCCGAACGCCGAGGGCCCGCCGGTCACTTTGCCGGTATCCAGTTCGACCACGCCAACATCGATGCGTCACGCTGGGCGTACCGACTACCGGGCCCGGGCGACGCTCAACTGGGCGCAGCGATGGAGCACATCGAGCGCGTCCTGGCTACGCATGCACTCGCAGTGGGTGCCGAGATCCAACGCGGTCGCGGCGTGACTAGCTTCGAGGTTTCGGAGGATGACGTGAGCGTGCAGGCCGGCGAGCACCGCTATCGCGCGCGCTTCCTGGTCGGTTGTGACGGCGGTCGCAGCACCGTGCGCAAACGAGCGGGCTTCGAGCTCGTCGGCACCGACCCGTATTTCACGGGCTATTCGGTCGAGGTTGACCTGGCCGACCCTTCGCTGCTGCCCTTGGGCCGTCAGTACACGCCGACCGGTGTGCTCACGCAGTGGCAACCCGGCGTGCTCGGCATCGTCGACTTCGACGGCGGCGCGGCCCACCGCGCAGCGCTCACGATCGAGCACGTGCAAGCGGTGTTACGGCGCGTGTCCTGCAAAGACGTGACCGTTACTGCCCTGCACCTTGCCTCCACCTGGACGGACCGCTCGCATCAAGCAACGACATATCGCAAAGGACGCGTGTTGCTGGCGGGCGACGCCGCGCACATTCATTCACCGTTAGGCGGACAAGGCCTGAACCTTGGGCTGGGTGACGCAATGAACCTCGGTTGGAAGCTGGCTGCGACCATCCGGGGGAATGCGGCTGATGGCTTGCTCGATAGCTATACCGCGGAGCGGTACCCGGTCGGGGCGCGCATTCTGGATTGGACCCGAGCCCAAGTCTCAATCATGCGTCCGAACCCCCACGCGCGCGCACTCGAAGCCATCCTGCGCGATCTCATCGACACGCGCGACGGCGCAACTTACTTCGCAGAGCGTGTTTGGGGCGTGTCTCTCCGCTACGAGCTGGGTGAGCAACACCCGCTCGTCGGCCGTAGTTGCCCGGACTTCGAGCTGGAGGACGGAACGCGCCTCGCTGAACTCCTTCAAACTGGAAGCGGGTTGCTTCTAGAGCTCGGCGGGCAGCCCTCCCTGCAGTCGCTGAACGGCGTTTGGGGCGACCAAGTCAGGTACATATCGACCAATGTTAAGGATCGCCTTGGCCTGTGCGCAGTGCTCGTGCGCCCTGACGGGTTCGTGGCTTGGGCAAGCGATGCAGATCCCAATCCCGCAGACGTGAGGCGGGCCGCGGCGAGGTGGTTCGCGAACGCAAACGCTCTTTGAGTAGGCGTTCGCCGCCGGAGCTACTAATGAATAAACCGGGAGCGTCCGTCAGGTCGAACCGGTGCCGCAGATCGCGTTGGCATTCCTCCTGATGTCTGCGTCTGTCGCCACGTAACCCGGGCCCGCGCAGGCCGTTTGCGCCTCGGCGGGGCAGGCCTCGAGAGCGTCGGAGGCTATCGTCGCGCATTCGGCCTTTTCATCGCACGTTGTTCCCGGACAAGGAGCGGCGCAGACCGTGGTTAGGCAGGCGGCATAGCGGTCTAGCTTGGTAGCGCACTCCGCCGCGGCACTTCCAAACAACGAGAGGACGCATGCGCCCGGACCGACCATGGTGACGGGTCCGCGCAACGTGTCGACCGTGTCCAGCACTGAAACGGTAGAGCGCGTTTCATCTCGAAGGCAGGCGCCGCACGCCGACGCTGCAAGTAAGTCGCCGCAGTCGCCGGGTTTGCCGCTCACCCCGCAGGCGGCAACGAAGTCATCGATCGCGGACGTGGAGCAAGTGCGCTGAGCAAGTTTCGGCGCGTGGTAACTGGGCACGTTGTCGAAGAAAAATTTCCCGCACGAAGAGGGGCCACCACCCCCGGCTTCATCGCCGCTCGCTCCGGCGGCACCGATGCCAGCGGAACCGCCGATGCCGGCCGAACCGGCATTGCTGACGAGAAGCGCGTCCGCTCCTGGCTCTGCGCTCTCGGCCGCAGTGCTTGACACCGCGGGCGCGGAACAGGCGAACGCCAACGTGGTGAGCGAAACCAAACTGAAACAGCTGAGCAAGCGTAATGAGGACAATGCCGACTCGTACTTTCTAAACGGTGGAAGATGCGAGAAGGCACACTGCAACTACCAAGCCAAACCCGAGTCACGCCTCGCGAGCCATTTTCTTCGACTTAAAGGCGCTAAATTCTGCGCCGACAATGCTCCCCTTGCTTGACCGCAACCGCACTTGCCAACCATTGGTTGCTCTCAGCGCTGAACGCTTGGGCGTCGCTAGTCTCTGACCCCAAGCTTCTGTCGTTTAAGCGCTATTGGATGGGGCAGTCGGGCGCGACGTCCCAGGTGTTGCAGCCACCGCTAGCGTCACAGACGCCAGACAGACAGACAGAGCGAGGTTCCACAAGGCACTGAGCGGCGAAGACTCCCCCCGCCCAATACCATTACCGGATCAATACCGACGCCTCGCAGCGGTTGACGATACTCCACCGGGCCCGCTACGAGCTCCGTCCGGAAGCAGTTGCTCGGGAGTGAAGGGCGTTCGCAACATGTCGAGCCACTTACTTGCAACAGCTGCGCGGAAGAACCTGAGTGGCGACGCGAGAGGGCGCCGAAGAACGCACGCGCGTTACGTAGTGCATGGCCATCAGCGAGAGCACTATGGCAACGGGCAGTCCGAAAGCGAGCGGCCGAATCAGCGGAGCGATTGCGCTGGCCAGGGCCGCGTTCATGCCCACGATCGTGAGCATGAACGCGATACACAGGGGACATTTCGGAACGAAAAGCGCGGCGAGCACGGCCCACGCGCCCGAGGCAGATGAACCCTGCACCAGCCAGCGCGAGCGCGCCGACTCAGGCGACTTCGCCATACTGATCACGGTGCTTGACCCAGCTCATGGTGTTCGCGAGCGCGGCCTCGTCACGCCCTTTGGGCACTAAGTCCAGGTAGTGGTAAGCCGTGTTCAGCATATCGATGCCACGAGAGAAGCAGGAGTAGGTGTGAAACACCTGGCCACGCTCGTCCTTGAAGAACACGCTGACACCAGGCATGTCCGCGCCGCCCTTGGTCAGACCGTAGTTGTACGTGCTCGGATCACCGTCGGGTCCGAACGAAACCCGGTAGTCGACATTGAACGAATTTCGCTGGGACGAAACCCATTCGAACGACCAGCCCATACGCTCGCGGAACGCGAACAACCGCTCGAGCGGCGCGCGAGATACCGCCAAGAACGTCACATCGCGCGCGGCCAAGTGCGGCCCGATGTGATCGAAGCTATCCGCCCAGAACGAGCAGCCGTTGCACCCGGCCTGGGCTTCCGGCTTGAACATGAAATGGTAAACCACCAATTGCGAGCGGCCCTCGAACAGCTGCTCCAGCGTTCGCTCGCCGTTCGGCCCGTCGAATATGTAGGTCTGGTCGACGCGCTCCCACGGTAGATCTCGCCGGGCTTGGGCCAGTTCCTCGCGTAAGCGGGTAAATTCCTTCTCTTTCTCGAGCAGGGCTCTGCGTGCCACGAGCCATTCTTCCGGTTTCACGATCGTGTGTTTCATGTCCGAGCTTCCTTTCTGTTGCGCTTTCATACGAGCGGCGCGCCGTGCGCCCATGCCTTATCTCTAGCTTCGAGCCGGGCCATGCTGGGAGTAACAAGTCCGACGCGATGAGTTAGCGTGCGGGCATGGACTCGGTCGTGGAACAGGCGGCGCGCGCTTTAGCAGTGGGTGACCCGCTGCGAGCGCTCAAGGGCGTTGCGCTGCGGGAAGACGCGCCTGCGCTCGCGCTGCGTGGCATTGCCATGGCTCAGCTCGGTGAGCTTGGCGTTGCGCGCAAATTATTGCTGCGCGCCGCGCGTAATTTCGGCCCCGCCGACCCAGTGGCGCGCGCTCGCTGCACGGTGGCCGAGGCAGAAATAGCGCTGGCCGACCGCGATTTGTCGCGCGATGAGCGAACGTTGGGCAGTGCAGTCGCACTGCTCGCCGCGCATGGCGATCGGGTCAACGCCGCGCACGGTGCGCTGGTCGGCGCCCGCCGCCTCATGACGCTCGGAAAACTCGACCAAGCTGAGGCCGCACTGGCGGGAGTAAATGTGGTGCGCGCCCCGCCCCATTTGGTCGCAAGCGCACAACTCGTTGCCGCCGAAATTGCCACGCGCTGCCTAGCGCCCAGGCGTGCGCGCGCGTGCCTAGAAAAGGCTCGGAATGCCGCGGCACGAGCGCGCATCCCCGCGTTGAGCGCGGAAGTGCGGGTCGCACTCGCGCGGCTGAATGCGGTGGCCGCGCGCCAGCTCGAGGCCGGCACGGTCCGCCTGCTGCGCTTGGACGACATCGATGCACTGTTTCGAACGCATGCCTTCGTGGTGGACGCGTGCCGGCGTGAGCTGCGCGCCGCGACGGCCCGCACGAGCCTCGTCGCGCGCCCCGTGTTGTTCGAATTGCTTCGGGTGCTCGCGGAGGCGTTCCCCGCCGAGGCACCGCGCGCCGCGCTCATCGAGCGAGCCTTCGGTTTGCGGCGCGTCAACGAGTCTGCGCGCGTGCGCTTGCGCGTCGAGATCGGCCGCCTCCGCAAGCTGATCGCGCCGTTGGCCGAGATCTCGGCGGGGACCGCGGGCTTCGTGCTGTCTTTGCTGGGCACGGAACGCGTGTGCGTGCTCAGCCCGCCCTCCGATGACGATGGCGACGCGCTATTGGCGCTGCTCGCGGACGGACAGGGCTGGTCCACATCCGCCTTGGCGCAAGCCCTGGGCAAGAGCCAACGTAGCGTGCAGCGGGCGCTCGGAATGTTGGAAAACGCGGGCAAAGCGACATGGTTCGGCCGCGGCAGAGGCCGCCGCTGGCAGACTTCGGCGTTCAGCCGCTTCGCGACACCGTTGTTACTCGTCGCTAACCCGCCCAGGGGCTAGTTTCGAGCTTATGAGGAACCGCCCCGGGCTCCACAAGGAAGCTAAACGCCGCGCGCGTGTGGTGCGTGAGTACGGCCCGTTCCCGGATGCACCCACGGTGGGTGGAGTGACCTTCGATGGTGAGCGCGCTTGGCTGGCCGGTGGCGGCAAGTTGCAAAGCTTCGACCCAAACAGCGGCGAGGCCGGTCGCAGCTTGAGCGTGCTCGCCGACGCGGGCACCGCGTTCGACGGCCGATATATTTTCCAGCTCGCGGCTGGGCAGATTCAAAAGATCGATCCCGAAACGAGTGAGGTGATCCTGACCCTGCCGGCACCGGGGGGCGCCAGCGGTGCATCGGGGCTGACCTGGGCGGAGGGCACACTTTGGATTGGACAATACAAGGACCGCAAGGTGCTGCAGATTGATGCCAGAACCGGGGAAGTGCTGCGCACCATCGTTTCCGACCGCTTCGTCACCGGGGTGACCTGGCACAGTGGCGAGCTCTGGCACGGCACGATGGAGAACGATGAAAGCGAGCTGCGCCGCGTGGACCCAGTGACCGGCGCCGTGCTCGAAACCCTCATCATGCCCGAAGGCAACGTCGTGTCCGGGTTGGAGTCAGACGGCAAAGACAGCTTCTTTTGCGGCGGCGGGAACAGCGGCAAGGTGCGGCGCGTGGCGCGCGCGGGCTGAACAATTTGAATCGATGACTTCCCCGCTTGATGCGTTCGATGGCGCTCTCACCCGCGCCGTCGTGCAATAGCGCGTTGCCGCTGATGCCTCGAGTCAACCCACCGACCAGCGGGCCCCGACGCATTGAGGCACGGCCGGGTCATTGGGTCCGCGCCGGTTGGCTCCAGCGGTGGAGGCATCGCCGTCTGTAATCGACGCCTAAGGTGCAGCGTTTGTTGGAGAGGACTAAAACTGTAACGCGGCCCCGAGCCGGAGATCGTAGTTCCCGACCTCTGCCCGCAGTGCGACAGCGTTCAGCTTATAGATCACGCCTGCACCCCCCTCGAACCCGAGCCCCCCGTAATCGATCGAATTAGCGAACAAGTCACTGCCTGACACCTTCCCAAAGCGGTAACCGATCTCGGTTTTTGGATAAACCGCAAGACGGTCGCTCAACCAGAAATTCCAGACAATGCCGACGAACAATGACACCTCATTATAAGAAAAATTGTAGTTATAGTAAGAGAAACTGTAGTGCGAAAAGCCCGGTCCGAACTCAATGCCAATGTCGTCGTGGATCGTCGGGTGGTGGCTGATTGCCACGCGGTCAGCCAGGGTCTTCTGATAGCGCGCGGCGATACCAAAACCCGTGCCCGCGCCTGAGTACGCGTATCCCAATGTACCAAACAAAGTGAGCGCATTGTTGATGTTGCCGGCATTGCCCGGAGTACCGGTTACGGCCGAGTCGGTGGGTGCGGCACCGGCGGCACCGGTGGCCGCATCATTCGCCGGGGCTGCCGGGGCCGCTGTCGCCGCCTGTACCGGATTAGCTGCAGGCGCCGGGGCCGCTCGAGCCGGAGTGGCTTCGACCGAAGCCATGACGAAGGAACCGAGTGAAAGAGCAATGCAGGCTTTTAACATATTGTTATTCCTTGGTTAGCCCAACGCTGATGACGGACATTCTGTATTGATGGGCGGCTAATCCAGTAGAGTGCAATGAAGAGCGGGCGAACGGATGTGCACACGCGACAAGACCGCGCGAGCCACTCAAGGTACGGTGTATGTACTTGAATACACCCCGCCGCCCGCCGTACAGCTCGCCGCGTTCGAGCCTGCGGGTCCGTAGTTGACTTTCACGGCGCGAGTGGCTCCCGGCAAGTTGCTACTCTTCAATTGGCACGTGCCCGACACGGTGCCGTCGTTCGGGCACGGGCTGCGGACACCGTGTACCGAGCTCACGAAGGCGTCAGTGAAGTCACCGTAATAGTTCGTACATTCGAGGAGCTCGTCATTTCCAGTCAATTGAACGCTGAAGCCTTGAAAACTGCCGGCGGTGCTGGCATCGACAGGCACGCAGCCCGTATGGGTTTCAGTCGCGCCCACACTCACGAGCGATGCCATACCGGGCGGGCTCTCGTACACGCCTCCTTCACGCTCGCAGTCGGACTCGTAGTAATTCGCAGAAGCCGCTGAGTATTCGAAGATCTTCGACAATATGGCATCACTTCCACTGGTGACGGTGTTCGAGCAACTGCCTATCGAGCCCTGAACCGGGCAGGGGCCCTCGAAAGATTTGCCCTTGAAGGCGTCACAGAGCGGCTGAAGGGAGCTTGCCGGAATGTTGCCATAATACTCAGTGCACTGGCGGTTACCGAACAAAGAAGAGTCACATGTATAAATGTACGCGGCTCCGCCTCGCCCGGAGGGACACGCGCTTCCGCCCTGCCCGTCGCTCGCGGAGCAGGAAAATAAGAACCACAATGCCGCGATTGGCGTAATGAAGTTTTTCATCCAGCGTCCCCTCGAGGCGTTTGAGCTTTAAGATAGAATTGCATTGATACTGATGCTCTTCCAAACTGGACGTTGCAGATACCGTTAGTTACCAATGAGTCTTCTGCGCCTGTCACTGCTTATGATCGAAGCCCGGTGGCGCGGCGCTTGGTATTCAGATGATCACTGGCCTCGACCCCCGAACGCGCTGATGCCCAACATAACTCACGACTCGTTTTTCGGGCGGGCGGGAGGGCGGTCGGGTGATTCGTTGCGGTCGAGTCGGCGGGCGGGGCGTCGGCGGAGCGCGATTTCCGAGGCGCACAGCGGGTCCGGCGCAGCATTGAGTGGTTCATCTATCGGAATCGCTGAGCTCGGGTGGCTGGAGCGCGGCATAGGCGAACCAACGACCCTCGCCGAGCTGGCGGCTGCGCCGACCGATCCGCCCACCGCCGGTGGCTTTTTTGTGACGCGTCGAGGCCCGGGTCGGCCGCGATTAACCACGGATGAACGCTAAACATCATCAAAATCCATTCTCGAAACAAGACGGTCCGACGCTGAGGGACGAGCGGCGTTGACAGCCCCGTCCTCGGAGAGATAGTTTTTTCGCTTGCGGCAGTTCCCGGGCGCTGGCCGCGTCGAACGCGACGACCGTTCACTAGAGCATTGCGCAAAGCGCTGACGAAACCCGTCATGGCCTCTTCAAAAAAATTCAGCGCCACCCGCGCTGGCGTGGGCGCCTCGCTCGACTTGGGGGATCTTGCCCTCATTAACGGCGATGAGGTCGCTTTGGCCGAGCTCTTCAGCGCCACTTATGAGGAGCTGCGACACTTGGCGGCGAGCGTCCGGCGTCGAGACCCGAGCGCCACCCTCAGCCCGACCGACCTGGTGCACGAGGCCTGGCTGAAGCTCTCCAAATCGCCGGGGTTCGAGGCGACGTCCAAGCTACACTTCAAACGCATCGCCGCTCGCGCCATGCGCCAAGTACTGATTGAAGCGGCCCGCCGTCGTTCTTCTCAGAAGCGAGGCGGCCCCGAAGCGACCATCGCGTTGAGCGCAGACGTGGAAGAGTTGCAAGTGAGCCATGAGCACGTGTTGGCCCTCGATTCAGCCCTCTCTGAACTGGAGCGAGTCGACCCACAGCAAGCGAAGCTGGTCGAGGGTCGCTTCTTTGGCGGCCTGGACGTGGCCGAGACCGCGGAGCTACTCGGAGTTTCCGAGAGCAAGGTGCTTCGCGATTGGCGAGCGGCCAAAGCCTGGTTGGCGGCAGAGCTGCGCTGAAGCGAGCTGGTTCATGAGCTTCTGCTGAACGTCGAAGAGGGGGAGTTTTGGACAGCAGTCGATGGCAACGCATCCAGGCCCTGTTTCACGAAGCAACCGGTCTACCGGCGTCCGAGCGCGCGCCCTTTCTGGCCGGCGCCTGTGCGGGTGACGAAACACTGCGTCTAAAAATCTCGAGCATGCTGCGAGAGGACGAGCTCGGTGCCTGTGTGCTCGACCGCGAGCTCGCAGAGGTGGCGCACGCCGTGCTGGACGACGCCGATCCGTTGCTCGGTCGCGCCCGCCGCATCGGGCGCTATCGGATCGAGCGCAAGCTGGGCGAGGGCGGGATGGGCGTCGTGTACCTGGCTGAGCGCGAAGATTTGGGCGGAATGGTCGCGCTCAAAGTGTTGCGTGATTCGTGGGTCTCTGCGGAGCGTCGGTTACGCTTTTCGAAAGAACAACAGTTTCTGGCCAGCCTCGATCATGCTTCGATTGCACGGCTGTACGACGCTGACACGCTGCCCGATGGCACGCCTTATTTCGTCATGGAGTACGTGCAGGGCACTCCGCTCGTCGAGCACTGCGATAGGCGCGAGGCCTCGCTAACCGAGCGGCTCGCGCTATTTCGCGCGGTGTGCGAGGCGGTGCAATACGCGCATGGCTTGGCGCTCATCCACCGCGACCTGAAGCCCTCCAATATCTTGGTCAAGTCGGACGGCAGCGTGCGTTTACTCGATTTTGGCATCGCCAAACAATTAATGAGCGCAGAAGCAGGACTGTCCGAGGAAAAGACTCAAGGTTTGAGCTTCATGACGCCGGCTTACGCCGCGCCCGAACAGTTGCAGGGGGCTGCCGTCGGCCTCTACACCGACATCTACTCGCTGGGGGTCATTCTGTATCAGTTACTCACCGGCAGCGTGCCATTCACCACCCCGGGCCAATCGCCAAGCAAAGCGGCGCCAATTCTGGCTCAGCACGCGCCGCCCAAGCCCTCGTTGCAAGTGGCTCAGCGAAACAAGAGCGGACTCGCGGGCCCGAACCTGTTCGCCAGCCATGCCGCATGGGCGGATCTCGATGTGTTGGTTTCATCTGCCATGCACTACGAACCCGCGCGTCGCTATCGCTCGGTGGACGCACTGATCCGCGATATCGATCATTTTTCGAAGAACGAGCCGCTCGAAGCGCGCCCCGATTCGCTGAGTTACCGGCTAAGCAAATTCGCGCGCCGCAATCGCACGGCGCTGACGCTCGCATCCGTCGCGTTTGCGGCAGTGATCGGCGTGGTCGTCTTTTTTACCGTGCGCCTGACGCATGCTCGCAACGCCGCCTTGGCAGAGGTCGCGCGTACCCAGCGTATCGAGCGCTTCATGACGCGCTTGTTCAAAGGAGGTGAGGAAGACGTGGGCCCGTCGGAGAACCTGCGCGTGCTGACGCTGGTCGACCGCGGCGTGCGTGAAGCGCGGGCCCTGGATGGTGATCCCCCAGTGCAAGCCCAGCTATTTCAAACCCTGGGTACGCTGTACGGCGATCTCGGCCGCTTCGACGGGGCGGATCGGCTGCTTCAGGAAGCGCTCGCCAAAAGGACGTCTGTGTTCGGCGCGGACAGCCCGGAAACCGCAGAAAGCCTGGTCGCGGTCGGTCAGCTGCGTGTGGAGCAAGCGCGGTGGAAGGACGCCGAGGCGCTGGTGCGGAAAGCCGTCGCCATCGATCGGCGTACGCTACCCGCCGATCACCCAGCGCTCGGTCACGCGCTCTCGGCGTTGGGCCATGTGTTGGTGGAGGCCGGCAACTATCCGGCCTCGATCGCAATCTTGAATGAAGCCACACGCCTGCTGGAGGCGCGTGGAGACCAGCCATTGGAGCTTCGCTTCGCGCTCTCCGATCTGGCCAACGCTCAATATTACTTGGGCAACTATGAGAAGTCGCGCTCGCAGAACCAGCGGCTCTTGGCGATGGATCGAAAAAACTTGGGCGAAACGCATGCCAACGTGGCAGACGACCTGATCAACCTGGGTGCGATCGACCAAGACTTGGGGCACTACTCGGAAGCCGAGAAACTACATCGACAAGCCCTGGTGATCACCGAGCATTGGTTCGGACCGGACCACTATGCGACGGCGTCGAATCTGTTGCAGCTAGCTCGCGCGCTCGACCATGAAGGTAAGGATCGCGAGGCGGAGCCACTTTTGCGTCGAGCGTTGGCTATCAATGAGCGCGTCTACCCCCCGATGAATCCAAATATCGCGTCTACCCTGAATGACCTCGGGATAGTGGCCCGAAACCAACAGAAATTCGACGAGGCAGAGGCGGACTTTCAACGCATGCTGACGATCCAACGCGCGCTCCACGGGAACAACCACCCCTACGTAGGAGTTGCGCTCTCCAACCTGGCAAGCGTGGCCATGGCGCGAGGAGATTTCAGCAAGGCCGAGCCCATGCTGCGCGAAACGCTCGCCATCTACGCAGACAACGGTCGCCCGGATGCCGTGAGGGTGGGCTATGCTCGCGTCAGCTTAGGCCACGCGCTGGTCGGTCAGCGCCGTTACGCAGAAGCGCAACACGAAAGCCGAGCCGGGTACGACATCTTGATTCGGCGAGCCAGCTCCCAAGTGAGTGCTTTGCCACAGGCCCGTCAGGATCTGGCCGAAGCCTACGCCGCACTTGGTAACGCCCAGGAAGCCGCGCGGTTCCATGCCGAGGCGGAAGCGGATGCCAATCAGCATCCATAGCTCAAAGCGGAGCGGATCACAGGAAGTAATCGCGACATCAACCCAATCTGGATCGATTTTTTTGTTGATGGTCATTCAAAGCGGGCCAAGCGCACCGGAGCCTTCGGCGTCGCGGACGAAAGCCGTCACGCCGCACCTCGAATCAAATCCGAATTACCACTCGAATGTTCGAAAGGAACCCAGCGACTTTCAACGGCCCGTTTTCATCGGGCCAAAAGGGCCACGATGAAACGCTCTCGAGGGCCCGCTATAGCCCGGGAATGGACGCATGGGGGACTAGCGAAAAATCGTTTCGGGTCGGGCGCGCACGAGTGTTCCGGGTTCGAGTGGGCACGAGTGGCCGGCGGAAGCACTTTGGTCGCCGAGCGCGCCGTAAACGAGTTGGTGTTGCTCGACTCGATCACGCCACGAACGACGTTTCGCCTCCGTCGATGATGAACGCCGAGCCCGTGATCCAAGCCGCTCGCTCCGACACGAGAAATCCGATGAGCTCGGAGATGTCAGTAGGAGCTCCCTTGCGCCCGAGAGGGATCCCGGCTGTGAGCGCCTGAACGTCGATGCCGAAGTGGCCGGCGATGTCTTCGCGCACTTTGTCTGCACCGGGGGTCGTGACGTTTCCCGGGCTCACGACGTTCACCCGAATGCCCTTCGGCGCAAGCTCGGTGGCGAGGCTCTTCGAGTAGGCGTTGAGCGCGGCCTTGGCGGCGCCGTAGTGAGCCATCGGCGGGCCGGCGATGTACGCCGAAACGCTAGAGACGTTGACGATCACCCCGTGCTGGCGCGCGAGCATTCCGGGCAGCACCGCGGCGCTCAAGCGGACGGCGGCAAGGTAGTTAGCGTTCAGCGCGTCGACCCATTCCTCGTCGCTCACCGCCAGAGCCCCCGCGAAGGAGCGGGCCGCGCCCGCGTTGTTGATGAGGATGTCGACGCCGCCGAGCAGCTCCTCGGCCCGTTGAGCGAGGGCTCGAGCACCGGCGAGCGTGCCGACATCCCCCTGCACGAAGGTGGCGTCCGCCGGGAAGTCGGCGACCGGCGTGCGCGCCGAGGCGACGACCTTCGCGCCGGCATCCGTGAGCCGGCGCACGACCGCCGCACCGATGCCGCGCGAACCACCCGTGACGAGCGCGCGTTTGCCCTGGAGCTCACGCGCATCGGTCGGAAACGGAGAAGACGAGAACGAGGAGTTGCGGGAGTTGTTGACCATACGGTCCAATACTTAGACTTGTGGACCAAGTAGTCAAGTACTATTGTTTCTGTCATGGGCAGACCACGCGCGTTCGACAAGGCCGAGATCCTCTTGCGCCTGCGTGATGCGTTCTGGTCGCGGGGCTTCGAGGCCACGTCGCTTGACGACCTCATGCGCACCACCGGCCTAGGCAAGGGGAGCCTGTACGCCGCCTTCGGCGACAAGCGTCAGATGTTCCTCGAGGTGCTCGATGCTTACTCCGCCTGGCGCCTCGCCGAAGTGCGAGGGGTGCTCGGGCGTGAGGCTGGTCGAAAGCCCGCCATCGAGCGCCTACGATCGTTCTTCCGGGGTGAGGGCTCTCTGCCCCCAACGGAGCTATCGACCCAGCGCGGTTGCCTTCTCGTGAACAGCACCACCGAGCTAGCGGACCACGACGAGGCGGTGCAGAAGATGGCCCGAGATACCTTTGGTGCGTTCGAGGCCGACCTCGCCGGTCTTCTCGAGGAGGCCATCCGCGATGGCGATCTGCCAGCAGACACCGGCGCACGGGCTCTCGCCCGACTGCTCTTGGCGGTGAGCCAAGGAATGGAATTTTTGGCGAAGACCGGACTGTCCGCCACGCAAGTGGCGAGCATCGGGCGCGAGGCGGCGCTCCGGCTTCTGGGCGGCACGAACCCGCGGAGCAAGAAGAACCGCGTCGCTCGGCACCGGGCGCACCTCCGACGCCCCGGGAAGGTGGACGTGCCCCGGGCGGTCACGGCCAGGAAGTGATTCGGCCAAGGAGAGTCGGTTTGGCTCTTCGCCGAGAGCGCCTGGCCGAGGCGAGGTCGCTGCGGAGCTCGGCCGTCACCGACAATGAGCGAAGAGGCTTAAGACGAGACGCCCGCACGTCGGCCAGCGTGACCATGAGGATCATCGGATCGAGCGACGAGGCATCGAAACCCAATCGCCGGTAGAATGCGGCGGCATTCGGACAAGGCGTGCACGATGAGACCGCGAATACCAATCGCATCGGTCGCGTAAATCACTCGACGCGCGGCGTCTTGAAACATCGCGCGACCTACTCGTTGCCCGTGGTGCGACTTCGCCACCGCAAGGCGGGCCAGGACCACGACCGGGATCGGGTCGGGCATGTTGCGTCGAAAACGTCCCGGCGCCGTTGAGACGGTGACCGCACTCGATGCCAGCGCATAGTAAGCGACTACCGCGCCAGACTCGCAGTGTGGCGTCCGCGCGGGGTTGGGACGGGCCGCGCCGCTCCGCCAGGTTTGGGGAGCGACCAAAGCGGGGCACATGCGATACCTTCGCGTATACGTGGGCCAGGCCCGCGGCAAAATCGAGCCTAGCCCGCCGCGGCGAGAGCTTCTCGTCACATCTCCGGCGTTGGGTATCGGCTGAACGTAGTCGCATCGCGCGGTTAGAGGGCTGGGTTTCGAGCCAAAGTCATTTTTTCGAGCCGCGACCCTTGTTCGAGGCTGGAACCGCGCCTATTAACCGCCGAGTCGCTTGTCCGCCCATCGTCGTGTCACTTCGCTGCTCCGTCGCCTCGCGGGAGCACGTGAACGAGCCATTCCGCGGGCAGCGCTGGGGTTGATCGAGCGCCTCGAGTTGGGTGTGGTCGGTCGCAATCTGCGCGACGGGATTTTGGTCGGCGTTGCGGCGGGTCTGGTCGGGGCGGCCCTCTTTGCCGGCTTCGAATACATGCAACGTTTGCTGCTCGAGGAGCTAGTCGGCTACGTACCGTTGCGTGCAGACGGTGAGACGTTCGCAGCGGGCGGGGGCGTACACCACTTTCGACCTTGGCTGCTATTGATCTTGCCTGCCTTGGGCGGCCTTGCCGCGGGGTTAGTTTCTCGGTTGGCGCCGGAAACGCGGGGCGGGGGAGGAGACGCGATGATCGAAGCGTTTCATCATCACGGCGGTCTCATTCGGCGCCGAGTCATCTGGGTCAAGTCACTGGCATCGATGTTCACACTCGGCACTGGCGGCGCGGGCGGTCGGGAGGGACCAACGATGCAGATTGGCGGCGCTCTCGGGGGCCTGGTTGGCCGCTGGCTCAGGGTAAGCCACCGTGAACGTCGAGTGCTGATGGTGGCGGGGGTAGCGGCCGGCATGTCGGCCGTCTTTCGTTGCCCGCTCGGCTCCGCTTTGCTTGCGGTCGAGGTCCTCTACAAAGACGGCTTCGAGTCGGAAGCATTGATCCCGTCCGTGCTCGCGAGCGTCGTGTCTTACTCGGTGATCATCTCTATCTTCGGCGAGAGCACGCTCTTCGCCCGCGTGCCCAGGTTCCCGTTCGTGCCGGCTCACCTGCCGCTGTTCGGACTTTTGGCGTTATTGATCGCGGCGCTTGCGGCCATCTTCGTGCGTGTTTACCGAGGTGTTCACGGCTTATTCGATCGCTTGCCCGTTCCGGATTGGACGCGCCCGGCTGCGGGCGGGCTTGCTCTTGGAGCGCTATGCACGCCGGCCGTGATCCTAGTTGGAAACTACCTGCACGCGCCGGGCGAAGGGCTCGGCATCATGGGCGGTGGCTATGGAGCCGTGCAGATGGCGATCTCCGGATCCCCCTGGCTGCCGGTCGGTTGGGTGGCGGTCGGGTTGCTCGTCGCGCTTTCCTTAGCAAAATTGTTCGCGGCGTCGCTGACGATTGGTTCCGGTGGCAGTGCGGGCGACTTCGCACCGTCACTCGCCATCGGTGGCTTATTTGGCGGCGCCTTTGGCCGCGCGGCTCAGCTATTGACGCACGACCCCCATCTGCAACCGGGGGCATTCGCGCTCGTCGGCATGGGCACCTTTTACGGCGGCATTGCCCACGTTCCGCTCAGCGCCTTGGTGCTCGTCTGCGAATTAGCAGGGAATTACGACCTATTGGTCCCTCTCATGTTGGCGCAGGGCATCGCGTTCGTCGCGCTACGGAATCGATCCCTCTACTCGTCCCAGATGCCCACGCAGCGCGATTCACCGGTTCACCGCGATGCGCTCTTGCTCGACGTCCTGCGGACGATCCGCGTGAGCGACCTGATGACGGGGCAAGCTGCACCCATCTGTCTTTTTCAACACACGCCGACGGCCGACCTCGTTCCCAGTGTGGCGCGCGCGGGCGACCAACGCGTGTTTCCGGTGCTTGACCGTCAGGATCGACTCGTTGGCCTAGTCACGAGCAGTGCGCTACGTATGCTGTTCACCGAGCTCTCCGACGCCCCTTGGGTGGTGGTGGGCGACTTGCTCCAACGAGCGGTTTCGGTGAAGCCGGAGGATGACCTCCGTTCCGCGACCGAAGCCATGATAGCCAACGATCTTCGAGGAGTGCCAATCGTATCGAATGACAATCGAGTCATTGGCATGCTCGATGAGGGTGATATCGCTGAGGTGTACTTCAAAGCCGCGGTGCGCGCCGAGCGCGCCGAAAGTAGCGGCAAAGAAGCCAGCTCGTCGAAAGCTCCCAGGGCCTGACACGACTGCTCTCGGGAAACGGCTTTGGCTGCGGCAGGCGAGTCAAAATGACACGCGGTCTCCCCGGCGAGTGAGAGGCGATCGTCGCTTCCGTCGCCGTTGTTTCTGGGCATCTTTTGAGTACGCTGGCCGCAATCAGATGCACTCGTACAGCGAATTCAGAGCGACCCATAGTCCGCTCGTGCTTGCGCTTGCCTGGCCCTTAACGTTGTTCGTATTCTTTTTCGGTGCAAACGCGCGGGCGGAAACACTGCAAGCTCCCTACGGCGGAAAGCCGATTCCGTTCGGCGAAGCGCGCGTACCCTGTGGCAGTCCGGGTGGCGGGTGGCTGTTCGACGAAAAGACCCGCACCCTAGTGCCGCCCGCGAGCGCCGCCGCCGTCGGTTCGACCGTTGCTTTGAGGATCGCTCCTACCGCTGCCAACTGCGCGACGAGCACCGCCTCGCTCGAGCTAGTGACGACGGGAACTTGGCCAAGCATCGACCCCGCAAGCATCGTTTTTTCGCCCGACCAGGCATTCATCGAAGCGCGTGGCCGTCGGCTAACGGGGGTGTCCGTTGCTTGGCGCAGCAGCGCCGCATCGGGAATCGATGTCTGCCAAAGCCCCAAGCTCGAGCCGAACGCCGAGCACTGCACTTGGACCGTGGGCCACGACATATCGACGACGCCGGGGCCCCATCTCATGTGGATCCCAGCGGGCGGCCGTGTCAGCGCAGAAGCAACTACTTTCGATGTGAATGGCCGCGCGGTTTCGTCTGACGACTTCAATCTGACCCCCGCGCGCGTCAATCTTACGAATCTGTTACCTGCGGACGCGTCGATTGACCTCTCGAGCGGCAGCGGCGAAGTGCCGCTGATGCACGCTGAAAGCGTCGCCGGAGTCGACTGCGGCGACGTGCGCTGCGACATCGTACGAGACAAGCTCACCGTGCGGTCACTCTCGAGCAACGTCAATTCAATCGACGTCAAATTCAAGCTGACCCCAGGCGTTTTCCTGGAAAAGGGGACGGCCTTCGACGCGACGCCGACCGCCCACCTCGCGGTAGTGCATTGTCCGATGTCGGTCGTTTCTATTCCGCCGTTGCGCGATGTGGAAAATGCTCGGTTGGTGGTGCGGATCGAGGGGCGATGCGCCGGAGAGTTACCAGAGCTCCGTTTCTTGATCGGAAGCTCGCCCGTGGACGTGCTCAGCATTCAGACGGACTCCGCCGGAGCCGAGGCGTTGTTGCGCGTCGGCAGCACTGACGCTCCGAGCTTGTCGATCACCGCGGTGCAGCGCGCCGCCACTGCCGTTGCGGTGGCGGTCGCGCACGTCAACACCGCCGCGGCTCCCGTCGTAAGCGCCGAGCTAGAGATTGAGGGCCATCCCAACTTGGCTTTCATCCCCAATAATCG
The DNA here is from genome assembly GCA_903642325.1 of Myxococcales bacterium. GTDB lineage: Bacteria > Myxococcota_A > Polyangia > Polyangiales > Polyangiaceae > PMG-095. Next base: position 25,082 of record CAHJWM010000027.1, on the reverse strand, counting down.
GCCCGCGAGGGTTCATACGCGAGCGTTACCCGGCCACGCCTATTTGGTGCCGCTCGAGGTGCCCGGGGCCTATAGCGTGGCACGGCGGGGCGCACTCTTCACCGTGCTCGGAGATGTAAATACGTCGGGCCAAGTCGGACTCCGCTTCGGTTATCGAGACGACTCACTGTCGGGCGACTTCGCGAACGCAGACCTTGCCGTCTTGAACAGTCCTGTTCAACGGAGCATTCACGAAGCGAACGTCACCGCGCCATTTGGCCGCTCTGCCCTGGGTCGTGATCCGCTGGCGGAGTTTGTGTGCGGGGCCGGGCTCGAGGGAACGGTGCGCGTCATGCCAGGTGTGCAAGCGCATTTGCCCTTCGACCTGCGCGATAGTTGCCGAGTCATTTTTCACCGAGAGCGCCTGTCCAGCGAATTCGGGACCCAGAAACTCAGCCTCGATATCGATGTGATCGACGCAGACGGTGCTTCGCGCGGTGACGCGCATGTGGCGTCGACTATCGTGCTGCGTCCGGGGCCGGAGCCGCTGTTCGCTTGGATCCAAGGTGTGAGACGGCCGTTCGACCGCGTCGTCGTGAAGGTCTCGCACTTGGCGGATGAAGCTCACTACGTCAACGCGCTCGAGGTTCAAACCGGCGCCCCCGAAGTAAAGTGGGCAGCTGTGTTGGGCACGGGGCGTGCCCGCCTTTACGCAACCACGGCTATACCGACTGGTTTATATCGATTTGGTGACGCTCACCACAGCGGCGTGCTCACACTGAACTTCGGCGTGCTATCGCGATTGACGTGGCTCGACTCGGACGGTCACGAGGGGTTTTTGGGTCTCGAAGCCGGCATCATGGCGATAGGGCTCGCCAATGCCACCGGCGATACGGGGCAATCGCTGACCCAGGTTGGCGCCGTGTGCGGGCTTGGCGTCAGCGTTCCGATCGCCAACCGTGCCTCACCAACGCAGGCTTCGATCAATCTTCACGGTTGGTTCGAGGAGAGCATTTCCAACTCGGGTACCGACCCCGGCCGCCGTGACGCCTTTATCTTTGGCCCCAGCATCTCGATCGGGAACGTAGGCACGAACTTGTGAAGGTCGAGAGGTGTTCGTGCTCAAAACGCTCCGAGCACGGGCTCGGGGCGGTTACTCGCCGTCACGCAGAGTTGCGATCCAGGCACCCGGCCTATACCGTCCGTCGATGAGATATGGCTTCCCAAAACATCGGTTTCGGAGGCTATGGTCGTTCCTGCTCGTCTTGTTGGCCTAGGCGGCGGTATCATCAGCAGCGCACGCAGGCGAAGATGCTGGCGGCGCGAGTGACGCTCGGGTTGTCGACGCCGGCGTTGAAGAAGGGGACCCCCGCGTCGTCGAGATACGGGAGCTGTTGGCGGGTCAGCTGCCCGTGGCGATCGAACCACAGGGCTTATTCGATGCAATTCTGACGGACGAGACCGCCGTCCAGGTCGAGCGCGCTCGACTGGAAGCAATGCTCAGCGCACTCAGAGATCGTGCGGGTCACGCCGCCGTGCTCGCGGCAAAAGCCAAGCCAAAGTGGGCCGCATCTCCTTCGAGTACGGCGCCCGCACCCGCAGGCGCACCCGTTACGTCCCTACCTCAGTGGCTAGACCGCGAACACCTAGATCAGGCTCGCCTCGACTTCTACTCGTTGTCTCAACCGCAGCGCGAGTCTTTGTTGGCAGCGCAAAGAGCCCGAGTAGAGGCCGCGAAACCCAAAGAAACGCCGGAGGAACGTCAGGCTCGCGAAGCCGAGGTCGAAAGGACCAAGGCCCTGGAGGCAGCGAAACAGGCCCGCACGGAGGCCACGCGCCTCGTAAACAAGGAGCTCGCTCGGCTGCTTGGCATCCAGCGCGACGTTGCCGGCATCGAGCGCCAGTTCAAGGACGCTGGTGTCGAGCTGGCAACGCGCAAAGATAGCCTCTTGGGTTGGCAAAAGCGGGTGGACGACGCAAAGGCCACGCCCTCCACCGCGGACGACACCTACGACGCCGTGCGCCGCACGCTTCGAGGCTCACGAGACGACCTTGACCACGCCCTCGACGCGCTAAACACCTCTGACTCAGCGGTTCCCGATCTTGGGTCGAGTTCACTCAGCGACGTGGCTAGTGAGATAGCGGAGGGGGGGGTGCTGACGCGCAGACGTGAGGTCGAAAGGCAGATCGACGCGGCTCGAAGCGACGAACGCGCGTTTCGCGCAAAACGAGCCTCTGCGTTACTCGACGAAGTCGACGCGTTGAACCGAGACCGGCTTGGTCTGCTGTCGTCCCTCTCTATCGACAAGCGGGCGGGTATTACGGGCTTTACTCGAGCCGGCCTGGACCAATCGCGATCAGAGGCTCGTCAGCTACTACTCATCTTGCGCTACCACGGATACGTCGCTCAGGGATGGATCGCCGACCTGCGGCACCGGCAAAAGATCAAAGGAGTCTCGTTCTGGGGAATCACGGCCGTACTGGTGCCTTGGATTTTAGCCATCATTGGTTTCGTCGCACTCCGCCGGAAAAGCGCGGTCTGGATTCTGTTGCTGGACGAGCGGCTCGCTGAATCGGATCGGCGCGAGCGCCGCACTGCGCCCAGCACACCTCGCAAGGCGGTCCGATTTCTGACGGGCTTTTATCGAACTCTCGAAAGGTTACTTTTCTTCGCCGTGACCTTGTGGCTCATGCCTACCGACGCCGAGCGGCTTCTCGAATTTCAATTGGTCGAGATCGTCGTAGGCTGGACGCTTGGCGGCGCGTTGATCGTGAATGTAATCAATGCCATCGCTGCAACAGCGCATTTCGCCGGAGCTCGAAGCGCAGAGGAGATGGGCGCGCTACGGCTCCGCTCCCTGAGGCTCGTTGGCCGTGTCGTTGTCGCGTTTATTCTGGTGCTGCGGGTCAGCGCGAGACTAGTGGGAAAGGGGACTGTCTATAGTTGGGTATATTCGACATGCTGGTTAGCGGCCGTCCCCGTCTTCCTCGTTCTCGTTCGCTGGTGGCGGGAAGTCGTCTTCGAACGCGTCGAGCGCGAGCGACGCAATTCCGAGCTTCGAGCGTGGGTGCTTGCGAATCGCAGGGGCTGGAAGAGCTTCTTTGCCGCGATGGTAGCGGCGGTTCTGCTTTTCGCGGTCGGTGTTTATAGAACCTCTCGCAACTGGGTAACGAGCTTCAACTTGGCGCGCCGCGCTCATGCGTATCTGTTCAAACGTGAGCTTGCTCGTCTTGCTAGCGACCAACCGTTGCAAGCGCCCACACCGCTGCCCCCAGCCGCCTTTGCCGCGCTCTCACCGGGCACGAGCTCGAAGGGGTGGGTGCCTTGCTTTGCAGACTCTCACCAGACGGCGTTGGTCACCCGCGCGCGTGATCGGAGAGGAGGGCTGGTCGCGCTCGTCGGGGCTCGCGGGATGGGGAAGTCGTCACTCCAGCGTCGACTTGCCGACGACGTGAGCGACTCGGTTTGCGTCCAGTGCGGAACGGATGCCGCGCAACAATTGCGCTTTGAGCTGGGAGAACCCGGCTCAACCCCGCCGTCGCTGGTATTCCTCGACGACGCTCAGCGCCTGATCAAACCCCTACGCGGCGGGCTCGAAGCGTTCGACGAGGCAAGCACGTTCGCACGTAGCCATTGCGCAGACACCTTGTGGGTGTTCGCCATCGACGCGGTGATTTGGCCGTTTTTGAAGCGAGCCCGCGATGCGAGACCCCTGTTCGATGAGGTGTTCGTACTGGGCCCTTGGACGGACGACCAGATTGGTGCGCTGCTGACTATGCGCACCGCCGAAGCTGACCTCGAGCCAACCTTCGTCGACCTCCTTGAGAAACTTCCTGCTGCCGCTGACGAGCTTGACCGACAAGATGCATTGGCGGCTAGGAGGGTCGCTTACTTTCGGATGGTCTGGGATTATGCTCGAGGAAACCCCGCCATGGCGTTGGAGGCTTGGCGAGCGTCTCTGAGCGGCGACGCGAGGCGACTTGCTCGGGTACGCCCGCTCGTCGCTCCAGAGGCCGGCGAGCTCGAGTTATTGCCAGACTCCGCGCTCTTCATCCTACGCGCCATCATGCAAATGGACCCTGCTACGACGGCCGAAATCGCATCAGCCACGCGACTTGCCGAAGCACATGTTTTGACTGCCGTCAGGTTTGGCTTGAAGCACGGCTACCTCATCGAAAAAGACCAGGGCTTTAGGGTCGAGTGGGCATGGCTGCGTTCGGTCGTTGGGCTGCTGGAGCGGCGGCACCTGTTGGTGAACCGGTGAGCGCCTTATGCTTCAAGCGTCGGTCCGGCTCGATGTTTGTATCGCTACTCTTGGTCATGGCCAAGTCGACCTCCGCGTACGCACAGGACGTACCGAACGTGGGCCGCATCGCTGAGTTCGTCCGTTGGGGCGGAATTGCGGCGTCGGTGCCAATCATCGTCGGTGCGATGTTCTTGATTCGACTGGTGGAGAACGCGGGCGAGCGCTTGAGCACGCGCTTTTCGAACCGACGTCCGACCATCCAAAAGGTTCAGACGTCCGCGCGCTTCATCCTCTACATTTTGACATTTGGTCTCACGCTCAGCATCAGCATCCGGCTCGATCCGACCGCCTTGACCGTTATCGGCGGCGCGCTGGCGTTCGCGGTCGGTTTTGCTCTGCGCGACCTAGTGGCGTCATTCATCGCAGGTATAACCATCATGTTCGATCGGCCCTTCCAGGTCGGCGACCGTGTGTCATACGGAGGAGAATACGGGGACATCATCCAGATCGGCCTGCGTAGCGTGCGCATGAATACACTCGATCACAATATAATCACGATCCCGAACAACAAGGTGTTTACCGATGTCACTTCCAGCGGCAACTATGGAGCGCTGGAAATGCAGGTGGCCATGGACTTCTACGTCGGTATAGATCAAGACGTCGTCTTAGCCGCGGAGTTGATCCGAGAAGCATGCCTCACGAGCCCTTACGTGTTTTTGGCGCAGCCTATTCCCGTTCTGGCCAAACAAGTCATTCTTCAGGACTACGTAGCGTTTCATTTGAAAGCGCGGCCTTACGTGTATGACTGCAAATTCGAAAAGCCGTTCGAAACAGACGTGCATTTTCGTGTGCTGGAGGCATTCCGAGAACATGACATCGGGCCGCCAGCGATTTTGCACCGCATGCTTGGCCCGGCCGTTGCGCTATAACCGCGCCTTTCAGAACGTTCGAAAGGGCATGGACTCGCAAGCAAGCGTTTGCGACGACCCGACTGCCTTAGGACCTCATGCCAGCTAGTATGACGACCCGGAACCTCGTCCCCGGTTGTCGTACGTCGGGACAGATAGAGTACCGAGAACGGATTTGCCGGACTGAATCCGGAACGCACATCCGATCCGTGGTGCTAGGTCTTTGAACCCAAACGCGAAAGAACCCCATGCGCCTCGAGCTCGTCGTTATATCGTTATTCGCAATCGCCACCGCGGTCGCGCTCGTGGCACGCTGGCTTAAGTTGCCGTACACGGCGGCGCTCGTCGTTGCGGGCCTGATTATTGGAGCGGGAAAGTGGGTGCATGCCCCGCACTTGAGTAAAGATTTGTTGTTTGCCGTGTTCTTGCCCGGGCTGCTTTTCGAAGCGGCGTTTCATTTGGATGCCAAGCAGTTTTGGGCAAACAAGTTTGCGGTCTGCGGGCTCGCCGTACCCGGGGTGATTGCGGCGATTTGCGTGACGGCTTTCATTCTTTCGCCGGTGGTGCAGGGTCTGCGCTTGGAGCAAGGCTTCAAACTGATTGACGGCGTTGTCTTCGGCGGAATCGTGGCTGCCACAGACCCAATTGCGGTAGTTGCACTATTCAAGAGCCTCGGTGTGCCGAAGCGGCTCGGGGTACTGGTGGAAGGCGAGAGCCTACTGAACGACGGTACCGCCGTCGTTTTGTTCGGAGTGATTTTGACCCTGGCCAGCGGGTCAACGGTCACCCCAGTTAGCGTCGCTTCCGAATTCGTGCGCACGTGCGGACTCGGGGTTCTAATCGGCGCCGCGATCGGCTACGTCGGTAGCCAAGTCATTCACTGGGTGGACGACCCAATGATAGAGATTACCGTGACCGTCGTGGTCGCCTGGGGGTCGTTCGCGCTAGCGGAGGAGGCGCATGCATCGGGCGTATTAGCGACGGTCAGTGCTGGGCTGCTCTGTGGCAACTATGGCGCGCGCACCGGAATGTCGCCTACGACCAAGATCGCGGTCGTTAGTTTCTGGGCCTACTTAGCGTTCGCTTTAAATTCGCTGGTCTTCTTGCTGATCGGTTTTGAAGTCGAGCTCTGGCAGGTGCTGGCCGCGTGGCGTACTGTTTTGCTTGCATGGGTCGCGACAACGGCGGCACGCGCGGTCGTGGTCGGGGTCGTATCGCTGCTTCTTAGGCGGTCTCGCGAGCGCCTGCCCCGCGGGTGGGCCACTATCATGAGTTGGGGTGGTATCCGCGGCGGCCTCAGCATGGTGCTCGTGCTTGCGCTGCCGCTCGCATTTCCACACCGACAGTTCCTGGTCAATGTCGTCTTCGGCGTCGTGGTCGTGTCAATTCTCGTACAGGGCAGTACCATGGCGCCATTGCTCAAGCGGCTCGGGATTGTTTCGGATCGCGTCCTGACCGCCAGCTATCAATTCGCGCGCGCTGATGCGTTGGCCGCTGGTGCCGGTCTGCAAGAATTGGACGTGCTCGCGAACGCTCAGGTCATCGACACCTCGCTGCTTCAGGAGTTACGCGCCGAATACAAAGAGCGCCTCAGCGCGGCAAACGCGCGTGCCCGCGCCCTTCACGTTGCGGACGCAGTGCTCGCCGGGGAAGAGCGGCGCAGCGTCCGGCGTCGCCTCGTGATCGTGGAGAAAGAGCGCGTGCTCCGGGCCATTCATGAAGGCCTGTCGACGCAGGATGCCGCCGCAGAGCTCATCGCCTCACTTGACGCACGGCTCATTGAGTTGGGCACACCTGAATGATGCCGTCTTCGAACCGGTCGCGCAGGCGCCGGCTAAGCGTCGCGCGCACGTTGGACTTGAGCCCGCTTTTTGGCGGTCAGCACTGACAGGCTGATCGGGTTCCTTCACGAGAGCGCATAGTCAAACGCGTCGTTCGGAACACTTACAACGTGGCAGAGCTCGTCACTCGGGCCCTCGGGCCGTGGCTCCGTCGCTCTTTTTGCGCTCCTTGGCAGCTCGGCGTTCTTCGCCGTCGGCGGTTGCAGCAGTTGCAGCGACGGCGCTAGCTCCCGGGTGCGGCAGAAAGGAGCGCCCCCTGTGCCACCGTCACGTGAGACGGCTCCCCCCTGGTGATCTATGTACCGATAGGCGGAGAATGGATCTCAGATCGTGCCCAAACCATTTCGAAAATCTGGACCTGCCGGCTCGCTTGAAAGTAAGAGCGCGGCTTCACCAGGCTTAAGCAGGGCTGCACTTGAGACAGTTGCGAAGCGCCCTCGCCGGCACTTCAGCGCAGTCGAGAAGAACTGCACCGAAATCAGTTAAGCAAAATTTGGTCGCTCTCTCGTTGGCAGGCGCGACTTCGTGAGCGAAAATGAGATACCGAACGAGAAGAACAGGGCGGCCCCGAAGTTCGAATGGTAACTGTCCAGGTCCCAGTGATCGCACACGCGACACGACCCGCTGGGTGAACCCGAGGCGGCGACCAGATAGGGCATCAATACCAGGCTAGCGAAGACTCGCTTTTCCCGCATTTCGACGCCGATGCTGCCTTCGACGCGCGTTTCGTCGCGTAGCACTTGCGGGTCCAGCGTGGGGCCGGGATAGGTCCCCTCGTTGTCCTCGTTTATCGGGTGAAAGCGTGCCGGCGCGATCAACGGATGATAGCGTCGGCCAAAGCTCAGACCTGCGGTCGCGATCAGACTCAGGCGAATTCTTTCGTTGTGAGTAGACGCGGATAAGCTTCGAGGCGCACGCGCTCTTCGCGCGAGTCGCGATTGGCTTTCTCGAACAAGCCCCAGTTGCCGCGGCGCATGCCGAGCGCTACCGCGAACGAAAAGGGGTCTGCACCTTCGGGAAGGCGCCACCGCGAAGCTCGAGCCCGCCGTCTACTCCGGACAATGCCGCGCCCGATCGACGCATGATTCGAGGCGTCTCGCGCGGCGCCCGCAAGCGCGCTCTGACATCGCTGTCAGAATTGGACTTGATTCGACGACCGACTTCGACTGTCACGGACACGCCGGTGTGCGCCTATCACGGCTTGCCCGACGAGCCGAACGGGCTCGTAGTGGCCCTCGCGAGTTCGACCCGTCGCGGTGGCGCCCACCGCCACGCTGCGAGCACCCGTGTTCGAGGCACAATCGCTCAGCCCACGAGCCAAAGCGCGATTCATGCTCGGAGTGCTACATTCGCCGGCGCGGTGGCCATTCATTGGACTAGGAGGCTGGTTCGCTTAGGCGCCGTGTCGAGTGCGGCTGCGTGCGCCGGCTTGGCTCGGGCGATTTGCCGTAGGCCCGATCTCGGGATCTGGCTCGAAGTTGGACTTGATCATCGGTAGCAACTTGGTTGGCGGGCGCCGGTGCGGGCGCTAGCGGCTTCGGCACGAGCGCTGGCGCCGGCGGCGCTGAGCTGGGTGGTAGCGCGGGCGCGGGCGGCGCCAGCGCCGGTGCCGGTACCGGTGGTATCGATGCTAACGCAAGCCAAGCGGGCGAGGCCGGCGCGGCTGAAGCGGGAGCAGCGAGCTGCGACCCGCTGGACGTCGCACCGGCGACTAGGTCTAGAAATTGCGCAAGTGCAAACCTGCGCTGACAACTTGCGGTTGCAGAGTAGCGCTGGGAGCGCGGGGCTTACTAGTATCGGGGATACGTCGGCCAGACCCGCGCCTCGGGCTTACGTTGCGTGGGTGTCGCACGAGCTCCAACGCTGGCGCGGCGCACGCTTTCAAATTGCGTACGAAGACAGCGCTAAAGGACGTGATCTTCCAAGAGTGCGACCTGCTCCGCAGCGCCGAACTACTTGCCGCGAACAGAGTGTTTCCGAAAACGGCCTACACTTTGCATTGGGTGCGTGCAATTACCCGACTCGCAACACCGCGCGATGGGGCGCGATTTGGAGAGGCTATGGACTACGCTATTCTCGGAGCCGGCCCTGCCGGATTGCAGCTCGGTCATTTTTTGCGGAGCTCGGGTGCCGATGTTTCAATCTTCGAAGCCGGAGCAGGCCCCGCGACTTTTTTCCGGACGTTTCCGCGGCATCGCACGCTGATCTCCGTAAATAAGGTGAATACCGGGTCGGACGACCCCGAGCACAACTTGCGAATGGATTGGAATTCGCTCCTGGAAGATCGGCAGGACAGGCGTTTTTCTACTTTCTCACAGGCCTACTTTCCGAGCGCGGAAGACTACGTTCGTTACTTGGCAGACTTCGCCGAGCGCCATGCGCTGCCGGTGCTCTACAACACGCGTATCGAAAGAGTCTCGCGATTACAGCGAAATGGGCATAGCTCGCGCTTCGCCCTTACCGACTCGCAGGGTGCCGTATACCAGCCGAAGCACCTCGTCATCGCCACCGGTGTTTCAAAGCCGTTCATTCCGGCCGTGCCCGGAATCGACTTGGCGGAAAAGTACGAAGATGTCTCGGTCGATCCCCAAGGCTTCATCAATCAGCGCGTGCTCATTCTCGGCAAAGGGAACTCGGCCTTCGAGACGGCCGACAACTTGGTTGGAACCGCAGCGGCGATTCACGTTGCCGGGCCGAGCTCTTTGCGCTTCGCCTGGCGTACCCACTACGTGGGTCACTTGCGCGCAGTAAACAACAACTTCCTCGACACTTATCAACTGAAATCGCAAAATGCGATTCTCGACGGCAACCTCGTGTCGGTCGAAAAAGACAACGGCCGGTATCTCGTTACCTTCAGTTTTTCTCGAGCCAACGAGGTCAAAAAAGCGATCCGCTACGATCGCGTCATCGTCTGCACTGGCTTTCGCTTCGACGACAGCATTTTCGACGCCGAGTGCCGTCCGGAGCTCGTCCATTCGGCGAAGTTTCCGAAGCAGACGTCTTCGTTCGAGTCGACCAATGTTCCCGGACTTTACTTTGCCGGCACGTTGATGCAGGTGCGCGACTTCAAGAAGTCGACCAATGGATTCGTGCACGGCTTCCGATACAGCGTCCGCGCTCTGGCGCGGATCCTGGATGAGAATTTCGAAGGCAGGCAGTGGCCGTCTATCGACCTGCCGCTCGACCCAGGCACTCTCGCCGATACGGTGCTTGCGCGCGTCAACCGCACGTCGGCGCTCTGGCAGCTATTTGGCTTCATGGCAGATATCATCTATCTCGGCGCTCGCCAGCACGCGCGGTATTGCGAAGAGCAGCCGCTCGACCGCGCAGTCGAGTTGAACCCGAGCGGTAGCTTCTTTTCGATCACCCTGGAGTACGGTCCCGATCACGACAAGAAGGACCCCTTCGATGTCGAAGTCGGGCGTGCGGCACAGAACGACCCGGCGCGTGCGCACGAGGGGCACTACTTGCATCCCGTGATCCGCTTCTATGTGCGAGGAGAAGTCGTCTCTGTACACCACGTCGCCGAGAATCTGGAAAACGATTGGACGGACGACGTCGCTCATCGCGAGCCGCTGCTCGCTTTCTTCGAGCGTCAGCTCGGGGTTCACGGTGGTGCTCGCGCTCCGTACGCCTCACTAGCGGTTTAGCCGATGACGGCTCTCCGCTTGCGTGACTTCGAAGGGCTCGCGCGGAGCTCACTCGATGCCGCGGTCTACGACTTTTTTGCGGGCGGGGCCGGGGACGAGCTGACTTTGCGCGATAACGAAGCCGCCTTCGAGCTTATCCGCCTGGTGCCGCGTGTGCTGCGCGGCGTGAAGGCCGTCGAGCTCGGGACCTCGCTGCTCGGCTTATCGCTTTCTTCGCCCGTCGTCGTTGCGCCAACCGCATTTCACAAGCTGGCGCATCCGGACGGGGAAGTCGCCACGGCGCGGGCCTGTCAGGCGGCCGGCGCGCTGTTCATTGCGAGCATGGCGTCGACCGTTTCGATCGAAGATGTGCGTAAGGCGGCCCCGACGGTCGACATTTGGTTCCAGCTGTACGTGCAGCCCGATCGCCCGTTCACCGAAGCAGTAGTCCGACGCGCGGAGCGCGCCGGCTGTTCGGCGATCGTGGTCAGCGTCGACTCGCCGGTTCTGGGCCTGCGTGAACGCGACCTTCGCAACTGCTTTTTGGATCTACCTGTTGGTCTCGAGTGTGAAAATATGCGCGATAAATCCGGCAAAGTCCGCAAAATCGCCTTTACCCCCGACCTCTCGTGGGAGGCAATCGACTGGCTTCGTAGCAAGACCGATCTACCCATCGTGCTGAAAGGCATTGCGCATCCTGAGGATGCTGTGCTCGCCACGGAACACGGAGTCAACGCGCTCGTCGTCTCCAATCACGGCGGTCGACAGCTGGATTCAATGCCGCCTGCGATAGCCCTCTTGCCCGCGATCGCCACCGCAGTCGGCGGCGCCATCCCGGTTCTGGTCGACGGCGGCGTTCGACGCGGCACAGACGTCATCAAAGCGTTTGCGCTCGGTGCCTCAGCGGTCGGCATCGGGCGGCCGGTCATTTGGGGACTCGCGAGCGCTGGTCAACGCGGCGTAGAGCAAGTGCTCACCCTGTTTGCCGAAGAAGTCAGGCGTGCGTTAGCGCTTTGCGGAATCGCTCGTCTCTCCGACGTCGGTGCTTCAGCGGTGACGACGTGGAGCGCGCGATGAGCGCGGTAGTCGGGCTTCTTCTGGTTGGCGCTGGCCTCATCAGCATGCCCTGGTGGCTGCCTCCGCTCGTTGTGCGGCTTCGGATGCGAGTTTTCACCGCGCTAAACGGGCCAGAGGGCCTTTCGGTCCCCGGTAATATCGGCATCGACCGTTTCGAAGAGCTCTACGCGAGCCCCGCGTCGAATGGGCGAAGTCGCGGCGCTGCGCTTTCGGACCTATTCTGGTACTGGCTTGCCCCCGGCCCCGAGCTGCACCAAGAGCACCTAGAGCCTGGCCCGCGCTACGACCAGGTCGCCTCGGCAACACGCCGGATTCTTGCGATTCCCAAGCACGCTGCCGAAGGCTTGGCGACGCAAGCGACGTCGCGAGTGCTCGCCGAGGCGAAGATCGAGACGCCCACCTGCGTGCGCCTACGCGATCTGATGATGCCAATTTGGGCGGAATTCTATCACACGCTCGTTTTCGGGCAGCCACCAACCGCCGAGGCGCGAGCGTTGATCGTTGGCAACGCCGACGACGTCGTCACCGCGCTCAAGTGCCTGAGCCTTCGACATATGGAGCGTCGCGCCGGCCTGACGCGCTACCTCGAGGCTCAGATCGCCAATGGGCAAGTGACTCACACGCTCCCTGCGGGCCTGAGCGACGCAGAGAAGGCGCTTTATCTACAGGGTGTTTTCTTCAATACTGCCATTGTCCAATCGTCGGAAGCGATGGCCCACGTTCTTTTGGCTCTTGCCGAGCACCCGGTAGAGTTGGCGCGTCTAGTCGTCGCACTCGACGACGACCGCGCGATCGATCGCGTCGTCACCGAGACGTTTCGCTTGTATCCGCTGTTTGGGATCGCGCACCGCATCACGTCCAGTGCCATCCCCGGCAAAGCGGGTGAACCGGTGATACCAGCAGGCACCGTGCTTTGCTTCGATTACCCAGCTTATCACGGCAGCGGCTACACCTCGCCCGAGCGCTTCGATCCCGAGCGCTGGAAAAAGCTTTCGGTCCGCGACTCCAACTACATCCCTTTTGGTGTACCGGAAAATCGCTCCTGCCCGGCGCAAGCCATGGCCCTCATCACCATGCGCAGCGTTACACGCGAAATACTGCGCGGTTTTAGCCTGGCGTCGAGCGCGCTGCACACACGCTCGCTCAGCAATCGCGGACCCTGCCTGCTCGTCCCACGCGGCCCTGCTTCGAACGGTGAAGCCGGCAAGGCCCGTCGCAGACTTTCGCTCGTCTGGCTTCGAATGCGCGACCGCTGGGAAGACGTGGGGCGAAGCCTGATTCAACTCGTGCTGGGCACGTACATGGTGCTCGACGCACGGCGTCTCGGTTTATGCCGCAGCTATTTCGCCCATCAAGAACCTCCCCGCGCGCCACCTCCCGCGTGCCCCTTCATCGGAACGTGACATGACCGACGAATCACTCTTGCGTGCTTGTGCAGAACGAATGGGATCAAAGCTCTCGGCGGAGGATTCAGTGAGTCTCGAGCGCTGGTGGGACGCCGAACGCGAGCGCGACCGCGCGGCAAGTCAAGCCATCGCCGCCCGGGACGACGCGGACTGGGGGGCGGCCGTTTCGAACCATGTGGCTCACCGGCATGAATTTTACGAGCACCTGGCGGAAGCGCTCACTGTGCAAGAGTACGCCTCATTTTTGCTCGAGAACTGGGCGTACCCATCTTTCTTGGGTCTCGTGTCTAAAACCTTGGCGGTGCAAAAAACCGAGCGCGGGCGAGCCGCCATCCTCAGGAACATCGAAGACGAGCACGTTCCCGAGCCACACGCCGACTTGATGCGTCGGCTTTTTCTCGCCGTCAAACGCGCAGCAGGTCCCGTGCCCATCGCCGTCTACCCGAGCCTGATCGATCGCACATTGGTCTTTTATTACGGATATTATCTCGAGCCTTGGCATCTCGTCGGATCGCTGTTCGCGGTCGAAGCGATGGCGCGTCATCGGCTGATCCACATGGGCCGCGGGCTCGAGCGGCTCGGCTTTGGCAAGCGAGATTGCGAATTCATTCGCGTCCATCTCGATTGCGACGACGACCACGCGCGCGAGTGGCTCGACGACGTGATCGCTCCCAGCATCGCCCGAGACCCGTCGGTGCGCCCGCTGATTGCCGAGGGGATCGCAACTTGTCTCGAAACGTCGAAGCGTTATCTAGACGACCTAGTGGAACGGGCGAGCCTCGCTAAGCACGCGCCGCTTGCCAGGAGCGCGCAATGAACCTGCCGGATGCCGCGAATGGCGTCCAGAGCTCCCTTGGGAGCTCGGCAGAATCGATCGTGCGCCACATGCTCGTTCAGATCGTGGCGATCCTGGTTGCCACTCGAGTCGTGGTGTGGGCCGCTAAAAAGCTGAAGCAAACCGATGTCGCGGGCGAAATCCTTGCCGGGGTGTTGCTCGGCCCTAGCGCGCTCGGGGCGCTCGCTCCGAATCTGATGCACACCATCTTCGACCCCTCGACGTCGAAAATCTTCATCGGCTTTGCGCAGGTTGGTCTGGTCTTGTTGATGTTCCAGATCGGCTTGGAGTTCGAGTTCAAGAACGCTCTTCGTGCGTCGAAACGAACCGTTGCCCTGGTAAGCGTGGCCGGAATGATCGTTCCGTTCTTCAGCGGCTTGGCCACCGCTGGCTGGTTTTATGCGCGGATGCCGGAGCCGCGGCCCGATCTACTTGGGTTTCGCCTGTTCTTCGGGATTGCACTATCGATCACGGCCATTCCGATCCTCGGGCGAATTTTCATGGAGCTTCGGCTTTCGCATACGCGAACCGCGGCTTTGACGGTTGGCGCGGCCGCCATCGATGATGTGGTGGGCTGGCTTTTGCTTGGCTGCGTGACTTTGATTGCTCGCCGTGAGTTCTCCGTCAGCTGGTGCCTCGAGCGGCTGGTCGCGCTCTCGGCTTATCTCGGTTTCGTCTTGTTCCTATGCCGTCCCCTGCTAAAGCGGGCGCTGCGCACGCATCGCGAACGACACGGGCGGCTCGACGCGAGCGCCATCGGCTGGATCCTCTTGGCCCTCTTCATCTCCGCCACTGCCACATCCAGTATCGGTGTGTTCGCAATCATCGGGGGGTTCGTCATGGGCGTTGCGCTTCATGACGATCGCGAATTCGTAGAGGAGTGGAAAGTCCGTATCTCTCCCCTGGTAAGTAGCTTCTTTTTGCCGATTTTCTTTGCCTTCACCGGTCTCCGTACGGACATCGGCGCCTTGGCTGGCGCGTCCCAGTGGCTGGTGTGCCTGCTCGTCGTGATGATCGCCTTTGTAACCAAATTCGGTGGCGCCTATCTGGGCGCGCGCCTCGGTGGAGAGAGCCAGCGAAGAGCAGCGGCGATTGGAGTATGTATGAACACTCGCGCGCTGATGGAGTTGGTCGCGATCAATGTTGGTTACGATCTGGGGGTTTTGCCGCGCACGATGTTTACGATGCTCGTGGTCATGGCGTTGGCCTCCACGTACATTGCAACGCCACTGATTCGGATTCTGCTTCGTCAGGAGATCCTCGCGGATCCACCGCCGAGCGGGCGGGCCACCGTTCCCGCGGCCGGCCTCGCCTTGCACCAGCACTAGCCAGTAACCAGACGCCCATCGAACAGGCCGCCCTGAAGTGCTCAAACCAGTACAGAGAGTGACGACAGCCTTGCGACTCGCGAGGCCATCCACCGGTTTGGAAGACTTCGCCGACCTCGCGGCTTTTGTGCGCGTCGCGCAGGCGCAGTCGTTTTCTCGAGCGGCCCGGGCGCTCGATACGACAAAAGCCACCATCAGCAAGCGCCTCGCGCGTCTGGAGGCGCGCCTCAACGTCCAACTCTTACTTCGAACGACTCGCCACGTGGAGCTGACCGAGGCGGGCAAATCGCTGCTCGAGAGCGCGACTCAAATTCTCGCGGACGTCGAAGCCGCTGAAAGCACCGTCAAATCCATGGCTGCCCTGCCAGCCGGCAGCTTGCGAGTGAATACGTCCAATTCTTTCGGTTCGATGCACATTGCACCCATCACGCCCGAATTTCTGGAGCTGTATCCGCGAATCGAGCTGGACCTGTGCTTCGACGACCAGTTCGTCGACCTAGTCGCCGGCGGTTGGGACGTCGTGGTGAGGGTCAGCCGCTCTTCTGACGTCCTTGCTTCCGCACGAAGGCTGGCGCGAGACAGGTTCGTGGTGGTGGGATCGAACGCTTACTTCGCTAAACGAGGTGTTCCAAGGACGCCCACTGACCTAACCGAACATGTGCTGCTTCGTTACACATCGAGCCCAGCCATGCACCGCTGGAGGTTCGACGTCGGGGGCAAAGAGGTGGTGCTGCCGACAACGCCAAATTTTTCCTCGAACAACGGAGGAGCTCTGGTCCTCGCCGCCTTGGCGGGCGTCGGTCTCTCGCGCGTCCCCGGTTTCGTCGTAGCCGACCACGTTCGAAGTGGTACTCTGATCGAAGTGCTCGCAGACTTCTCTCGCACAGAGTTTACAATCGATGCCATTTACCCGTCGGGCCAGCGAGCGACGGCGAAAGTGAGGGCTTTCATCGATTTTTTGGCGGAGCGCATCCCGCCGCGTCTGGCCATGAATGACCCGCGTAGCTGAGGACCTGTACGGGCAGCGATCAATCGATCGCGCTGCTCGTGATAGCGTCCGAGACGCCGAAGGCTGGGTGCGCTTCGACGCACTTGGTGATCATCAAAAACTCTGAGCTCGTGCGAGCCAAGCGTCAATTGCGCATATCGAGCACGAATCGATACCGCACATCCGCTTTGGCCAACCTTTCGAATGCAGTGGCGATCTGATGCGGCTTCACGAGCTCGATGTCGGCGACGATGTCGTGGGCTCCGCAGAATTCGAGCATCTCCCGCGTGATGTTGGTGCCACCCGCACCGGAGCTGGCGAGGCTGCGCCGGCCGATCGCGAGCGTGAAGGCCGACAGCTCGAACTTGTCCGGCAAACCGACCGAGCACAGCGTGCCGTCCAGCTTGAGTGCTTGCAACATCGGATCGAGGGGATAGGTAGCCGCAACAGTATCGAGGATGAAGTCCATGCGAAACGCCTGAGCGGCCATCTGCGCGGAGTCGGTGGACAACACTGCTTCATGCGCGCCGAGCGCGAGCGCGGCCTCGGCCTTCTTGGGCGAAGTGGTGAAGGCGACGACCTGGGCTCCCATGGCACGTGCAAACTTCACGCCCAGATGACCGAGCCCGCCGATGCCGACGACGCCAACCGTCATGCCGGGCCCGACTTTCCAATGGCGCAGCGGGGAGAACGTGGTGACGCCCGCGCATAAGAGCGGGGCCGTCGCCGCCAGATCGAGGTTTTCGGGCACGCGGTAGACGAAGCGCTCGTCAGCGACGTAGTCGGACGAATATCCGCCGCGCGTGCGTGTGCCATCCACCCGGTCGACGCTGTCGTACGTGCTGGTCGGCACGTTGCGGCAGTAGATCTCGTCTCCGCGTAGACACGGCTCGCACTCGCGACACGAATCCACAATCACTCCGATTGCGACGTGGTCGCCGATCTTGAATTTCGTGACCTCGGGCCCAACCCCGCTGACGCTGCCCACGATCTCATGTCCGGGTACCAGCGGGAATTGTTGGCCCCACTTGCCGATCATGTGGATGTCCGTGTGGCAAATCCCGCAGTAGGCGATGTCGAGCGCCACGTCGTGCGGCCGCAGTGCGCGGCGTTCGAAGTCGAACGGAACTACGGCGCCGTTGCGCTCGAGTGCAGCAAATCCATTAGTGAGTGACATGAGGACCCCTTACAACTATTCTCGATGTGTAAATCCGTTATGACATCGTTACAAATATTGTAAAGTGTAAAACTTGGAGGCTAAGCACCAAAAAATCCTGACGGCGGCCTACCGGCTGTTCAACCAGCACGGTTTCCGCAAAGTCACCATGAGTGACATCGCCGAAGCGGCCGAGATGTCCCGCCCGTCGCTGTATGCCGCGTTCGACAATAAGGAGGCGGTGTTCAGCGCCATCGTCACGCAGCACAGCGCGCGCTGCGAGGCCCTCGTGGTCGAGCGGCTCGCAAAAGCGACCGCGCTGCGACCGCGGCTGGAAGTATTATTCGAAGTTTGGATCGTCGAGCCCTTCACCTTGGTGATTGGTTCCCCCGCGGGCCTCGACCTGCTTGGCAACGCCGCGGCCTATGCGCCGGACGCCATCGCCCACACCTTCCGCCGCTTCGAACACCACCTCACGAGAATCCTCAAATCCGAGCTCACCGGCAAGCGCAACGGCATGACCGCACGCGACCTCGCACACATCATGACCCTCGCGACCAAGGGTCTCAAAGCATCCACCGCGACGGTTACCGAACTGCGCCGCATGACCGACGGGTTGATTGCAATGGCGATAGCGACGGCGACCCCGCACTGAGATCGCGGCGGCGGCACCGCGCGACAATGCAATTCAAGAAGCGCGGTCCATCTCGCCAAAGTACGGGCGCTTTTTGAGGGCCGGCCATGCACGGGCGAGCCGACACAGCTTCTGTAGCGATGAGCCCTCAACGCGCCTGCACCGCCGGAGTCGACGCACGCATCACTACGACCGAATCCGCTCCGCCGCTTTGAGTAGAACCACGCTGAGGCAATCTCGCTTGGCGCATTTGGCCACCTCCTGATGCCTGTGCGGAGCCATGGGCATGACCTCAGTGGCTCAACCAGGGACTATTTTGCGTGAGGCACGCCGAGGGGCGGTAACTCCGCAACAGAAGCTCGTCGCGAGCGATGTCGCGTGCGTTCTAAATATCATCTGGGCGATTGTACCTTGAGGGTAATCGCTTGCAGTCTTCGCGCCCGGCGTCTGGGTTTCTTCGCGCGCAGGTGAAGCGGGAACTTCGCGGCCCGTGTTTCCGAATCTTCGAAGCTCGCCGGGTCAGAAGCCAATCCGCCACAATAGCCCAGGAGCGTGACGCTGATCGCATACGCGCGAGTGGCAAGCGCTGATAGGTTGTGGCGAATCCGACGCGCTGGATGGCCGGCTCGAAGCGGTGACCAACGAACGGAGCGAGCCCCTACCGGCGGTCTTTCGTGATGCAGGATTACGCGGTCCATCTTCAAATAGGTCGTCTGGATAACCAGACGGTGCTGTGCAGCGCGGTCGTCTACGCGCGGGCGTTTGAGCTCCGCGCGTTCGAGCTTCCTAGTGCAACGAGCTTGATGAGCTTTTAGAGTTGCTGGAGCTTCGGGCCAACGCAGGCCTTGTCCGTGCGAGCTTGAGCCGCAAGTTCTTTCACACGAGGGGCCGCAGGTTCTTTCACACGAGGGACTGATGCAGAGTTTACAAGCGCACCCCCGCCGACTACAACGTAGACTCGGTCATTGGGCTCGTCGAGTGGCCGCGGAACGCGGCAGCGCCGAGAAACGTAGAAGCCGTCGGCGTACTGCTGAGGGCGACCGAGCCGTTGTCGCAAATCGAGGTGGAATCTAATGAGCCAAGTCTTCACACCGAACTCAGAGCTGCAGCACTTGGCAGGGCAACCCATCGCCGAAATTGCAACGACTCTCACCATCAATGGGGTCGAGCGACAGCTCGTCATCGAGCCTTGGACGACGCTGCTCGACCTGCTGCGTGACAAGCTGGACCTGATCGGCACCAAGAAGGGCTGCGATCATGGGCAGTGCGGCGCATGTACTGTGCTGATCGACGGAACGCGCGTGAATGCTTGCCTCAAGCTCGCAGTCACCCTTGACGGCTGTGAGATCACGACGATTGAGGGCCTGGGTCAGGACGGAAATCTTCATCCGCTTCAGGCCGCGTTCATCGAGCATGACGCGTTTCAGTGCGGCTACTGCACGCCGGGCCAAATCTGCTCTGCGCAGGGCCTGATCAACGAGGGCCGTGCGCGCACCCGACTCGAGGTCCGCGAGCAGATGAGCGGGAACATCTGCCGGTGCGGCGCTTACACCAACATCGCCGACGCGGTGCTCGAAGTGCTCGAATCAATGGAGCGCGCGTGATCCGTTTCGATTATACGCGTCCGGGCGATATAGACGCGGCCATCCGCTCCGGAACGCCGGTCGATGCGGCATATCTCGCTGGTGGCACGAACCTCGTCGATTTGATGAAGGAGAATGTCGCGCGGCCTCTGAAGGTAGTCGACATCAACCGCCTACCACTGACCGGGATCACGGAGCTGGGCGATGGCGGGCTCCGCCTCGGCGCGCTCGTGACCAACAGTCAGACGGCCTATAACGAGCAGGTTCAGCGGCGTTACCCGGTGGTCGCGAGCGCCATCCTCGCCGGAGCAAGCCCGCAGCTCAGGAACGCGGCGACCAATGGCGGCAACATCAACCAGCGCACGCGTTGCTATTATTTTTACGACACCGACACGCCCTGCAACAAGCGCCAGCCCGGCCAGGGCTGTGGCGCCATCGGCGGCTTCACCCGCATCCACGCGATCCTCGGGGCGAGCGAGCAGTGCATCGCCACTCACCCGTCCGACCTGTGCGTCGCGCTCGCGGCGCTGGAGGCCAAGGTGCAGGTGACCGGGCCGGACGGGGATCGCGAGATCGCCTTTGCGGAGTATCACCGCCTGCCCGGCGACGAACCCTGGGCTGACAACACGCTGCGCCCCGGTGAGCTCGTCACCGCGATCGACCTGCCGCCGAAGGGCTTCGCGACCAACTACACTTACCTGAAGCTGCGTGACCGGAGAAGCTACGCCTTTGCGCTGGTTTCAATCGCGGTCGGGCTCAGGCTGGAAGAAGGCAAGATCGCCGAAGCGCGAATTGCGATGGGTGGGGTAGCGCACAAACCCTGGCGTCGACGCGAGGCCGAGGAGTTGCTGGTCGAGCGCGAGCCAGGTCACGCATCATTCGACGAAGCGGCCCGTGCGCTGCTGGCTGGCGCTGTCGGCCAAGGCGCAAACGACTTCAAGATCGAGCTCGGCCGGCGCGGCATCATCCGAGCGCTCGCTCAGGCTGCCGCGGGCACGCCCCAGTCCCAGACCGACAAGCGCATCGCATAAAGGAGCCGCTCCATGAACGCACCCCAGAAGGTCGGCATCGGGACCCCACTCAGCCGCGTCGACGGCGTCGCCAAAGTGACCGGAACTGCCAAATACGCGGCCGAGTACCGCGTGCCCGACATGCTTTATGGCGTGACGGTCGTCTCGGCCATTGCCAAGGGCCGCATCGTCACCCTGAACGAAGAGGCGGCGCGTGCCGTCCCGGGGGTCATCGACATCATTAGTCACCTGAACCGGCCCAAGCACGCCTGGTTCAATCGGAGTTGGAAAGACGAGCTCAAGATCCCCGGCGAGCCGTTCAAGGCTTTCCACGACGACCGCATTCAGTTTGCCGCGCAGCCGATCGCGGTGGTGGTCGCCAAAACGTTCGAGGCCGCACGCTTCGCTGCGACGCTGGTCGATGTGAAGTACGAGACCGAGCCGCACAACATCGATTTCGAGACATCGCTCGCGGAGAAGTTCATGCCCGGCGTCGGCCATCGTCGCAATACGTACCATCCGCCGAAGGACCACGGCGACGCGGAACGCGCCTTCGGCGAGGCCCCGCTGCAACACGCAGCCGAGTACCACCTTGCCGTTGAGCATCAGATGCAGATGGAGATGCACGCGTCCACCGTGCACTGGCATGGCGACGGCACGGTCACAATCTACGACAAGGTCCAGGGCTCTCAGACCTCAAAGGAGCTCGTCGCAAGCGCGTTCGGGCTCGGCGAAAAAAACGTGCGGGTGGTCAATGCATTTGTCGGCGGCGGCTTTGGCGGCGCGCTCCGTCCGCAATGGCAGCTTCATGTTGCGACCATGGCGGCGATACACCTGCAACGGTCGGTGCGCGTGGTGATGACGCGCTCGCAGATGTTCAGCCACGCTCACCGACCGGAATGTACTTATCAGATCCGACTCGGTGCGGCCGCGGACGGCAAGCTCGTTGCCGTGCTGGGCGACGCGACCACCTCCACATCGCGCTTCGAGAGCAACATGGAGGACATCGTCACCTGGGGCATGATGAATTATGCCTGCTCCAACATCCAGGGCAGCTACGCGATCGCGCCGCGCGACACCTACACCTCGGCTGACATGCGCGCGCCGGGGGCGGCTACCGGCATGACCCTGTTCGAGATTGCAATCGACGAGCTGGCTTACAAGGCCGGTGCCGATCCGCTCGCCTTCCGGCTGCTCAACTATTCCGATATCGACAATATGAACCGCAAGCCGTTCACCTCCAAAGCCTTGCGCGAAGCGTGTCACGAAGGGGCGGAGCGGTTTGGCTGGGCGAAGCGCTCGCCGGAACCGCGCTCCATGAAGGAAGGGCGCGAGTTGATCGGTTGGGGCGTGGCCACCGGTCTATGGGAAGCCAATTTCATGAAGACCTCCGCTTCGGCCAAGCTCAGCGCCGACGGTCACTTGGAAGTCGCCTCCGCCGCGTCCGACATCGGCACCGGCACCTATACGGTCATGGTGCAAGTCGCGGCGGACACACTCGGCCTGCTGCCCGAAAGCATCACGGCGCGTCTGGGCGACAGCGACCTTCCAACTGCGCCGGTCGAGGGCGGCTCCTGGGGCGCCGCTTCCACGGGCGCCGCGGTGCAACTCGCCTGCCAGACCATCGCGAAGAAGCTGCTGAAGGCGGCGGGCGGAGTCGAGGGCCGTCCCTTTCACGATGTGAGCTCTATCGACGAACTGGAGTTCGCGGGCGGCTACATGATTCGACGAGGCGACCCGACCCGCCGCGTTGGGCTGCTCGACGCCATGCGGGCCGGAGGGCTCGACGTCATAGAAGCCCAGGAGACTGCTTCGCCCGGCATCGGCGGCATGATCTCGCTCGCGACGAAGGCGCGCAACACGCACAGCGCCGTATTCGTGGAGGCACGCGTCGACGAGGAGCTCGATCAGGTGCGCATCACCCGCGTGGTGATCGCGGTGGCGGCTGGCCGGATCATCAACCCAAAGACAGCGCGCAGCCAGATCCTCGGCGGCGTCGTGATGGGGATCGGCATGGCGCTTCACGAGGAGACCGCGCCCGACAAGACGCTGGGCAAGTGGATCAACCACAGCTTCGGCGAATACCACGTGCCCGCACACGCGGACATCGAGGATATCGAAGTGATCTTCGTCGATGAGCCCGATCCCGAAGTGACTCCGCTCGGCGTCAAAGGCTTGGGCGAGATCGGTATCGTCAGTGTCGCCGCCGCCGTCGTAAACGCGATCTATCACGCAACCGGCAAGCGAGTGCGCTCGCTGCCGGTCACCGTTGATAAGTTGCTGGCAGTTTAACCGCTGCGAGCCAAACCGAGGCGGCTCGGGAGCCTCATGTCATTCCGAACTATACACTCCACACTCCTCTGATTTCGCGGTCGAAGGCTGGTGCGAAGGTCTGGTATTAGCTGCGCAGCTTCGGTTACAAAGGTGACGATCGTCTAGCCGCCAGCACTCACACTGACTTTCGGGTGCGGCACTCGCTTCACGCAGCGGCGCAAGCCCTTCGGCGTCGCGGTTCGAGCATTCCAAACTGTCATCTCTTGGGCGCCTTGATCGAGCGGACGCCTCGCGATTGGGCGCCACTGCGAGAGGCCCCATCTTCGCGCGACGAATTTGCCAACCGGTGATGGATGTTCGGGGCCTAAGCCGTCGCGGGCTTGCTGCTCGACCCCTCGGCATGCAGCCTATGCAGGAACGCATGCGAAATCATCGGCGATCAGTCTGGGCGACGCGACGCCCCTCTAGGCTGGGAGCAGACGCGCGCGAAATGTTAGGGTGAGAAGGTGCGCCCCCTCGCCGTCGACTTGAGTAACACGCACGCTCGTCCCTACTTTCTGTGGGACGAGGACGTCAGCGTCGGCGAGCTGCGGAGTGTGCTTCGCGACGGAAGCGAGCGCGAGCGCCTGCGGCTCGCCGGGAAGATGCTACGCGAAGCCCGTGACATCGACGTTTGGGAATTCATGACGCCGGCGGAGGTTGCGGAGCTTTTGCCTAAAGTCGGTCGTCGATTAGGGCGTAGAGCAGCGTTCTGACTTTTTTTGATCGACGGATGGCGCGCAGGGCGGGCCTCGGCATTTGCGTTCTTGGCTGAGAATTTTGTGAGGCGGAGTGTCGAGCGCGGCGAACTCGCCGTCGTGCTCGAGACATGGGCGGCGCTTCGCTCGGGTTACTTCGTTTACCATGCCGGCACGGGCCGGCGTCGTGCCGCCGTGCGCGCGGTGCTGTCGTTCTTGACGCGCGGGCCTGATGGAGATCAGGCCGCCGTAACCTCACCTCGAATCTGAAGCCGCACCACCGAGCGTCTGTAGAGACCTGCGTATTGTACTTCTCATCGCCTGATGCCATGGACGGGTGATGAACGTCGCGGTGCGTTTCAGGTTCAGCGTCGCATTCCCCCTGCTTGCTCTTGCATCGTTCTCGGCCGCCTATGGGTGTCAGCACGCGCCGCAGAGCTCACTGCCGCCTTCTAAAGCAGGGTCACTGTCGGATGTCGCTGAAACGGTGCCCGCAAACAGAACGATGCAGGAGGGCTTTCGCCGTCTCACCTTGGGAAATTTCCGGATCACGGCGGTGTCCGACGGAACTACCGTTCGCGACGCGACCGAGCTTGTCACGAGGGTCGAGGTGGGAGAGGTCCAGCGCCTATTGCTGAGAGGCTTTCGCGAGAAAAAGATGGCTCTGTCGATAAACGCGTTTTTGATCGACGACCATGGCCGCCTCGTTCTGAGCCTGGGGCCGGTAGCCTCCGAATTTAAAGAGTCGATCGATGTTTGTGCGCTCAGCTAGGGATTACGACTGCGGCCAGATGCGGTTCTTTATTGCTAGACGCGTCGGATAGATTTTCGCGGCAGGTCGCAGAGCAGACCGCGCCTCGTCAGTGCAATTGGAGTTCTGAAGCCTCATGGCGGCGTCTTCGCGTCCTCGTCCCTTTCCGACCGTGCCGACGCATGGCGCCGCCGATGTAGTAGCGTCGCGATTGTACGACGTGATTCTCGTCAGAGCTGTGACGACTGCAGCTCCGACCCGCGCAGGCGGGCGGCGCGTGACGCAATGGCTCGCTGCCGGCTTTTGTCGTGGAGGATTGCAAAAACACGAGAACTAACTTCCCCTCTCTTCAGGGAACGGGTCGGACGCCGTCCAGACACTGATCCAATCGGTTTTGCAAATTAGGAGTGTTTATGAACCGTGTTGGTCAGTCGATCTCGACTTCGTTGATGTGGTCGTCCTCTTTTCTCACTGCGGCGTGCGGCAGTGCAATGGCAGGGCCGAACGAGCAAATGGATCCGCATGGTGGTGGTGGTGGTGACGCGGGGAGGGTGGGAAGTAGTGCTGCTGCAGGCGCCAGTGTAGGTGGCGCTGGGGGCGTTGCGGGCTCGAGCGGAGGGTTGGGCGTTGCGGGCTCGAGCGGAGGGTTGGGCGTTGCGGGCTCGAGCGGAGGGTTGGGCGTTGCGGGCTCGAGCGGAG
>CAHJWM010000026.1 GCA_903642325.1 Myxococcales bacterium | reverse complement strand
CCCCGCCGGCACCCGCTTCACCATTCACGAGGGCGCCCGCGCCGCCCGAGCCGCCGGTGTCCGCGGGCGGGCCGGCGTCCGAGCCCAAGCACACCTGGTTAGACATGGCGCCCCCGTCGTAGGTACGAAGCTCAGGGGCCGAAGCACGGTTGATCGCGGCGCAGACCTTGCTATTGCGCGTGAAGTCGGCCCCGACCGCACCGATGCTGTTGCTGGGCGAACCGTCCGAGTTCGGCTTACCGCTGAGATCCAGGCACGCGTAACCGCTCCGACAATCGCCATCCGATCCACACGCCGCCATGCAGAAGGAGCGCTGATACGGGGAATTGCCCTGGCTCACCGCACACTGACCGACCGAGGAAAGCTGCGTGCCGAAATTCACACAGATGGCATTGTCTGGACAGCTATCAGGCTCACAGTTGAAAATCGTGCAATAGCCGCCGGGCTCGGTAATGTCACACAGGCGGTCGCCGGCGGCCGAGCAATTCGTAGAAACCGTGCAGTCGTCCCCGATATGCGGCGTGCAGCCGACCGAAACCAGCACCACTGAGCCGACGAGCGCCCGCATCGCGCGCACGCCAAGGCCAAGCGACGGCAAAAGTCGCGCGCGCCGCGACAGCGAGGGCAAACGACTCGAAAACGCGCTATGATCGCGGCGAAGCATCAGGCGGGCGCGACTCTACTCGAAGTTCGAACGCCCGCCAGGCGATTCGTGCGCGAGCTCCCTGTTCAGACCCAAACGTCCAGTTTCTGCACTTTAACAACGAATCGCGCATGTCGACCTTCATCACAGACGATTGCATCAACTGCGGCGCGTGCGAGCCCGAGTGTCCGAATGACGCCATCTCCGAGGGCGACGAGATTTACGTGATCGACCCCGACTTATGCACCGAGTGCGTCGGCTTCGACGATCATGAAGCCTGCCAAGCTGTCTGCCCGGTCGAATGCTGCTTGCCGGATCCCAAGCACGTAGAGAGCGAGCAAACACTGATCGAGCGCGCGGTCTCGCTGCACGAGGACGACGCCGAGCTCAAGCAACGCGCCGCGAGCAATACCTTCGCATCTCGCTTCCGCAAATAGCCGAGGCGGGGGCCGGATGGGGGCCCGAAAACTTCGGTTTGCCAGGGATTGCGCCGCATGTAGGCAGCCACCGATCACGAGCAGCGAGCACGGTTGAAGTGGCGAGAAACGGCTGCGCCGGCCGTTGCTTGCTACGAAGAGGCCGCCAGGCCTCGGCGCCGAGGAAGATCAGCGAAAGCGAGCAACTCGGTCGCCAAGAACGAAGGATCAACTCGTCCGCTGGCGTTCACCGAGCACGGCCACGATTTTATTGGCCGTGCTGTTGAAATGGGCCGGGCGATGCTACCTTCAGCGGGTGGTGCAGGTTCTGTGGCAGTCGCCCTCGTGGGTCGCAGGATTCCGGTCCGTTCCCGTGCTCGTCTTAACGGCGTTGGGCTCCGCTTGCTCGGTCACTCCCGCCGATTATAGCGCAGACGCAGACACGGGCAGCACCCATGCCCTGATCACCATCGAGCGCAGCGCGATCGAGAATTCCGGCGAAGGGCCACGCGCCGCCGCGTTTGCGGGCTTCGTCCGTACCCCGCCCGAGGTCGACGCGGCGTCCATGCTTCGCCTTGCCGGGTTCGGCATCGACCTGCCCGCCGTCGGCCAGTGCGCGGAGCCCAACCGGAGCGCGGCCGGGGTCCCATTGAGCCCGCTCGCGCGCGTGGAGTTTTTGGACGCGGGCGATGTGGTGCTTCGGACTTCTGCTACGAGCGCGACTCTCGCCACGCGCGCCCTCCCGTCCGTTACGGACCTGATTGCGGGGGTCGTCTACACCACCCGGGATCGCGCTGTGGAGCCGTTGCCCGCCGCCACCAATTACACACTCAGCACTACGGGCGGCGTGCTCGGGTCGTTCGATGTGAACGCGAGCGCGCCGGCGTTGCTGTCCAGCGTGAGCGTCGGCTCGACACCCCTCGCCGAGCTCGGCACGCTGGCCGCGCGCGGCGCGCTTTCGATCAGCTGGGCCCGCGGGCTCGGTCGCGATTTGGTCTATGTGGAGCTCAGCACACAACACGGGACGGCCAGCACGCGCTGCACGTTTCACGACGATGCCGGTCAAGGCACTATTCCGGCTGGCGCATTCGCCGGCCTGGGGCTCGGAGAGATCTCGCTGCACCGTGTGCATAGCGAGCGCTTCACCGCTGGCAGTGTGGACGCCGGTGAAGTGCGCTTCGACTTCGAGCAAAGCGCGAACGTCGAATTTATCGAATAGTGGCGACCTTACACCACGTGTACTTCGTGCCCGGCATGTTCGGGTTCGGACATCTCGCGGGCTACGACTACTTCAAGCACGTCCGTGCCGGCCTCGAGAGACGCTTCGCGGCGGCCGGCGCCCAGGCCGTATTCGAGGACGTGCCCGCGCCGCCCACTTCGTCCTTGCGTTACCGCTCCCGGATCTTGGCGACGACGGTTTCCAAGAGCGCGCTCGCGGATGGCGGTCCGATCCACTTGATCGGGCATTCCACGGGCGGCTTGGATGTGCGGCTCGTGCTCTCGCCGAGCGTCAATTTGGGCCTTGGGCAGGAACAACTCGCGTGGCGCCGACGCGTCGTGAGCGCGGTCACGATCAATGCGCCGCACTACGGCACGCCGCTCGCCACCTACTTCGCGACCGTGTCCGGAACCCGCGTTCTGTACGTGCTCAGCCTGCTCACGGTGGTCTCATTGACCATCGGCGAGCCATCTTTGGCGATTTTTTCGCGCCTGGTCGCGGGAGTGGGTGGCATCGACTCATTGTTCGGCGGGGACATGAAGGTGTTCAGCCGCGTCACCGACACCGTGCTGCGCTTCGTAGACCGCGAGGGCCGCGGCGAAATAGCGGATTTTTTGAGCAAGGTGCGCATCGATCAGGGAGCCATCATTCAGATCATGCCGGAGGCCATGGATCTGTTCAACGCGGCGTGCGAAAGTGACCCGCACGTGCGCTATGGCTGCGTGGTTTCCGCCGCGCCCCCGCCGCGCGCCATGCGCTTCGCCAAACGTGTGCGTTCACCGTACGCGGCCTTCACCGCCGCCATCTACGCGACCCTGTATCAGTTCGCGAGTCAAGAGTCCGAGGTCTATCCCTACGCTCGTGCGACCCGGCGCGAGGCCGAGCTCCTGCGCGCGGGCGTCGATCAGGAAGTGACCTTCAGCTCCAATGACGGCATCGTGCCGACACTTGGCATGCTCTGGGGCGAGCTGCTGTGGGCGGGCGAGGCCGATCACCTGGACATTCTGGGCCATTTTCACGACGATCAGAAGCCCGCCCAGCACATCGATTGGGTGACCAGCGGCTCGCGTTTCACGCGCCAACGCTTCGGCGCCGTGCTCGACGAGATCACGAAGTTCGCACTGCGCGACGCCGCGCTCTAGGCGAAAAGCGGGGCGCGTTCGAGTGAGCGTCAGTTGGCGTCGAGGATCTTGTATTCCAAGAGGTGGCTTTGGCCGTCGCGTTGAAAGGCGACGCGAAGGGCGGCCGATTGCTTGAGTGATTCGAAGACGTCGAAGGCTTCGGTCTCGCGTTCGATGGGCAAGTCGTTCACGCGCGTGACGATGTCGCCGGGTTTGAGGTCGACGCCAGTCCAGAAGTCGCTCGGCGTGAGGCCGACGATGCTCCAACCACGGAATTGCCCGTCGACCAAGCGCGGCTCGACATCCACGCGCTGCAAGAACAACGGAAACCCGCGGTCGATCAGCGCGTTCACGTCGGATCGAAAGAGCGCACCACGGGGAGGCCTGCCGGGGGCGGGGACGGTCGCGATCGCGTGGCTGGGAGCGGAAACCGCGGCAGGCTTGACCGGGTCCGCCGCACAACCCAGGGTTAAGCCGAGCAGACCGAGAGCTACGCTGCGCATGGGCGGGAATATGCCTTGATCTGGCGGAGAGGGCCAAAAACTCGCTCGCGTCGCGGCCGTTCAGCGCTTCGGATTGGGGGCATTTAGCCCTTCGGAGCGCCCCCGAGCTCCTGAAAAAAGCCGCCCGCGGCCGCAAACACGGCCTCGAGGATACGTGCCGCGACGTCCGACACCGTGCCCACTCCCGATACGTGGAGCACGCGGTCATTTGGCACGAGCTCCTCGCCTCGTGCATAAATGGTTGCCAGCCGAGCTTGCAGCTCGCGCGCCTCGAACATTTCTTCGACGCCTCCCCGGCTGCGTCGGCGCTCTTCGGCGACCTCAGCCGGTACGTCGAGCACGATCGTCACGTCCGGGCGCAGCGCTTGCGCATTGAGCTCGCGGATCCAGGGGATCGACTCGCTACCGTTGTGCGCCGTCACGGATTGATAGGCCAAGCTGGACAGATCATACCGGTCGCTGATGACGACCGAGCCGGCGCGCAACGCGGGCGCTACCGTGGAGTCGAGGTGGTCCATGCGATCGGCCCCGAACAGGAGCGCCATGGTGGACCAATTGAAATTTCGCGGACCGGTCACGTCCGGAACGAACAAGCGGCGCCCAAGCACCTGTCGGATCAACGAGCCGATCGGGCCCGTGCTCGGCTCGCACGTCAGAACGACTTCCGGGCCGCGGTTCTTGATGGCCTTGGCCAAGAGCTTGGCGTGCGTCGTGCTCCCGCAGCCGTCGATGCCCTCCAAGACCAAAAATAGGCCCGGAAAGCGACGCCCCGAATCGGAAGCGCGTGAGATGGGCGGGACGCTGAGGCTCATCGTTCGCCCCGTGTCTGCCCGGATCTTTCGGCGGATGCAATTGGCGCCGCGTCGTCGCCCAAGACAACGTTGTCGATCAAGCGGGTCTGACCCATGAATCCGGCTACTGCGAGCAGCGCACGCTCGCCAACCCGCGTCTCATCCGATAACGGAACGAGCTCGTCCGCGTCCGCAAGCGTTGCGTAATCGAGGCGCAGACCGACCTCGGTGAGGTGGGCAAGCGCAGTTTTTCTCAGGACGCCCGCGGAGCGTTCGCCCGCCTGAAAGGCAAACACTGCAGCAGACAGGCCGCGCGCGATGCCAAGAGCGCGCGAACGCTCGTCCGCGCTCAAGTACGCATTGCGCGAGCTGAGCGCGAGGCCGTCTCGGTCGCGCAGGGTTTGGAGCCCAATGATCTCCACTGGCAGCAACAAGTCGCGCGTCATGCGCTCGATCACTTTGAGCTGCTGGTAGTCTTTTCGACCAAACACGGCCACACACGCGCCGGCCACGACGAACAGTTTGCTCACGATCGTGGTCACGCCCTCGAAATGGCCAGGGCGGTGCGGACCGCAGAGGGCACGGGTCAAACCGCTCACCTGCACCCGCGTGCGCTCACCGGGGGGGTACATGTCGCTCGCGTCGGGTGCAAACACGTGGCCCACGCCAGCCTCTCGACACAACTCGATGTCCCGCTCGAGTGTGCGGGGATAACGGCCATAGTCTTCGCTCGGGCCGAACTGCATCGGATTGACGAAGATCGTGAGCGCCACTTCATCAGCGCGCGCACGCGCTGCCTGCACCAAGGACAAGTGCCCCGCGTGCAAGGCGCCCATCGTCGGGACGAGCCCGAGCCGCTTTCCCTGATGGCGTAGAGCGTTGGCCGCGCTGCGGAAAGCGGCAACGCTGCGGTGAACCTCGAGACTCATGATTCCTCGCCCGCAGGGCCATAGCCGTTTGCCAGTGGGCGCAATACGGGCTTGGCCCCGGTTTCGAGCGCAGGCTGCTGCGGCAAGGAGCCAAAGCTGTGAGCGGGGCTCGGGAAGGCGCCCGCCTGCACTTCCAGCACGTAGCCTTGCGTGGCGGCGATGATGGCCGCGCCGAGCTCGGCAAAGTGCTTCACGAACTTCGGCTTCAAGCTCGGATACATGCCCAAAAAATCGTAGCAAACCAGGACTTGCCCGTCGCAGGCTGGGCCCGCGCCGATGCCGATGGTCGGGATGGCGACTTCGCCCGTGATGCGCTGCGCGAGCTCGCTCGGAATGCCCTCGAGCACGATGGCATACGCGCCCGCAGCCGCGATTGCCCGCGCGTCGGCGAGCACGCGTTCTGCATCGACCTCGCCCTTACCCTGCACGCGGAAGCCGCCCATGGCGTGGACGGACTGCGGCATGAGACCCACGTGACCCATCACCGGAATGCCGGCCGACACGATGGCGCGCACGTGGTCCGCGAATGGGACCCCGCCCTCCAACTTGACGGCTTCGCAGCCGCCGCTCTTCAGCAGCTGACCGGCGCTTTCCAACGCGCGCTCGGGCGACGGCTGATAGCTCATGAAGGGTAAGTCGCCGACGAGATGCGCGCGGTGTGTGGCGCGGGCAACCGCCCGCCCGTGGTAGCAAATGTCGTCCAACGTCACGGGCAGCGTGTTGGGAAGGCCTTGCACGACCATGCCCAGTGAATCGCCCACCAGCAGTATGTCGGCCCCGCCTTCGTCGAGTAGACGCGCCATCGTCGCGTCGTAGGCCGTGAGGGCGGCGATTTTGGGTCCGCGTTGTTTGCGCAGCAGTAGCGCGGGCACGGTGATTTTAGCGTCATTCATGCGTCGGCCTCGCTCAGCCTATCACCTGGCCGAGGGAGTCAAAGAACGGTAAGCTCAGCTAGGTGGTTGCCCAGTCACGGAGCGAGCGGCAGGCTGCGTTTTGGCGCTCCTTCGCTAACTTCTCCGCACGGGTGCACCGCCGGCGCGCCCTCCGGCAAGCGCTCACCGGTGGTGGGTTCGGGCTTTCGCTAGGCGCTCTGGCCGCGTTCGCGCTCTGGACTTCGCGGCTCGGTGAGCTGCGCCCGTTCGCCGCCGCACTGGGCGCCTTGGGTGCAGCCGGGGGCGCGTTGTGGGCTGGCCGCCGGCGTTGGTCCGAGCGGGACGTCGCGTTGTATCTCGACGCGCGCTTGGGCAGCGCGGAAACACTGACCACCGCCCTCGGCGCCGGGGCGGCGGAGGAGCCGGCATTGGCGCTCGTGGTAGAGCGCGCGGTGGGCGTGCTGGGCTCTGCCGACCCTGCTCGCGTGAAGCCGCCGCTATGGTCACGATGGCACGCTGCATTGCCTATCCCGGCCGGGGTCATCGTGCTCGTGTGTTGGCTGCCACTGCCCGCCGCGCCCACGCCGCCCCCGCTCGCGCCGGGCGCGGAGCTCGTGCGCATGGGCGACTTGCAGGGCTTGCGGCGCATCGAGGCCTTGGCCCGCTTGCACGGCCAAAACCCCGAACAAGATGCGCGCTTGCAGAAGCTTGCCGAACAAGCACGAAGTTTACGTGAACGCCTGGCCAAGGGCCTCGAGCGGCGCGAGGCATTATCCGAGATCGCCAAGCTGCGCGACGGCATCGCCGCCGAGCGCCTCAAGCTGGCTGACCAACAAAATCGTTCCGGCCTCGACGCCGCGTTGCGGGCTTTTGGCAGTCAGCAGGCCCTGAAAGACGCCGCGCGGGCCCTCAGCAACGGGGATCTCACCGCGTTCGATGATGAGATGCAAAAGCTCGCCAACCGCGCCGAGAGCAGTGATCGGCAAATGGCCAAAGAAGCGCTGGCAGAGGCCGCCAGGGAGGCACGCGCCAAGGGCGCGAAAACCCTGGCTGAAGCGCTCGAAGCCGAGCGTCGCCTGTTCGAGCGCCGGCAAGCGCACGCAGACGCCCTACGGGAGCTCGCCGACGGCGTAACCGGCAACCTTTCGCCCGAAGCGCGACAGGACCTCAACGAATTTCGCAGCTCGGGTGATCCAAAAGCCGCGGCACGCTTAGAAGAAGGGCTGGAACGCGCCCTCGAGGGGCTGAGCCCCGAAGAGCGCAAGCGACTCGCCGAACGCCTAGAGCAGCGGGTTGCGGGCGGCGCCGACGACGCCTCGCCCATGAGCCGGCGCGAGATCGAAGAGCTCGCCAAAAAGCTCGCCAGCGAGCAAGGCATCCAGGGACTGAAGGAAGAGCTCAAGGAGCTCGCGAAGCCCGAATCGAGCGACGATGCCGAGCGCGAGCAAGGGCTCGGCGATGCCGATCGCGGCGGCTCCGCCGCCGAGCGCGGGCTCGGCGCCATACCCATGCCCATGAGCGAGGACGGTTCGGCAAGTGATCGCTCGGACAAATCGAACGCGCAGAAAAGCGGCGGGGATGCCGCAGCGCCGCCCAGTGACGCGGGCAGCGGACACGATCGAGGCGCAGGTGAGCACCGCGGCTCGACGCCGGAGATTGCGGGCAGGGAGCTGCGTGCCAAGGCTGACGCGCATGTTGCGCCTGGTGCGCTCATGCACGGAGCCACCCTCGGCCGGGCCCCCGCGCGAGCCGGCGAGACCGCCAATCAGCTCGGCACCGGCACGCTCGGCTCGAGTCGTCAAACCGAAATTGGCGCGGTCGATCACGCCGACATTCCCGAAGAATATCGCGAGCAGGTCGGTCGTTACTTCGAGCCGTGATGGGCTATGCTGAGGGAGCTTGTCGATACCCAAGCCCCGATGACGGACACGACGATAGCCTCCACGTTCGAAGCGCGCCTGGCTCTGGCTCGTGATACGAGCGTGCGTCTCAAGCGCGCCATCGCTCAGGTGATCGTAGGGCAAGACACGGTGGTGGAGCAGGTCCTCTGGGGACTGCTGGCCTCTGGGCACGTGCTGCTCGAGGGCAATCCGGGCCTCGGTAAGACGCTCTTGGTTCGCACCCTTTCGTCCTGCCTCGACCTCCGTTTTTCTCGGATTCAGTTCACTCCCGATCTGATGCCGAGCGACGTCACGGGCACGAACGTGCTCGTGCTCGACGCGGGCGCCGCGGGGCGCGCGGGGCGCTTCGAGTTGCACAAGGGGCCAATCTTCGGTCAGGTCGTGCTCGCCGACGAGATCAATCGCGCGACGCCCAAGACTCAAAGCGCGCTCTTGGAGGCCATGCAGGAGCACGCGGTCACCATCGCTGGCACGCGCCACACCTTGGAAGAGCCATTTTTCGTGCTCGCCACCGAAAACCCGATCGAAATGGAGGGCACCTACCCTCTGCCCGAAGCGCAGCTCGACCGTTTCCTGCTGAAGGTCGCGGTGCCTTCGCCCAGTGAGGACGAGCTCACCGAGATCCTCGCCCGCACCACCGGCAAGCCGACGGGCGAGCCCGAACGCGTGCTCAGCCTCGCAGACGTGCGCGGGCTGCAAACCTTGTGTCGAGAGGTCGCGGTCGCCGAGCCCGTACTCCGCTACGCGGCTCGTTTGGTAGGCGCGAGCGCGCCGGGCGCGGCGCAGGCGCCCCCGCTCGTACGCCGGGCGGTGCGCTACGGCGCAGGGGTACGCGGAGCTCAGTCACTGATCTTGGCCGCGAAAGCCGTGGCTCTGCTCGAAGGCCGCGCGCACGTGGCTTTTGCAGACCTGCAGCGCACGGCGGCGCCGGTGCTCAGGCATCGAATTTTGCTGAGCTTCGAGGGCGAGGCCGACGCGGTGACCAGCGATGAGATCGTGCGCGAGCTCCTCGCCTGCGTGCCCACGCGACCTGAGGCCGTCGAGCGCGCGGCCCAGGCGGTGTGAGGAGTGGGTTCCGTCGCTCGTCTGTGGCTGCTGCTGTTGCTGCTGCTCGGTCTGGCGTTAGGCTCGCAGAACGCGGCGGCTCAAAGCCTGCTCTCGCTCGAGGCCGTGCCCGTGCTGGGCGCGGGTAGCCCGTCGGTGGACGGCTGGGGGGAGGTCTACGTGCGTCTGGAGAATAACGGCGCGGCGCCGGTTTCTGGCTTCGTCGAGCTGCACGCGCGGGAAATCGGGCGCCCGCGCCCGCTTTCCCGCGCACCGTTCGCGCTCGCGGCAAAGGGCCGCGCGAGCTTGCTCCTGCCCAGCCACAGCTTGGTGATGCGCGCTAGCGAAGCCAAGGTGGTGGCCGTCGATGCGCAAAACGCGGTGCTCGGTGAGGCACCGTTGCCGCCTTTACGCAGCCTTGATCCGCTACTTTTCGATTTGAACGTGCCAAGTCGCCTGTCGCCGCTGCTCGGCGCCGAGCCGATGCCCATCAAGCGGCGCAGGCTGAGCTACAGCTACGGCGGGGCGACGCTCGCGGTGACCTCGCCGCAAATCAACGTCAGCTCCGGCGAGCTCGTGCTGCCGGATCTGGCGGCCGGCTACGCCAGCGCGACCTTGGTACTCGCGTCCGGCCGAACGCTCTCGAACCTCCCACCAGCGGCGCTCGATGCCTTGTTCTCCTGGGTATTGGGCGGCGGCGCGCTGGCGCTCGTCATCGATCGCCCGGAGGACCTGCACAGCGCATGGCTGGAAGCGCTGGCCGGCGGTCGCGTGCAAGCGCGGGCCGCCGCGCACGAGCTATCGAGTAGCGCGCCATTCGCGGTGCCCATCGACCCGCCGAGCAAGAGCGGCATGGCGGGCGCCCCGCGCATCGCAATCGAGTCCGCGCGACCGTCAGCCGCGCTTGCGGCGACATTTTTTGGGATCGGCGGCGCTAACCTGCGGGTCAGCCCGTGGGGCGAGTCCACGAGCTATGGGCTGGGAGAGGTGCATTTTCTCGCCTTCAATCCCGAGAGCGAGCTCGGGGCCGGGGATCGTTGGCTGAGGCTTAAAATACTCGACTTGGTGCGCCACGCGTGGGAGCGCGCGAGCGTCGTCGCACTGCCGCACGGCCAGACGGGGCTCGACGACGCCCGCGCCACGAACGTGCGCCGCGTGCTCGACCCCAACGAAAGCACGCGTTGGACGGTGGTGGTGTCCACGCTGCTGCTCTTGCTTTATGCCGCGCTCGCTGGGCCACTGAACTTCTACCTTGCTCAGCGCGCGGGTCGGCCGTTGCGCGCGCTGGTCTACTTACCTTTGTGGGCCGGTATCGCGCTCGCCGTCATCGTATTGCTCGGCGTTTTGGGCAAGGGCGTGACGGGCCGCGCTCGTCATCTGACGCTGATCGAGGCCGGCGCAGGCATGGCGCGCGCGTCGGTCACGCGCTTTCGTGGCCTGTACGGCGCGCGCTCGGACGATCTCACGGTGCGCGCAGGACGCGGCAGCGTGCTCGACGTGCTCGGCGAGCCTGACGAGGCACTGCGCGACTTGGTCGTGGACCGTGACGGCCTGCGGCTGGAACGGCTCCGAGAAAAACCCTGGGAGGTGCAGGTGGTACGTGAGGACGGCTTCACCAGCTTGGGCGCTGGAGTGAGCCTCGCGCTGGCGGCGAGCGGTGAGCTCGTGATTAAAAACCGTACAGCGCGCGACCTGCTGAGCGTGATCGTAAAATCGCCCGGTCGGGGCTTCAGTTATCTACCTAAAATCGCGGATGGCGAAAGCGTGGCGGTGTCCCGGGGCCGGGTGCTTGGCGGCAGCTCGCGGCTCAGCCCCGTCGGAACACATGGCCTGTCGGTGTCAGCGTTTCGCAGCGCGGTGGAAGAGCACGCTAAGGGGGCGGGCGCCGCCTGGGAGGCGTTAGAGACGCTGACTGGCACGGACGCCGATTGGTGGCCCGAGGATGTGCCGGTGTTGATTGCCGAGCTGGCCGGCGGGGAAGGCCACACTCGAGATTCGGGCTTGCGCTTGGACATCGACCGCGTGTTGGTGCGCGTCGTCGGTTATGGGGGTGTGCCATGAGCGCGGCGCTGCCGGCGATTCGAGTGCGCCACCTTTGGCACCGCTTCGGCACTATGGACGTGCTGAGAGACGTCAGCTTCGAGGTAGGTCAGGGCGAGATATTCGGCTTCATTGGCCCGAACGGCGCCGGCAAGACGACCACGATTCGGATCATGGCCACCCTGCTCGAGCCGCTGTCGGGTAAAGTCGAGATCGACGGCATCGACGTGGCCCTGGCCCCCGAACGCGTGCGGCGCCTCATCGGCTACATGCCCGACCACGCGGGCGTGTACGAGCGCATCACGATTCGCGAGTTTTTGGAGTTCTTCGCCGCCGCCTACGCCGTGCCGGACCGCGCGGTCGTGGGCGCGGTGATCGAGCTGACGGAGCTCGGCAAGCTGCAGCATCGACTGGTCGCCGAGCTGAGCAAGGGTATGAAGCAGCGCTTGCAGATCGCGCGAATTTTGCTGCACGATCCGAAGGTGCTCGTGCTGGACGAGCCCGCGAGCGACCTCGACCCTCGCGCGCGCATCGAAGTGCGCGACCTGCTTTTAGAGTTGAAGGATTTGGGTAAGACCATCTTCCTTTCCAGCCACATCCTCACGGAGCTGAGCGACATTTGCACTTCGGTCGGCATTTTGGAGCGCGGCTCATTGGTGGTTTCCGGTCCCATATCCGAGATCGCCGAGCGGCTCGCGGCGCGCAACGCGCCGCCCGGCGCGGACGGGAAACGTGAGCCGCCGACCCCGCAGTCGCCTTTTTTACCGGGGAACGAAGCCGGCCCGGTGCACAACGCTGAGCGCGCGCAGACCGCCGGCGGCGCGCTCGTGCCGGGCGCGGCGCGCAAACGCTTGCGGCTACGCGTGATCGGCGATGCGCGCTCGATCGCGCCGCTGATCGAGGGCGGTGGCGGCGTGCTGGGAGTCGAAGCCGGTCTTGCTGGGCAGCTTACGGTTCACTACGTCGGTGACGAACGCTTCGTGGCCGAGGTCGTACGCCACCTGGTTTCCCGCGGGGTGGGCATCGTCGGGGTCGAGCCGGAGCGCAACGAGCTCGAGCGGATCTTTCTGGAAGTCACGCGCGGAGACCTGCAATGAACGACGCTGGCCCCGTGTCTGTACCCGAGCCGAGCTCTCGGCCGGGCTCGGCCCGAGCTGGGTCACTGTTCGAACGACTACGGGAAGACCCCAATCCAGTCTGGATGCGCGAGCTCAAGCAGGCCGCGCGCCTGCAACGCACGCCCATCATTCTTGCCGTCGTCACGGGCATGATGACGCTCTTGATCTGTTCGGTGGGCGGTGTCGCCAGCACCACATCCGAACCCGCCAAAGTAGGGGTGGGCATCTTCCACACCTTTTTTTCGTTGGCCTACGCGGTCGTTACCTGGCTCGGCCCGGCCGTCGCCGCCAACACCATCGCCGGTGAGCGGAGTGGGCGAACCTGGGAGGCCTTGCAGCTCACGGGGCTCAGTCCGCGATCCATCGCGCGCGGCAAATTTCTCGCGGCTTTCACCTATATTTCACTGTATATCGTGATGCTGGTGCCGGTCGGCGCGCTGCCGTTTTTATTCGGCGGGGTGACGGCGAGTGAGGTGCTGATCGCGTTCGCCTTGCTCTTCGTGCTCGCCGCCCTCTCGGTCGCGTTTGGATTGTCGGTGAGCGCGAAGTTCGCGAGCCCGGCGGCGGCCATCATCGTTACGCTGCTCGTGGCGCTGCCGGTTTCGCTGCTCGTCTACGGCGGCGCGGGTGTGGGTCTTTCATACGCGGCCCACGATCAGTGGCCAGGCGTGCCGGGAGGGCCCCCGGTTTGGCTACCCACTGCCTATGTGCGCGCCGATTTCGGCCTTCCATACTTCGCCTTCCTGCTGTTTTTGCCGGTCGTCGCGACGCTTGTGCCCGCCTGGCTGTTTTACGAGGTGACGGTGGCCAACATGGGCGCGGAGAGCGATGACCGTTCAACGCGGCTCCGGGTCTGGTTCGCGTGCGCGCTGCCGGCTTTGACGGTCAGCGCCCTCCTCGTGACGTGGGTGACGCACGCGGTCGACTGGGTGTACGCGGCCGGGTCTTTGCTGTGGGCGTTCGGTTGCTTCGGCGCATTTTTGTTCGCGGGCGAGCCCCTCGCTCCCTCGCAACGCGTTCTGACACGGTGGCGAGAGCAGCGCGTCTCCGCATTCCGGCGTAGCTTTGGCCCGGGCATCTTGCCGGCCTCCGCGCTGCTTGCCGTGCTCGTCTGGTTGGGCTTGGCGTGTAGCGCGGGGCTCGGGGCAATCAACGCCAAAACTGGCGCCGAACGCGATGCCGTCCTGGCCTTCCATGGTTATGGCATGGCTTTCTTTGGCTTCGTCGTCGGCTTTACGGCCTGGGCGCGCGCGCGCGCCAACAACAGTCACACGCCGCGCGTGCTCTTGACCGCCGCGCTGTTCGCGGCGTGCGTGGGGCCCTGGATCGCGATGGCCGTGGCCGGATTAATCACGAACCACCACGATCGAGCCATGCTCATGGCGAGCCCCTCGCCCACCTTCGCGGCAACCATGGCGCAGTCCATTTCCAGCAGCGCGGCGGACGCGAGTTTGGTCGCGACCACGGGCTCTGCGTGCGCGGCGGCGTGGGCTTTGATCGGGCTCGGATTGTTCGCGGCGGCCGGCCTGAAGGTTCGGGCGCGCGTGGCATTGGACGCGGCCGCGCGCGCCAAGCTGCAACGAGCTTTCGACGAGGAGGAGGCGGCTCAACGGGCAGCCCCCGAGCCCGCGCTGGGCGAGGTCTAATTGTCGTCGCACGCGCGCGCGTTGCTCGACCCTGGCTTCGTTCGGGAGCTAGAGGCGCTGCGCCGTCGGCTCGAGCTCACGGTGCAAAGCGGAAGCGCCGGCGAGCGCGCTTCGCCGCGTCGAGGCGGCTCAGCCGAATTTCAGGACCATCGCCCGTACGCGCCGGGCGACGACCTGCGACGCGTCGATTGGGCGGCCTTCGCGCGCACGGGGGAGCCGGTCGTGAAGCTATTCCGCGCGGAAGAAGACAGCTTATTGCGCGTGCTGGTCGACGCCTCCGCATCGCTCGGATTCGGGGCCCCGCCGAAGCTCGAGGTGGCGAGGCGTGTTGCCGCCGCCATCGGCTATTTGGGGCTTGCCAACGGCCAACGCGTGCAAGTGCTGGTCGCCCGCGAGGCCAGCGGACCGAGCGCCGGTCGTGGCCTCGAGCGGGTGGGCCTGCCGCGTCGGGGACGAGATGCGCTCGCGGCGCTGCTCCGCGACCTCTCCGAACCCGCGGCGCATGGCTCGGTCGACCTGGCCCGCGCCGTGACCCACACGGTGCAGCGCTTGGCACGACCAGGCTTGCTGGTCGTGGTGAGCGATTTCTTGGATTCGGGACCCGTTACCCGGGCCCTGACTCGTGCCTGCAGCGGTGGCCACCAAGTGGCCTTGGTTCAAGTGCTAGCGCGCGAAGAAGTAGCGCCTACGTTCGATGGCGATTGCAGGTTGGTAGACGCCGAGACGCACGCCGAGGTCGAGCTCAGTGTGGACGCCGCCGCCATGGACGCTTACGTGGCGCGGTTGACCGGCCTGATCGAAGAATTGCGCTCCTGGGCGCGTAAGCACCGGGCCAGCTACGTGCGAGTCACGAACGACGAACCCTTGGAAGGAGTCGTGCGGCGCTTCGTGGCGAAAGCGGTGGACTGAGCAGATTCAGGCCATTTAGTTCAAAAAACCGGCAAGTTGATCAGAGCCAGCCATGTTTGGGGCAGAGGCGACGACTCATCACGAGGAAACCGCAACCGACGAGCTGCGAGCGCCACCGATCTCCCGCCGCCGAGAAAGCGGCGGCGGCGGTCGGTAGCGCTCGCGCTCAAGGGAAGCTCAAGCCTTCTTCTTCGACTTCTTCTTGGCTTTTTTGGCGGGCACCGGCTCATCTTCCGGAGCCGCTGCCTTGGAAGCCTTCTTCTTCGACTTCTTCTTGCCGGCTTTCTTCTTAGCCTTCTTCTTGGCAGCAGGCGCCGCTACAGCCGGTGTGGATGCAGCTTTCTTCGCGCTCTTCTTCTTCTTTTTGGCGGCCATTGATCCGTCCTCTATTTTTCTGATGCGCTAACACACGCGAGCGCAATCAATAGATCACACTTTGCAATCCATGTGCACGTGCCGTCAAGAAGCACGTTACGATCGCGATTGATTGTTCATGCGCTCGCTGATCGAAATTTCTCTCGCAAGCCTCGTTCAGGACCGCCGAGCGAGGGCCGCCGAGACACGCGCTCGCTTGCCTAATAGACTCGA
The DNA here is from genome assembly GCA_903642325.1 of Myxococcales bacterium. Taxonomy (GTDB): domain Bacteria; phylum Myxococcota_A; class Polyangia; order Polyangiales; family Polyangiaceae; genus PMG-095. The sequence continues at coordinate 62,294 of CAHJWM010000026.1, read as the reverse complement.
GAATCGATCACAGATGACAGCTAGCAAAGCCTACGATGACGCGCTCCGAAGCGAGGCCTTGAGGGTCTATCGCCGCTACATGCGGGAGGTGGTCGAAGGCTATGGCTTGTGCCCCTGGGCGGCCTCCGCGCGCCGTGATGGCCGGGTGTTGGAAGTCGTCGTTTTGGCCGAAAATCAGCAGGATCCGCGACAGTCGCTCGCGCTGCTAACGAGCCTGAAAGGCGCGCTCGAGACCGAGATCGCGCTCTTCATTTACCCAGACTTAGCGCTCGATCGCTTGGGCTTCGACAGCTTCGCTCGGACGCTCCGCGAACGTGACTCGGCACGCTACGAGGTCGGCACCGTGCCCTTTGCCATGGCCGCCTTCCACCCGGATGCCCCGGCTGATCTCAAAGAGCCCGAGCGCTTGATTCCATTTCTACGCCGGACCCCGGACCCTACCATCCAGGTCGTACGCCGGACGGCGCTCGAGCGCGTCCGAGGTGGCAATCAGGAGGGCACCACGTTCCTCGATCTCTCCGACCTCGCGACGCGAGCCTTACCGCAAAAGGAGCCTGTTTCCCTACGTCAGCGCATCGCGCAGGCCAATCTCGACACCGCTCTGGAGACGGGGATCGACGTCTTGGAAGCGCTGTTTTTAGACCTTCGCCGGGACCGCGACGAGAGCTACGCCCGCCTTCGGGACGAGCTTGCGAATGACGGGGCGCCGGAGTAGCCGAGCGGCCTCTGCTGGCGACGGGCTTGGCCTGCCCCTATGCTGCACGGCGTGCCCTTCGAGCTCAAAGCCCCCGCTGGACTGTGGCTACTCAGCCTCGTCCTGCCGCTCGTGCTGCTTTACGTGCTCAAGGTCCGGCGCCCACGCGTAGCCGTCTCGTCGACGTGGTTGTGGGCCGCGGCGGCACGCGATTTAGCGGCCAAAAGTCCGTTCAAACGACTGGTTTGGCAGCTTCCCTTGCTGCTCGAGCTCGTCGCCCTAGGCCTCCTGTCCCTGGCGCTTTCGCGCCCTGCATCGCGTGCTGGGCGCATCGCAGGCGACCATGTGGCGATCGTCGTCGACACCAGCGCCTCGATGTCGGCGCGGGAGCCCGACGGTCGTTCCAGGCTGGCCCATGCTCGGGACGCTGCGTCCGCCGTGATTCGCGCGCTCTCTCCGGGCGCCCAGGCGGTGATCGTCGAAGCCGGGCGTGAAGCCCACGTGGTCTCGGCCATGGACAGCGATGGCCGCCGGCTGGAGGCGTCGCTTGCCAAGCTGGAGGACTCGGACGCGGAGGGCCGCATGGCCCAGGCGATCGCCACCGCCAGCGCCCAGCTGCGGCCCTACGTCGCGCAGGGCGGAGCGCGCTTGGTGGTCGTCAGCGACGGCGCCCTCGCCGACCGCGACGCTTTTGCGTCGAGCCGGCTGCCCATCGAGCTCGTGCGCGTGGGCAGTCCCGTGGAAAATGCCGCGCTGGTGCGCCTCGACATAGCCAACAGCCAGGACCCGAGCTCGCATCACGAGCAAGTCCAAGCCTTCGCGATGGTCCAGAACTTCGGCCGGAAGGCGCGCAGTCTGTATGTGACGCTCCGTGAAAGAAACGTCGCTCAGCCCCTCGCCTCACGGCGCATCGATCTCGCGCCCGGCGAGCGCGCTCCGGCGGTGCTCGCGTTCGAGCCAGCGCCAGGCGACGCCGGCGTTGGCCTAATCGTCGAGCTTTCGCCGGAAGACGCTCTGGCCAGCGACGATCGCGCGTACGGCCGCGTGCCGAACGGCACGAAGCTCCCGGTGGTCATGGCGCCGGCCAAAGGCAATGCCTGGGTCGCCCGCGCACTCGGCTCCGACCCGAATGTGGAGCTGCTGGGAGCATCGCTTGCCGGCTTGGGGGGCGCGGGCCTGGCCCCGGATGCATTGCTGGTAGTCGATGGCGCCTGCCCCACGGACACGCCAGGTGGCGATTTGTTGATCCTGAATCCACCCGCCGGTGTGTGCGGCACGACCGTAGTGGGTGCGACGCTAGACGGCCCGACCGTGACGTCCTGGGCGGAGGTTGACCCGCGCCTGCGCTTTCTATCGCTCGACGGCGTCGAGCTCTTGCACGCGCGCCGACTCGAACCCGACAGCCCACAGGCCGCCCTGGTACAGAGCCGCGAGGGCACGCTGATCGCCGACGCTTCCAGCCCCGGACGCACCGCCACCGTGGTCGGGTTCGACGTCGGTGACAGCAATTGGCCGCTCAAGGCCTCGTTCGTGCTCTTCATGCGCAACGTGGTGGAGTTGGCTCGCAGCCACCGCTTGCGCGGCGCCGAGCCAACTGGGCGGACGGGGGAACCGTACGGCCTGCGTGTGCCCCTGGACGTGACGGAGGTCGAGCTGGAAAGCCCGAGCGGCCACCGCCAAAAGCTTGGCGCCCGGGACGGCCTGTGCGTCGTACCGAATTTGCCGCGCGCCGGATTTTACTTCGCGAGCTACGCCGGCAAGCGCAGGGGAAGCGCTTTATTTAGCGCGAATCTGACGAGCGAGCGCGAAAGTGATCTGAACTCGGCTGAGCTTCCGCGGACGCTCGCGGGACCCGTCGTCACGCGCTCCGAGCAAAATCTCGCGGACGCCGTCATCGATTGGTCGTGGTTATTGGCGGCGCTGGCGCTAGCGCTGATCGCGCTGGACGTCTGGTGGGTCACGCGCCGACCGCAGCCGCTCGTGCTCACTGTCCCGCTGCGCCCGGAGCGTGGATCGGCGGCGCCCCGGTGAAACGCCTCCGGCATGCCTTGCGTCTGCTGGCCGCGCTACCGTGTGCCTGGCTTCTGCTCGCCCGGTTGCCCTGGTTCTACATCCCCTACTTGCGTTTCGAGCGCCCGTTGTTCGCTTTACCAGCGGCGGCCGTCGTTTGGTTCGTTGTCGCTCGACTGGCGCAGCTTCCGTTGCGCCAGCATCGAGTTCGACGGCTCCTGCAAACACTCGGCGTGGGCCTTTCCGCGCTGACGGCTGCCTACGCGGTCGTGGGCATCGAGCTCGGCCGCCCCTTGGACCGCTTGGCCGTGATCGTGGCCATCGATCGCAGCCGCAGCATTGATCTGGTGCCGGGCGCCGACGCACGTCTGCTGAGCGAGCTCCGAGTGGCGGAGCTCGGAATGCGTGAGCACGATCGCATCGGCACCATCGCCTTTGGGGCCACGGCCGCCGTGGAGGACCCGCTGCGCGAGCGTTCCGTCCTGCCCGCGCCGCAGAAGGCGGACATCGGCCGGGACGGCACTGATCTTGGCGCGGCGGTGAGCCGCGCGCTTGGAGAGGTTCCCGCCGACGCGGCGGCCCGGATCGTGGTCGTGAGCGACGGCGTCGCCACGCGCGGTGACACGCTGACCGCCGCTGCCGCCGCTGTTGCCGCCGGGGTGCCCGTCGATGTGGTGCCGCTCGATCAAGCCAAGGTGCCGGACGTGCGCATTGCTTCCGTACACACGGTGCCGCGCGCCAACGCGGGGGAAGCGCTGGATCTGCGCGTGGTCACGCAAGCTACGTCGACCGCCGAGGTCGAGCTGCGCGTGCTCCGCGACGGCCAGCTGATCCGTAAAGGCAACACGAAAATTTCGGTTGGCGAGGGCGTGCTGCACTTGCGTGAAGTCGCCGGCGATCCTGGGTTCCACCGCTACGATGTAGAGCTGAGCGCGCTCGACGCGAGCCTTGATCGAGCGCCCGAGGACAACTCGGGCACCGCCTTCGTACGCGTGCGCGGCGAAGCCGTGGCCTTGATCTTGGAGCGCGACCCGCCGCTTGCGCGCGCCTTACAACGCGCGCTCGAGGCCGCCGCTTTCAAGGTCACCGTTGCCGGGCTGGCGGCTATCCCGTCCGATCTTGGAGCCCTCACGGCGTATGACCTCATCGTGCTGAGCGACATCGCCGCCAGCGAGCTTGCCGCATCGCAGCTCGATGCTTTGGCGTCCTACGTGCGCGATTTAGGCGGGGGGCTCCTGCTCATGGGCGGCGACCACTCGCTTGGCCCAGGCGGCTTTGGCAAGACCCCCGTCGAAGAAGTGAGCCCCGTGTCCTTCGATCTCAAGCAGGAGCGTCGCCGCGCAAGCCTGGCCGAAGTGATCGCCGTCGACTACTCCGGTTCGATGGCCATGAGCGCGGGCACGAACACCAAGCTCGAGCTGGCAAACGAAGCAGCGGTGCGCAGCGCGGAGCTTTTGGGCGCGGGCGATCGCCTGGGCGTCATGCACGTGGATACGGCGGTGAAATGGACCGTGCCCCTCGGCCCGGTGAGGGATAAAGTGCGCATCGCCCACGACATCCGCGCGGTAGGGCCGGGGGGCGGCGGCATCTACGTGGATCTGACCCTCGAGTCTGGCTACCAAGCGTTGGCCAAGGAGCACGTGCAGCTGAAGCATCTGTTGCTCTTTTCAGACGGCAATGACGCCGAAGAACGCAGCAACGCCTTTGCCCTCGTCAGCTCGGGCAAGGCGCGCGGGATCACTACCAGCGTCGTGGCTCTGGGAAACGGCTCGGACGTGCCCGCGCTCGAGCACATGAGCGCACTCGGGGACGGCCGTTTCTATTTGATCGAGGATGCCAGCCGCTTGCCCGCCGTGTTCGCGCAAGAAACCATTTTGGCCGCGCGCAGCTCGATCAACGAGCTTTCATTTCGCCCGGAGCTCGGCGCGGCCGGACCAGCAACTCGCGGCATCGACTTCACGAGCGCGCCGCAGCTCCTTGGCTACGACGTAACCTTGGCCAAGGGCCGCGCTCAAGTGCACTTGAGCGGGCCAGAAGGAGACCCCATTTTGGCGACTTGGTCCGCAGGCATCGGGCGCGCGGCCACGTTTACGAGCGACTTCAGTGATCGCTGGGGCGTGGCGTGGACGGGGTGGGAAGGAGCCCAGCAGCTGTTCGGCCAACTCGGCCGTGATCTGTCGCGGCGCGCGGACAACCCGCGCGTACGCGTGGAGGCCGATACCCTGGGCGGTGAGCTTCGCGTGCGCGCTAGTTTGATCGACGAGCACGGCCACGCCGAAAACTTCCGCCGTATCGAGGTCCGCGTAGCCGGCCCGGACGGGTTTTCAGCCACCATCCCCTTGGAGGCAGCGGGCGCGGGCGCGTACGCGGGCCGCCTACCGCTCTCCCGCCCGGGCGCCTACGTGGCAACGGCGGTAGACGAACAGACGAACGAAGCCCTCGGCACGACCGCCGCCGCGTTGTCCGCGGGCGAAGAGCTTCGGCCCACCGGCACCGACCGTGGATTGTTGCGCCAGGTCGCGCGCGTGACCGGTGGCAGGGTGCGCGACACATTAGCCGGCATCTTTGCGGATCGCGGAGCGCTGCGCTTCGCTTATCAAAATCTAAGTCGAGCAATGGCCGTGCTCGCTGCGAGCTGTTTGCTGTTGGGCGTAGCCAGCCGACGCTTGGCCGTGCCGGACTTCGCGCTGAACGCAACCGCGGCTGCCGGATCATGGCTGCGGCTCGTAAAACAGGCCCGATCGGCGCGCCTCCGCACCCCCGAACGCGAACCTGCGAGGTCAGGCCTGGAGGCACTGCGCCAAGCCAAGGCCCGCGCGAACGAACGCGCCGCCGCGCTGACGCCGCGTCCCGTGCTGCCGCCGGCGACGCCGATCGGCGGACCGCCAGCAAACCCGCGCTCCGCGGCGCAGTCCCCGGCGCCTACGCCCGGAGCCGCAGCCTCCCCGGAAGCGGCACCCTCCGCGGAGGCGGCGCGCACGACCGGGCGCGGCCAGACCGCCGCTGAGATCTTGCTCGCGCGGCGCAGGGGTAAGCGAGTGTGATAGGCACGGCGTACGCACGAGCACGAGCAAGCATGTACCCGAGCCTCGCCGCCGAAGGCTTGGACGACCCTGCGAGCCCGCGTGACCATCAAGGGACCCGTCTCTTGCAGGCTTGCATGCCTGAAGGGGGTGCAGCGCCAAGCGAAGCAGGTGTTCGAAATTCAGCGTGACTCATTTCTTCCTCTGGAACGCGAGGGCGGTTTCAATAGCCACCGCCCCGGCTCTTTCTCGTGCACCGCGAGCGAGCTTGAACGAACTGTGTGTCCGCGCTCAGCGCGTGGCGAGGGCGAAGAGCGAAAGCTCGCGCGCTATGGGGCGAGATGGCCACTCGTATCCAACGCAGGAAAGTGCGTGGGCCGAGGCTCGGCCGGGAACAATCAAAGCACGCGATGCATGAAGTGATGCGCGTCTGGGGTGGTGCCGTGTTGGACCGCGAGCAGTGCGTCGCGTAGGTGTTGGGCGACGGGGCCCGTTTGACCGTCGTTCACGAGCCAGCCGCCGCCGTTGAACCTCACTTCTCCGACCGGTGTGATCACGGCCGCGGTCCCGCAAGCAAACACCTCGCTGAGGGTCCCGTTCTCCACGTCGCGGGCCCAGTCTTCAATGCTGATCATGCCTTCACCCGAGGTGTAGCCGAGGTCTTCGGCGATGGTGAGCAGGCTGTCGCGCGTGATGCCCGGCAGTAGCGTGCCGGTGAGCTTGGGCGTGACGATGCGCGAGGTTGCGCCGTCCTTATAAACGAAGAAGAGGTTCATACCGCCCATCTCCTCCACGAAGCGCTTGTGCACTGAATCGAGCCAGACCACTTGCTGACAGCCGGCGTCCAGCGCTTGTTGCTGCGCAATCAGACTGGCCGCGTAGTTACCGGCGCATTTCGCTTCACCCGTGCCGCCGGGCGCCGCCCGGGAGTACTCCTTGCTCAGCCAGACCGTGAGCGGTTTGACGCCGTGCGTGAAGTACGAGCCCGAGGGTGAGCCGAACAACAGAAATAGGTATTCCTTGGCCGGTCGGACGCCCAACGCGGCCTCGGTCGCGATCATCAGCGGTCGCAGATAGAGGCTTTCACCGACATTCGGTGGCACCCAGTCGCGCTCTTGGCGGATCAACAAGTCCGCCGCTTCTACGAAGCGTTCGATGGGCAGCGCGGGCATGGCCAGGCGAGCCGCGGAGTTGTTGAAACGCTGACCATTGGCGGCCGGGCGAAACGTGGCGATGCCGCCGTCCGGCTGCCGGTAGGCTTTGAAGCCCTCGAAAATCGCCTGCCCGTAGTGCAAGACCGACGCGGCCGGATCTAGCAAGATCGGCGCATAGGGCGAGAGCAGACCCCTGCCCCAACCGTCGGGTGCTCGGTAGCGGATGGTCACCATATGCTCGGTGAATACCCGCCCAAAACCCAAGTCTGCCATGCGCGCAACGCGGTCGGCGGCGGGCATCGGGGTGGATGTCGGCTTGAGCTCGAAGCCAGGATCGGGCGGCATGCGTACTGCTTTGGGATACCACAGAACCCTGCGCAGGTCCGCCGAACGCAGGGTCCGCCGAACGCAGGTCCGCCGAACGATCGACCCTCCGCGCTCCAGCCGCGGGCAGATCGCCGTCGCATCGCTGAAAAAACCTGGCTAGTGTGCGCTCGGCCAGGCCGGAGCGCGGATCGCGCAGTTTCGAGGCCAGAGAGAGCATGCGGACCAAGCCTTATGCGACCGCGATCGCCGTCTTCGATGAGGTCGAGCTGCTGGACGTTGCGGGGCCGATGAGCGTGCTGTCGAGCGCGGGTCGGCACTGGAATTTCAAGCCGTTCGACATCGACTTGGTCGCTAGCTCCGTGGGACCGGTAAGCACGCGGAGTCGACTGTCGCTCCACGCGAGCCATGCCTGGTCCGCGCACTCAGGGGCGGAGTGCGTCATTCTGCCTGGCGGCTACGGTGCGCTTCGGGCCGCGGAGGACCCTGAGCTGCTCGCCTGGTTACGCCGCGCGGTGCAGCAAGCCGCGCTGATCGCGGCGGTCGGCAATGGCGTCTGGCTGCTTGCCAAGGCCGGGCTGCTCGAGGAGGTACAAGTCGCCGCCAACGCCGAGCTAGCCCAGAACATCCTCGCTACCTGCCCAAGCGCCCAACCCAACTCCCGGGACCGCATTTGCACCTCGGGCAACATAGTGAGCACGAGCGCGAGCGCGCTGAGTCTCGATATCAGCTGTGAAATCGTCGCGCGCTGCTTGGGACAGAAGCTTGCATCCGCGCTCTCGTTTGCGCTCGGTGTCGATTGGTCGGGCGAGCTTCACGGGGTCGAGATCCTGCAGCCGGGGCGACCCTGACTCAGTCCGCGCATTGCACGAGTGAGAGCTCGGCGGCAGTGCCGCGTGCGCGCGACAGCAACAATTTTCCGTCGCGGCCCGCGATTAAATCCGCGCCGCGTACCGCCGAGTCGGGGGCCATGGTCGTGTGCTCGCCGATGCGACCGAACCAAGTGGCACCGTTCTCGCCAGCGGCCGCGAGCCAGACGCGCGCAGTGTCGCTGCTATCGACCAACAACGAGGGCGTGCCCGTGCCATTCGAGTCGCCGCTGAGCTCGACTGTTTCGAAGCTGCCATCGGGCCTCACGTGCACGAGCTCGAGCGCGCCGCCGTCTGCGCCCGGCGTGCTGTCGTCCGCGCGAAACGCAACGTAGGCACCACCATCCGACGCCGCCCTCAACTCGAAGCTCATGGGTCGCGCCCCTGCCGCCGTCACCACCAGAGCCGAAGAAGCAATTTTGCCCTGCGTGTCGAGCTTCGTCACCTCGATCCGGCGTGCACCGAGGTCGACTACCGGGTCATCCCCTGCAAGCTCCGGCGCAGTATCGTCGGCGTGCGGTTTGGGCTTGGCCTTTGGCGCAGCCAGCGAGCGCGCTACGGCCAGCCAGTAGCCACCTTTGCGCACCGCGAGACGCGGCGACTCCGCGTCGGCACCCGCTCCGCTCAGCGGCTCCGACGTGAATTTTTGTTTTGAGTCCTGTGCATCGAACGAAGCGCCGTAAACGCGGATTCGACCCGCATTGTCGGTCGCATACGCCAATAGCGCGCGTTCGCCCGTGACCTCGAGCGCAAAGGTGGAATCGCGCCGCACCCCACTGATTTCCGGCCCCCAGACCAGCTGTCCGGCGCCACGAGCATCGCGGACCGAACCGAGCCTGAGCATGGCCCCGCCGGCGTCCGCGTCCGACGCGGCGATTAGTAAATCCTTGCCATGCACCGCGAATGACGGGGGGTCCGGGTCGCCGTGGACTACGCCCAGATCGATGAGCTTTCCCGCGCCGGCCTCCGCATTCAAAACAGCGACCAGCGCGTGCGATTCGCCCTTGAGCGAGCGCAAGGCGCTGATGACGAAGCCATCCGCGTCCGAGCGGGCTTGGCCGAGCTCGACGGAAAAGGGGGCGGGCACCTCGTCGTCATCGTCGGGTCCAGCGGCCTCCGTATCGTCTTGTGCCGCTGGCGACGACCGGCTCGTAGAAAGCTCACCGATGCGGAATGGGCTCGCCCCCGGAAGCTCATGACAACGTGTCGGAACCGGCCCAGGAGATGGTGGCGCGGGTGGTGGGGGCGCCGTAGCTTCGACGATATCTGGGCCTTCTACGCTTGATTCCGGCGGGACCGCGGGGGTTGCGGGCTTCTTCTTGCAGGCCGCGAGCTGCGCGCTGCACAGTGTGATGGCGGTCAGCCCGATTACCGCGGCGTACTCGCCTGCCACCGCTATTCCAAAGAGCCATTGCTTCCGCATGCCGCCCGCAATCGACTACTCGCGTGCGCTCTGTCGAGCAAGTATGATCGAGCCCAGATACTCCGAGCACTCTTCCCTCGATGGCGAAACGTGAACTGACCCGGCCGTACGAACCGAATCCGGTTCTACGTGCGATCTACCGGCGATTTTTCGAGAAGATTCAGGTCGACGACGCGTGGGTGCGCAAAGTCCTCGATTTGGCCTCGGAAGGCTCCATCGTTTACGTGCTCCGAAACCTCAACTTCATCGACTTTTTGGCGCTCGATTATCTGACCAAGCGCCACCGCTTGCCCCAGGTTCGCTTCGTGAACGACCTGGGGCTCTGGATCTTGAATCCGATGGGCAAAGGCTGGCTGAACGCGATCATGCCGCCGAAGACGATCTCGCGTTCGGCAGAGCTGGAAGATGCGCTCGAGCGCGGCGGCTCGGCAGCGCTCTTTCTCAAGCGCCCGCCAGGGGTACTCGATCTTGCAGCAGGCGCTAGCGGGGGCCGCGGCCTGAACGAGGGCGACGGGCTCGTGCGCACCCTGTTCGAGCTGCAGCGTAAGCGCGACCGGCCAATCCTGCTTGTACCTCAGGTGTTCGTGTGGACGAAGTTTCCGGATTCCCGCGGCACCGAGCCCCTCGACTTCGTGCTTGGCCCGCGTGAGTGGCCGAGCCCGCTGCGCACGGTCGCCCAGTTTTTGTACAACTACAAGCACGTCGAGCTGAAGCTCGGCGAGCCGATAGACCTGTCTGCATTCTTGGCCGCCAATCCCGGGAGCCCGGACCCGGTGTTGGTCCGGCGCCTGACCTACGCGGTGCTCGGCCGCTTGGAGCGCGAGCGGCGCAGCGTGACTGGCCCGGCGGAAAAGCCGCCCGAGCGCGTGCGTCAAGAGATCATCCGCAGTCCGAAGATGCGCGCGGTGATCGACGACCTGGCCGACGAGCGCACCGACAAGTACATGCTCCGCCAGCGCGCATTGGAGATGCTGAAGGAGCTGCAAGCGACTCCCGACCGCACGACCATCAAGGCGATGGAGGTGTTGTTCGACCGAATTTTCACTCGAATTTACGCCGGTATCGAGTTCGAGAAGAGCGACATCGAGCGTCTGCGCGCTGCGGCCAAAGACGGTGTTCTCGTGCTCCTACCGAGTCACAAGAGCCACATCGACTACCTCATCTTGAGTTACATTTTCAATCAGCACAACTTGCCTCTGCCCCTGATTGCCGCCGGCGATAATTTGAACTTCTTCCCGATGGGGGCCGTGTTTCGGCGTGGCGGCGCGTTTTTCATTCGCCGCTCGTTCCGCGGCGACCGCTTGTACGGAGCCGTCGTAGACGCGTACGTTCGCCGCTTGCTGCGCAGCGGTTACCCGGTCGAGCTGTTTTTGGAAGGCGGCCGCAGCCGAACCGGCAAACTTTTGGCGCCCAAGTTCGGTCTCTTGAACATGGTCGCCGACGCGGCGCTGGCCATTCCGGACAAGGAGTGTCTCTTCGTGCCGATCAGCATCGGCTACGAGCGCGTGATCGAGGCACAAGGCTATGAGCGCGAGCTCCGCGGCGGCGAAAAGACGAAAGAGGACGCGGCGGGTCTGCTGAAAAGCCGTGAGCTTTTGCGCCACCGCTACGGCACCATCAACATGCAGGTCGGGCAGATCCTGACTTTTGGCGAGATTCGTCGCGAGATTGCGATTGACGCGGGGGTTCCGTTGAGCCCGGCGAAGCGCCGCAGCTTGGTCACTCGCCTGGGTAACCGCGTGATGGACGAGATCAACCGCGTGACGGCCATCACGCCCGGGGCTCTCACCGCGCTAAGTCTTTTGTCGCACGAGCAGCGCGGCATCGGCCACAGCGAGCTGGTCGATTACTGCTCGAAGCTCTTGTCCGTGGCCGAGGGTATGGGTGCCCGCACCAGCCAAACCCTACGCACCGCCGCCGGTCGCCTGCGGCCCGAAGCGCTGCGCGAGGCCTGCCAAATGTTCATCGACGCAGAGATCGTGGAAGTGCAGTTTCTGGAAGACCCGGGTTCTTCCGGCAACCAGGCGGGCGCCGGCGCAACCTACAGCGTGCTCCGGAATAAGCGGCTTTCGCTCGACACCTCGAAGAACATCATCGTACATTTTTTCGTGGAACGCGCCCTGGTAGCCATGGCCTTGCTGACCGCGCCGGAAGGCGCCGGCGAGGGTCGGGCCACCTTCCCCTGGGTGCGCGATCGCGTGCAGGCGTTGTCCAAGCTGTTCAAGTTCGAGTTCCGATTCCGCGCGGATGCGCCCTTCGAAGCCATTTTCGAGAGCACGGTGCAGGCCATGGCGGCGGCCGGGGAGGTCGTGCGCGAGGGCGAGATGCTGGCCGCGGGGCCAGGCCACGACGGCTGGAATGGACACCTGTGGCTGCGAACCTACGCGTCCATCTTACAAAATTTCATCGAGGGGTATTACGTTGCGGCGCGCGCGCTGGAGCTGCTCGAAAAATCCCCGTTGGCCGAAAAAGAGCTGACGAAAAAGGCGCTTTCCGCCGGGCATCGCTTATTTTTGGAGGGCAGCATCGAACGCGCGGAGTCGGTCAGTAAGACCATCGTTCAAAATGCATTCCAGGCGTTCATCGATCATGGCTACCTGACCGTGCGCGACACGAAGCTCGACTTGGCGGATGGCATGGCCTCGCGGGAGGCGTTCGGCGCGGTGGCCGAAAACTTGCGGGCGTGGATCCCCGGGCGCACGGCTTGAGCTCACGGCGAAGCCCGGGAGCAGTGATCTTCGCGGCGGGCCTGGCCCTGAGCGGCTGCCTGAGCACGCCTACGCCGCTCGCCCCGGGCTTACAGGGCAGCGTTGGGGTCCCCAATCAGGGCGTGCTCACCGAAGCCGAAGAGCTGCCCGTGCGCGGACTTGGTTTCGCGCGCTATCGGCCGTTGAGCACGCACTACTACGGCCGCCCGCGTCTGGTGCGCGCGCTCGAATCGGCCGCCGCCAGCGTAGCCACGCACGCCCCCGGAGGCGCGCCCTTGTTCGTGGGTGATCTGTCGGCCAAGACCGGCGGGCGTATCGCGGGTCACGATTCGCATCGCAGCGGTCGTGACGTCGATCTGTTATTTTTAGTCATGTCACCCGCCGGAGTTTCGCGGCCGAGCCCGGGCTTCGTGCGCTTCGAAGGCGACGGCTTGGCGCTGCCCGAAGCCAGCAAAGATTACATACGGATCGACGTCGATCGCGAGTGGTGGCTCCTTCGTTCACTGCTCCTGTCCCCTGACATCGACGTTCAATTCATGTTCGTGTGCCACGAGGTCGAAGCCCTACTCATCGACCACGCTCGCGCCCTTGGTGAGTCGGACGATCTCGTGCTGCGGGCCGAGACGGTGATGTTGGAGCCGAGCGATAGCCTGCGTCACGACGATCACGTGCACCTACGCATTGCCTGCGCGCCAGAGGAAGCAGTCTCCGGGTGCAGTGGTGGGGGCCCGCGCTGGCAGTGGCTCCCGGCGTATCCAGTTGGGCCTTCGCTGACCGCGCAGGACTTTGCGGACATCGCGCGCGAGGATCCATTTCAGCTCGACGGTGTCGCCCGGTCAACCGCCGCCCTGCAATCTGGCGACGCGGTCGATGGTCCGTAGCGCCCGCATCGGCCAGGGTGAGCTCGTGCGCGGAGATTGCTTGGACGTGCTGTCGGAGCTCCAGCTCGCAGGCAGCGTTGATCTGGCATACGTGGATCCGCCGTTCAACGCTGGCGGCACTCGGAGCGCGCGACACGAACCGGGCGAGCGCACCGCAGGCCGGGTCGCGTACCGCGACGCATGGGGCGGGTTAGACGCTTTTTTAGCCATGCTTGAGCCGCGGCTCGCCGCCGTGCGCGACACGCTCAGTGCCGTTGGCAGCCTCTGGCTACACCTCGATCACCGCGCCGTTCACGACGCCAAAGTGCTGGCCGATCGAGTATTCGGCCGCGCCGCTTTTCAAGGCGAAGTCATTTGGGTCCCCGGCAACGGCGGCAAGCGCCGCGGCGGACCGAGTGTCACCCATCAAACCATACTGATCTTCGCGCGCGGCAAAGACATGATTTGGAACGGCGATCACCCCGCCCTACGCGAGCGGCACGCGGCGACCAGCCTGCGCATGCACTTCAAAAATGTCGACGAAAACGGGCGGCAGTACCGCGACCGAATCGTGTCCGGTAAAACCTACCGCTACTATGCCGACGTTGGTCGCCGCATGGGCAGCGTGTGGGCCGACTGTCCGTCGATGCGCGCCAATACACCGCTGATCAAAGAGGGCACGGGCTACCCGACACAGAAGCCCGAGTCGCTGATGGAGCGCGTCTTGCGCGCCGCTACTCTCCCCACGAGCCGTGTGCTCGATCCAATGCATGGCTCTGGCACCACGCTCGCCGTGGCCGAGCGCCTCGCGCTTTCGTGGCTAGGAATCGATCAAAGCCCGCTCGCTCACCGCACCGCAAAAACGCGCTTACTCGCCCAGCTGCGAACCACTGGAAGCTGATGGCGGAGTACACCGGCCCAAACGCGGCGGTTATGGGATGACGAGGGTGCGGTGTGAACGACTAACTGATAGCCAACGTTTCGCAGATCCGGGCGATCTGGCGTGGTGCTTGCACGGGCCCGCCGCATGCTGATTCACGTGGTATTGGTGCTGGTCGTTGCTGGCGTCGCCCTTTGGCTAATCGAGTCGTTCATTCCGATGGACGCCAAGGTTCTTCGGCTTTTGCAGGCCGTCGTGATCATTGCCCTAGTGGTTTGGCTGCTGAACGTGTTCGGCATCGTCAACCTGATGCCGGGGACGCGCGTCTGAACGCCCCACTCCTTCCGGCCTGAGACACGTTGCTACAATGTCTTCGTGCGGCCTCATTGCGCGCGGAGCTCGAGAGCAAGGGCCGCGAGCTCCGCCAAGGCTTCCGGATTGGCCAGGGTGTCGGGGTTCGCTACGCTCGAGACCGGCGCGCCCAGCAGCAGCCGTTTTACCGGCACTTCCATCTTTTTTCCGTTGATAGTGCGGGGTACTGAGCGTACGCGGAGGATGTGATCGGGCACATGGCGCGGGGAAAGCTCACGGCGCACGGTCTCGGATATTCGTTTTTTCAAGGTGGTGCTCAATTCTACGCCGGGCGCGAGGACGACGAACAAATAGAGCGTGCCCGTCGCATTCGTCAGCGACCCGGTATCGACCACCAAGCTGTCAGCAAGCTCGGGGATGTGTTCGACCACGCGATAAAATTCACTGGTCCCCATGCGCACGCCGCCGCGATTCAGCGTCGAATCTGAACGCCCGTAGATCACGGCCGAGCCTGCTGCAGTGATCTTGACCCAATCGCCATGCCGCCAGACCCCTGGGTACATGGCGAAGTAGCTTTCTTGCAAGCGCGCGCCGTCCGCGTCGCCCCAAAAATACAGCGGCATGGCCGGAAACGGGGCGGTGAGCACGAGCTCCCCCACCTCATCTTGCACGCTACGCCCCTGCTCGTCGAAGGCTTCGACTCTTACACCTAGCCCGCGGCACTGGATCTCGCCCGCTCGCACCGGCAGGAGCGGACAGGGCAATAGGAAGGCCGTACACACGTCCGTGCCACCGCTCAGCGAGCCCAACAAGAGCTCCCCAGACACGTGGTCGTACACCCAGCCAAAGCCGCTCGCCGAAAGTGGCGCGCCCGTGCTGCCCAACCCGCGGATTCGAGTCAGGTCCTGTTCGCGCCCCGGCTCGAGCTTGGCCTTCTGACAAGCCGTCAAGTAAGGAGCGCTCGCGCCGAAGTAAGTGATTTGCTCCTCTTCGGCTAGTTTCCAAAGCGCATACAAGCCCGGATGCACCGGGCTGCCGTCGTACAGCACGACGCGTGCTCCCACGAGTAGCCCCGATACGAGCATGTTCCACATCATCCACCCCGTCGTCGAGTACCAGAAGAAGACATCCTTCGGGCCGAGGTCTAGGTGCAATGCCAGCGCCTTCGAGTGCTCGAGCAACATGCCGCCATGGCCGTGTACGATGGCCTTTGGCAGACCGGTAGTCCCTGACGAATAGAGCACCCAAATGGGATGTTCGAAGGGCACCTGTTCGAACGCGAGCTCCTCGTGCTCGGAGAGTAGCTCGGCGAACGTTATCGCCCCGCTCGGCACGCCCGAGTCACTGCCCACAGACACCGTACCTCGTAAGCTCGGCAACTCAGCGATGATCTGTGCGACGTCAGCGGCGCGTTCGAACACCTTGCCGCCGTACGTGTAGCGGGTGACGGTGAACAACACGGTCGGCTCGATCTGCCGAAAGCGATCTAGCACGCTGCTCACGCCGAACTCCGGCGCGCAGCTGGACCACAGCGCCCCCAAGCTCGCGGTGGCGAGAAACGCAATCAGGGCTTCCCCGCCGTTCGGTAGAAGGGCGGCCACCCGGTCGCCCCGCCCAACACCCAAGCGGCGTAAACCGGCGCGCGCACGAGCCACGTCGTGCGCTAGCTCGGCGCGAGTCCAAGTTCGACGCGGGCCATGCTCGCTGCGCGCGACTACGGCGATCTTATCGTCTCGCACGCGGAGCGCGTGCTCTGCATAGTTCAGCGTCGCACCTGCAAACCAGCGCACGTGCGGAAGCGTGCCGCTCGGGCTTGGAGCGCCGGACAGGTCGAGCTTCAGCGAGAAGTATTCGACGATCGAGCCCCAAAATTCACGCAGCTCCGTCACCGACCAGTGTTGCACGCTCGCATAGTCGTCGAAGTGAAGCCCGCGTGTGCGCGCGAGGTACCGCAGGTAATCGGCCATCCGGCTCTGAGCTCGCTGTAGCTCCGTCGGTTGCCACAGGAGCTGCCCTTCTTTCACGTCTTCCGCCGAAGCCGCATTCGGCGTGTCATCGGTCATGCTGCTTCATCCAGCATAACGCTAACGCAGAAACGGCAGGCGCTTTGCCCAGAAACGGGCTAAATCAGCGACGCTCATGGAAAACCCGCTCCTCCATCCGACATTCCCCATCCCTTTCGATGTCATTCGCGAAGAGCACATCGAGCCCGCCGTGCGCGCGCTACTGACCGAAGCAAATGCCGCGGTCGACGCTGTCGCTGCGAGCCAGGGCCCGTACACGTATGACACCACGCTCGGGGCGCTCGAACGGACGTCTGAAAAGCTAGAGCTGGCGATGTCCCTGATCGAGCATTTGGAAGGCGTCGCAACGACACCTGCGTTGCGAGAGGCGTACAACGCCGTCCTGCCCGAAGTCAGCGCTTTGTGGTCCAGTATCCCGCTGAATCCGGGCTTGTGGCGCGTCTTGAACGAATTTGCGAACACGAGCGAGGCCACCAGCTTGGACCCAACTCGCCGCCGCTTTCTCGACAAGAGCTTGGCGGACTTCCGGCGGAGCGGCGCTCAGCTGGATGGTACCAAGAAAGAGCGACTCAAGGCGATCGATCGCGAGCTCAGTCTGATCACCACGCGCTTTTCACAGAACGTACTCGACTCCAGCAACGACTTCGAGATCCTCATCGAAGAACAGGGCAAGCTTGCTGGGCTGCCTGAATCCGCCAAGGCCGCGGCCGCGGAGAGCGCCAAGCAAAAAGGCAAAGTCGGCTATCGGTTCACGCTGCAGGCGCCGAGCATGATCGCCGTTCTCACCTACGCAGAGGACGCAAGCCTACGGGAGAAGATCTGGCGCGCGCAAAACACACGCGCGACGGTCGGGCAGCACGACAATCGCCCGATCGTCGCCAAGATCCTCGAGCTGCGTAAAGAGAAGGCGAACTTGCTCGGTTTCCGTGACTTTGCAGATTTTCAGTTGGACGATCGCATGGCCAAGAGAGGCGCCGATGCGCAACGCTTCATCGAGGAGCTGCGCCAAAAAACACAGCCGGCATTCGATCGAGAAAACCGCGAGCTGCATGCGTTTCGGAAGGAGCTCGAAGGCAGCGGAGCGCCCGCGATCCAGCCGTGGGATGTCACTTTTTACTCGGAGAAGCTGCGCAAGGCGCGCTTCTCGCTCGACGAAGAAGAGCTGCGCGCTTATTTTCCGGCCGAGCTCGCGCTGCAGGGAGCATTCGATCTGGCGCACCGACTCTACGGCGTGCGGATCGAAAGCGTGAACGGCGTTCCGGTGTGGGATCCAGAAGTGCGTGCATATCGGATCGTGGATGAAAGCGAACGCGTGATTGGCACGTTCTACGTGGATCTGTACCCGCGCGAAAACAAGCGCAGCGGCGCCTGGATGCACGGCTTGCTGGCGACGGTACCGCCGCAACCCAATCTGGCGGTGTTTTGCCTGAATGCAAGCCCGCCAGCGGGCGGCAAGCCATCGCTCCTCTTGCATCGAGACGTAGAGACGCTCTTTCACGAGTTTGGGCACTTGCTGCACCACTCGCTCAGCCGAGTCAGCGTAAGGAGCTTGGCCGGCACACGCGTAGCCCAAGATTTCGTGGAGCTGCCCTCGCAGATCATGGAGAACTGGTGCTCCGAGCGCGAAGCGCTCGATCTGTTCGCTCGTCATTACGAGACCGACGCACCGTTGCCATCCGTGCTGCTCGAGCGCATGTTGGCGGCGCGCACGTTCCGCGCGGCCAACATGCAAATGCGGCAGCTCGGTTTTGCGGCCGTCGATCTGGCGTTGCACATGGATTACGAGTCCGAAAGGGACGGCGACTTGCTGCACTACGCGCGACGCCTCTTGGAGCAGTACGCTGTCGCGCCGTTCCCCGATGACTACGCCATGCTAGCCGGCTTCTCGCACTTGTTCGGCCACCCGGTGGGCTACGCCGCGGGTTATTACTCGTACAAGTGGGCGGAGGTGCTGGACGCGGACGCTTTCGGACGATTCAAAACGGAGGGTGTGCTCAGCCGTAAAGTGGGCCAGGAATTTCAGGACCGGTTGCTCTCGCGCGGCGACAGCGAAGATCCAATCGATTTGTTCGTCGCTTTTCGAGGCCGTAAGCCGAGCGTCGAAGCCCTGCTCGAGCGTCAGGGGTTACTCTGAATGGCGGCTCGCCTCGCCAACTGGCTCGCGATCGCAGCGGGTGGGACCGGCGGCACGTTTGCCGCGGTGCTGGGCTCATCGGCCCCGCTCGCCCCGCCCCAGGCGGTCACCTCAGACCCTAGCGGCCCGATGAACGCGCAAGTGCAAGCGGCCGTCCCCGCGGCCTCGGGCAATGCTCGAGCGCCGAGCGGCACTGCCAGCAGCAGCACTATACCGGGTACCGAGTCTGCTAAAACGGCAACGCCTGAGCCCGCGAGCGGCGCCTTCAGTGCGCCCTTGCCCGCGACGCCCGATAAGCTCCTTCGCGCCGAGATGCGCTGCGACCAAGGCAAGCCCGAGTCGTGCATCATCGCGGCGCGCAGCTACGAATCCGGCAGCGCTGGCCCGACCGATGCCGTCAAAGCGTCCAAGTACCGGCGTATCGCCCTCACCATGTGGATCAGCCGCTGCGATCGCAACTCGGCCGCTGCGTGCGTCGCACTCTCGAGGTTGTATCGCGCCGGCGCAGGCGTCCCGCAGAGCGACCGCAACGCGGACGCGCTGATTCTGCGCGCGCGCGAGCTCTGCCGATACCTGGATGTGCCCGTCTGTCACGAGCTGCCGAGCCCCTGAAAGTCCGCATTGCGATGCGCCGCTCCGCTTCCCGCGGTTGGCAGCGCCGAATGATTCTCGCCCAACGATGTCGTGACCGTTCGGCTGGCGGTTCCGGACGGAAGGTCGCGCTCGGCTTCGAGCGACCGAACGGCTAGGTCCGCCGGGCCACCACCAGCTTGACCCATTCGTCGAACAATTTCGTTCCTAACGCTCGAGTGGCTCGTTCGTGAAAAGCCGTCTCATTGGCCAAAGCGAGCGGGCTGACCTCGGCCGCTCGCAGCTCTGCCTCGAAGTGCTCACACATGGTTTGCACTTGTGCGCGGTCCGCCTCGAGATGGAAAAGCAAGCCCCAGGCCGAATCTTCATATCTAAATGCTTGATGTGGAGTCTGCTTGCTTCTAGCTAGCGAGACTGTGCCCGCGGGAAGCTCGAAGACGTCGCCGTGCCAATGCAACGCCACGAAAGTATCGGGCAGCGGCGCGAACAGCCGGTCACTTGCGGCCGCCGGCGCTCGCGTGACGTCGAACCAACCGAGCTCCTTGGAAGGCCCGAGGTGCACGCGGGCTCCCAAAACCGAGGCCAACAGCTGACTTCCGAGGCAGATGCCCAAAATGGGAAGCCGCGCGCGCAATGCCTGTTCGATGAGCCGCATCTCGGAGACGAGCCGTGGGTGCCGGGCGGTCTCATAGACACTCATCGGGCCCCCGAGCACAACGACGCCATCGACGCCTGCTAAGGCGGACACCCCAATGGCTTGTTCGGGCAGCACCATTCGGACCTGAACGCCGGCTTCACTCAGCACCGGTCCTAGCCGCCCTAGCCCTTCCGCCGGGGTGTGTTGAACGGCAATGACCTCCGTCATCGTATGAGCCTTGCGCACTGTCGAGGCGACATGATTGGCAGGGCCTAGGCTCGCTTGGACGCTTGCGCGAGCTGGCGCTCTGCTTCGGCGATTACCCGAGAATACGGGTCGAATCGCTCGTCTCCGGCGGCCTCGCGGCTGGACCGTGGCGCTTGCGAGCTGGGGGCGCCGCCGCGCTGCAACAGCGCCGAGACCACGCTCGACGAGCGCACGCCGCGGTCGACGCGTACCCCCGAGCGCGCGGACAGCTCGTCCACCAGCTGGTCGAGATCCGCGGCCGGACTTTCGCTGGTGGCGCCGAGCGCGGAGAAGTCGAAGCTGCGCACGTCGATACGCGCGACCCAGAAGACCGTCGTGAAGTGCAAATCCGCGGCCGCGTAAGCCTCGAAGTTGCTGGGCGACTGCGATTCGCGAAACACTTGCACGTCACTGGTGCTCGGCACGACCGCGCGAAACGTTGGGCTGCTCGGCGTGATGGATCGCGCTGGCACATGGCCGAGGTGCACCTCACCGCGCACGATGCAGCACAGCGCAGCGAAGGAAATCGCCATCTCGCGCTCACGGAGGTGCAGCAACAATTGATCGGAGCGCATGTCGAGCGAGCGAATGGGGACGATGCGACGGTTGGGGTCGTGCGCGATCTCGCGCGGGACGATGGACACGGGAAAACCCTCGGCGAGCAAGCGCTCGGCCAGTGCCGTCGCCTGGGCCTCGTCCGCCAACGCCTTGACCACGCCCCACACGCCGGGCTTCACGCGTGCCTTCAAGTCGTACAGCACCAAGCCCGTGGCCTTCGCAAGCCGCAGGTAGGCGTCACTCGAGCCCTCGAAGCTCGGGGCCAACATCACGAGCATGGGAGCGCTTCGAAGCAGATCACGTGTGCCGCATGAAGTTGGTGATGGGTCGCGGGTGCTGGCCGATAGTTAGCAGGCTTTGCTGAGCCAATGATCGGACAGGCGCTGCTTCCGTTGCTCGATATAAGCGCAAGCGCAGCAATTGGGCTATGAAAATTCCGTGACAGAAGAGTTCATCGGGAACGCGTTCGAAGACTCGTTGGGGCGCGCGCGGGCAATGTTGGAACTAGAGGCCGAGCTGCTTGATCCAAACGCGGGCGGCCGGACGCCCGCGGCGCCGGAGAAGCTCGCAGAGCTCGGGCGCCGTGCGGTAGAGCTCGCCCGCGCGCTCTCGTTCGATTTCGAGCGCTTCGCTGCGCTCGACGCGCGCCTCGCCTCCGAGCGCTTCCTCGAGCGAGTGCTCAGCCTGCCGCTCTGGCTGGCCGAGGCGGGTGATGTGGGCTCGGCGTTGTCCGTGGCGCGCGCATTCGACTTCGTCGCTTTCGACCTCTTGCGGGGAGACGAGGCGTTGATCCTGGCGCGCGCTGGCCGACGCGAGGACGCCTTGGCTCTCGTCGCGGCGAACCTCGTGCAAGCCCAAGATATTCCCACGGCGGAGTCGAAGGCGGGGGACACCTACCGTGCGCTCGGCGAAGCCGATTCGGCCGAAGCCTACTACCGGCGCGCCTTGGCGGTATCGGCCACTGCACGCGAGCGAACAGAAGCAGTGTTGCGCCTCGTGAGTCTGTTCTCCGACCAGGGCCGCCTACGCGATGCGTCGGATGTGCTGCACGCCGAACAGCGACTCGCGCTGGAGCGCTCGGCGCTCGCAGCGCGCACCGCCGCAAAAGTAGGTCGCAACCAACGCTGTCCGTGCGGCAGCGGCAAGAAGTACAAGAAGTGCCACGGCGCTGAAGCTTGAGCCGCACGCGGCGTTTGGCTTGCGCTCCGAGCGTGGTAAGTGTCCGACCCATGCGCCTGTTTGCTCCTCGTGTTTGCCTACTGCTGGCGAGCGCCGCCGCTGGCTCCCAGCCGAGCTACGCCGCGGCGAGCCCGACTGCGGCTAGCTCGAGCCCAGCTTCGCCGGACCCGGCCGTCCTATCCCTCGAGCGCTTTGGCCTTTCGATTCAGCGCGCCACGCTCGAGAACGGGCTGAAGGTCGTGATGAACCCCGACCACTCGGCGCCTACCGTGGCTGTGTCCGTAACCTACGGTGTCGGCTCGAGCAGTGAGGTCGAAGGCAAAACGGGCTTCGCGCATTTGTTCGAGCACATGATGTTCCAGGGCAGCAAGCACGCGCCCAAAGGCGAGCACTTCAAGCTGATCTCGGATCGCGGTGGCAGCCTCAACGGCACCACCAACACCGACCGCACCAATTACTTCGAGGTCCTGCCCGCCAATGAGCTGGAGCTCGCGTTGTGGCTCGAGTCCGACCGCATGCGCTGGCTTTCAGTTACCCCCGAAACGTTCGAAAATCAGCGCGCTGTCGTGGAAGAAGAATTTCGCATGCGCATTCAGAACGCGGCGTATGTCCCGGGTGAGCTTCGCTTGGGCGAGATCGTATTCAAGGGCTACGAGCCCTACGCGCACCCAACCATCGGTTCGATGGCAGATCTAGACGCGGCCGCGTTCGACTGGGTGAAAGACTTTCACGACCGCCATTACGCCGTCGACAACGCCGTGCTGACCATTGCTGGCGACTTCGAAACGGACCCCGCCATGACGCTCGTTCAGCGTTACTTCGGCCCGGCGGAAAAGAAGAACCCTCCGGCCCGCGTTTTCGCAGCGCCGCCAGAGAGGCCGAATACCGGCCGGGAGCGGGTCGAGGACACGAACGCACGCACGCCCGGCTTCATGTTTGGCTTTTTGATCCCGGCCTCGCGCACACCCGAGCACTACGCGCTCGAGCTGGCGGGCTTGATCCTGGCCGATGGGGAGAGCTCGCGGCTGTACAAGACGCTGGTCCACGATCGCGCCGTGGCCGAGCGCGTGTCCGCCAGCACCGACGACCACCGCGGTCCCGATCAATTCACCGTCATGGCTGTCCTTACCGACAAGGGCCAGCTGAAAGACGTGGAAGCCGCCGTCGACGCTGAGCTCACCCGGCTCGGGAAAGCACCGCCCCGGCCCGCCGAGCTCGAAAAAGCCAAGCGCCAGCTGCGTTCGAGCTTCGTGTTTGGGCTCCAGACCAACCTGGGCCGAGCCATACAGCTCGGCGAGTTCGAGTCTTATTGGGGCGATGCACGTGGGCTTTCTCGCGAGCTTTCGCAATATTTGACCGTTACGCCCGAGGCTGTACAGCAGGCTGTCGCCCGCTACCTGATTCCCGAGCGGCGCTCCCTCGTCGAGGTTTTACCGGCGCCCAAGGGAGGCAAGCCGTGAGCTCATCATCACGCTCTCGTCGATCGTTCTCGCCGCGCGCGTTCATCGGGGCGCTGCCCTGGATCGCGGTCGCTTGCGCGACGCACCATTTGCCCACTCGTGTGCCGCTCGCCAAGACCGCGGCCATGGCGCGTGGCGCCCTCCCGCCCCCCGCGGATCCGCTGAGCATTCCGCCGCCCGCGGGGGTCGCCGCAGACAAGCCGTTCCCGAGCATCAGCCACAGCCGGCTCGACAATGGCCTCGAGCTGCGCGTCGTGCCGCGCAAAAATTACCCGATTATCGAGTTGCGCTTGGTGATCTTCTCCGGCGTCGCAAGCGACGGCTCAGAACCGGGCGTGGCCTCGGTCGCAGGCGAGCTGCTGAAGGCAGGCGGCGCTGGCCCGTGGAATGCGGCAGAACTTGCCGAGCGCGCGGAATCTTTGGGAGCGAGCCTAAACGTCAGTACGGAGCGCGACGCCACCCGCATCTCCATTGCCGTCACCACCGCCGACCTGGACGCGGCGCTCGACCTATTGGGGGCCGTCGCGCAAAAACCTCGTTTTCAACCGGTAGAGTTCGACAAGCTCAAGCAGCGTGAGCTCGAGCGGGTGCGGAATGCGGCCAAAGCGAGCGCGGGCTGGGCCGCGTCCATGGTGCTGTATCGTGAGCTGTTCGACCTGCCCACCGCCGTGCACCCGTACTCGCGTTACGACGCGAAACCATCCGATCTGGCGAAACTGAGCCTCGCCGACTGCAAGCGCTGGTACCAGGCCAACGTCACGCCCAAGAACGCATCGCTCGTGATCGCGGGCGACGTCGAGCCGGCGCTAGCGGAGGCCGCCGCCAAGCGCGTATTTTCGAGCTGGAAGGGCGAGAAGCCGAGCGGCCAAGTGTTCAACGCGCCCGTGCCATCCGATCAACACATCGTGTGGCTCGTCGATCGTCCGCATGCCGCGCAGAGCCAGCTTTACGTGGCTGGGCTCGGACCCGAGCGCTCGAGCCCGGTGTGGCCGGCGCTAGCCGCCAGCAATCAAATCTTGGGCGGCGGAGTGGCGGGCCGCTTGTTCCTCGACGTGCGCGAGAAACGATCACTCGCTTACGGCACGAGCTCCAGCGTCGAAGAGCCCGCTCACAGCCCGGTGCCGATTGTCCTCTCCGCCGGTACGCAGACGGCAAAGACCGGGCTCGCCCTGCAAGCGCTTCTAGAGAATCTCGCAAAGCTTTCGAGCGCGCCGCCCACCGACGCAGAAGTCGGCATGGCCTCTCGCTACCTATCCGACAGCTTTTTGTTTCGCACCGAAACGCTCGCTGCCGTCGCCGACCTGACCGTGAAGCTCGCCGTACTGGGCCTGCCAGACGATTACTTCGACGACTATCGGCACGCACTGCGTAAGCTCGACAATGCGGCCGTGTACGACGCCGCCCGGCACTACTTCAGCCTGAAAAATCCGGTGATCGTCGTTGCAGGCGACGCAGCACGCATCGCCCTGCCACTGTCTCATTTCGCCAAGGTCGTGATCATCGATCCGGAACGCGATTTTCAACCTGGCAAAGAGCTGCCGATGGATTCGAGTCAAGGCTTGGAAGCGACGCCCGAACCGCGCCCAGCGGCACCACCGCCCGCGTCCGCCGCCCGGTCCGTTCCGGAGACGACCCCTCATCCGCGCTGATCGGCTGGAAGCAGGAATCGGTAGCGACGCCGAAGGCTGGGCCGCGGATCTGGCCGAATCGCGACCATCAACCCTGATGGTTGGGTTATCCACAAACCTGTGGATAACCCTGTGGACGCGCCGGGGACAACCCGTTCAGCACCCGTGACGCGCTTGGGGTCGACCTGTTCAGCGATTTTTGTTCAGTAGAAAAAGCCCTTGGGTGACGTACATTTAAGCTTGTGGATCTCATCCGCGGCTCACCTTCTGGGCTCGCCCACGCCCAATACCTAGTGGTTTTTACTTGCTCGAGCCCAAAGGCTTGGGGTACGCTGATCCTTCCCGCCAATGCGGGAACTTCTGTTCGGGTCATCAGTAAGGCCTACGGGCCTGGGCGCCCCGAACACGCAGTGACTGAACGGATTTTACGTAACGAGTGTTCACGTCCGGCAAGCTTGCTCGCTCAGCCGAGCCAACATGCCGAGGAATGACGAGCTGGCCAGGTTCGATAGTGCTGGGCAGCTCTTACTGGTGATCTGCCCTGCGTGGGGGCGGCTCGCCGTGGCGTTCGAGGAGGTATCGAGATGGCGCAATCGACGATCGTGGGTCAGGAAAATAGCCGAGTGAAGAGCGCGAGCACGAGCCACACCGAGCCCTCCCCTGCGGGGACGCAGCCCGGGGCAGCTCCGCACGGTAGGCGGGCCAAGAAGACCCGCGGCATGACTTTCGAACGTCGCTACACGACCACGGGCGGCGACGCGCTCGGCGATATGACCTGGGAAGGGCGGACCAGCGTCATCACCAACCCGGACGGCTCCGTCGTCTTCAAGATGGAAGGCGCGGAGATCCCGGCGGCTTGGTCACAGCTCGCGACCGACATCGTCGTCTCCAAATATTTTCGCAAAGCTGGCTTGCATGGCGACAAGGCCCAAGGCGAAACCAGCGTGCGTCAGGTCGTGCACCGCATCGCGCACACCATCCGCACCGCGGGCGAAGCGTCCGGCGGCTACTTCGCGTCCAAGAAGGACGCGGACACCTTCGAGGCTGAGCTCGTTTGGATGCTCGCCAATCAGTATGGCGCGTTCAACTCCCCCGTTTGGTTCAACTGCGGCCTGTTCCACGAATACGGCATCGAAGGTTCCGGCGGCAACTGGGCTTGGAGTGAAGCCGCGCAGAAGTGCGAAGAGACCGCGAACGCTTACGCCCGCCCGCAGTGCTCGGCCTGTTTCATTCAGTCGGTCGACGACGACCTGATGGCCATCTACGACCTCGCCAAGAACGAGGCGCGGCTCTTCAAGTACGGCTCCGGCACGGGCTCTAATTTCAGCCATATTCGCGGCAAGCAGGAGAAGCTCTCGGGCGGCGGCACATCTAGCGGTTTGATGAGCTTTTTGGAGGTGTTGGATCGCGCGGCGGGCGCGACCAAGAGCGGCGGCACCACTCGCCGCGCGGCCAAAATGGTCTGCCTGGACATGGATCATCCCGAGATCGAGAGCTTCGTGACTTGGAAAGTGCGCGAGGAAAAGAAGGCCAAGGCGCTGATCGCCGCGGGCTACGAGAGCGACTTCAACGGTGAGGCCTATCACACCGTCAGCGGTCAGAACTCGAACAACTCCATCCGCGTCACCGACGATTTCATGAAGGCCGCCCTGGCCGGCGGCAAATGGCAAACCCGCGCGCGCACGACGGGCGCGGTGATCGACACGCTCGATGCCGCGGATCTGTGGAACACGGTGGCCGAGGCGGCGTGGTCCTGCGCGGACCCGGGCGTGCAGTACGACACCACCATCAATCGCTGGCACACCTGCTCGAACACCGGCAAAATCAACGCCTCGAACCCGTGCTCCGAGTACATGTTCTTGGATGACACGGCCTGCAATCTATCGTCCCTGAATTTGACCAAGTTCCTCGATGAACAGGGCACCTTCGACATCGCGGGCTACCGCCACGCCATCGACGTGTTCTTCTTGGCCCAGGAGATCCTGGTCGATCTGTCGAGCTACCCGACCGATCGCATCGCCAAAAATTCGCACGATTTCCGCCCGCTGGGCTTGGGTTACGCGAATTTAGGGACGGTGCTCATGCTGCTCGGCATTCCGTATGATTCGGACAAGGGGCGGAGTATCGCAGGGGCCCTCACCGCCATTCTGTGCGGTCACGCGTTCGTGGCTAGCGCGGAAATCGCCGCGACCAAGGGTGCGTTTGCCGGGTACGCCAAGAACCGCGAGCCCATGCTGCGTGTGATGCGCATGCATCAGGACGCCGCTTACGCCATCAATCGCGATCAATGTCCGGAGGCGCTGTACCGCGCAGCGACGGAGGATTGGGACAACGTGGTGCGCTTGGGCGAGCAACACGGCTATCGCAACGCGCAGGCCACCGTGCTCGCTCCCACCGGCACCATTGGCCTTTTGATGGACTGCGACACGACCGGTATCGAGCCCGATTTTGCGCTCGTGAAGTTCAAGAAGCTCGCCGGCGGCGGCTACTTCAAAATCGTCAATCAGTCCGTGCCGGAGGCTCTCAAGCGCCTGCGTTATTCAGAAGCTCAGATCCACGAAATCGTCGCCTATGTGTCGGGCACGAACACCTTGCTCGGCGCTCCGCATATCAGCCGCGCTTCGCTCAAAGCGCGCGGCTTGACGGACGAGGAGCTGACCAAGATCGAGGGCGCCTTGGCCGGGGTGTTCGATCTAAGCTTGGCGTTCGCGCCCTGGGTCGTCGGGCGGGACACGTACGAGCGACTGGGCGTGACGGCGGAGCGCATCGGCCAGCCCGGGTTTAGCTTACTCAAGTACCTGGGCTTCTCCGAGAAAGAGATCGAAGAAGCAAACGAGACCATCATCGGTCGCATGACCATCGAAGGGGCCCCATACTTGCGGGACGAACACTACGCGGTGTTCGATTGCGCAAACCGCTGCGGCCGCATCGGTAAACGCTTTCTTGCGCCCATGGCGCACGTGAAGATGATGGCCGCCGCCCAGCCGTTCTTGTCCGGCGCGATCAGTAAGACCGTGAATCTGCCGAATGAGGCAACGGTCGAGGACGTGCGCCAAATCTACGAAGAGAGCTGGAAGCTCGGGCTCAAAGCCGTGGCGCTATATCGCGACGGGTGCAAGGCTTCCCAACCGCTCACCTCGAGCTCGGAAGACAGCAAAACAGCGGTTGAAGCGCTGGCACCGGTGGTGCAGGCGGCGGCGCAAGCACTGGCTCGTGCGGTGCGCCCCGAAGGCACGCGCGTCCGTCTGCCCAAGAAGCGGCATGGCTTCACCCAAGAGGCGCATGTCGGCGGGCACAAGGTATTTTTGCGCACGGGCGAGTACGCGGATGGCTCGCTCGGCGAGATCTTCATCGACATGCACAAAGAGGGCGCCGCCTTCCGCTCGCTGATGAATTGCTTCGCGATGGCCGTGTCCGTCGGTCTTCAGTACGGCGTGCCCCTCGCGACGTACGTGGAGCAGTTCACGTTCACCCGCTTCGAGCCACATGGCGTGGTATCTGGTCACGCCAACATCAAATTCTCGACCTCGATCGTGGATTACATCTTCCGAGTGATCGGCGTGGAGTACCTCAAGCGGTATGATTTCGCGCAAGTGAAGCCGGCGGAGGACGACGTCGCGATCGAGGATCCGACGCAGCCCAAGCACGTGCCAGCCGAGCCGCCCAGCGCGAGCCTATTGCCGCCATCCCCGTCGGCTGCCGCGGCCAGCCATCCCGGCGCGGAAGCGCACGGCGCGCTGGACGCCCAACTGGAAGAGATGATGGGCGACGCGCCGGTGTGTGACGGCTGCGGGCACATCACGGTGCGTAACGGCGCCTGCTACAAGTGCCTGAATTGTGGCAATTCGATGGGCTGTTCTTGAGCGATGCTCGGTCCGAATCCTTCCGCGGCTGGGTGGCGCGCGAAGCGCCTGACTCGGCCGCACGTGAGCTCGCCGCCCTCGGTCGACCGGGGCTTTGTATCAACCCCGCTTGCCTTGGATAAAGCTCAATGATATCGGAGCCTAGCGCTTCGGAGGGGCGGTCGGGCCCGAAAGCTCGGCGCGCGATTCGCCGGTAAGAATTCGGCAACTCACGGGCGTTCTTCTAGTAGAAGAGGCAGCGAAAAGTATTGCGACCGGTAGCAGGTCAGCGGAGGAATTCGGAAATGGTGCAAGCGTCAAAGGTGGCTTCGTCGGTGTTCGGACCTGTTGTGCTCGGAGTGGTCGTGTCGTTCCTGACGACCGGCTACCTGGGCTGCAAGAAGGACGAGGCACCCCCGCCCCTTCCCTCGGCAGCGCCCGCGGCGACACCGACTCCGACTGCTCCTTTGGAGCTCGCACCGGAGGAGTCCGTCGCGTCAGCTGCGCCGGTAGAGTCGGTGAAGAAGGCGACCGGCGGGGCTCCGGCGCAGAGCTTTGCCAAGTGTTGCGCGGCCCTCAGCCAAAACGCGGCCAGCGCGCCCGAGCCCACCAAGACGTCGCTCACTACGGCGGCAGGTATGTGCACGAGCATGGTCAAAGCGGGCCAGACCGGTCCCGGGATCGTCAGCGCCGTGCAGGGTCTCCTGCGCGGCGTAGGCATGCCCAGCGCGTGTTTGTGATCGGTGTCTCGGCCCCGCCCGTAGGGGGGCGCTGAGCGGAGGGCGCGTGAGGCAACCGGTGAAGTGGCGCGGGGCGCTGATTCTTGCGTGTCTGATCGCGCCCTCCCCCGCATACGCCGACAAAGAGCTGATCCAGCTGGCTTATCAACCCGCCAAGGGTTGTCCGGACCGAAAGAAGTTCGTCGAGCTAGTTCAGGCCATCACCAACAAAGTAGAGGTCGCGAATGATGGCGGTGCATCACTTCGCAAATTCGCGATCCGCGTTTCGCATTCCGGCAACCTCGTGAACGGCGAGCTCACGATCGAGGATCAGGCCGCACAGGCGGTCCGCCGCGTGTCGGGAGCGAGCTGCGATGAAGTGATCTCCGCGCTTGCGTTGGCGACGGCGCTCGCAATCGATCCCGACGCGCTCGGCGCCGACCCGGACGCGACCGTCAGCGAAGCGCCGCCGACCGCCGCACCACTCGCCGTTCCCGAGCCTCCAAAGCCACCTGCACCCAAGCCGACGATCTCGATTGACGTCTCCCGCCGGCCACCACCACGGGCCGAGCCCCGCCCCCCACTCTTCGATTTGAGTGTCGGAGCGCGCGCCGGCGATAACCTCGCCCCCTTCGCAAAGCTCGACCTCTTTGCCGAGCTCGGAAGCACGTATTACGCACCTCTCGAGCTGCATTTCGGCGTGGCTGTTGGCCCCGCCCAACACGACGGCGAGACGCGGTTCTCGGATTTGTCGACGTGGGCGGGGTTAGGATACCGCCTGGCGGAACTAAAACGATTTTCGATCTGGGGTGAGACCGCTCTCGAGTTGGGCCGCGTCAGCGCACAGGGTCGAAACATCAGCCCCGCGTTCAACGTCGACAAGGCGTGGGCCGCGGTCGATGTAGGCCTGTGCGGTCGTCTCGAGGGCCCCGGGCGATTGTTTTTGCAGGTTGTTGGCGGAGGGCGTGCACCGCTCTTGCTCCAGCGCTACGTCGTCTTGCAAAATACCGGGAAATTGCGGGAGTTGCACCAAGTTGGGCAGCTCGGCTACCTAGTGAGCTTGGCCGTCGGTGTACATTTTATGTGATCAAAAGCATCCTCGTTGGAAACCGCATGGAGGATGCCGTGGGCGCAAAAAGTGGCAACTGATCGCGAATACGGGCCCGACCCGGCTTCGGGTGTTGCTGCAAGTCCACGCCCCGCCAGCAATGAGCGGCGCGATGCGGGTCTGGAGTTGCCCCTCGTGCACGACCTCGACCGGTTGCGCCGAGTCGCAACCACGCATTTGGATTTCGTGTGGCGCTGCCTGCGCCGCTTTGGAGTGCCGTCGGCGGATGCAGACGACGCTGCCCAGCAGGTGTTCCTGGTCGCCGCGCAGAAGCTCGATGAAGTGCCAGTGGATAAGGAACGGAGCTTCCTATTCGCGACCGCGGCGCGCGTGGCCGCAAATGCGCGCCGCTCGATACACCGCCGAAAACGAGCGTACGACAACTTGGCGCATGTTCCGGAAGATCCGGTAGTCACACAAGATCAGTTGTCTGATCAGCTACGCGCTCGGGCACTACTCGATCAGGTGATGGAGAGCATGCCCGAAGATTTGCGAGCGGTGTTCGTTCTGTTCGAGATCGAAGAGTTGTCCGTGTACGAGATCGCCGACTCCATCGGCATCCCTCTGGGCACGGTTGGCTCGCGCCTCAGGCGCGCGCGCAAGGCCTTTCAGGATGCCGTCACCCGCTACCGGGCGAAGCACGATTTTAGACGAGGAGCGGTGTGATGAAAGACCCGAGTCGGTTGCTCGATGAGCCAGGAACAGACTCGCTGCAAGCGAGCCTCTTGAGGATCGCTCGCAGCGAAGGTCCGAGCGGGGAAGGTCGTCAGCGTATCCTCGCCGGTCTGGGCGTAGGTGTCGTCGGCGGTATGCTGGGCGAGCCGTCGAGCGCGGCCCAGGGCGCGTTTAGCCATACGGTGAGCTCCGCAGCTTTGAAGTGGGGCACCGCGGGCGTGGTGGCGCTAGGCGCCACTCTAGCCGCCTTGTTCAGCTTGCAGACAAAGCCGCATGAGGTGCGCCTAGCGGTAGCTCGAGCCACGGCCGATGTGGTAGCGCCGACTGCCGCGGAGGCCGGCAGCGTAGACTTGGTCCCGGTCACCAAGCTCGAAGACTTGCCGACCTTGGCGTACGGGGCAGACGCGCCGAAGAACGTGGGCGCGCCCTCACTCGCCGAGGAAGTGGCGGCGATAAAGAGCGCCAAAGCGGCGCTGGCGTCCGGCAACGCGGCGCAGGCGCTCCGCGAGCTCGATGGCTATAAAACACGCTTCCCGCGTGGTCGTCTGGCTCAAGAAGCGACGGTCGTGCGGATCGAGGCACTGATTCGCGAGGGCGATGCGTCTGCGGCTGAATCACTCGCGGAGCGCTTCCTCGCCTCGCACGCTAACAGCCCCTACGCGACGCGCGTTCGCACGCTCATTAGCCGTTGATTTTGCCCTCGTCGGTGCCAACGGAATTGGGCCGATCGAGTCGCCGCTTGCTGGACATCGCTCGGCGCAGCATGTTCCGTCTCGTCTCTCTGTTCGGCGCGGTAGCCTGGGCGCTCAGCCTAGTCGGCTGCAGCGCGCCTCCGCCTGAAGCAGGACCGGACTACTGGGCTGGCCCCGCGGACGCCGGCAGCAAGCCGGGCCCCGGAGTCCAAAGTCACTGGCAGGTGGTGTACGTCGATGACTTCGATGGGCCATCCGGCAGCCGCCCGAGCTCGGCGGCTTGGAACGAGCGTGTGGTCGCCGCGCCCTACAATGCAGAGAAGCAGTATTACACGGACCGTCCGAGCAACATCATGCTCGACGGCGCGGGCAACCTACTGATCACGGCTCAACGTGAGTTTTTCGTGAACGCGGCCGGCGTTGCCAGCGCGCAACCGTACACCTCCGGCCGCCTAGACACCCAGGGCTTCGTCCAGCCCAAATACGGGCGCATCGAAGCGCGCATCAAGGTGCCCGCCGGCAAGGGCCTGTGGCCCGCCTTCTGGCTGCTCGGCAGCAATATCGACGTCGTCAGTTGGCCGAAGTGCGGAGAGGTAGACATCATGGAGCTCGGCGGCAGTAACCCGAGCGTCGTCACCGGCAGCGTGCACGGTCCGGGCTACGAGGACGGCTCGACGACACATGACAGCTACACTTTGCCGGCGGGCTCATTCGCGGATGCCTTCCACGTATTTGCGCTCGAATGGACCGCGCAGGGGATGCGCTGGCTAATCGATGAGAATCCTTATGCGTGGCGCACGCCATCGGGCATGGCCAACCTTCATCTACCCTGGATCTTCGATCAGCCCATGTTCATTCTGCTCAACTTGGCGGTTGGCGGCATTTACGACGGTGACCCCGATGCTGCGACGCCGCTGCCCGCGCACATGGCGGTCGACTACGTGAAGGTCTCGGCATTGGTTGCCAACTGACGCGCAACCCGCGCTGAACGGTGCCGGCTGCTATTTGACGGTCGGCGCGATCGGTATGCACACCGGGCCGTCCGGCGGGCCTTGATCGACACAGTTTTCTTCCGGACCGCACTCGAGCCCAGGGTCCACGTCAGTTCGGCAAGGCACTTTGTCACACCAATACGCCATGTGGTTCTTCTGCCCGAAGCTCTGAAACGGCAGCCACACTGGCGCGCTCGACGGGTCGTCCGGCAGGCGCTCGAAGTCGAGCACCGACAGCCAAAGCTGCGCCGGGCTGTTATCCGGCACTTCGATCCCGTAACGCATTTTGCTGTTGAAGGTGATGAACAGCTGATTGTGGCCGTTCGTCGGTAAGGGCGCGAACTTCGGCAAGGTCGAGGTCAGCCCGGCGCCCTGAGTGGCGCGGTTCAGGTCGTACACGCGGCCGTCGGGAAAGTGCACCAGCCGCAGACGAGCGTTGCGTTGATCGTAGCTGATGGCTCGACACTTCGAATCGTTGGGGTCGGAGCAGCCGCGCGTGGGGTCGACACCGCGGGGTGCCGAAGCAAAAACGATCCATTGGTTATCGGGCGACCAACTCGGATAAAAGTGAAACTCGTTGTCGGTCATCGGGACGAGCACCTTGGCCGCCGAGAAGGCGTGGCCGTCGAAGTCGAGCGTGGCAATCGAACCGGTGCTCACCGCCCAAGGCGTGTCCGGGCTATCGGAAAGCGTGACGGCGATATGCTTTCCGTCTGGGGAAAAATCAGGGAAGTAGCCATGGCCCTCCGCCCCGAACAGAGAAGAGGCGATGGGCGTCGAGCTTCCGTCCGCGAGATTTTTCAGTGAAAGCTCATTGTCGAAGCCAATCACGCCGAGCGTGCCCGTGTAGTTGAGGGCGATCATCGTGCTGTCGGGCTTGCTCGACACGGGAAAGGTGGCGGCGGTTGGGTTTGACGTGTCCCTGGCCACGAAATTACCCGCCTTGGGCCCGTCCAAGCTGTCCGTCGCGGTAAAGGCGATCAGGTTGCCATTCCCGCTAACCGAGTGGCACCCTTCGCAGCTCTTTGGATTTTCTTGATTGGGCCGGATGAATGGAGCCGCGCGAAGGGCGCCGAAGGCCAAACGATACGTGGTGCCTTGATCCGGGGTCCCGGGCGGAGTGTTGGGCGGATGAGCGGACCAATAGTACAGACCCCCCGGCACCGGCGCATACGTGAAGCGCAGATGTACCGCCGGCGAAACCGAGACCTCGCCGCCCTCCCCGTCACTCGCCGCGACCGTCAACAGGGCGTCGGCTCCGCGTAGCTGCGACGTGACATTCGCTGACCATGCTTGCTCAGGCACGTTGTAATGGCAGCCGTCGTTCTTCGGAAAGCACGGTATGTACAGCTCGTATCGCCCAAAGGGTAACGCCGCGCTTTCGACCCGAATCCGAAATAACTTTTGCGCGCTACGCGGGCGTCGCCACTGAACGTCGAGGTCATATATATTCGACGGCTCAGTGGTGCCGTCGAGTGGATAGACAACGCTCGGCGCTTTTGCGGCGTCGGGATCGATGGGCGCGTCGAATTGTGCGCGGACATCGCTAAGGCTCGACTGCGCCATCAGCGCGCTATCGAAAAAAAAGCAGGATTCGGCGGCAGACGGCGGACAGCTCCAAGCGCCGCCCAGATTTGCGTCCTCGGGCCGGCAGCCGAGCTGCGAGCAAAGCAGGAAGAAGGAGACGCTTGCGCAGCCGAGGCCGCCGCGTGTCATTCCCACCTGAGGTCGTCGATAAAAAATTCGATCTTATCGGCGTTCTTCGGCATCTTCGCGGTCCAGCCGAAGCCGCTCATGACCTCCGAGCCGTAGTCTTTGCTGCCGAATGGAATCTCGAAGAGCGCATAATCTGCGCTGAGCTCCACGTGCTTCGAGACGTTCAGCGTGTCGTGGTGCGGCTCGGCGCATGCGGCTGCCTTGCATACACCGCTCGAGCATTCGTTGGCGTCTTCGCACGCCTTGCCCGCGTCGGTCGGAATCATACCGCCCACGACGATATCGAGGGCCTCGCCCCCCGCCTTGCCTGCGGCGTAAAAACGCATGCCGGTCGCGCCCGGGGCTACCGCGCGGCCCGGGAGCGAGCCCCAATTTTGCTCCGTGGTTTGCCAGAGCACGCTGGCCCAGCCCCATGCGCCGGCGGCCGTGTTCGCCGTGAACACGAAGTGATGACACTCGCCCTGGGCGTCAGGTGAGCCACGCTCCGGGCAGTCGTTATTGTTGAGCACGCTGCTTGCGCAGTCCCCGATGCAGCCGCTGGGGATGAATTGGTCGTCCACCAGGAACGGAACGCTTACCCGGTGGGTATCGTAGTCCGGCCGAGCATCCGGGGAACCGCCGTCGACGGACGCGGTGGCGGACGACCCGGAGCAGCCGCTCAGCACAAGCAAAAAGGGAATCAGAACCACGCATCGCACGGGTACGTT
The DNA here is from genome assembly GCA_903642325.1 of Myxococcales bacterium. Classification (GTDB taxonomy): domain Bacteria; phylum Myxococcota_A; class Polyangia; order Polyangiales; family Polyangiaceae; genus PMG-095. Next base: position 27,129 of record CAHJWM010000026.1, on the reverse strand, counting down.
ATGTTTCCAATTGGCTGGCCACCGGTGCAATCGAGCCATTTATCGTGGTTTAGCGTCCCACGCCCGGGGCCTTACGTCCACCCGAGTGCTGGAAACCGGCAGCAGCCGGCGTGAGCGTTGCTCCCTCGCTCAACCAAACGCCGCGCCCCTGCTGGACCCGGCCAATGACCCGCACGCCCGCAGGGCGTTTGCGCATCGGCCCCGCGGCGAGCAGGGCGTAGTCTTCGCCGCCGTACAACGCCAGTTGCAAGGCCGCCGTGCCAAGGCGTTCTGCGAGCGTGACCAGCGCCCTGCCCAAGCTTGCCCTCAGCGCAGGCAGCTCCAGCACGAGCTGCACACCGCTATCTTTCGCCAGGTGCGCAGCGTCACCGGCAAGACCGTCCGAGATATCGATCGCGGCGCGTGCGCGACCCGCGAGGGCTAAGCCCGCTGCGAGTTGGGCCTGCGGTCGACGAAATGCAGCGAGCGCGCGGCGTGCAGCTGCCTTTGCCGCGCCGGTTCGCCCACGCTGCAACACACGCAAGCCCGCCGCCGCCCAACCCAGCTCACCGCACAGCCAGAGCTCGTCGCCGGGCTTCGCCCCGCTGCGCAAAATCGGGCGCGACACCGCTCCGAGCAGCGTGCTGGTGACGCTGAGCTCGGAGCCGCGCGAGAGGTTTCCGCCCGCCACCGTGCAGCCGAGCGCGCGCGCCGCCGCACGTTGACCTCGCGCGAGCTCGGCCAATTGAGAAGCGCGAAAGCCCGCTGGAAAAATCACGCTGGAGAGCGCGGCGATCGGCGCGCCGCCCATCGCGCACACGTCACTTGCGGCGGCATGGAAGCTCCGCCAACCGAGGTCGGCAAGCGACAGCCAGCCGCGCTCGAAGTGAACGTGCTCCACCGCCGTGTCAATCGTCCAGACCAGACGCCCGGCGGAGCTTAGTACCGCGGCATCGTCGCCGATGCCGAGCTCGACGTGACGGCTTTGATCCCTGAAGATGGCGCGCAACTGCGCGATCGCCGCAAATTCCTGAACGGTCTGCGAACGACGCATGGCGCCCACATCTTACACGAGCCCGTCTCGACTAGCCGATGGTCGCCCGCTTCACGGGAATGGTGACCACGAACACCGCGCCCTTGGGCGTGTTGTCGGTGATGCGCACCGTGCCGTCATGGCCATCGATCAAGCGACGCACGATGGACAGGCCAAGGCCCGTCCCGCCCGCTTCGCGCGTGGAGCTCGAGTCCACCTGGTAGAAAGCGTCGAAAACTCGGCTGCGCTCGGCTTCTGGAATGCCGATACCCGTGTCGGCGACTCGGAATTCGATGGCGGTGCGCCGCGCGCTCAAGATCACGAGTCCTCCCGCCTCCTCTGGGTTCGATGCGTCGACCGCGGTGATGCGCGCGGAGAGCGTGACACGCCCGCTCGGGGGCGTGAATTTGATGGCGTTCTCCGTGAGGTTCAAAAAAACCTGCCGCAGCCGCTCGGAGTCCGCCCACATCAGAGGTAAGCCCCGTTCAACGTCGACGATGATCTCCACTTCTTTCTTGCGCGCCGTGGGGCTCATGGTCTGCGCCACGTCGCGGAGCACGGTCAAGATATCGGTCTGGCTCTTGCGCAGGCTCATCGTCCCGCTCTCGAGCTTCGAAAGATCCAGAAGGCCCTTGATGAGCTGCAAAAGCTGCTCGCCCTTGTCGCGGATGGTTTGCACGAACTCGCGCTGCTCAGCGGTCATTTCGCCAGCCAAGCCTTCCACCAGCATTTCGCTGTAGCCGATGATCGAGGTCAGGGGCGTGCGCAGCTCGTGGGAGACCGTTGCCAAAAAGTTGCTCTTCAGCCGGTCGAGCTCTTTCAAGCGGTCGAACGCGGTTTGCAGCTTGTCATTTTTGTCCTCTAGCTCTCGAAAGCTCTCCCGTACCGACGCCAGGTGCATGTTGCTCGTGAGCAGCGCGCGGTGGCCGCTGAACAAGAGCAGATCGAGCGTGCGCTGCAGGTGTCGAACGAGCTTCAGGACCGCCTCGGACTCGGCACGGGGCAGCTCCAGAAACAGCTCCTGCAGGCGCGACGCTTCGAGCGCAGGGTCCAATGTGAGCAACACGCGCGTTGGAACGGCGTCACTTGGGGACACGAATGGTCCGAGGATCATCCGGCCCATGCGTTTGCCGTCGTATTGAATGGCGGCGACGACATAGCTCTCACCGGTCGGGCATGGATAGCTCGCCAAGCCGTCTTCTCCGAGGGCTAGGTTCTTGACCTTGCCCGCTATGTCCGAGAGCGCGACCCGGCCCGCCTTGGCCGAGTTGAGGTAAGCGTACAGGGGGTTTTGATCGGCGGCGTCTGCGAGTAGCTTGCCGTCTTCACTGAAGATGCGCAGGGGCACACCGAGCAGCTCGTAGAAGCTTTTCACCATTTCGCTCAAGGCGTCCCGGTCGATCAGATCTTCGAGACCGACGCCATGGCCGAGCGTGAGCTCGTCGAACGTCTTGGCCGCAGCAGGCGGAATCATCAGCCCGCCTCCGGCCGCAGCACGTCGAGCGCGCCGCCGACACAGGCTTGAAGGATCTCCGGAATGGGCTTCGGATTGCCCAATTTTTGCGCAACCTGGCCCAAAAACGCTTTGGAATCGAAGCCGAATTTCTTATTCAGGTCGTGCTCCGCGTCGAGCGCGCTCCATGTGAGGTGCAGAAGACCGATCATGCTCTCGACCACGCCTATGCCGCGCGTGGCGACCGCCAAATACACCGGCTCGCGCCCTTTGGAGGCAAGCTCCGCGATCTCTGCGTCGCTACGCACGTCCGGCATGTCGCGCTTGTTGAACTGAATAATCAACGGCATCTGCTTCAGGGTCAGGCCGTGTTGCTTCAAGTTCTCGCGCAGATCCATGAACGATTCGGTGTTGTGCTGTGTCTCGTTCGAGCGAGAATCCGCGATGAAGGCGATGCCATCCGCGTTTTGCACCACCAAGCGTCGTGTCGAGGCGTGGATCACCTGACCCGGCACCGTAAACACTTTCAAGCGCACCGCCAGGCTGCCTTGATTGCGAAAGGTGAGCGGCAAGAGGTCGAAAAAAAGCGTCCGATCGTCCTTGGTCTCGAGGGTCATCAAACGCCCGCTCGCCCCCGGTTCCGCCACTTTGTGCAGCGCTTGCAGGTTCGTGGTCTTCCCGCTGAGGGCGGGCCCGTAGTAAACGAGCTTGATCGTCAGCTCGCGGTTCACGAAATCAAGCTGCACGAGTTCCTCGCCACTTCCACGCCGCACCGCGCATCTTGCGCTTTGACAATTGCGGCAAATTCGCCGCTTTTAGCCTATCATGGAGCATTTATGAGCCAAACGGCCGCTCTCGTCTGGCTTTCAGCGGCATCTGCATTGCCTACATTTCATGCAGACCGTGGCCGCAACCGTCGCCTGCAGTCCGGACGACATCGCCCAGAGGCAATCCGCGGCCAGCCACGCCATAGCAGCAGCACACGCGCGCTGCGCTAGCTTGCAAATGGGCCTGCACTTCTGAGACGGGCGCCGGCGGACCGGCTCAGGAGAGCGCGGCCCAGCGAGCTCGCGCCGCGCTAATCGCGGCAAGCACGGTCGCTTTGGCCGGGCCGCCAACGAGGGAACGGCGCTCGACCGCAGCCTCCGGATCCAAGGCCAGCGCAAGCTCGGGACCGATCAGCGAGGAGTGCGCGGCGCTCAGCGATTCCTGGGGCAGCTCGCCAATCTGCACGCCGCGATTTTCCGCCTCGCGCACGATGGCACCGACGACGTGGTGTGCTTCGCGGAAGGGCACGCCTCGTTGCACCAAGAAGTCGGCCAGATCCGTGGCGCACAAGTGGCCCGTTGCGAGCGCTGCTTTCATGCGCGGGGCATTGAAGGTGGCGCTCGCGATAGCGCCGGTAAGAGCGCGCGCGCTGGCCACGGCGCACTCGAACGCGTCGAAGATGGGGCGCTTGTCCTCTTGCAAGTCCCGGCCGTAGCCGAAAGGTAGCCCTTTTTCCAGCACGAGCAGCGTCGTAACGCTGCCGATCAGGCGCGCGCTCTTGCCGCGCACCAGCTCAGCGACGTCCGGATTCTTTTTCTGCGGCATCATCGACGAGCTGGTGGAGAAGGCATCGCTCAGAGTGATGAAGCCGAACTCGGTGGTCGACCAGATCACGATTTCCTCTCCGATGCGTGACATGTGCACGCCCAAAATGGCCAGGGCGGAGGCAACCTCCATCAAGAAATCGCGGCTGCCGGTCGCATCGATCGAGTTCTGCATCGGTTGGCGAAACTCGAGCGCGCGCGACACGCCCTCACGATCTAGCGGAAACCCGCTGCCTGCAACCGCTCCCGCGCCAAGCGGCGACTCGTTCAAACGCGCTCGAGCGTCGGCAAGCCGGCCGCGGTCCCGCAGCAACAGCTCCTGCCAGGCCAGCAGGTGATGCGAAAGGCGGCTGGGCTGTGCGCGCTGCATGTGCGTGTAGGCGGGCATCAGCGTTTCGATTTCCGAAGCGGCGCGGTCGATGATCGCCGAAGCGAGCGCGTCGATGGCCGACATGGCTTCGTCGCACCGGCGCCGCGCCCACAGCCTGAGGTCGGTCGCGACCTGATCGTTGCGCGACCGACCGGTGTGCAGCTTGCCCCCGACCGGACCCACGATCTCCGTGAGCCGCGACTCGATGTTCATGTGCACGTCTTCCTTTTTTCGATCCCACACGAGATCACCGCGCTCGATCTCTCCGCGAATCTGTTCCAATCCGGCAACAATCGTGATCGCTTCGCCCGCGCTGAGCACGCCGGCCCGGCCGAGGCCCTCGGCGTGCGCGATCGAGCCCGTGATGTCCTCGCGCCAAAGCTCCCAGTCGATGTCGACGCTGGTGTTCAGACGCTCCATCGCGGCATCGATTGCGTCTGGGAGCCGGCCGCCTCGAGCGCCTCCTGAGCTGCTCATTGGGCCGTTCTTTCGTACTGCTGAATAGAGTGGCGATTGCAGGACATTTTCGCGCGCCAACAGTTAGCACCGTACACTGCGGACGAACACATGCTCGTCGCCTAGCAGCGGGCATCGAAGCCCGACATCCGCCAGAAAAGTTGCTCGGGTCGCGCTCGCTCGTGACCCGAGCTTGACTCGCTGACGTGCCGAGCGAGACTACCCGGGCATGTCAGCGCGTAGCTCGGTCCCTGGCCCACGCGCGCTGCCGGTACTGGGCGCCTCGGTGGAGCTGGTGCGTTTCCTCCACGATCCGATCGAGGCGATTGGGCGCCTGTTTCGCTTGTATGGGCCGATTACGGCGTTGACCGTCGGTGCGCGCACCCGCGTCGTTTCGACCGAGCAAAATGTGCCGGGCACCGTGTTCGTCCACGGCCCGGAGCTGAACCGTGCCCTGCTCACGAACCACGCCGACTTTCACAAATGCGGCCTCGCCGGCCCGCTCTACCCCCAGCATCCCGTGAGCCCGCGCCAACGGCCGGTCACGCGCATGCTCACGGGCCTTTTCCACGTCAACGAGCAGCAGCATCGACAGCAGCGTCGTTTGCTGATGCCGGCTTTTCATCGAAGTCGCATTGAAAGTTACCGCGCGGAAATGGTGGCTACGACAGAAGGGTTGCTCGAAAAATATCGACCGGGGACGATTCGAGACATCCGACCCGATATGATGGAAGTCACGTTGCGCATCGCCACCAGCACCTTGTTCGGCACGGATCTCGGCCGGCGAGGCTTGCGCATCGGTCATGACTTGGAAGCCTGGGGCGTGCTGTTCCGGGGCGCGGCGATGTTCCCGTTCGATTTGCCTGGCACGCCGTATCGCCGTTGGCTCGACTTGTCGCAGGCCATCGACGCGGCAATCTTGCAGTTGATCGCGGGCAGACGCAGCGACACCGGCGGTCGCGACATGTTATCGATGCTGCTCGAGGCACGCGACGAGGCTGGCGCGCGCCTGACCGAGGACGAGCTCGTCGGGCACGCGGGGGTCATTTTCGCGGCCGGCCACGAAACCAGTAGTAATGCCTTGAGTTGGACCCTGTTCGTGCTCGCGCAACATCCTCAGGTGATGGCCGACCTGTGCGACGAGCTGGACGCGAAATTACACGGCGAAGCCCCTAGCTTCGAGACATTGCCGGAGCTCGTGCTTCTCGATCAGGTGCTGAAGGAGAGCCTGCGCCTCTTCCCCCCCGCGCCCCTGAATCACCGGATCACCGCTCGCGACAGCGAGCTCGGTGCCTTCGCCATCCCGGCCGGTACCGAGGTGTTGAGCAGTATTTATCACACCCATCGCATGCCTGAGCTGTACCCGGATCCATTGTGCTTTCGGCCGCAGCGCTGGCAGGGCTTCGATCCCGGCCCGTACGCATTCAACCCCTTTAGCGCCGGGCCTCGTATGTGCATCGGGGCGACCTTCGCGGTTTTCGAGATCAAGGTGGTGCTTGCTTTGCTGCTGCAACGCTTCCGTTTCGAACTGGTCCCGAATCAACGAATCGATCGAAAGTTCACCATCACGATGGCACCGGCGCCGCGCGTCTTGATGCGAGTCGAGCGCCGGGGGCGCGCGTACGCGCGAGCGGCGTGCGTGTCTGGTGACGTGCAAGGCATGTTGAAATTGCCTGCGAATTAGGGGTTGGCAAGCGGTCGGGGCAAGGAAAGCTCGGGCAACGGCGCCGAGCCCAGCGGCAATAGCGTACCGGCGAGCCACGCCTCCAACCCTTTGCCGTAGCCCGGGCCGAAGCGCGACTCCGATGCCCCACCCGGCATGTTGTACCAAGCGCCGCGCTGGCTCATATCCATCAACAGGTGAAAGGCGGGCGCGTACACCGACCGCTCGCCCGAGATAGGCGAGAACCGGCATTGAAAAGGCGTGACGGGGCTACCAGGTAGTGTCACGAGCTTGGAGTCGAAGCCCAGGAATGCGGGCGAACGGCCGCGCGTTAGCAGATGCGTAAAACGCGTGCGCACCGGGACGTCGTGCTGCGCGTGGCTACGTCGGGCGATCTCGAACGCGGCCCGTACGAGCTCTCCGAGCTCAGGCTCAGCGAGCAATTCTGGACACTCTAGGGCAAGCAACTGGTCAATTTGATCTTGGTAGAAGCTGAGCGCCGACCACTCGCGAAAACGCCGCGCCAGCGGGCGCTCCAAGTCTCTCTCCAGAAGTAAGAAGCAGGTCTCTTCGTACAGCTTGCAAAAGACACTCACTAGCCCGCGATCCGCTTGCTGGTTGGCCCAGGCAAGCAACGCCTTCGCCAGCGGGTCTTCTGGAAGAAACCGGCCCCAGATCGGAAGCAGCCGTCGGGCACTGCCATCGAGCACGTCATACGACGCGCTCAAGAGGGACAGCGGGTCGTGTTTACCTCTCGCCGCCAACAGCTCGCTGATGCGCTGGAATCGGTAGGGCGCTTCGGGAAATGTGCACCAGCGCTGCCGGTGGACGCCCTGCCCGCCCTGGTTTGCCGATACCACCACGCCCAATCCGGAGCCGATCGCGATCGGCCGCTCCGCCTCAGCCAGTGGCTCCGGTAAGCCATCGACGAGGTTCACCCCGAGCAGCGGATACGCTCCGCTGAAGCCCTCTGGGCGGCGCTCGATCGTGCCGGTCACGCAGCTCGCGATCGCGCCGCTGCTGTCGGCCAGAATTGCCTCTAACGACACACTCTTGATCTCACGCTGGATCTCGAGGAGGTCCTCGACGGTGCGGCAGTGCAAGAGCTGGCTGGCGGCCGAAAAGGCGCGATGCGCTTGCTCCACTCCAGCCACGCGCACGCACGGCCGATCCGTCTCCAGGCTCACGTCGCCGAGCACGGTGCCGAGCTCGTTGTCGTGGTAGACCCAAGTTTCCGGGGCCTTCCCCCTCACTTTCACCGTCTCCTCACGCCGCGTGAGTGGGCGGTAGCCGCCCGAGCGGAGGTAGCTACCAGCGCGCACGTGCTCGCAGATGAAGCGTACGTTGTCGGAGTGGGCGAAGGTGTAAGACCAGCCGACGTGCTCGGTGCGGCCAGCGGCAAACCACGGACAACCGGGGATGGTGATGCCGCTCAAGTACGAACCGTCGGCAAACGAAAGCTCGGCGGCGTACAGGAGCGGCGGGAATTTACCCACCTCCATGTGAAACTCACCCATCAAGAGGGCCCCGCCCGTGCTCGAGCGCTCGGCGGATACGGCAAACGCGTTCGAGCCGTATTGCGGCGAACCGGAGGTGCCCGCCTCGAAAAACGACAGCTCCTTGGGAATGCGTAGCTCCTTCAGCGCTTCGAGATCGATACCGTGTGCGTTCGGGCCGAGCAGGCGCTCGAAGACGCGTCGCGGCGCTCCGCGCGCGGCCAGCTCCGCAATCAGAAGCTGACTCGACACCGTCATGCTAGTCAGCCCGAAATAGGTGATGAAGCGATAGATCTCGAGCACGTTTTCTGCACTGAACGGCCTTGCTCGTAGGCCCAGCAAACGCAGAAGCCACGGCTGACCACGCTCGTGCGCACCCGCATTGAAGCCCGCAGAATAGGCATCGAGCAAAGCGCGGCTTTCTGGCGTGCAGCTTGCCACCTGGGCCGACAGATCACGACCCAAGCCGAGCGCCCTCGAGCTGTGATCGATCAAACGCGCGATCGGCACGTCGCCGAGCACACTCATCAACTCCCCACGCGCAGCGAGTCCGGTGAACGTGATCTGCAGCAGACGATCCCGCGCATGGAGGTAGCCGAGCGCATAGCTGCCGTCGCACAGATCGCGTGCTCTTACGGCGGGGTAGCCCCACACATCGCGCGTGAACGAGATCCCGCCGTGGGGGCCGGCTATTTTGCCCATTTCAGCCCTCTAACGAGGCCAAGCAGCCGTCGAGCGCTCCCTCCTCGATGGCGGCGCTGCGGGCCAAAAAACGTCGGAAATCGCGCGCCGGCCGCGCGCCTTCGGGCACGCGGAGCGAAAAGTCCGTGAGGCGCGTGGTGGCAAAGCGCAGACATGCCAAAACACCTTCGACCCGGAGCGCGCTCACTTCCGCCGCCGGCACGGCCCGAACGCTTCGATAGCCGCCGAATAGCGAGCGCACGAGGTCGAGGTCAAAAGCGCTGCCGTAACACCAGGCTAGCGTCGTGACCATCAAGTCGTAGGCAAAGTTGCTCGAGCAGGCGCTCTCGAAGTCGAGTAGCGCGCAAAGCTTGGTGCCTTGCCAGAGCACGTTGTCGCGGAACAAGTCGCCATGGCAGATGCCCTGCTCGAGCTGCCGGTTACGGAGCGGCTCGTATTCGTTCAAACCCTGTTCTATCGCGGTTACTGCGGGCATGAGCGAGGGGCGCCCGGCGGCGGCGACGCGCCGCAACCGCTCGCGCAGGTCGCTGATGCGAAATCGCCCTTCGGGCAGCGCCGGGGCTCGCCCCGAGCACAGATGTACGCGGGCCAAGGCAGCGCCGAGCTCGAAGCACGCCGCGGCACTGACCCGGGCTTGGCAAAAAATCTCACCGTCTCGCCACGGAAAAACCGCGAATGCTCGGCCTTGGAAATCCCCCAACGTACCGCCCGTGCGGTTCGTCAGGGCACGGACCACGGGGACACCCGCATCGTCGAGAGACGCGACCAGCGCGTGCTCGCGGACCGCGCCCGCGTGATCCTGCTCCTCGTACAAGCGCGCGAAGTAGGCGTTGCCGGTCGTGTCCGTAAGCCTGAAGTTCGAATTGACGGAGCCTGCGGACAGCGGCTCGATGCGTGCCAGGCGCAAGCCAAATGCGTCCGTCAATGGTTTAGCATCAGCCAACGAAAGGGCGGTCAAAGTCGCCATGCGTGCGCATTATGCCCCACGCTCCGAGCCGCCTGCGCGGTTTTTTCGAGCATGAGTGCGGCCCTCGTGCGCAGCAGAGGGACCGTGTTAACCTTATTTTGCGCGCTCCCGCCCCCCTGCATGCCTGAGCTGTACGGAAACACCACTGGCCTTTCGCCGAGCGCAATCAAGACGCTCGAGCGCATTTATCGGCGCCGCGTGCCCAGCGACCGGATTGCGACGCCAGAGCTCATTCGTTCCTTAGCCGATGCCTCGCGCGAGTCTCGACGTCAGGTGGGTGCGCTCGTGCACCGCTCCGGGCAGGTCGACTACGTCGTAGTCGGGCACGCCACGGGTCTGATGCTGCCCGACATCGGTCGCCTGCGCGCCGCGGAAGGCCGCTTCCGTGCGCTGCGGCTGGTGCACACGCACCTGTTCAATGAGCCGCTGACCAAGGACGACCTGGTTGATCTCACCCGTTTGCGCTTGGATCTGGTAGCCGCCGTGCTGCTGAACCCCGCGAGCGAGCCGCAGCGCATGAGCTGGGCCTACAACGTGCCAACCTTCGAGGGCAAGGGCACGCCGTATCAGGTGGTGGGGCCCCACCCGTACGGCCAGCAGGAGCCCAACTTCGCCGAGCTGATTGGCTCACTCGAAGCCGAATTTGCGCAGCACGATCGAACGCGCACCGTTACCGCCAAAGACGGGCGCGCAATTCTGATTCACGTCGGCGAAAAACGGCGGCCGGGCGCCCTGCTGCGCGCGAAATCGCGGCTGGGTGAGCTGACGAGTCTGGCGCGCACGGCTGGGGTCGAAGTCGCCGACACGGTGATTCAAATTCGCGACCAGCCCGACCCCAAGTTCGTGATCGGCGCTGGCAAGTTGGAAGACGTGGTGATGCGGGCGATCGATCTGGACGCGGAGACTCTGATCTTCGACTGCGACCTAAGCCCCGCTCAAGCGCACGGCATCGCCGGCCAAACCGATCTAAAAATTTTGGACCGGTCGCAGCTGATCTTGGATATTTTCGCCCAGCGCGCGGCGACTCGCGACGGCAAATTGCAGGTCGAGCTCGCGCAGCTGAAATACACCCTGCCTCGCCTGGGCGCCAAGGACGACTCACTGAGTCGACTCACCGGCGGGATCGGCGGGCGCGGCCCCGGCGAGACAACGCTCGAGATCGGCCGCCGCCGAGCGCGCGATCGCATCAATCGTTTAGAAAAGGAGTTGAAGAACCTGGGCCGGCAACGCTCCGAGCGGCGGCGTCGGCGCGCCCAGAGCGATGTGCCCGTCGTCGCCATCGTCGGTTACACGAACGCCGGCAAGAGCACGCTGTTGAACACACTCACGGATGCCGGCGTGCTCGCCGAGGACAAGCTATTTGCCACGCTGGACACACGCGCGCGGCAGCTCACATTACCAGACGGCAAGCTGGTGGTGTTGACCGACACCGTGGGCTTCATCCGCGGCATGCCCAAAGACTTGTTCGCCGCCTTCCGTGCCACCTTCGAGGAAGCCAGTGAGGCGGACTTGATTTTGGAGGTGGTGGACGCTTCCGACCCCGAGCAAGAGGAGCATCGCGATACCACCAGCCAAATCCTGAGTGGTTTGGATCTAGATCTGACCGCGCGCTTGCGCGTGTACAACAAGATCGATCGCGTACCGGCAGAAGAGGTTCTGGGGTTCGAAGCCGAGCCGGGCTCGGTGTGCGTCTCGGCGCTCGAGCGCGGCGCGTTGGCGGTGCTGCTCGACCGCGTGAGTGACGAGCTCGTCAAGGTGCGGAGTGAGCGCACACGCAAAGCTCGCGAGGCCGCCCAATATGCCGAGTTTGCCGAAAACGAGCTCAGTCCGTAATCGGTATGCCCGCGCCTGCGCCGCGTGCAGCGAGCTTGCCGAGGGTGGCGGCGAGCGCCGGCGTGAGCGGACCGTGCCCGAGCAATAGGCGGTACCAGAAAGCGCCAAACAACATGTCCACGAGTGCGGAAAGCTCCCGCTCGTCTGGAATTGGGTGCCGCGCGAGCACGCCACGCAGGGCCGCGCGGCGGGTTTCGATGAAGGCCGCGAAGCGCGGCGCGAACGCCGCATCGAGCTGCGCCTCTGCCATCAGCCCCTTGAGCACGGGCCCGGTCCCGCGCGTGCCCCGCGCGAGCCGAAACGTGGCCTCGAAAAATGCGCGTACATCGCCCTCCAGAGTGCCGGTTTCGGGGGCCGTGACGGCGCGCGCGTGCTCGGTCAGTGCGTCCAGCACGACGTCGGCCTTGTTGTTCCACCAGCGATAAATGGTTTGCTTGCCCACGCCGGCCTCCGAGGCAATTGCCTCACAGCTCAGCTCTGCGTAGCTGCGCCGACGCAGGAGCGACAGCGACGCTTCCAGGATTGCGACCCGCGCCTCGGCACTGCGCTTCCGTCCGGCTGGTGAACGCGCCGTATCGGGCATGCAACCATTGTACTGATCTTTGGCCGGTCTTGACGAGACTCTCCGTCCCGTATAATACGAGACTCATAGTTCCGTAATGGGAGAGCGCATGACCAGGAAAAACGCGATGATATTTGGAGGTAGCTCGGGCATCGGGGAGGCCACCGCCCGCGCCTTGCTCGTCCAGGGGCAGCAAGTCAGCATCACCGGCCGCGACCGGGCCAAGCTCTCAGCCGCCGAGCAACGCTTGTCGGAGTACGGACAAGTCCGCACCGCCGTCGTTCACGCGCTCGATCGTGACTCGGTGCAGCGCGCTTTCGAAGCCAGCGGCCCGGTGGACCATGTGGTCATTTGCGTCAGCGGCGGCAAGGGCGCGGGCCTGTTCCGCGAGCTCAATCTGAACGACGTACGTGATGCGCTCGAGCAAAAGACGATTGCCCAGCTGACCGTGGCCCAAGTGGCGGCAGGCCACGTGCGCGAAGGCGGCTCGATCACCTTCGTGACCGCTGCGAGCGCGCGTTCCGTCGTACGCGGCACCGCTGGCCTGGCTGCCGTCAATGGAGCCATCGAAGCTTTGATTCCGGTCCTGGCGCTCGAGCTCGCGCCGATCCGCGTCAACGCGGTCAGCCCCGGCATCATCGAGACACGGTGGTGGGACGGCGTGCCCGCCACCACGCGAGACGCCCTCTTCGAAACGGCCAGGGCCACCCTACCCGTGCGCCGCATCGGGGTTCCCGAGGAAGTGGGCGAGCTCATCGCCACCATCTCTAGCGCCGGCTTCATCACCGGCTCCGTTTACGAAATCGACGGGGGAAGCCACCTCGTCACGCAGTGAACGGCGAGGGGCGCGGCTCGGCGAGCGGTGATCAGGCCTTTTCGCTCTTGTCGCCGTCGCGGCGGGGGCGCTTGTTGCAATCGAGCACGCGCTTACGTAGGCGAATTTGGTCAGGGGTGACTTCGACGAGCTCATCGCGATCGATGAACTCGAGAGCGGCGTCGATGGAGAGCACGCGCGGTGGGATGAGCACCACGTTTTCGTCTTTGCCGGCGGCGCGAATGTTGGTGAGTTTCTTCTCGCGAACGCAGTTCACGTCTAGATCGTTGTCACGGTTGTGCTCGCCGATGATCATCCCCTCGTACACATTGGCACTAGAGGTGATGAGCAGGGTGCCGCGCGGCTGAATGTGAAACAGGGCATAGGGCGTAGCGACGCCCAAGCGGTCCGAGACGATCGCGCCGTTCGAGCGGCGGAGCATCGGCCCGCCGTACGGTTGCCAGCCACCGAACAGCGAATTGAGCAGGCCGGTACCGCGCGTCTCGGTGAGGAACGCCGAGCGAAAGCCGATCAAACCGCGCGACGGAACTTTGAACTCCATGCGCGCGCGGCCAAATCCAAGGTTTGCCATTTTCATCATTTGGCCGCGGCGTTCACCGAGACGCATGCTGACGGCACCCACGTACTGATCAGGCACGTCGATGATCACGAGCTCGACAGGCTCCGATTTCACGCCGTCGATTTCCTTCACCACGACCTCCGGCATGCCGAGCGAGAACTCGTAGCCTTCACGGCGCATGGTCTCGGCCAAGATGGCGAGCATCAGCTCCCCGCGGCCGTAGACCAAGAAGGTGTCGGCATCGACCGTCTCTTCCACGCGCAGAGCGAGGTTCCGCGTGGCCTCTTTGAATAAGCGTTCCCGGACGTGGCGAGAAGTGACCCACTTCCCGGATTTACCCGCCAGCGGCGAGGTATTGACCATGAAGCTGACCTTGATGGTCGGCTCTTCTACCGTGATGCGGGGCAGCGCTTCTTGCCTGTCGACCGCGCTGATGGTGTCGCCAATTTGCACGTCTTCCATGCCCGAAAGCGCAACGATGTCGCCGGCCTCGGCGGACTCGACCTTGACGCGCTTGGTGCCCTCGAAGCTGAAGATGGCACTGATACGCTGATTCACGGTGCTCTTTTCGCCGATCATGGCGACCGTCTGATTGACGGCAATCTTGCCGCGGTTGACGCGTATAATGGCCAGGCGCCCAACGTAGTCGTCATGCTCCGTGTTGTGCACCAAGGCCTGCAGCGGGCCATTCTCGTCGACCTTGGGCGCGCGCACCTTCTTGACGATGGTCTCCATCAGCGGCTCGAGATTGGTCGACGTATCGGTGAGCTCGTGCTTGGCCATGCCCTCTTTACCGATGGCATAAAGCGTCGGAAACTCGGTCTGCTCATCGCTGGCTTCCAGCTCACAGAATAGGTCGAATACTTCGTTCAGCACGTCGTCCGGGCGCGCGTCCTGACGATCGATCTTGTTGATCACGACGATCACCGTCATCCCGAGCTCGAGCGCTTTCGAGAGTACGAAGCGAGTCTGCGGCAGGGGGCCTTCGGCCGCATCTACCAAGAGCAAAACGCCGTCCGCCATCTTCAGCGTGCGCTCGACCTCACCGCCGAAGTCCGCGTGCCCGGGCGTATCGATGATGTTGATCGTGTATTCTTTGTACTTGACGCTGCAGTGCTTGGCTAAGATCGTGATGCCGCGCTCGCGCTCCAAGTCATTCGAATCCATCACGCGGTCGGTCACGGCCTCGTTGGCGCGGAACACGCCGTTTTGACGCAGCATTGCGTCGACCAAAGTGGTTTTGCCGTGATCGACGTGAGCGATGATGGCGATGTTTCGAAGATTCGCGGCGGACATAGGCGCGCATCGCTAGCCCGGAACCGTGGTCTGCGCAAGGCAACGGTCGGTTTCGGGCCGCAGCGGAAGCCGGTCTCCGCGCCCGAACACGGTTGGCCAGGGCCGTGCGCGGGCGCGCGGAGGCGGCGGTCGCCTTTTGTCAACCAGGGAAAACGTGTACGGATCTGTGCGAATTCAGCCGGCGGCTGAGCCTTCGGTGACGCTGTACAGGACCACGCGGACGGCGCCCGCGTTCGTGCAGCGGTGGCCGACTTCTCGAAGAATTGCCGCTACGTCGCCGCGGTTCATGCGGTGTGTCTCGCCGCCCGCCTCTAGCGTCAGCTCTCCGGCTTCCAATGTGACGAAGCTGCGACCCGTGCGCGCCTCGGGCAGCGTGTCGTAGCGCGCGCCCGCCGGCAGCTCGACGCGCTGAAAGCTCAAGCCGGCGAACGCGCCAGGCGCAAGCTCGGTGAGGTGCGCCCGGCCGCGGCGCTGCTCGCCGAGCGACTTGCACGGGTGCAGGGTGACCGCCGCCTCCACGCGACCGATCAAATCTTCGATGCTGGTGCCCAAAGCTTCGGCCACCCGCACCAGCACACTCAGCGTAGGATTGGCCTCGCCGGACTCCAGGTGCGCCAGCGTCGGCCGCGGCACCCCAGAGCGCTCGGCGAGCTCCTGCTGCGTCAGCTTTCGCCGTTCACGGAGGCGCCGCAAATTGGCCGCAAGCATGGTCGAGCTATGGTCCGCCATGTTGGCAAATTATCAGAGGCGCTCGGCGCCGTAAACAATGCCACGACAGCGGCCGAGCTGCGCCGAGACAGGCGCCTCCTCCCGCAGCCATCCATCATAGTTGGCTTCTCCGGCGCGGAAGCATCGGCTGATCGGCTAAGCTCGGACGCTTGCTCAATCCGCTCGACCTTCCCGCCCCAGCCGGACGCCCCACGCGGCGAGATCCCGACGCGCCCGGCACGAATTTAGCGAGGCCCGCTCCGCTTGAAGATGCGCCGCGTTGGCATCAGGACGAACAAACCCCGGGGCTCAGGGCGAAGGCGGGGCGCTCGCTGATGGGACAGACGTCACGCCGGAGCCCCAACATGTCGGCAAAGCCCTCAACTAGGTGCACATGACCCAGTCGCACGAGGCGGTTGCGTTACGCTGGTTAGTCGGGATCATGGCTATCGCAGCGTTCGCGGTGCTGGTGCCGTTTTGGGCGCCCGTATTGCTCGCAGCGTGGGCCGCTCTCATCGCCTGGCCGCTTCAGCAGCGCCTCACCAAGGGCCTGCACCGGCGGAATATCGCCGCCGCGGTGATCGCGGTGTTGCTTGCGCTCGCGTTTCTGCTGCCCCTCGCCTTCGTTTTCATTTCACTTTCTGGCGCCGCCGTCGCGCTCGCTCAGAGCGTTGCAGGCTCGAAGAGCGGAATCGACGCGCTCAAAGCCCTGTCACAAGGCACCGACGGTGGGGGCTTCCAGCTGCGACAGCTAAACGTGAAGTATGCTCTCGACTTGGCTCGCCAGTACGGCGCGAACGCGTTCGGCGCTGCGCGCACGGTGTTCGGGGCCGCGACATTGGTCGTCGTCAGCCTGGTCGTCTTCAGCGGCTCCTTCTTTGCGTTTCTCGTCGATGGCAAGCGCCTCACGGGATGGCTCGTTGAACGGTCGCCGCTCTCTCGCGGAAATCATCAGCGGCTCGCCAACGTGTTCGCCGAGGTGGGCCGCGGCCTGATCGTCGGGGTTGGGCTCACGGCGATGGCTCAGGCCGGCGTAGCAACGGCCGGATATCTCATAACCGGCGTTCCTCGAGCACTAGTGCTGGGGGTTCTCACCTTGTTTGCGTCGCTCATTCCCTCGGTCGGTTCGGGGCTCGTCTGGGTGCCCGTCGCGGCCGGCCTTTGGCTCAGCGGTCGCACCGGTGCGGCAATTACGATGCTGATCATCGGACTCGTCGTGTCGGTGACCGATAACGTCATCCGGCCACTTCTTTCGCGTTACGCCGCGCTACGCATGCACGGCTTACTGCTCTTTATCGCCATGCTGGGCGGCCTCGTCCTTTTCGGCGGCTGGGGGCTGCTCATCGGCCCCTTGTTCGTACGCAGTGCGATCGAAGGCTTGGACATGCTCCAGGAAGAGCGCGAGCGGCAGCAGCGTGCGCCCGATTGACGGCACAGCGCGCGTTCCACGTGGCGCGCGGCGCCCGGCCAATCGTGCATTAGTCAATGGGCATCGCGCCGGCCGCCAAGTGGACGTGCTGGTGTTCGCGGGGCGCCCGTGCGGGGGGGCGCGGCGGTTTGGCGTGCCGTGCCTACTGCGAGGGCCGGGCTAGCTCGTCTTCGTGGGTACGGCACGGCGCTTTCCCCATGGTCCGTTGACCGCGTTTGTGCGCTGAGCGCTCGCCTGCACCGCCGCCGATAGTGTCCGCCTTAGCTCTCCTTGGCGCCCGCGCTGTGATTTGCCGATCCGGTCTGCGTGCCCAGGCACGCGGGCCCAACGGAGGAAGGAAAGCAGCTCTCTTGTCGCGCGCGCTCGAGCTAGCAACTGGCGCGGGGTATGGCCGATGCAGGGAAATGCGCGCGCTTTTGCTGGTATCGCTCGCCTGCGTTGGCGTGGGCTGCCACTCGGGGCTCGACGACGCCATGGATGCTTATGCGGACGCTCGCTATCCCACGGCAGCTGCACAATTTCGAGCGGTCGAGCCAGCGGCGCGCGCTCTCGATGCGCGCGGGTTCGCAAGCTACGCACTGTACCGCGGCCTCACCCACCTGGCCTTGGGCGATGCGCGCGCAGCGGCGCGCTGGCTAGGCTACGCGAAACAGCGAGCGGACGAAGATCCTACGGTCTTCGATGACCGGAACCGTGGCGAGCTGATCGCGGCCTGGCGAAGCATGGGTCACATGCCGGGCGAACCAGGCTTTGCGAGCACGATCCCCGCGCCCGGCGCGAGGGCCGCGCGTTGATGGCGCTATCCTGCGACGGCCAGCGCACTGCGGCTGAGCGCGGAGCATGGGCCTCGCTCCCAAGACCTCAGCCCGGCGCGACGGCTTCTCCTTTGGGCTGGAGCGCATCCGGGAGCCCCGCTCTGATCTCGCGGTCGAGCTCTGCTACCCGGCTTCAACCGAGCGTTCCAACGATGCGCTCGGACTCTTCCCAAAGGCGCGTGGCCAAGGCGGCGTCGTGGGAGATGGCGCTCGACTCCGCGACGTTGCAGTCGGCAAAGTATTCGCCACTCACGCTCGCGAGCTCCGGCCGCGTGGCGACGTAGCACTGGGTCGCGGCGCCTTCGGGGATGCTCTTCAGCACGAGCGGGGAAGCGACCACGAACGCTGCGCGCAGCGCTTTCATATCGCGCGTCAGCCCGGTCTTGATCACTCCGGGGTGCACGGCGTTCGCGGTTTTCGCGCTCCCCTGCAACCTTTTTGCGAGCTCTTTGACGAACAACAGATTGGCGAGCTTCGATTGCCCGTAGGCTTGCCACGGATTGTAACCGCGCGCGCCGGACAGGTTGTCGAAGTCGATGCCGACCTTGGGCGCTCGCTTGTGCGCGGCGCTGCTCAACACCACCACGCGGGCGTCTTCCTTCAGCTCGGATAGCAACTCCGTGATCAACAGAAAATGAGCGATGTGATTGGTAAAGAACTGTAGCTCGTAGCCATAGGCTTGCTTCAGCTCGGGTAGCGCCATGATGCCCGCGTTGGCGATGATGGCGTCGAGCTTCACGCCCTCGGCTTTCAGAGACGCGACGCATGCGCGCACCGACGCGGGGTCGCCAAGCTCGCACTCGAGCGGGACGATCACACCGGGAACGCGCTCGCGCGCCGCCATGGCTTTTTGCTTGGTGCGCCCGGTCGCGAACACGCGTGCCCCGCGCTGCGCGAGCACGCGCACGGTCTCCAAGCCGAGCCCCGCCGTGCTGCCCGTCACGAGGAAGTCACGGCCCTTCAGCGCGACGCCCTCCGTAACCACCTCCGCCGTCGTTCCGTAGCCGTAGCCGCTCGGCCCTTTGGGTTTGATTAGTCCGAGGATGCTCATGGCGGGAGACTCACCCGAGCCCGGCCTCACTGCCAGGGGACCGCCGAGGATTCATAGAAATTCACCCCCCAGGCCCGCAAACGCGGCCCAAATGCCGCAAGACGCAGCTTGTACTCGTCCCAACCGCGCGCGCTCGCGGGCGACCAGGCAATCTCGGCGTGGCCGATCAAACGCGGAAACGCCATGTATTCGAGATCGGCGAGGGTCTCCAGGGTCTCCGTCCAGAGCGGGGCCTCCACGCCTACTAGGTCGCTTTCGCCAATGCCGGCCACGAGCTCTGCCGGGTCCCACTCATAAGCCACCTGCTCACTGATGTAGCCGGCCCAGCTCTGACCGAGCGTCGTGGCCGAGTCGTACTTCATGTCCAGATAGGCTTTGCTGGCTGGCGACATCAAGATCTTCGCGTTCAGGCTCAGCGCACGACGAGCATTGTCATCCGAGATCCAGTACTGCACGACGGTATGCGGGGGTACCTGCCGCAACTGGCCGAGCGCGTCCCAACCGATCAGCCGCTTCCCTACCGCTTGCAGCGAAGGCAGTGCCTTCTCGAAGAACGCGTCGAAGTCCGCCGCAGACGTGGCTTTGGCCTCATCGCCACCGAGGTGCACGTAGCGGCCTGGGGTCAACGCCGCCACCTCCCGCAGGACATCCGCCACGAACGCGTAAGTCGCGTCATGAGCGACGCACAACGAGCTGTAACCGACGAGCGTATCCGTTCTCGGAGGGGAAGCGATACCGCTGAGATTGAGCTCCGCGTACGAGGCGAGGGCGGCGTTACAGTGACCAGGAACGTCGATCTCGGGCACCAGCGTGATGTAGCGGGCCTTGGCATAGGCGACGAGCGCGGCATACTCCGATTGTGTGTAAAACCCGCCGGGACCCCCGCCGACCGCGCTCCTTCCGCCCACGCGACTGAGCTCGGGCCAAGAGTCGATGGCGATCCGAAAGCCCTGGTCATCCGAGAGATGTAAGTGAAGCGTGTTCAGCTTGAAGTATGCGGCGAGATCGATCAATTTCTCGACTTCCACGGGCGGGAAAAAGTGGCGGGCAACGTCCAACATGACTCCACGCCATGCGAAGCTCGGCCGGTCGCGGATCGTGACAGCGGCAATGGGCCAGGGTCCGCTGCCGGCGGCGCTCTCGAACGTGAGGGGCAAAAGCTGACGAAGAGTTTGCAGCCCTCGAAACAAGCCCGCCGGCTGCGGCGCCTGCAGCCGCACCCGCTGAGCATCGACGACGAGCTGGTACCCTTCTTCACTCAAGCTGGCGTCGGCCCCAACCGTAGTGAGATAAATACTGCCTGCGCGCGGCGCCCCGTCGCAGCTCGCGACGGTCCAGGTTTGGCCGGTCGACTTCTGAAATTCGTGGGCCAAACCTCGTGCGATCGCTAGCAGCTCCGCGTTAGCGGGCTCCACCAAAATTGCCGTCGCCCGCGTCAGGTAAAAGACGCCGGTGGCGCGCTCGACGCTCAGCGGCACGGGGATTAGATAGTTCAAGGCTTCCACCATTTCCAGCCTGGCCGGAATAGCCGGCTTGACTCGTTCGGTCCCGCTTACAAGCACACGCATTCCGCCGCTTAGGGTCTCTTGCCGACGATTCGCTCGAGCGTGACGGTTTCATCCCACGCCGACTCGAGGCCCTCGTAGTGCACGAGGAAGCGGCTTTTGTCGATCACCTGCAGCACGGTTGCCGAATAGACCGCACCGCGCCACGTCACGCGCACGTGGTCGTTGGCTTTGAAGGCAGCGAGCGTTACCGCTGGGCTCGAGCCGCTGGGCGCGGCGGTCGCATGAGCGCAGGGTAGCTTGCCGGGCGCTGGGCCAGGCACAGGGCCCACGACGCGGCCCTTGATTCGCTCGAGGCTCACCTCTTGATCGCAATCGTATCCGTCGAAGTGGACGCGGTAGCGAGAGCTCGTGACCTTATCCGTGATGTACGCAGCGAAAGGCCGATTTTCTTCCCAGTCGACGAGCACGAGCTCACCGACGCGATAAGGCTTTTTGCACGCCGACAGCGTGAGCAGCGTGAGCAGCGCGACAGCGATCGGCGCGGCACGCAGCCTGGTCACGTTACGGCGCGCTCGGGGGGAAGACCGAGGAGGGTGCGGGCCGCGGACGCAAGCCCGCCTCTGCCAGCACCCCGTCGCCCGCCGCGAAGGACTTCGCAAGCTCGGCGCGCGTGTGCCGATACGCGTATTCGAGAATCGCGCGGCGCGCGTCGAAGCTCGCGGGGTTGTACATGAACAGGATGCAATCCTCGGGCGAAGGCTCAATCAAGATCACCGTGGCGCGCCCTTCGCGGGCGATGCGCGCGCATTCCTCACGCACGATCTTGTGGATGCCAATGCGGATCGCCTGATTGAGCACCCACATCATGCCCTTGTCGCGCAGGCTATCGCGGTGGCCATGACCCGTGGGCACGGTCGTGACGGACGACGCGACCATGGGGTTTACGACGACGAGCACGTTGGCACCCTGCTCGATCGCCACTTCCAAGTGCGCAACCTGTCCGGCGCCCGCATTGATGTAGTGCCGCTCGCCGATGCGCACGGGCGAGAAGAAAGGTGGCACGGCCATGGAAGCGATGCAGGCGCGCGTGACGGACACGTCGGCCATGCCGGCATGGCCGAAGATCGCAAGCTGCCCTGAATCCAGATCGTGCGCCATGATCCGCAGCGGACGCGGCATGCTGTAGAAACTGTTGGGCACGCCGCGGCGCACGAAGAAGTCTTCCAAAAATCGCTCGTAGCCATCGAGGGTGAATAACCCCGCCGGCAGCGAATCGTACAAGCGATCGAGCTCTTCCCAGAGCGCTGCGGGTGCCGGCGCCGAGCCGCGCGACAGCAGCGACGAAGCGCCGTGACGCAGGGCGCTGAAGGCCGAAACCAAGGTGCGCCGCCACTCGCCCAAGTCGACGCGCAGCAAATGTTTACGCTCGAGCCCGAAGTAGGCATCCGCAGGATCGAGAAAAGCGCGATAAATACGCTGAACCGGTAGGCCACCGGCGAGCGCCGCGGCGACGCTCGCTCCACCCGAGCTGCCCACGTAAAAATCGAAGCCGTTTACCTCGACGCCTTCGACCGAATCTTCGAACGCCGCCAGCGCGCCGATTTGGAACATGGCGCTCGTGGCGCCACCGCCCGGCAAGCACAGGGCTATCTTTGCTTCCTTAGGAAAGGCGCTCACTACGGCGAGCGTTTTGTGCCACCGGGCTCGAAAGCGCAAGAGAGCGGACCAGCAAGAACAAGCCGAGCGCCAGCAAGCAGCCTAAAACTGCGACGGAAACCGGGATTGGGGGCGGGTTTCCCTTGGGCAGCGCGCCCTGAAATATGGCGGCGAGCGTCGTTGCATTGAAGGCCGAGTGCAATGCAACGCCGGGCCAGACGGAGCCCGTTTGCTCGCGGACCTGTCCGAGCGCGAGCGCAGCAACGAGCAACGGAAAGAACAGCCGAAAGTCCAGATGACCGAGCACGAAGCAGAGCGCGGTGACCCAGAGGGTGACCTGCGCCGAGTGCCTTTGCCGTAACGCGCCGAATAGAGCCCCCCTAAAAAACAATTCCTCCAACAGTGGGCCAAGGCCCGCCACGAGCCCCCCGATGACGACGGCGTGCACGGCTGAGTGCGGTGTGATGCGCGCGAGACGCCGCGCGAGCTCCGCGGCGGGCGTCGGGAAAAAGTGCTCGACCGCGTTAGAGACCAAGGTCGCAGGTATCTGCAGCGCCACCCCGAGCAACGCCGCGGCGAGGCAGACCGCGAACGAAGCCGGGCGGAGCGCGAGCAACGGCCGGAGTGGGACGCCGAGAGACAAAGCGAAGGCGCTCAGCACGAAGGCATATACGCCGACCTGGGTCAGACCCAGCCACGCAATGTCGTTCCCCCGCTGACCCAAAGCGAGGAACACGAACGCGAGCGCGAGCCACAAGGTTACCGTAATCAGCCCCGTCCATGCGAGCGCCAGCAGGGGCGAAAAGCGCACCGGGCCCGGCGCCGGCATCAGCGCCCGCGCAAGTGAGGCAAGACCCCGCGCTTGGTGACGGTGTCTTCCGCGCAGCTTGCGAGCGTTTCCGGATGATCGATGGTGAAGTGCAGGCCGCGACTTTCTTTGCGGCTGGCGGCCGAGGCGATGATCAGCGAGGCCACGTCCGCCAGATTCCGGAGCTCCAGCAAATCTCTGGTCAATAGGTGCTTCCAGTAATACTCGCGGATCTCTTCTTCAAGCAGCGCAATGCGACGCGAGGCGCGCCGCAAGCGCGCGTCACTGCGCACGATCCCGACGTAGTTCCACATCAAGCGCCGGATCTCTTCCCAGTTGTGCGAAACCACCACGGCCTCGTCGGATGGGGCCGCCGACCCGGTTTGCCACTCGGGCACACTAGGCCAGGGTGCCGCGCGGAGCTCCGCCGCCTGCTGCGACAGCCGATCTGCTGCACGACGGGCGAACACCAAGCCTTCGAGTAAAGAGTTGGAGGCCAAGCGGTTGGCGCCGTGCAAGCCCGTGCACGCGGTTTCGCCGAGCGCCCACAGCCCGGGTAGCGAGCTTCGGCCATGCAAATCCGAAGTGATGCCACCGCACATGTAATGCGCGGCGGGCACCACCGGGATGGGCGTGGTCGTCATGTCGAAGCCGTAGGCTTTGATCTCGGCGTAGATGTTGGGAAAGCGCGAACGCACGAAGTCGGCCGGGCGATGCGTGATGTCCAACAGCACGTGCTCGGACCCCGTCCGCTTCATCTCATAGTCGATGGCGCGTGCCACGACATCGCGCGGGGCCAGATCCTTCAGCGGATGGTGACGGCCCATGAACGCGTCGCCATCGGGCAAACGAAGCACCGCACCTTCGCCGCGCAAGGCCTCACTCAGCAAAAAGCCCTTGGCCTTGGGCTCGTACAGCACGGTCGGGTGGAATTGGTAAAACTCCATATTCGCGATCTCGGCCCCCGCGCGAAAGGCCATGGCCACACCATCACCCGATGCCACGTCTGGGTTCGAGGTGTACACGTACACTTTGCCGGCGCCGCCCGTGGCCAGTACCGTGGCGCGCGCCAGCACGGTCTGCACGGAGCCCGTTTGCTCGTCCAAAATATACGCGCCGACGCACTGGTCGGGACCTCCGAACTTGCTCATGGTGATCAAGTCGACGCCCATGTGCCACTCCAAGATACGAATGTTCGGCGAGCTTCGCGCGGCTTCCAGCAGGGCGCGCTGGATCTCGCGGCCGGTGATATCGCCCGCGTGCACGATGCGACGCTCGGTGTGAGCGGCCTCTCGCCCCAAGTCGAACTCGCCACTCTTGGAGCGCGAAAATTGCGCACCGATCTCGCTCAGCCAGCGGATACTGTCGGGCGCCTCACGCACGCAGATGTCGACGACGACGTCATGACAAAGCCCGGCGCCCGCGACGCGCGTGTCCTCCGCGTGCTTCTCGAACGAGTCATCCGGGGCCAGCACCGCGGCCACGCCGCCTTGGGCCCAATTGGTTGCTGCGTCATCGCATTCACGCTTGGTGACCAGCAGCACTTCCCCGAACTCGGCCGCACGCAGGGCGAAAGTGAGCCCGGCAATGCCGCTGCCGAGCACCAGATAATCGGTGGTGAGTTGCATGCTTTTTTCCGTCGGTTTATGTCGTACAAAAGCGCCATGACGGCAAGGGCTGCGCCCTGAAAGCCCGCACGAATAAGCACGCCTGAGCGTTGACGCGTCGCCGCCATGGCTTATCGTTGAGCTAAGAAGACGCGCGAATCTCGGCCAAATGGCCGAGCGCGGGGTCAGGAGTCTCAATTGAAAGTCTTGGTTGCACTCAAGCGCGTTGCCGATCCGGACAACGCCAACAAGGTCAAAGTCAGCGCCGCCGGAGACGCCATCGATACGACCGGGCTCGAGTGGAAGACGAACCCCTTCGACGAATACGCGCTCGAGGCTGCGCTGCGCCTGACCGAGAACGGCAAAACGCCCAAGAAGCGCGAGGGAGAGGTCGTCGTCGTCACGCTCGGACCGAAGGAGAGCGAGACGATGTTGCGCGCGGCGCTCGCCACGGGCGCCGACCGCGCCATCCGCATCGAGGCCACTGACGCGGAGCTAGACGGGCGCCTCGTAGCATGGGCCCTGAAAGCGGTCGTCGCGGCGGAAAAGCCGGATTTGATCCTGCTCGGCAAGCAAGCCGTGGACGGTGACAGTAATCAGGTCGGCCAGCGCTTGGCGGAGCTCCTGGATTTTCCAATGGCCACTTTCGCGGCCACCCTTCACGAAGAGCCCGGCGCGCTGCTCGTGGGCCGCGAGGTCGATGGCGGCGTGCTCACACTGCGCGTGACTTTGCCGGCAGTGGTCACCGTCGACCTGCGCATCGTGGCGCCGACCAGCGTGTTTTCGAAGCTGACCGCGATGGAAGCGGGCTTCAAGCACGGGGACGGGGTGCGCTTTGCACCACTGCCGGCGATCATGGCCGCCAAGAAAAAGCCGCTCGACGTAAAGCCCCTGGCCGAGCTCGTGGGCGGCGCGGTGCTCGCCACCAAATACGTGAAGTTCGAGCGGCCGGCGCAACGCGCAGGCGGCGCCAAAGTCAAAGACGTGGCCGAGCTGGTCGAAAAGCTTGCCTCAGTTTCGAAGGTTATTTGAAGCCATGTCTGACGCACTCGTGATTGCCGAGCTTTCCGATGACGGCAAGCTCAAAAAATCCACCCTGTCCGCCGTCACCTTCGCGCAGCGCGCTCTGCCTGCCTTGGGCGGCACTTTTTCAATCTTGGTGCTGGGCGCGAACGCCAGCGCTGTCGCAAGTGAGCTGACCGCGTGTGGCGCCGCCAAGGTGCTCGCTTGCGAAGACCCGGCGTTCGAACAATACACCGCCGAGCAATTCACACCGACGGTTTCTGAAGTCGGCAAGGGCTTCGGCCTGATCGTCGCCACTGCCACGAGCTTCGGCAAAGATTTATTGCCCCGGGTGGCCGCTCGCTTGGATGCCGCCTACGCCGGCGACTGCTCCGGCGTCGCCAGTGAGGGCGGTCACATCACCTACAAACGACCGATGTTTGCCGGAAATGCTTTTGGCTACTGCACGCTGTCCACGCCCATTCAGGTCGCGACCGCGCGTCAGAGCGAGTTCGAAGCCGCGCCAAGCACCGGCGGCAGCTCGCCGATCGAAACGGTGGCCAAGGTGTCGCCCTCCGCGGTCGCGGAACGCGTTCAATTCGTCTCGCTCGAGGCAGTAAAGAGCGCGCGCCCCGAGCTCGCTGAGGCGAGCGTCGTCGTCAGCGGCGGCCGCGCCTTGAAAGAGAAGTTCATGGTCGTGCTCGAACCGCTCGCGGACGCCCTCGGCGCCGCTCTCGGCGCGAGCCGCGCCGCGGTGGATGCGGGCTACGCGCCGGGCGATTTCCAAGTCGGGCAGACCGGGAAAATCGTCGCGCCTAAGCTCTATGTCGCAGTGGGCATCTCCGGCGCCATTCAGCACATCGCCGGCATGAAGGGCTCGAAGGTGATCGTCGCCATCAACAAAGACCCCGACGCGCCCATCTTCCAGCTCGCCGACTACGGCCTCGTGGCCGATCTATTCACGGCCGTCCCAGCGCTGGTGACCGAGCTCAAGAAGCGGACCTAAGTGGTGCACGCGACGCCAGCTGCAGGTCGAACGTGCTCAGTCCGACGCGGAAGCTTTGCGCATGTCCCCCCGTCTCGGCTCCGGCCGGGCCGCGCGGAGCATGCGCGCTCTCCAAGGTGCGTGGCGGGATCGCGTTCGCGCCCCGATCCCCCAACGCGCCCTGTTTTGCCCCACAAAATTCACGCGTAGCCGCCGCCCTTCCTTGACAGACCCCTGCCCTCGGACCATTGTCCGCCGCCTCCGTTTCGGGGCGTAGCGCAGTTTGGTAGCGCGCTCGGTTCGGGTCCGAGAGGTCGGCAGTTCGAATCTGCCCGCCCCGACAATAAGAGACCAGAGACAGACTGAAAACCCGGCACCCGAAGCCGGGTTTTCGCTTTTGTGGTCCGTGACTAGTTGCCCGGACGCGAGCCGTTTCCCACTAGTTAACTAACGGCTTCGCGTTACCCGGAAGCCGTGACACGGCGTCACGAAGGTCTGCACCAGAAGCGTGCAGGTAACGCTGCGTCGTCAGCAGCTTCGAGTGGTCCGCGAGCTCGCGGACCGCTTCGAGGTTCGCCCCTCCGCGCACCAGCGCCGACAGGAAGTAGTGCCGGAGCAAGTGGAGGCTGCGCGCCGGCAACGAGTGCCGCTTCTGGACCTTCTTGAGCGCGCTCAGGACCGCCCGTGAGCGCGAGCGCGCCGGGCGGTCCGGGCTTCGCTCGACAGCAAGCGGAGCCGTGTGTTTCCCGCAGCGATTCGGCGGC
>CAHJWM010000025.1 GCA_903642325.1 Myxococcales bacterium | reverse complement strand
CGCTCGCTCCGGCGGCGCCGCTCGTTCCAGCGGTGCCACTTGCTCCGGCCACGCCACCAGCGCCGGCTGCGCCACTCGCTCCGGCGACGCCCGCGACATTCACGACGCCACCCGAACCGGCCGCGCCCGACACTCCAGCCGTGCCCGCAATTTCCCCCGCTCCCCCGGTACCCGACGCGCCGCCCCCCGTGGATACCGATGAGCCGGCCACACCCGCCGCCCCCGCAACGGTACCGACCCCGGCGTTCCCAGCTGCGCCCGCTTGCCCCGGCGTTCCGCCAGTTGCGGTACCGACGCCTGAAGGGTCGGCATTGCACGCCGGCAGAAACAGAATCCCGGAAGCAATCAACGGACTAACGACTCGGAGGAAACGCGGGAACATCGGCCGTATAGTTGCCCAACTTCGCCAGAAACCCAGCTAAATTTGGACTCACTGAGCAACATTGAGGTTTTACGTTGAATTACTGCCGACAAGCAGGCTTCGGAGCGCTCGCCACGGCCGAGCCACGGACGGGTTCGAGGTCACCGGCCAGTTGGTGCGGCCGGCCTGCGTGGTTGCGCCCCAGCCGAGCTAGGGAGCGCAGGCTCGCGAACGCACTTTTGGTCGATTGCTCATCGCCCGAGCTTGGGCGGCCTGCAGATGTTCAACGGCTTTGCTCATGAGCGCGTTCTTCGAATGGGATGACTCGATACAGGCGTCTGATCAACCGGCAGGCCGCCAAGGTGGTGAAAGTCCGTGAGCTTCTCGAGGAGGCGACGAAGCGCCGCTTGTTCGGCCGCCTTCAAACAACCGAAGAAGTGCTGGTCATTCCGATCGGCCAGTGCCGCGAGCTTCGGAACCAAGCGCTGACCGTTCCGAGTGAGCGACAGCCACTGCACGCGGTTGTCGTCAGGATTTTCGGCGCGCACCACGAGCGCTTTGCCTTCGAGCTTGTCGAGCACTTTGCTGACCGCGCCGCGCGTCAGGCCCGTGAGTGAAGCGAGCTCGCCTGGCGTTTTCTTGTACTGGCCGTGGAGGAGACGCAGCACGACCCACTCGGCCACCGATACCTGCTCCGCATGGAGGGCGCGCGCCAAGGCGCCCGACACCTGGTTGGCTACGCGGTAGAGCCAGTAGCCAAGATGTACGTCCAAAGTTGGGAGCGAAGTATGGGTTTCCCGTGGCATCAGTTTCCTTGGAAAGGATTATGTTTCCCAGGAAACTAGTTGTCAAAGGGCATTAGCTCGAACCGCTTGCGGACGCCGGGCTGAGTGATGCGGGTCGAGCCAGTTGACGACCGGGGTGCGTGGTCGCATCTTCGCCGCTCATGACCGACGTTCACGAGACGGGAGCTTCTTCCGCCCGACCTTCAACGGACCAGCCCCCGAAGTTGAGCCATCAGGAGCTCGCTCGGGCGCAAGCCGAGACGCTGGCTTCTCCGCGCCGACACTACGGGGCTGCGGCACGGTTACTCTTCTGGATGCTCGATGTTTTCTATGGGCGGGCGCGCTCGCTCTCCAAGTTCAAGGTCCTCGAGCTGGTCGCGCGGGTGCCTTATCAGGCGTGGGAACAGACGGCCTATGTCGCCATCACCCACGTTCACGAGCGCGGCAATTTCTCGCGTCGGATCTATGAGCGTGTGCTCCAATCACGGGCTCAGCAAGACAACGAGCAGTGGCACCTGTTGATCATCAACGAACAGATTGTAAATCAAGGGCAGGATGAGTCACGATTCATGTTTTACTGGCTTCCCCAGCTCATCGCGTTCGTGTTTTACCAGTTTTCTTGGCTTCTGTTCGTGCTCCGGCCCCAAGCTTCCTATCGCTTGAATGCGGACTTCGAGGACCACGCCGAGCACGAGTACATGACCATGGTCGGCGAGCATCCGGAGTGGGACACGACCCCATTCAGCTCACAATTTACCGCCGACTACGGTGAGTATGTCTCGTTTGCCGATGTCCTGCGTCAGATCGGGCACGACGAGCGCGTGCATAAGCTGGCTAGTGAGACGCTCATTGCGAGCGCCCGGTTCGCCTGACCAAACGTCGCTCGCCACCGATCAGGTTTCTTGACATCAAGCCATCGCCCAGCGCGCTCACAAAAGGCGTAAGCTGAGGCCGTGGCACGGCCTGCATCGCGTCGGTTTCGTTTCGTCAATTTGGATGGCTCCGAGCCGCAGCCGCTCTCGGCGGTGTTGAAGTGGGCGCTCGTCGATAAAGTGCTCGGCCGGCGGCGCAGCGACAACGCGCCCGCTGCCACGCCGCGCGTAGAAGTCGACCTCTCGCAGATCGCGCGTGCCCCAGCCGTTGGTGAGCCCGCACGACTCACCTGGCTCGGCCACGCGAGCTGGCTCGTCCAGCTCGACAACGTGTCGCTGCTGATCGATCCGGTGTTCTCTCACAGCATCGGCCCCGGCGTGCACCGCTTGGTCCCGCCCGCGCTCGAGGTGGCTCAGCTCCCGAACATCGACGCGCAGCTCGTGACCCACAATCACCGTGATCACCTAGATTTGCCTTCGTTGCGCGCCGTTGGCCGTCCGGTCATCGCCGGACTTGGGCTGGCCCCATTCTTCATGCGTCAGGGTTTGCCTTGTACGGAGCTCGAGTGGTGGGGCGCCGCGCGGGTTGGTGATGTGACGGTGTGCTTCGTGCCTGCGCAGCACTGGAGCCGCCGTGGTCTCACTGACGCCAACGAGACATTGTGGGGCGGCTTCGTCATCGCGGGCTCCACCGCGCGCCTTTACCACTCGGGCGACACCGCCTACTTCGACGGCTTCTCCGAAATTGGCCGGCGGTCAGGGCCTATCGACGCGGCGATGCTACCCATCGGCGCGTACGAGCCGGCTTGGTTCATGAGCAAACAGCACATGAACCCGGAGGAAGCGACGCAAGCCTTCGTCGATTTGCGCGCGCGTCGTTTATTCGCCATGCATCACGGCACGTTCAAACTCACCGACGAGCCGCTCGCCGAGCCGCCAAAGCGCCTGACCGCCGAATGGCAACGCCGTTCCCTCGACCCCGACGCTTGCCGCATTCTACCCGTTGGCGGAAGCGAAACGGTCGACGCGAGCGGGCAATGACCTTCCGCGGACAGCGCCGCATACTCAGCCCTTTCGAATCGCCAACGCGCGCTTCTTCCGATGTATTTCGTCGACTAGCGGTCGCGCTGCGCTAAAAACTCGAATGTCCGGAATAAAAGGCAAGGTCGTCGCTATCACCGGCGCGAGCAGTGGCATCGGCGAAGCAACAGCGCTTCTCCTGGCTTTGCGCGGGGCCACGGTCGTTCTCGGCGCGCGTCGTGATGACCGGCTGAGTGCGCTCGCCGATCGTATCGTGAACGCCGGCGGAGAGGCGGCCTATGTCGCGACGGACGTGAGGCGTCGCAAGGATCTGGAGGCGCTCGTCCGCCTGGCGTGCACGCGGTTTGGCAAGCTCGACGTGATGGTGAGCAACGCAGGCGTTGCTCCCATTTCACCGCTCGACGACCTCCGTGTCGACGATTGGGAAGAGATGATCGACGTGAATTTGAAGGGTTTTTTATACGGGATCGCCGCCGCGTTACCCGTGTTTCGAAAGCAGGAATTTGGGCACTTCGTGACCGTTATCTCGACCGCGGGGCTGAAGGTCGTGCCGATGCAGTCGGTGTATGCCGGCACCAAGAATGCCGTCCGGACGATCACGGAGGGCTTGCGCCAAGAGGCCGGCCCGAAGCTGCGCGTCACCGGCGTATCTCCCGGTTTCGTGCGCACGAACCTGACCGACTCGATGACCCATCCCGACGCGAAGGCGAAGACCGCCGCCGCGGCCGCAACGATGGCCATCACCCCGGACGCTATCGCGCGTGCGATCGCCTTCGCCATCGAACAACCGGACGACGTCGACGTCGGTGACATCGTGGTGCGTCCGACCGCCCAGAACTAACGAGAGGAGATGCGGTCGACTCGCGGCTTTCGCAGCTCATCCAACGACCACTGGCCGGGGCCGAGCAAAACGAGCAACAGCGATGCGCTCGCCGCGGACAGCACGGAATAATCGAGCGGTGTCTTGACTCCGAGAGTCAAGGCCATGGTC
Organism: Myxococcales bacterium; assembly: GCA_903642325.1. Classification (GTDB taxonomy): domain Bacteria; phylum Myxococcota_A; class Polyangia; order Polyangiales; family Polyangiaceae; genus PMG-095. The sequence continues at coordinate 74,214 of CAHJWM010000025.1, read as the reverse complement.
GAGAAGAACACGACCAATAAGCCGGCCGCCCCGGCCGCGGCCGCGCGCGAAAACAGGCCGATCAGTAAGAGAAAACCGGCGGCAGTCTCCGCCAAGGTAGCGAGGCGCGCCAAAAGGCCGATCAGCGCGTTCGGCACGAGGGGATTGAGGAGCGCCGTGTACGTGGTGGAGTGCGAGAAGTCGCCCCAGGCCACTTGCGGTGCCCCGGGCGGCCCCCACCAGCCGAATCGATCCGCGACGGCCGACAGGAACGAGGCGCTCAGCGCGACACGCGCGAACAGAGCTGCAACATTTGTCTTAGCTTGAATCCTGTTCGTTCGCCTCTCGGGTGGGCCGCGCGGGAAGCGCCACGTTCGCGCCGGGCGGCAACTCTGACTGGGTTTGAGGTGCGATGCTGGAACGCGATCGCCCTCTTGCCTAACCCTCCGTCACGCGGGCGTGAGGTCCAGCCAATCCCGGCCACGTTGCGGCCCCGGTCAGGCAGGGGTGTCGAGGCTGACCATCCAGTTGATGCCGAAGCGGTCCGTGCACATGCCGAAGTACGGACCCCACGGGGCGTTCGCGAGCGGCAAGCCGACGGAGCCGGATTCGCTGAGCGCTGCGAACGCGCGGTCTGCCTCAGCCTTGTCTTTCGCGACGATGGATACCTGGAAGTTGTTGCCGAACGTAACCGGGCGGCCCATGCCTTCGATCACGTCGCTACCCATCAGGTGCACGGCTTCGGTGATCGGCAGCTGCACGTGCACGACCTTGGCCTTGGCGGCGTCTGGGACGTTAGGGATGAAGGACGCCTCGCCGAAGGTCTGGATCATGCCGATCTTGGTGCCGAAGACCGTCTCGTAAAATTGAAACGCTTCTTTAGCGGTGCCGGGGAAATTCAAATAGAAGTGAACGAGCTTCATGGGCGGCACGTTACAACGGTCGAGGCTGGAGCTCTACACTCGAGCGACCCGGCCCCGACGCGACCGGCCATGTGGAAGCGCAATTAGCTGGCCTCTAGCTCCTTGAGCGACGCCATGTCGATGACGTAGCGAAAGCGCGCCTCGCCGTCCTCTACGGCTTTGTAAGCGCGGTTGACCTCTTGGATGGGGATGAGCCGGATGTCGGGCGCTACGCCGTGGTCGGCACAAAAATCGAGCACCTCTTGGGTCTCTGCAATGGACCCAATGACCGACCCGGCGAGCGATTTCCGATGCATGATGAGCTCTTGGTTGTTGTAGCCCGGCAGCGGCCCAATTGCTCCCACCACGGCGAGCGTGCTGTCGCGCTTCAGAAGCGCAATGAATGGATCGAGCTGGTGCTTCTCTGGCACCGTCGAGAGCATGAAGTCGAAGCTGCCTTTAAGCTTCTTCAGCGCGGCCTTGTCGCTCTCCAGCACGGCACTGGCGCCCAAAGTCGCCGCCTCTGCGAGCTTTTCCTCGGTGGTCGTGAATACGGTGACGGTCGCTCCCAGGGCGAGCGCCAGCTTGACCGCCATGTCGCCCAGGCCGCCCAACCCAATCACGCCCACTTCACTGCCCGCCTTCACTCCGAAGTGCTTGAGCGGCGAAAACGTCGTCACCCCCGCGCACAAGATGGGCGCGGCCACTTCGGGTGCAAGCGCACTTGGGATCTTCAGCACGAAGTCTTCCCTCACCACGATCACGTCGGAGTACCCACCGTAGGTGTTGTCCCGCCCGTACATGCTCTCCCCATCGGGCGCCTGCGCGGCCGGGACCATTGGACCGTTGTAGGTGGCAAGCCAGCTATTGGGCCCCTCGCAGTAATTTTGCTCACCGGTTTTGCATGGCCCGCAGCTGCCGCAGCTATCGATCATACAGCCGACCCCCACCAGATCCCCCTGCTGGTGCCGAGTCACCTGACTCCCTACGCGACGAACCCGCCCGACGATTTCGTGGCCCGGCATGCACGGGTAGACGGTGTTGCTCCATTCGTCCTTCGCCTGGTGGATGTCCGAGTGGCAGTTACCGCAAAACAACACCTCGATTTCGACTTCATTCGAAGCTGCGTCCTCGCGCTCGAAGTGCATGGGCTTCAGATTGCTGAATGAGTGCTTTGCCGCGTAACCGAGTGCTTTGATCATGGCTTCGAATTCAGCAAATTGTGTGCCCTCAGCACCGTGAAAACGCCCACCCGGTCTCGTCATTCTCGCGCCGGTCGATCGCATCGTATTCTTGGCCGAACCCATCACCGTTGAGGTCGCGCCGTGTGTGCTCTCGGCGCTCACGAAGCCGGTACGCAACCTGCAGTCCAGGGTCACGAGCCCACATGGAAAGGAGCCGAATGACCGTCCAGCACGTCAAGACAACGCGACTCGAAATGGCCTACGAATGCGCGGGGCCCGAAGGGGGTCCGCCGCTGGTCCTTCTCCACGGCTGGCCGGATGACGTGCGGACGTGGGACCGCGTAGCGCCGGTACTCCATGCGGCGGGCTACCGCACCTACGCGCCCTATCTGCGCGGCTTTGGGCCAACACGCTTCCTCGATACGACGACGACGCACACCGGGCCTCTGCCCGAGCACATCTTGGATGTCCTCGCCTTCGCCGACGCGCTTGGCGTCGCTCGCCTGACGGTCATCGGGCATGATTGGGGAGCGTGGGTCGCGTACATGTTGGCGGCGGCGCACCGTGAGCGAATCCAGCGAATCGTCGCAATTTCGGTGGGATATCAGCCCGGGGATCAGCCGACGCCGCCCAACCAGCAAGCCCAGGCATACTGGTACCAATGGCTCCTGGGGACCGGTCGCGGTGAAGAGCGCGTGCGCAGTGAGGCAGACGAGTTCACCCTCCACCTCTGGAAAACTTGGAGCCCGCCGGGCTGGTTCACCGAGGCGGAATTTCAAGAGACAGCCGAGTCGTTCAAAAATCCTGACTGGGCCGACGTTACCCTCGACCTGTACCGTGAACGTTGGGAGCGAAAGGGTCGCCCTCAGTTAAAAATCGAGGTCCCAACGTGCGTCATTCACGGTGCGGAAGACGGCGCGTCGCTGGTCTCCTCATCCGAAGGTAAAGAGGAGTGGTTCAGCAGCCGCTACGAGCGCCACGTTCTCCCCGGCATTGGTCACTTTTCGCCTCGCGAGTCGCCTGCCGAGGTGGCGCGGCTCGTCCTCGCGTTCCTCGATAAGACGCGGTGAAGCCTGCTTTTTAACTCAGCGAGCGATGTGTCTCGCGGGAAGACGACGCGGGACGCTGACGCTGTCACTTGGCCCGACGCGTGCAAGACGTGCGCGGGCCCTTATTGCGTGCGAGACACGCGCGAATTGAGAGAAACACAATGACCAGCTACGTGCGATATCGCGACGACCTCGAGCAGATCGCCGCAGACGAGACGGCCACAATCGCGAAGATCATCGACGTACTTGCCAGCGGGCAGCGCGGTGTGGCGAAGAAGTACGGGGAGACCGTGCGCATCTCGCACGCTAAAGCGCACGCGTTTGCAAAAGGTGAGCTGATTGTGCTTCCAGACCTCCCGCCCGAGCTGGCGCAGGGGCTCTTTGCGCAGCCCGGCAAGCACGACGTCATCGTGCGCATGTCCCAAGTGCCGGGCGAAGTGCTCGACGATCGGGCGGTCTCGTCGCCGCGGGGCATGGCCGTCAAAGTCTTCGGCGTCGACGGCCCGAAGCTGCCCGGGCACGAGGGCGCCTCGACTCAGGATTTCGTCTTCGACACGGGCAAGGTGTTCGTCAATCGCGACATGAAGTCGTTTTTAGCTAACTTCGGGCTGAACGCGAAGCTTGCGCCGAAGCTGCCAGAGGCGGTGAAGGGGGCCGTCTCGAAGGGCTCAGCGGCAACAAATGCCGCATTGCACGCGGTCGGTGGGGATTCCCCGACCTTGGACGTTTACGGGCACCCGGCGTATCACCCCCTGGCGGAGGCGTACTATTCTCAGATCGCCGTGCGTTACGGCGACTACGTCGCAAAAATCGCGTTTATTCCCGCCAACGCGGCGCTCGAGGAGCTTCAGGGCAAACACGTGGACAGGGCGGACGCGGACGCGCTGCGCACAGCGACCCGGGCCTTCTTCGCAAACCACGCCGCTGAGTACGAGGTCAAAGTCCAGCTCGCCACCGACCCGAAGCGCATGCCGGTGGAGGACCCGACCGTCGAGTGGCCCGAGGATGAAAGCCCCTACCGCACCGTCGCGCGCATCGTGCTCCCCGCGCAGGACTCGGACGCCGCCGCTTTGAATGCCGTGGGTGAATATGATCTTTCGTTTGCCCCCGGGCACGCGCTGGTCGCGCACCGACCCCTCGGCTCCATTGGCAGGGCGCGCAACGCCGTGTACCCAGTAATCTCGTCGAAGCGACGCACGGACAATGGTCGGCCAGTGTTCGAGCCGGCGACGCTCGCTGCCGTCGAGAGTGCATCCCCGCCGCCACTCCGCATCAGACCCAATGCTCCCCTAGCCAACGAACGGAAGATGATGAACACGCGACAGATAGCCAATGGCCTCGGATGGTTCAGTCTCGCCCTCGGTCTGACGGAGGTGATCGCCGCCGAGCCGCTCGCACGCGCGCTCGGCAGCAAGAGCCCCGCACTCATTCGCGCCTTCGGGGTGCGCGAGATTGCCGCCGGTGTCGGGCTCTTATTGCAGGATCGCAAAGGCCCGTGGGTCTGGGCGCGCATCGCTGGCGACGCCCTCGACCTGGGTGTCCTAGGCTCCGCCCTCCGCGCTAGCAACCGCCAGCGCGGCAACGCCGCTCTTGCCCTCGCCGCAGTCGCACCAGTCGTCGCGCTCGACGTGTTGTGCGGAACACGGCTCGGGCTTTCGACGTAGAGCGCGCTCGGGGGGCTCGGGCGGGCAGCCGCCGCTCGCCGTGGGCTGGGTGACCTTTAGGATCGAGCGGCCCAGCTGACTCGCAGTTAGGCCGTACTCGCCCCACAGCCTCGAGCTGTGGCGTCGCGGCGGCCCAACCGAATCCAGCCGATGCCGACCGCGATCTGTATCAACCCAAGGGCTAAAAACCCCAGATCCCACGCGAGCTGCCCCGGACCCGGATGCACGTGGTGGATGCCCAAAATTTCGTGATCGATCATGCCTTCGATGAAGTTGAACAGGCCCCACCCCAGCACGAGCGAACCGAGGAATGTCGCCCGCGACCAAGGCACGTCACTCCGTTCTCCAGCCTTCCACAACCGCCAAAGGCCCAACGCCACCATCGTCCACGTGAAGGCATGAAACAGCCCGTCCCAAACCATATTGTATTTCATCTGCAGCAAGGTCGTAGGCGGCCGCGCACTCGACAACATATTGTGCCACTGCAGGATCTGGTGGAGCAGAATCCCATCGACAAAGCCGCCTAAGCCCGTGCCAAGTAAAATACCCGCCGATATCATGGCGCCGCGATTCATTTTCGTCATGAGCTAGGTTCTGCGGACTTCGGGCTGACGGCGGGCCCCGGCGCTTTCGACCGAACATCGTCAGGGCTGTCCATCAGCTTTTCCGCGGCGGCACTGATTGCCAGAATCACGAGGAACGGCGCGAGCGCCCCTCCGACGTTGAAGATAAAATCGTTGTTCAGCACCAGCGCACGCGCCTCGCGGCCAAGGGCGCAGTTCGGGCATGCGCTGGAGGACCTCACCGCGCCGAACAGCATCCAGGCCCAGGCGCTCGAGAGCGCGCCCCGCAACCGTCGTGGCGTTCGGCTACGAAGACCCGAACGCTCAACGGCGACGCCAGGGCCGTGATCATCAACGCTCAGAGCTTGCCTACGCGGCGCAGGGGCACGTCTTCATGACTGCCGCTCGTCTTCACGGGCGGCTTCGCACGTAGCTTCGTGTGCTGTTCGCACCATGCCGCGAGCCGCCGCAGGATCGGCTCGTCCGTCTCGACGTCGACCTCCTCGAACACGACCTGCCCGTCTTCGATGGCGCGGCTTTCCCACGCGTCGTTGGCGAGCGGCTCGGTCTCCACTTTGCGAATCTCCGGGGCCTCGTTGATCCAATTCTCGATTCTGGCGCGACTGGAGGGGGCGATCACGGATGGACGGCTAGCTCCATTAGAGCCCCGCGCAATCAGCGAATGGGCTTTGCCGGCGCAAAGCGCGCCACGACTCGGGAAACAGCGAGCGAGATGCTAAGGCAGGTGCGTCACGCCCCTGCAACAGAGTGCGATGCAGCGCTGACCCATCGCCCCTCCTGATACCCTCCCCCGAAAGTACTCACGATGACGGATCCATTCATCGCATTCAAAGCGGCGCAGCGCGAGAGGTGGTCGCTGTTTGCGCCGCTGGCTACTTTTACGGTGGTGCCGGCGGCGCATCTCGTTCGGTTCGCCGCCGTTCGCGGCGGGGAACGTGTGCTCGACGTAGCGACGGGCACGGGCGTCGTTGCTGTTACGGCGGCGCGGGAGGGGGCCACAGTGAGTGGGCTCGATCTATCGCCGGAATTGATCGAGCGGGCGCGGGTGAATGCGAGCATCGCGGGGGTTGGCGTGGAGCTCGTGGATGGTGATGTCGAAGCGCTGCCTTATGCGGATGCTTCCTTCGATGTGGTGCTGAGTCAGTTTGGGCACATGTTTGCGCCGCGGCCGGAGGTCGCGGTCGCTGAGATGCTGCGCGTGCTCAAACCGGGCGGGCGCATCGCGTTTTCGACGTGGCCGCCGGATCAGTTCATTGGCCGAATGTTCACGCTGATCGCCGAGTACCAGCCGCCGCCCCCCGGAGTCGCTGCGCCGCCCGCGTGGGGCGATCCGAACATCGTCCGGGAGCGGCTGGGTGAAGCCGTGCGCGATCTATTCTTCGAGCGCGAGCTCATGGTCGTGCCGACACTCAGCGTGGCGCATTACCGGTCGTCGATGGAACAGACCGCCGGCCCCCTGATCAACCTGGTAGCGAGCGCGCCGCCCGAGGTACTCGCCCGGTTTCGCGCCGAGCTGGATGCCCTGATCGGCGTCTTCTTGGTTGGCAACGTGGTGCGCCAACATTTTCTGATGAGCCGCGCATACAAGCAACCCGATCTCTTCGAGCTCGGCACTGCCCGCCTCGCGTCAGCACGCTAGGGTGCTGTCTCCACCGCCCGAGCAAGGGCCAAGTTGCCGCTAACTGTCGCCCGGCCTCGCGTTGCCGAATGGTATCTCGCGTCACTGGCCGAGCTCGGCGAAACGAGGCCGTGGAAATCGCCCGTTCCTGACCATGAGCCTGGGCGATCGCGCTCCAGCCGCGCACCTTTCATCGCGCCAATTTCCACGCCCATCGAGTCGGCCGCGGCGGCCGCCCCAATCGCGTCCTAGCCACGACTTGCCATTGGCATCTGCGCTTGGGCAAAAGCAGACGCTGCTAAGCGAAAGACTGGCGGCAACGCCGCTGACCGCGCGGCTTTGCCGAGCCATCGCCTCCTTTTGGCCGCTTGCCGCGCCGTGGGCTAAGTTGGAGCACGCATGATCGGCCGAGCCCTCGTGGTCTTCGCGGCAATCGCCCGGTTGCCGGCACGCTGCGAGTCGATGCTGGAGCTCCCGGCCGGTCACGATTCTGGCGTTCTCTCCGCGCGACCAAGCCATTCGGAGCTTTCGCTCGGCGAAGAGCCGCTGCGTATGGAGCCTTTGGACCAAACAGCGCCGCCTATCTTCGTCATGCGAGGGGGTTCTCATGGCCCGGGCAAGCTGGTGTTTGTTCATGGCATGTGTGGTCATGCGCTCGGCTACGCGCAGTCGTTTCAGCGCAGTGCGGCACGGTATGGCCTGCTCATCGCACCGCAAGGCGACATCGGCTGCGGGCCGGGCTCGCCGTGGGCAAAATGGTCGATGGATACCGCCGCTCTCGATGCGCGCATCGTCTCCGCGTTCCACGCGCTCGGCGTCAGTGACCCGGTGGAAGACATCACTGCCATCGGTTATTCACAAGGGGCCTCGCGAGCAGAAGCCTTGGCTCGCAGGTGGCCCAAGCGCTACACGCGCCTGATTTTGATTGCGGGCCCGGCCAAGGTGTCGCCCTATGGGTTGCACGTGCAGTCCGCATTGCTGATGGCGGGCTCGCTCGATCGGCAAGACATGATGCAAGCCAGTGCGCGAGCCTTCATCGACGCACGCCAGCGCTCTCGCTACATGCAGCTGCCGGACGCACGCCACGGCTCGATGGGCTCTAGCCCAGAGCTTACGATGAGCCGCGCGCTCGATTGGCTGTACGAGAGTCCCAGTCGACCGCCCACTGATGGCGGCCTGAGGTGAACAGCAGCCAAGCCTCTCCACCAGCGCTTGGCCAATCCGGCTCCTGGAGACGAGCCCAACGGCGCGGATACGACCACACTCACCACGCGGCTCCGCCAAGACGGCTCGAGCCGCCGGGTGCCGTCTTGACACCTACACCAGCCCATACCGATTTCGCGTCCTTGCGCGAGGGTTAGTCCGCAACAAATGAAGACATTGATTACAAAGTTCTGAAACAATTAGAGCCCATGGATCGTTGTCTGAGGCGTTCTACGGATGCGCGATTGCGTCCCATGCCGCCGAGAGGAGAACTGCCCAATGATCCACGAAGAAAGCACGCTGCACTCGCTGTTCGAGGCGCCGTTTCACGCAGCCCTCGATGAGATGCCCGACGCGCTGGCGATCTTTACGGCCTCGGACTTTCCCGTTGCCACTTGCATCGTGTACGTCAATGCCTCCTTCGTCCGGCTCACCGGCTACACACGAGATGAGCTGCTCGGCCACTCTTCACTATTGCTCGCCGGAGCAAAGCCAAATTTTCAGCACGTGACGGAGGTGAGGCATGCCGCCAAGGACGCGCCGCTGTTCGCTTCCACACGCAAATTTCGCCCCGACGGCAGCGCGTACGACGTCGATATGTGGCTCTCGCCGCTGCGCGATGAGTCCGGCACCGTCACGCACTTTTTGCTGCGCGAACGCTCTGTCGCAAACGGCGATCGAGACTCCTCCGAGGTCGAGGCTCGACGGCAGCCCGCCGAAGCTCTGCTGCGATGTGCGGCGCGCGCCTAAGCTCGAGAGGCTCGCCTATAGCCGAAACCCACGGCGAACGCGTGCGCCGTTGAGCCCTAAACAAGCTAGGACCGGCCCTCGGCGTTCACGAGACTACGACGCCTGCCCCGTCGGCATGATCGTGACCCGCTTGCAGGTTGAATCGCGGGGGAAGGCTGACGGTCAAGGCAATCGTTTCTGCAATGTTTGCCAGGTTCAGCCATTCCATTGGGTCTTCGACCCTTCGACCCGATGCCGGGCGTTGTTCAGGGCGATTTCGACGCGCCCGAGCTCCGCGCTGACCGCGACGCCGAAGGCTGCGCCGGATCGCGCGGGCAGCATGACCATCACCCCTGCCTCATCTCTAGGATTAATGAAGAGCCGCACAAGTCGTCGCGAGGGGCGCCCAGGAGCGGAGTCGCTGAGCGAAGTGCAATGCGCTGACCGCTCATACGGAGTACGAACGCAGCTTCGACGAGATCAGCAAGCTGCTCGACCAAGGCTTCGCAGCCCGCATGAGCGTGAAGGCCAAGGAGCGCTTCCGGCTGCGCACGGGGCCGACGGCCCACAAGCTGCCCGTGCAAGTCGTGATTGAGAAAGACACGTGTCACGGCGGTCGGGCGGCAGTCGCCGACGATCGACTGCAGCGACGGGCGACTTCCAGACGACACCCGTCCGGGGGCGTTCTCGCCTCAGAGGTGCGGCGCGAGGGCCATGTACCAAAGGTCGCCCATGAAATCGTAGCCCACGTCTTTGGGATGGAGGCCAGCCATGTAGTCCGGATGCGCGGCGAAAGGGGTGTACATGTCGACGACGATGATGTGCTTGCCCGCGGCGACGCGTGTCTTGACGAGATTAGGGATCGCGGCGTTATAACTTTGAGCCCGCGTGTTGCCCGTTTTGTCGCCCAAAGGCGTGATTTGGGCCACCACCAACAAAGCCTTGGGGCTAGTGGCGGTAATGGTGTCAATCAAGTTCCCGAGTCGGGTGGGTGCGTTGGCGATGTCGTTGTTGGTGCCGATGTCGTTGGTCCCGATCATCAACGTGATGACATGCGGCGAATGTTTTTTTAGAGAGGCGGCAACCAACGGCGAGATGCCGGTGCGGCCCACCGACGGAGCTGGGTCGATGGTGTAACCGCTATGGCCTTCATTGTTTTTGGGAAACGGCTTGGCATCGAGCGCACTGGGACCGCTCGAGCTGTTGCCCACGAACGTTGCGTCGCGATCCGACGCCCAGATATCGTGCAGCAGGCGTAGCCTGTACCCTCCGCCTGTGGATGAGTTGTAACCTTCGGTGATCGAATCGCCGAGCGGCATGATCACGCACTGGCCCGTCGCCGGGCACGGCTTGTAGGGCGCAGCTCCGCTACCGCCGGACGCGCCGCCTGCGCCGGCATTCGTGCCGCCCGTGCCACCGCGCGCGATCTTATCGCCTGACCCTGCCGTTCCGTTGCCCGCCGTGCCGGCGTTACTGATGGCAGTGGTACCGGCCGTGTCGTTGCCCGCTGCGCTTGTGCCGCCCGCTGCGCTGGCGGCAGAGCCACCCGCGTTGCCGACCGTTCCCGCGCTGGCCCACGTGCCTAATGCCCCGGCCGCGGCGCTCGCTGCGGGTGCGCTGCCGGTGTCATCGCTGGACGAGCAGTGGACCAAACCGACGGCGAGCGTGGCGCTCGCCGTCATCTGGAGCAGTGTAGAGCTGACGGCATGCATAGGCCTGAACAGTCGTGTTCAGACTAGCACCATGAACCGCCAGCGGCGTTGCAATTATAGAGAATTAAACAGCTTTGCTGCAAGCCGAACGGCCACTCACTCAGGGCACGTAGATTTCGTTCACGAACATCGACTTGGCACTGATGTCGCCCGGCGTTGGCACGTACGGCTGGGTACTGCCGCCGCCGCACGCGTCGCCCGGGTCGATGATGCGCAAATCGATGGTGCTGGCCCAGGATTGGTCGACTGGAATGTCGAGCACGCCGTCCGTACTCGAGTCGTAGCCGTGATCGGTCGGGTCGAGACCCCATGGGTTGCGCATCGAGATCATGGTGGATGCGTTCTTGGGGACGAACACCGCGTAGCCGTGCGCGGTCACTGTTTGCAGCCCGCTCGCCAGCGTCTTGCCGTCGACACCAAAGCCGCCGCTGATGAGCTTGCCCGCCGCAAGCGCCTCTTTGACCACACGCGTGAGATCAGCGGGCTTGAGCTTGCCGCGGTCGAAAGCGAAGCTGCCACCTGCGCCGGTAAACATGGGCGTTTGATGCTCGGAGCCAATGCCGCCGATGTCCGAGACGACGGGAAATACCTTCACGTATTTCATGGTGGCCTTCTCCAACACGGTTGCCCAATCCGCTTCGCCCTTCTTGCCAGAAACGGCGCCAATATTGCCCTTGGAGTCGACTAAAAATTTGTTATCGAGCATCACGGTGATGCGCTTACCCATCGGATCATACATGTTGACCGTATAGGTGTTGTCGCCATTGTCGGTGATGAGTGACTTGATGAAGGAGCCACTGCTGTACGCCATGCTCGCAAAGGCGGTGTCACCGTCACAGTTGCCGATCGCGTGCTGATTGATGTCGGCTGGGATAGGCAGGCCGCCCGCCGAGGGATACAACGTTACCGGAATGGCCTTGAACTGCAGGCCGGAGGTCGAGCCAGGGACCGGTGGCTGCTTCGAAGCGTCATGCAAGAAGGCGAGGTCGTCACTCGTCATGGTGTGCTTGGTGGTGTCGTCATAGCGCGAGCCCATGACCGTGAGCTTCGAGACCGTGCTCTGACTGGTGGACGACGCTAGATCTGCGAGGCTGCTCGGCATGCCCGTAACGCAGGTTGAGTGCGTGGTCGTACCGCTTCCCGCGCTACCCGCGCTACCCGCAACGCCGCTCTTGCCGCCGCTCGCGCTCGTTCCACCTGCGCCCGCTCCACCCGCACTCGTGCCCCCGAAGCTCACCGCGCCCACGCCCCCGGAGCCTGTCGGGGCCGACCCACCATCACTAGAGACCGGGCTGGTACCCGCGACTGCGCCGCTGCCGGCCGATGCCGTACTGCCGCCGCCTGAAGCGACCGCGCCCGCGGCGCCGGCCTGGCCAGGCGAAGCCCCGCCCGCGCCTTCGACCGGTTCGTCGCTAGCCGCGCTGGAACAGCCGGCCAGCGCAAACACCGACACCATTGCATACCGCGCCGCTCGACCTACCTGTGCATGCCCGCTTCGTTTGCTCATGCCTCCCAAGAACGGCCGCCCGTGGCTTTCGGCTCAGCTTTTTTGTTTAGCGTCCGTTAGCCACATTTTACTAAACGGCAGAGCATAATATTGCACTCCAGCTGTGATGTCATCGGCGGCATGGTCGATAAGGAGTCGCACTTGCGCGACTCCTTATCCGCGCCGAATCACGCCGAGCGGCTCGTCAAGGCGGTGTAGATCCGGGGGGCAGCGCGATGTGCGGCATGCGCTGGGCCGCGCCCATTTGCGGCGCGCTCATTTGCGGCGCGCTCATTTGCGGTGCGCCCATTTGCGGTGCGCCCATTTGCGGTGCGCCTTGCTGGTCCATCTGCTTGAGCTCGGCGATCACCTTGTCGTAATTCTGCAGCATCTGATCGCAGCGCTCATGCGGGAAGCTCGGCGTCCGCTCTTTGACCATGCCGCACGTTTTTGACCCGGGCGGCAGATCCGAGCACAGCTTGGCGACCAGCTTATCGCAGGAGGCGCGCGCGGCTTTGAGCTTGGCGAGGGTCTCGGGCAGAGTGCTCAGGGCGACTTCGCAAGTCGACGAAAGCATCAGGTCGGTCGCGCCCTTCGCTTGTTGGCAGGACGCGGACTGCGCACCGGCGCTCGCGCAAATCTTCGACTGCCAAGCGCCACACGCGCCTGTTGGCGCACCGCTGCCGACCGGAGCCGCCGATTCTGCGCGCAATGAGGCTTTCATTTTTTGAATATGCGCGAACCAGCCTGCGGCTCCCCCGACCGCCAAGGCGATGAGTGCGAGCGTGATCGCGCGCGCCGGTGCGTCGCTCGCGGGCTTCAGCGCCGGGACGCTCGGGCGCGTCGAGGCACGGTTTTTGGCCGCGTTTTTCGCGACCGTTTTAGGCGGCGGCGGCGACTCGTCTTCGTCGCCTAGCTCGTCTTGCTCGTCGTCTGTGGAATCTCGATCGCTCATTGGCGGGGAGCCTAGGGTCCACGCTGGCCGAGTACAACAAGAACGATCTCAATGAGCGGGGATCAGCGCTGGGCCCGCGGGTGCCGATGATCGGGGTGCCCCGGCAGCAGTCAGCGGCGCGGCGCCGCCGGCAGCGCTGCATGCACGGCTTGTTGAATGTCGCACAGACGGATGGCGGTCAGCGGCAGGCCGTCGGTGCTGACGAGGTCGAAGCGGTCGTGAGCGAAGCCCTGCACGGTCTGAATCTCGGACGCCAGGATGCGCATCCCCTGGCTGTGGAGGGCATTGGTGATGGCATTTAGCAGGCCTTGCGAATCCGGCGCCTCGACCAGCAGGACCGCGTCGCCGTGACGTAAGGCTTCGAGCTCGAAGTACACGCGCGTGAGCGCACGACTTACAGGCGGTGAGGTGCTTGGGCGTGATGCCGCCAGAACGTCCTCGGCGATCAGCTCGGAGAGTGTTTGAACGAACCCGGACAGCTCAGCGGCGCTGATCTCGATGCCCGCGGTGCTCGGTCCCGGGCGTTCGAGCTGGAACAGATCCACAGCTTCGGCGCCGCCGTCCGCCCGAACGCGGCAATGGCACTGAGCGCTCGAGATACCGAGGCCGTGCACGAGCAGGGCGTCCGTCACCAGTGCCAACAAACCCGGCCGGTCGTCTGACACGACGCACACGCGAAGAGCACCGCGACCCGTGCACACTTCCGCATGCGCCAGCTGCGAGCCGCGCCGAGCGACGATGTCCGCATGCTCACGCACCTCGCTGGGAGTGAACGCGCGAGCATAGGCTTCTGGCATCGAGTCGAGAAAATCTTTCATACCGAGGCTGCCAGTCGGCTCCCTAACGCATACTCGTAGTTGCGCCGGGGAGCGATTGCAATGGCGCGCGCGCTTGTCCGATACGCCTTCCGCGGCCCCGCTCAGAACCGAGGGCAATGCGATGTAACTCGACTCTCTTCGAGCATCAGCTCCCCCGGGTGGCTGGCACCTTTGCCCGCTCGTTTCGCGAGCTGGCCGCGCCCGCGTCGCACGGTCGAAACAAGGCGCGGATACCGTGTGGGTCATGCATCGCCTAACAAACGCGGAAGTGGGCGCCTTTCAGCGGCGCGGTGCCGCTTGGTCGGAAGCCTCCGAGCTCGAAGCCGGGTCGTTTCGCGTGCGTCTCGGCGGGCCGTTTCGGGGCTCATGGATGGCCAGTCTGAGCAACAATCTCGCCGCACGGCGAGTGTCCATCGATCACACCCACGCGCGGCTCACCGGCGTGGACACCTGGATCGCCGAGTTGCATCTGGTTACGCTGACGCAGGCGGCCAACCTCTCGCAACTGGATTACATCGGGCTTGCCATCGAGGCAGAGCCGATGCGCGCGGCTCCCTTCGAAATCGATTCATACCGCGTGATCGCTTCCCGCGATTACGGTGGAACATTGATGCTCACCCTCGAAGCCGCCGACTCGCTGGGGTTGCTCGGGGCCCTGCTGGGCGCGCTCGCCGAGCTCGGTCTGTTCCCGCTCGAGCTGCACATCGAGACGCGCGCCGGCCGCGCGTACGATTCGCTGTGGCTAGCCGCAGCCGGCGGCGGAGCTCCGCCCGCCCTTTTGGAGTCGGCAGAGCGGTTGCTCGAAAGCTCGCGGCGCTCGACGTCGTGAGCCGCGGCTCGCCGAGCGAGACTGAGACTGCTAAGAGAGCGGAGATGCCGACCGAGGACCAGCAGGCCATACCCCGCCGCGAACAACTGGTTCACCGGCTGTACGAGGCGGCGGAGCTCGAGCACACTTTGATGTGCACCTATTTGTACGCGGCTTTTAGCCTAAAGAACGGGGAAGCGGAGGGCCTTTCCCACGAAGAGGCAAGCTCCGTCGCCGAGTTCCGTCGCGTAATAATGAACGTCGCAGTGGAGGAAATGGGCCACTTGGCTGCGGTCTGGAACATCACGGCCGCCCTCGGCGCGGCGCCACGCTTCGGACGCGGAAATTTTCCACTCGAGGCTGGCCTTCTGCCTGCGGGCATCGTCGTCAGGCTTGCGCCGTTCAGTGAACAGGTGATCCAGCACTTCATTCATTTGGAAAGGCCCGCGCAGTCGAGCGAGCCCGAAGGCTCGGGCTTCGCTCCGGAGCGGCTTTTTCAACGCGGCGTGGACCGCGAGCGGCTTACGCCAATGGCGCTCGACTATGAAACAGTGGGCACTTTTTACGAGACCCTGGGCGCGGAGCTGCGCGCTTTCGTTGCTCATATCGGTGAACAGGCAGCCTTCAGCGGTGATCCGCAGTTGCAGCTCTCGCAACACGAGCTGAGCCTTGCCGGCGTGGAGCCGGTCCGCTGCATGAAGACCGCTCAGGCGGCCCTCGCGACCATCGTCACGCAGGGCGAGGGCGCTCCGCACAATTCGGCCGGCTCGCACTATCAAAAATTCCTCGGAGTGCGCGCCGAGCTCGAACGCCTGAAGGCCATCAACCCCAACTTCGAGCCTGCTTTTCCGGCGGCGCAAAACCCCGTGCTCCGCCCGCCCCCCGCGGGGCGAGCCGCGCGCGTGTGGATCGAGCACGAAGAAGCGGCCGAGACGGTCGACCTCGCAAACGCCGGCTACGCCCTCATGCTTCGCTTGATCGCCCATTCGTACGTGCTGCCGCGGCCGCTGAGCGAGAAGGGGCTCGCCGTCGATCTTTCACTGGGTTTGATGCGCGCGGTGACACTGCTCGCCGAGCGCGCGGCGCGCTTGCCAGCCGGGCCGTCGAATCCGGATTGCAACGCGGGCATGTCGTTTACTGCGCTTCGCGACGCAGCCCCGCTGCCGCCGGGAGCCAGCGCGCGCCGCTTTTTTGGCGAGCGCTTGGCAGAGCTGGCCGCCGCCTGCAACACGCTCGCAGAAAATGGCGACGCGCGCGTGGTGGCCGCCGCCCGCATCGTGAACGATCTCGGTCAGCGCGCGATACGGGGCTTCGCTTCGATTGCGCCGCCCGCGCCGCAAATTTCGGATAGGCCGTCCGCGCCGCCACTTTTGGATGCGCAAGCCGCCTCGATCGCGCCGGCTGAGGTCTCTGCCTTGGTGGACGGCGTCGAGCACGTCGAGGCCAACGACGTGACACTGATTTACGACGCTAAAAAGTGCATCCATGCGCGCTTCTGCGTCACCGGCGCGCCGCAAGTGTTTTTGGCCAACGTGAAAGGTCCTTGGTTACATCCGGATGCCATACCAGTCGACGCACTCGTCGAGATCGCGCATGTCTGCCCCTCCGGGGCGATTCGTTACGTGCGCAAGGATGGGCAACCCGACGAGGCCGCCCCGCCCGTGAACTTGCTCGCTACGCGCGAGGCCGGGCCGTATGCCGTGCGCGGGGCGCTGCAGATTGCCGGGCAGAGCGCTCACTATCGCGCAACGCTGTGTCGCTGCGGCGCCTCGAAAAACAAGCCCTACTGCGATGGCTCACACCACGAGGTTCGTTTTTCCGCCAGCGGCGAGCCCGTCACCGGCACCACCGACATGCTCGCAGCTCGAAACGGCCCGCTTGCCATCGAACCGCAGCTCGACGGGCCGCTCGAGGTGCGTGGAAACCTGGAGATCACGAGCGGCACGGGCCGCGTCGTGGCACGCGTGGAGCAGGCGCGCTTGTGTCGCTGCGGGGGCAGCGGAACAAAGCCTTTTTGCGACGGGACGCACGCGCGCATCGGCTTCAAGTCCGAGCCGCCGGATATTGCGCACGTGTCCGAGCTCGCGCAGTCGAGCAAATTTTAGATCCGTCGGCTCCCAACCGGTGTACGTTCCCGCCCGTGAAACCTAGTCCGGTCTCGGCTCACGACCATGTCGACGGCCCCGCAGACGCGCGGGTCACGTTGATCGAATACGGCGATTACGAATGCTCCTACTGCGTGAGCGCCTTTCCCGTTTTGGAGGGCGTTCGGCACCAATTCGTGGGCAAGCTGCGCTTCGTGTACCGCCACGTGCCAAAGTCTGCCTCGCAAGGCTTCGCCAAGCAGGCTGCAGAAGCGTCGGAGTTTGCCGCGAGCCAGGGTCAGTTTTGGCCGATGCACGCGCAATTATTCGCTCATGCGGATCGCCACGATTTGGAGCATCTAATAGAAGCGGCGACCGCCGTAGGCCTAGACGGCGAGGCGTGCCGGCGAGCGCTCGTCGAGCACACCTTCGCCGCACGCGTGCGGGAGCTGACCGTGGCCTCGGTGCAGAGCGGCATCATCGGCACGCCCACGTTGTTCATCAACGGTGAGCGCTATCTAGATAGAATCGAATCGGCGCTCTTGGAGAGCGCCATCGACGGCGCTCTCGCCAGCTGAGCGAGTACGCGCGCGCGCGTACTCGAGTTTCGCGACGCCATGGCTTCCATAAGTAACGAGTGCGAATGGCTCGAGGTCGACGGCCTGGGCGGCTTTGCGTCAGGCACGACTTCCGGCGTCGCGACCCGCCGCTACCACGCGCTGCTTTTGTCGGCGAGTGATCCGCCTTCGAGCCGCGTGGCGCTGGTCAATGGTTTCTCGGCTTGGCTCGAAACCCCGAGCGGCAAGGTGCAGCTGACTCGTCATTACTTCGCCCCCGGTGTGCTGAGCGATGCAGACGTCGAACTCGCGTCCTTCGCGGCCGAGCCCTGGCCTACCGCGCGCTACGTCAGCGAAAACGGGCTCGTGCTCATTCAAGAGCTATTCGTAGTGCACGGCAGCCCGAGCGTGATGGTGTGTTTTCGGGCCGAAGGGGACGCCCGTGGCGTCAGGCTCTGCGTGCGGCCCTTTCTTTCCGGACGTGATTTCCATGGGCTGCAGCGCGAAAACACTGCGTTCCGTTTCGAGCCGGAGCAGCGCGGCTCATGGCTCCGCTTCTCGCCTTATCCAGATCTGCCCAGCATCGACATGCTGAGCAACGGGCGCTACGAGCACGAGCCACAATGGTGGCGTCATTTTCGTTACGGCGAAGAGGAGCGCCGCGGTCTAGAGTGCGACGAGGATCTGGCCGCGCCGGGGATCTTCCACTTCGAGCTGGATGCCGGCCCTGCGATCTGGATCTCGAGCGCCACCACGCCCGGACAGGCCCTGACTCAGAATTCGACGGCGGAGTCGCTTTGGGCGGGTAGCCAGCCGCGCGAAGCGACTCGCCGGGCCGCGTTTCCGAGCGCGCTCGAGCGCGCGGCAGATTGCTATGTGGTCGCGCGCGGCCAGGGCCTGACCCTGATCGCGGGCTATCCCTGGTTCGGTGACTGGGGTCGTGACACGTTCATCGCGCTGCGCGGCCTGTGCCTAGCGACGGAACGCTTCGAAGCTGCACGCGCGATCCTGGTAGAGTGGTCGGGCGTCGTCTCGGAAGGCATGCTGCCAAACTTGTTTCCCGATGGGAATGGGCCGCCTGCATACAATTCGGTCGACGCCTCGCTCTGGTATGTGATTGCCGCAAGCGAGCTCTTGCAGCATCCCCGCGGCTCGAAGGTCCTCGAGGCGAGCGATCGCGCCGCTCTACGCGACGCCGTCTTGGCGATCGTCCGCGGTTATGGAAAAGGCACGCGCTATGGCATCCGCCGAGACGTCGATGGCCTCTTGGCCGCGGGTGAGCCCGGCGTCCAGCTCACCTGGATGGATGCCAAAGTGGGCAACTACGTGGTCACGCCGCGCATCGGAAAACCGGTCGAAGTGCAGGCGCTATGGATCAACGCGTTGGCCGTGGCAGCGAATCTTGCACCGGAATTTTCGGGTTGGCTGAGCACGGCACGCGCCGCCTTCGAAAGTCGCTTCTGGAACGAAGCCAGCGGCTCGCTCTACGACGTCGTCGATGTCGACCACGAGCCGGGTCGCGTCGACGCTGCACTGCGACCCAACCAAATCTTCGCTGCGGGCGGTTTGCCCCTCCGCTTGCTTTCACGCGAGCGCGCGCGGCGCGTCGTCGACCTCGTCGAACGAAAGCTGTGGACACCCATTGGCCTGCGCTCGCTTGGCCCTGACGACCCGGCGTTCATCGGCCGGTACGCGGGCGACGTGTGGCAACGCGACACCGGCTACCATCAAGGCACCGTGTGGCCCTGGCTCCTGGGGCCATTCGTCGAAGCCTGGCTCAGGAGCCGCGACGACCCGAGCTCCGCCAAGGCCGAGGCGCAGCGGCGCTTCATCGCCCCGCTGCTCGACCACCTGCAGCGCGCCGGTCTCGGCCATGTCTCGGAGATCGCCGACGGCACAGCGCCGTACACACCCCGCGGCTGCCCGTTTCAAGCGTGGTCGCTGTCGGAGCTCTTGCGGTTGACCCACGGGGTGTTGGCCTGATGATCGAGCGCAAAACGCAAGTTAGGTCGGAAAAAGCCGCGGGAGAACCACGAAATATGTAGGCTGATATGGCGCCGCGACACTAGCTTAGGACGCCTCACGAGCTGCATTTGGCGGGAAACCGAAGCCAGGGTCTGACATACCCGGAACACACAACGCTGGCTGGGCGATTCATGGCCAGCTGGCAGAAAGGCATATCCTTGCTCTCTTTCATGGAGCGCGCGCGCGAGCGCGTCTTCCACATCGCGACTCAGTTCGATTGGCTTGGCCCGCTCCTCGCGCGCATCACGGTCGGAGTGCTGTTCATCGGCACGGGCTGGGGCAAGGTGCACAATTTGGCCAAGGTTGCGGCGTTCTTCAGCGAGCTGCACATCCCTGCCCCTGCCCTACAAGCGACGTTCATCTCTTATCTCGAGCTCATCGGGGGGGCGCTCGTGCTCGTGGGGCTGTGCGCGCGCCTTGCTTCGTTGCCCCTGATCGGTTCCATGACAGTCGCACTCCTGACGGCGAAAGCGACCGACATTCACGGGCTGCCCGACCTGTTCGGGCTCGTTGAGTGGACTTACCTCGTGCTCTTCGCCTGGATCGCCTTGGCCGGTCCGGGCCGAGTCTCGCTAGATTACTTGCTCTTCACGCGTCGGCAGGTGCGACCGAACGGGGCCGTGAACCGCCGTAATGCTGACTAAGCAAACGCGTGCAGGAAGGCGGATGCAAGGCCGAAAGAATGCCGCAAAGGCCACGGAGCCACGCCGGATGCCGCGCGCAGCCTGTTCGCGGCCCCTATTTTTTAAGCAGGGTTTTGGCCACGGTGCCAAACGGCGCGACCCACACCTGAGCCTGTTTCTCGGCTAGGTAATCGACCAGGGCTTGGTGTGATGCCGTATCGGTCGTGAGGTAGTTGATCATGCAACCCTTGAGGTTGAAATCCAAACCGGGGCAGGTCGTCTCCGCGCCGACGCCGTGAAATAGCACGACCAGCCAACCCTTCCTCGCGATGGCTTGATCCACCATCGCCCGCAGCTGAGCGCCGGTTTTGCTCCCAGCATCCTGCAACGGCACATGCAATAGGTCCAGGTTGGCCGGAGCGGCGATGCTGGAATCCGAAGTGCGGGCCGCGAAAAAGCGCATGGCGATCAGCGGCGAAAAATCTTGGCCGTTCGGGCCTATACCGATCTTGTCGCTGCTACATGGGTAGGCAAACGTGATTGGCGGCACGACTCCGAGCCGACCGAGGCGCAGCACCGAATCGTCGAGCTCGGCCGAAAGCCGGGGCATATCGTAATCGGTCAGATGATAGTTGGGCGCTTTGCTGGCCGAGTTGCACGGATGATTGACAGTATGATCGGCGAGCTCATGCCCGTTGCGAAGCACAGCCTGCCAGGCCATGTGGCGCGGCGTCAGCGGATCCTTCAGGTTCGGTAGCGCCCACTGGTGGTCGACGCCTTCGAAGTTGGACAGAAAGAACGTCGCCTTGAAGCCGTGCGCGTCGAGCGCTGGAATGACCGTGGCGAGGTGCGTATCCAGCCCGTCATCATAGGTTAGGCTGACCGCTGCGAGCGCGCCGTTTGGCCAACTACCCGCAGGGCCGCCGCCGCCCGCTTCGCTACCCATGCCGCCCGCCGCTTGGCTACCCATGCCGCCCGCCGCTTGGCTCCCCGAGCCGCCCGCCGCTTGGCTACCCGAGCCGCCCGCCGCTTGGCTACCCGAGCCGCCGGGCGCTCCGCCAGGGCTCTGACCGCCGCCCCCTGTGCTTTGAGCCGCCGTAGCGCTTTCGCCTCCACCCCCCGGAGTGCCTGACCCAATGCTTGCCGCGCGACCACCGCTCGCCAGCACGGCAGTTGGTCTATCCGAGGTCGAGCACGCGCTCAGGCAACCGAGAGCTAATAAGCTGAGTACCAGAACGGCGCGTGAGGAAGCTCTCGAGGACATCTGAGGATTGATGTTCGGCGAGAGCGAGATCCGTCTCGGTTTCGCTGTGAGCGGAACCTTAGCCAGAATCCGATGAAGCAGGGGACTTTCTTGCGAGTCGCGGCCGCAGGCCCCGGGCGCGGAGCGGCTGTAGACGCAGAGCTCCGTTAGCAGGAGAGTGCATGCCTGTTCAGTTTCGGCCGCAGCGAGGAATGACCCATGGCACCGCGTATTCGAGCACCCTCCCCCAAGAACGCTTTGCCGAAGAAGTCTCCACGCTCCGAACGCGCCTCTAAGCCGAAGCCCAGAGGGGCCACCGCCGCGGTCGCCCCGGCGTCGGCGAAACCAAAGGCGAAGCCGGCTTCCAAATCATTCGCTCAGGCGAAGGCGGCTCCCGCCAAGGCCGCGCCCGCCGCTCGCAATAAGAAGGGGACGCAGAAGCCCGGCCGCGCGCGAGAAGCACTGCAGGCGGCTGCCATGAAGAAGGCGATCGAGGAAGTCATCGCTCCAGTCGAAAATGATAAAGCGGTGGTCGACGCTTACATGCGCGACCTCGATCATCCGTTCAAGGCCGAGATGGAAGCCGTACGCGCGATCATCTTGGGCGCAAGCCGCAAAGTGTCGGAGCGCATCAAGTGGAACGCTCTTGCCTTCCACTACGAGGCAGCAGATCTGGCCGCATTCAATCCTCGCGCATCCGAATGCGCGCACCTGATCTTGATGTTCCCGGGCGGCGCCGGCGTGCCCGCAAAAAGCGCTCTACTCGAGGGTAAAGCCAAGGACCGCCGCGAGGCGAAATTTCTCAATCTGGAAGACCTTCAGAGCAAGAAAAAGGCGCTCGAAAAGCTCGTCAAAGATTGGGTCAAACTGCGCGACGCATGAGTCCGCAGGTTCCCGCGGCGCTCGAGGACAGCCCGGATTGTATGGGACTCAGCGTTCCACGAAAGCGCGCTCGATGGTGTAATGACCGGCTTCGTGGCTCTTGCCTTCGCGGAAGCCACGCGCTTCCAGGCGCGCAACCAGCTCGTCCAGCATGCTCGGGTTGCCACAGATCATCACGCGGTCGTGCTCAGGATTCAGATCCGGCATGCCCAGGTCCGACGTGAGCTTCCCGTTGTCGATCAGATCAGTGAGCCGGCCCTGATGTTCGAAGGGCTCGCGAGTCACCGTTGGGTAGTAGAGGAGCTGGTGTTTGACCAGATCACCCAAGTACTCGTGCTGTGGGAGCTCGTTGCGAATGTACTCAGCGTAGCCGAGCTCGCTCGTGATGCGCACGCCATGAGCAAGGATCACGTGCTCGAAGTGCTCGTACACCTCGGGGTCGCGGATCATGCTCATGAAGGGCGCCAAGCCCGTGCCCGTGCTGAGCAGGTACAAGCGCTTGCCCGGTAGCAGGTGGCTCATCACGAGCGTGCCCGTCGGCTTCTTGCCGACCAGGACCTGATCACCGGGCTTGAGGTGCTGCAAGCGCGACGTGAGCGGGCCGTCGGCCACCTTGATGCTGTAAAACTCCAGATGTTCTTCGTAATTCGGGCTGGCTACGCTGTAGGCACGGAGCAGCGGCTTGCCTTCGACCTCTAGCCCGATCATCACGAAGTGTCCGTTTTTGAAGCGGAACCCCGCGTCGCGCGTGGTTTTGAAGCTAAAAAGGCTATCATTCCAGTGGCGGACCTCGAGGACGGTCTCGTGGTTCAGATTGGTCGTGGCGCTCATCAGGTGTTGATTTAAGGCGGGGCGAACCATCGGTAAACTGCGTTATTCCGTATAGTATATTCGGATTTACCGATATGCGTTACACCCTGCGTCAGCTCGAGGTCTTCCTGGCCGTGGCCCATCACGAAAGCGTAAGCCGCGCGGCCAGAGATCTGGCCATGTCGCAATCCGCCGTGAGCGGATCCTTGGCGGATTTGGAGCGACAGTTCGGTATCCAATTGTTCGAGCGCTTGGGGAAGCGCGTTCAGCTGAGCGGCCTCGGGCGCTCGCTTCAACCGCGGGCCCAGGCGCTGATTGATCAAGCAGCCGAGCTCGAAGCCGGGCTCGGCAATCAAAGCAGCGTCGGGCCGCTGCGAGTCGGCGCGACGCTCAGCGTTGGCAACTACTTGATGGTGCCGGAGATAGCGCGCTTCATGCGCGAGCACCCGGGCGCGCGCGTCACCTTGGATGTGGCCAACACCGCGGAGATCGCGCGCAAGGTGCTCGACTTCGAAATCGACATCGGATTGGTCGAAGGTGAGCTGCACGAGCCCGAGCTGGAGGTAAGCCATTGGCGGCCGGATGAGCTGGTGGTTTTCTGCGCCCCCAATCATCCCTTTGCAAAGAAGGCTCGCCTCAGCGACGCAGACTTGGTGCAAGCGTCATGGATCGTACGCGAGCCCGGGTCGGGTACCCGCCAAGCGTTCGAACGGGCCATGCACGGCATTTTGGCAGAGCTCGAGATCGTGCTCGAGCTTCAACATACGGAGGCCATAAAAAGTGCGGTCGAAGCGGGCTTGGGGGTCGGTTGCGTATCCCGAATCGCACTCGAAGATTCATTTCGCTACCACACCCTGATCGCGTGCAGCGTGCCGCAGCGCGACTTTCGTCGCTCTTTTTACCTCGTTCTGCACAAACAAAAGTACAAGAGCGCCGCGCTGCGCGCGCTGCTCGAGCAGTTCCGCGCTCAGGCCGCGGCATTCGTACCGTGAGCTCGTTGCCATTCACTGGGCGTCAAGCGGGGCATCATCGGCATCGGTCCCGCGGCCTTGACACATAGGCATAGGGGGTATACCTATAGCAATGGTCGGAAGGTCAAAAACGGTCCTGATGCAATCCCTCATCGAGAAAAACGCCAGTGGAGCCGGAGGTCAGCGGCACGCGCTCGGGGTGGACTCGGAGATCAAGAGCTCGAACTTGAAGCGGCTGCGTCGCATCGAAGGGCAAGTGCGCGGCCTGCATAAAATGGTGGAAGACGACCGGTATTGTCCGGACATCTTGATGCAAGTGGCTTCGGTGCAAGAAGCGCTGCGTGGGGTTTCGAAGGAGCTCGTGCGCAATCACCTTTCGCATTGCGCGCGCCGGGCGCTGAACGGCTCCGATGCGGAAGCTCAGCAAGCCATAGATGAGCTCGTCGCACTGTGGTCCAAGCACGCTGGCTGACGGGCTTTTCATGAACTTGAGGGCGATCATGATGCGCACGCTACTGCTAGCCTCGTTGCTGCTCGCATCCGCGTGCGCGCATTTGAAAAAGGCCCGCGGTCACGACAGCGTGGACGCGCTCGTCCAAATGCGCACCGGTCACCACACGGGTTGGCAACGTGGCACGCCGGCCGCCAAGCAAATCTCCGACCGTGTCGAGCAGCTGCTGCGGGGCGGTCTCACGCGCGAGCACGCCGTCGAGATTGCACTTTTGAATAATCCGGAGCTCCAAGAGACGTACGACGGGCTGGACGTGTCCCAGGCCGACCTGGTGCAGGCCGGACTGCTTTCGAACCCCACGCTCGGCGGCAGCATCGGGTTTCAGGTGCAAAATTCGAGCGGGCGACCCGAGTACGAAGTGTCGGTCGTGCAAAATTTCTTGGACTTGTTCGTGCTGCCTCTGCGCAAACGCGTGGCCGAGGCGCAGTTCGATGCAGATGTGCTGCGCGTCGCGCAGGCCGCACTCGAAATGGCGGCAGAGGCTAGTAAGATTTTCGTGCAGGTGCAGGCCGCACAACAGACGGTGGAGTTGATGCGCGGCATCGCCGATGGCGCCAACGCGGGCGCCACTCTCGCCGGCGAGCAGTACGATGCGGGCAACGTGAGCGAGCGGAGGCTGGCGAGCGAGCGAGCCGCTTCGGTCGAAACCGAGCTCGAGCTCGCGCGTGAGCAGCTCGACCTCGGCGAACGGCGCGAGCGGTTGAACCGCCTTTTGGGCCTATGGGGCCCGAACGCGGGCTGGAGGCTCACCCAACCGTTAGCTGCGATCCCAAGCCGCGAGCCGCCGCTCGCGCATTTGGAAACGCGCGCGCTCGGACAAAGGCTAGACGTGCAAGCGGCGCGCAAACAGCTCGAGCTGATGGACACTGCCCTGCGTTTGGCGCGGACTTCACGCTATATGGGCGTTCTCAACATCGGCGCCCACATGCACCGAGACGTGACCGGGCCGCGCTTGCTCGGGCCGTCGCTGTCGCTCGAGCTGCCTATTTTCGATCAGCGCCAAGCACTGATCGGTCGTCTGGAGGCAGAACAACGTCAAGCGCAACGCCGCTTGGACGGTATCGGTCTCGACGTGCGCTCTCAGGTCAGGTTGGCCAAGGCTCGCCTGGACTCGAGCCGTTACGCAGCCGAGCGATACCTGACGGCACTCATGCCGCTCCGCCGCGTCGTGCTCGAGCAATCGGAGCTCGCGTACAACGCCATGCAGATCGGGCTGTACGAGCTCTTGGCGGCGAAGAAGTCGGACGTCGAGACCGCGCGCGCCTACCTCGCTACCGTGCGCGACTACTGGGTCGCTCGTGCCGAGCTGGAACGAGCACTGGGCGGCAGCGCCAACGAGTCACAAGGAGCGACTGATGACCGACCATGAATTAGACGACGCGAACAACGACACTGCGCTCGGCCTGACGGGTGATGGGCTCAGCCGGCGCCGCGTGCTAGGCACGGGCGCCATCACGCTGACCGCCAGTGCACTCGGTACGCTGATGCGGCCCGCGGCCGCGGCCGCGGCCGAACGGCCCAGCGCGGCACCTGCTAGCGCTGCGCTCCCGGGCGGCGAATATCGTCCGGTAGTGGTGCCAAACGGCGCGAAGCTGCCCTGGAAAGTGGTGAATGGCGTGAAAATATTTCACCTCGTTGCAGAAGAGGTGGAGCACGAATATGCGCCCGGAATCAAAGCGCACTGTTGGGGATACAACGGGCACGTGCACGGTCCCACGATCGAAGCGGTCGAGGGCGACCGCGTGCGCATCTACCTTAGTAATCGCTTGCCAGCGGCCACCACCCTGCACTGCCACGGCATTCTGCTCGACAACGGCATGGACGGCGTGGGCGGCCTCAACCAGAAGGCCATCCAACCCGGCGAGACCTTCAAATACGAGGTCACGCTGCGCCAGAGTGGCACCGGCATGTACCACTCACACCACGACGAGATGACACAGATGGGCTTGGGCATGACCGGCCTGTTCGTGATTCATCCGCGCCACCCGCGCGGACCGCAGGTCGATCGCGACTTTGCTTTGATGCTTCATGAGTGGCGTGTCGACGTCGGCGCTGCGCGGCCCGATCCTAACGAGATGGTCGAGTTCAACTTGCTCACCATCAACGGCAAGGCGTTTCCCGGGACAGACCCGTTGGTCGTGAAGAAGGGCCAGCGAGTGCGGATCCGGATCGGCAACCTGAGCGCCATGGATCATCACCCCATTCATCTGCACGGCTATCGCTTCAAGGTCACCGAAACAGACGGCGGCGCTATTCAAGAGTCTGCGCAATGGCCGGAAACAACGGTGCTGGTTCCCGTGGGCAGCACGCGCACGATCGAATTCGTGGCTAACGAGCCCGGCGATTGGGCCCTGCACTGCCACATGACACACCACGTGATGAATCAGATGGGGCATGGCGTGCCGAATATGATCGGCGTCAAGCCCGGGACGCTAGACGAGAAAGTACGGCGTCTGCTACCCGGCTACATGACGATGGGCCAAGCCGGCATGGCGGACATGGGTGACATGGGCATGGGCGTGCCCAATAACAGCATTCCAATGAGCGGCGGTCGGGGCAAGCACGACAGGATCACCATGGGAGGTATGTTCACGATCCTCAAAGTGCGCGATCAGTTGACCGGATACGGAGACCCCGGCTGGTACGACGCGCCCGAAGGCACGCTCGCCGAGCGCGCGCCCAGCGCGGACTTGGAGCGTGATGGCATCGACGTAAAAGCCCCTGCCCGGGCCTGGGCCGACGCCCAAGTACGAACTGGCTAGCGAGGACTCATGCGAGACCCAGTGTGCGGAATGGCTGTGAGCCCGGACCACCCGCGAGGCGGTTCATTCGTCTACGGGGGCCACTCGTACGCCTTCTGTGGGCCGAAGTGCCGACAGCGTTTTGCGGAGAATCCGCTCGATTTTTTGAACGACGATACGGGGCCTGCCCAGCCGCCGCCGTGGACACCTCCGCCCGCGGGGAGCACGGCTGCCGGATACGTGTGCCCCATGGACCCGGAGGTCCGGCAGAGCGCCCCCGGACCATGCCCGAAGTGCGGGATGGCTCTCGAACCAGCCGCCATCACCGCCGAGCAAGATCAGAGTGAGCTGCGGGACATGTGGCGCCGTTTCTGGTTTGCGGCGGCCTTGAGCGCGCCGCTGGTCGTGCTCGCAATGGGGGCGATGCTGATGCCCTTTGCGTCGCGCCATTCGGACTCCGGCCGCTCGCTCGGCGCCATCCAGTTCGCCCTGGCCACTCCGGTCTGTCTGTGGTCGGGCTGGCCGTTCATGCAGCGGGCGCTGCTCTCGCTGCGAACCCGTCAGCTGAACATGTTCACGTTGATCGGGCTGGGCGTTAGCGCCGCCTACCTGTACAGCGTTGTAGCGTTGATTTTTCCCCGTGCATTCGCGGGGTCCGCGGGGGGACACGGCGGCGCTCCTGGGCTTTACTTCGAGGCGGCGTCGGTGGTCGTGACTCTGATCCTTCTCGGGCAAGTTCTGGAGCTCCGCGCGCGCAGTCGAACCGGCGCTGCGCTTCGCGAGCTGCTCGCCCTCGCGCCCAAGACCGCTCGCCGTGTCGAGCCCGGGGGGCAAGAGCAGGACGTTGCGCTCGAAACGCTGCGCGCCGGGGACCAACTGCGCATTCGCCCTGGTGAGAAAGTCCCAGTCGACAGCGTCGTCCTCGACGGTACGAGCCGTGTCGATGAGTCGATGATCTCCGGGGAGCCGGTGCCGGTCGCGAAGCGCGCGGGCGAGCGCGTGATCGGCGGCACGGTCAACGGTGCCGGCTCGCTGCTGGTCCGCGCCGAACGGGTCGGTGCGAGCACTTTGCTCAGCCGTATCGTAAGCATGGTGCAGGACGCGCAACGCACGCGTGCCCCCATGCAACGGCTAGTCGACCGCGTGTCGAGCTACTTCGTGCCTGGCGTCGTCGCTGTCTCGGCGCTCACCTTCGGCGTTTGGTGGATGTTCGGGCCCGAGCCTCGCCTTTCCCGGGCCGTCATCAACGCCGTTGCCGTGCTGATCGTCGCTTGCCCGTGCGCGCTCGGCCTGGCAACACCCCTGTCCATAGTGGTGGCGAGTGGCCGGGCGGCGGGGCTTGGCGTCCTGTTCAAAAACGCCGAGGCCATCGAGCGTCTGCATCTGGTGAACACGCTCGTCTTGGACAAGACGGGAACACTGACCGAGGGCAAGCCCAAGATCACGTCCGTGTTCACCGCTCCTACGCTCGACGTGCAGACCTTACTGCGCGCGGCCGCGAGCGTCGAACGGCTCAGCGAGCACCCTCTGGCCAAGGCGATACTAGACGGATGCGCGCAGCGCGGCATCGCCGTCGCAGACGTCACGCGCTTTGAATCAATCAGCGGAAAAGGGGTCTCCGGCTTGCTCGACGGAGTGAGCGTGGCGGTTGGCAACCGCGCTTGGCTCGATTTCCGCGCCGAAGAATCGCGGGTTTTCGACGCCCGAGCTCGCGAGCTGCGAGCACGCGGCGAGACCGTGCTCTTCGTGGCAATTGCGGACAAGGTGGCGGGCATCATCGCAGTTTCCGACCCGCTCAAAGCCAGCACCCCCGCCGCCATTGCCGCGCTACGCCAAGCCGGTCTGAGGCTTCTGATACTGAGCGGGGATGCGCTCGCGAGCGCGGAAATCGTGGCCGAACGTCTCGGCATCTCCGAAGTGATCGGCGACGTGTTACCCGAACAAAAGGCGGCGGTCGTCGAACGCCTGCAGCGCGAAGGGCGAATCGTCGCCATGGCCGGGGACGGGATCAACGACGCCCCAGCGCTCGCCCGCGCCGATGTCGGTATCGCCATGGGCACCGGTACGGATATCGCCATCGAGAGCGCGGGCGTTACGCTCGTGAGAGGCGACCTGCGTGGGATCGTGCGGGCGCGCGCTCTGAGCCGACTGACCGTCGCCAACATCCGGCAAAATTTGTGCTTCGCGTTCGTATACAACGCGCTTGGCATTCCGCTCGCGGCGGGTGTCCTTTACCCAAGCTTCGGCTGGTTGTTGAGCCCGATGCTTGCCGCCGCCGCCATGAGCTTGAGCTCCGTGTGCGTGGTGATGAACGCGCTGCGCCTGAAGCGGGCTGTTGTATAGCTTTCCGAGATGGGTGGGACATGAACCTAGCTTGAGCGACACCCACCTTCACTTTCTTGCGTGTGTTCGTTTGGGCAAACGCCTGAGCCCCGCGTTCGATGCACGATGAGGCAAAGCCCCGGACATCAAACCGCAATGGGTGCCCCGCAATCATGGAGACTGGCGGTAATATCATGTCAGACGACAGTAATTGGTTGAGGAATCCGACCCTCCCGCGGCCACCCGCGGTGCCTTACTTCAAGCCGGACGAGCTAGACGGAGTCTCCGCGAGCGACCGGCGCATCATCGCCCGCACTTACGCGCACGAGAGCCGGCGCGAGCGTTCCCGCCTCGCCAGCGGCGGGTCGGCCATCGGCCCGCGCAACACGGAGCTTTCAGCGGCAACGCGGCGCAGCGCCTGAATCGCCGCCTAACCGCGCTCGACCCCAGCCGCCAGCCAAGCGCGGCGGAACGAATGTGGTGAAAGGCGACGCTCGATGCCCGAACGGCGCTGTAGCTGCGATACCCAATAACTCAGCGCGTGTGTCGTGATGCGCCCACGCTGACACGTGCCGTGACGCCCGAGCGTCCACAGCAATGGCGCGTCCATGCTCTGCGTGTCGCAGTGCTCAAGGCGCAGATATTTTGCCAAGGCGTCACGTTTGGGATCGTCGACGAAGCTCACCTCGCGCGCTTGCTGGCGATTGGCGCGGCTACCGCGCACGTGCAGACAAAAGCCGCCGCTCGCCTCGCGAAGGTCCCCGAAGTTGAGCGCCACGATCTCGTTTTTTCGTAAGCCCGCGCAGAGCAGCGTGAACAATGCGGCAACTCGTAAGTCGTCCCGCACCTGCAAGTCGAGCGTAGCCCACATTTTAGCCATTTCCGCGGCCGAAATCAGGGTCGCCCGATGCGGAAGCGAAGCTTGGCGGTTTTCGTCATTCGCCTTGGAGGTTCGAAGCCATGCTCCGGGTGGGCGCGCGGGGCGGGGCGGTTCGTCATTGAGGACGTTTGCCGCCGCGACGCGTTCGGCAAAGAAATAGCGCGAGCCGCCAACGCGGAGGGAATGGATGACTTCGTCTGCGCGCAGTGTCGGCTCTGGCACCATGTAGGTGATTCCGCCTCGGGTAACCCGGTTTGCTTCTGAGCTCATCTGGTCCTCTGGTCGTTCGTGCGATCGAAGAGGACTATCCGTAGCAAGGCGGCCGTGAGCCGTGTTGTCACTTACTCTAGAAGCGTTAGCCATTTCTCAGACGAACGTGTCGCGCGGGTTGCGGGCCCAATGGACACTGGGGAATCAGCGTGCCGCCGAGCCCGCATCGAGGCGCGCCCAGAGCCTGAACGACGTGACAGCGCCGTGAATCAACTCACTAGACCCGCTGTCTAACCTGCCTGCGAAACGCCATTCGAGCCGCCGCCGCGATCAAAACACGTAGCGAGCCCCCGCGCTGCCCACGCCGACTACGGGTGTCCAGGGGCTGACCTTGGGGTGCTCGGACGGCGTGGCCGGTGTCGTCAGCAGCAGACCGAGCCAGGCTCCGATGCCCGCGGCACCTACGGCGTAGCCCGCGGCCGAGATCGTTCGGAGCGTATGAAACGCCGATTGATCCTCGACGTAGGGCGTGCCTTCGGTGCAGCGGGAGGCGGGACAATGAGCCTCCGCCGCCGAGTAGCGGCTGAGCGCGGCGATGCCGGTCACGGTCCCAATGCCGAGACCCGTAGCGCCGACCGTCAATGCTACCACGCCCCAGGTTCTGCGCGCGGAGGACGCGCCTGCAACTTGCTCCTGCTTCTTCGCGACGTGGCCGCCACCGGACAGCCACGTAACCGCGACGGTCTTGGACTCGCCCTCGGCGATCTCGAAGCTGAGCCGCTGTTGTTCGCCATCCGCGTCGCTTGCCACGATTTCATGGTGGCCAGGATCGACGGCCACAGGGGCGCCGTGCCCGACCAAACGACCGTCCAGAATCAAACGTAGATTGCGAGCGTGCTGTTCGGCGTCACCGAGCGCAAGCTCGATGGAAGGGATGCGCGGCCTGAGCTGTGCAAGCTCATCGCGTGCGCTGGCGATGGCAGCGCTCCTGGTGCCGGGCACGGCACTGGCAACGACGCCTCGGTAATCCTCGGCCGCTTGCACCAGCTGTCCCAAAGCAACTCGCGAGCGGGCTAGATACAAGTCGACGAGCGGGCTCGGCAGAATCACCGCGGCGCGCTGAAACTGCACCAGTGCTGCGGCATAGTCATGCCGGCGAAACGCGGCCAACGCACTTTCCGCGACCGCGGCCTCAGAGCGCTCGCCAGGGCTATCGGCGCTTTGGGCATGCGCGCATAAGGACCACGAGCAAACCAAAAGTGCCAATGCTTTAGATCGAATCACTGTCTGTCAGTGAACGGGAGTTCGTCGCTCGTGTGAAGACAATTCGGCACTGACCCATCAATCAACTGAGACGGCGCACTACGCTCACTTACATGGGCGAGCTCTCCAATGTCGAAGTGGAACAATTTTCTAGCGGCGACGGTTTACGCGCGCACCCAAAGAGCACTGCCGCGCCTTCTGTGCGTGAATTCGCGCACTGTACACTTCGGAACCGAGCGCGTGCGGCGCTGCACTAAATGGACAGAGGCGCGCCCCGCACGGAGATGTCGAGCAAGCGTCGCTACTCCACTTCGAAATCCAGCACGCGGCGCTCGATGCGCGCCTCGGCGATCACGCGCGCCGCCTCCACGTGAGCTGGATGCACCTGATAGGCTTTGAGAGCTTCCCAGTCGTCGTGCGTCGAGATCACACAGACGTCGGCCAGCTGCTCGTCGCCGCCCGCGCCGAGGCCAACCTCGAGGCTCGACATACCTGGGATCTTGCCGCGCAACCCGTGCAGCGCGCTCCGCACCGTTTCAGCATGCTCGCGGCGCTCGTCGGCGGAGGTTCCGCGCACTCTCCAAAGGACAACGTGCTTGATCATGGCGTCGATCTAGCACTGACCGGCGCGCCGAAATCACCCACATGTCACCCAGGTGACTCGGTGCGGGCATCATAACAGTCGTAACTCCAAGACTATTCCCACGCAGCGGCCTTCGAGAAAAACGCGATCGAGCCCGATTGAATTGGCTGGCTCGGGCGTTGACAGTTGCGAGACCCACCCCCATGCCTAGCAATGCAAACGTGGCCGACCCAATCCTGGAAAATCCGTTCGTTCGCTTCGAACAAGAGGGTTCGCGGCTGACCGCTATCGAAATCACGCGCGAGCAGCGCTCGCCGGTAATCGCTGTGCTCCAGCGCACTTTATTCGCGCTGGGCATCGTCGTCTCTTCGTATCAGGCCCGAGCCCGAGCCACGCGTCTAGTGGAACGAGTCGTGATCGAGCGCACGGACGGCGGCTCCATCGACGGGCCGCTCAGCGCCGCCACCAAAGCCGCCATTTTGCCCATCGCACTCACGCGCTCCTAGCCCGGCAAGCTCCGCTCGCACGGCATCGGCTCTAGTTCGGGTCCCACAAAAATCCGACGCGCAGATCGGCGCGTGCGAAGTCAGCGGAAGCGCGACCGCCACCATCGAAGTAGTGCTCGAAGCTCACCGCCACTCCGGCCCAGGGCAAGAAGTTGTGCCGCCTCAGTGCCGAGAACCCGACCCCTCCTCCGCCGCGAATCCCGTAGCTGAGTGCGGTGTTGTCGGCCTGGAACAAAGCCACCGGGGCAACCTCGATATCGTAGTGCCAGGTCCGATGATGTACGCGTAGGACGACGGGTATAGCCGGAAAATAGTTGATGATGAACTGCGAGGCGTTCGTGTTCGGGCGCACCATGGCACCTCCGCCGAACTCTACCCCGGCCAACAAGGTGAACGTATCGTTGATCCCGTAGCCAGGTAAGAGTCTCCCCCAACCGCCCGCTCCGAAGTCGAAATGGCCGAGGGTGTGGCGCAACTGGACGTTGCCAGCGGTCTCCAAGCTAAGCGTGAAGCGCCGACGGTCGCTCTGTCGACCCTTGAAGGCGGGTCGCGCCGCGACCCAAAAGGGACACTCTGCGTCCGCCCGCGCCAGGGCCAGCTCCAAGGCGTGGTGCTGCCGTTCCAAGCTCAGTGCTGTACGCACGGCATCGGTCATCTCTTGCGAGGCGTGGAACAGCCCGCGCGCGTTTCCAGCGGCGGAGCTGAGCTCGGTCAACGTGCGTAATGCGATGCTTCGGGCGTCGGGCGTGGCCCGACAGGCGGATTCGAAAATCGCCGCCTCGATTTCACGAAGCGCATCGGCGTCGGCGAACCAGCCTTCCGACTCTTCGCCGGCTACGATGCGGTCGACATCGGTCAAGAGCCCACGCGCGCCCTCGTCGTCGGCGGCCTTTGCCGGGAAGCTGATCGCCAGGCACAGAGCGCTCAGCG
This sequence comes from Myxococcales bacterium, assembly GCA_903642325.1. GTDB lineage: Bacteria > Myxococcota_A > Polyangia > Polyangiales > Polyangiaceae > PMG-095. The sequence continues at coordinate 40,382 of CAHJWM010000025.1, read as the reverse complement.
CGAGAGCAACGTTTTTCGGAAGCATGAAGCCCTGACTACGCATCCAGCATCGGATCGGTGTCCGTGGGAAAGCAACCAGGGAGGATTTCGTTCGTAACCATAAATCGCGGTTGAATTGCCGAGCCAACGCGAGCTCCACGGCGTGGCGGGAAAGCGCGGCGAAAATGCAAGGCGTTCCTCCTTTGACGCAGGCGGCCTATCAGTGCAGCTTCTCCGGACCATGCGCTACGACCAAGACCACGAAAGCCCGGACCTGATCGACGAGCGCGGCCAGGGCGGAGGCTCGCGCATGGCCGGCGCGGGCTTGATCGGTTTCCTGCCGCTCCTGCTGCGCTTCAAATATGGTTGGGTCGTCATCGTGGCGGTGGTCGGATATGGCCTGTTGCACGGCTTCAGTGGCGGCGGAGCCGTCACGTCACAAGTCGCGAACACGGCGGTCAGCGCACGCGGCAGCGACGCACCTCGTCACTTCGTTGCCTTCGTGCTCGATGACACGCAAACGACCTGGAGAAAGTTTTTTGCCGACAACGGGCAAACCTACCGGAACGCAAAATTGGTGCTGTTCACCGATTCGACTAGCACGGGCTGCGGCAACGGAGACGCCGCTACGGGGCCGTTTTATTGTCCGAACGACGAACGGGTTTACATCGACTTGGGGTTTTACAACGAGCTTTCACAGCGCTTCGGCATCAAAGGCGACTTCGCCGAAGCGTATGTCATCGCACACGAGATTGGCCATCATGTGCAAAAGCTTCTAGGCATCTCGGATCAGGTGGATCGCTCGGGAAAATCCGCGCGCATCGGCGCCACTGGGCTTAGCGTACGACTCGAGCTGCAAGCCGATTGCTTCGCCGGCATCTGGGCGCGCTCTACGAATCAGCGTCAGATCTTGGACGCTGGCGACGTGCAAGAGGCGCTCGGAGCCGCGTCCGCGGTCGGCGATGACCACATACAAAAGCAAGAGAGCGGGAGCGTCACACCGGAGACGTGGACCCACGGCTCAGCTGCCGAGCGCTCGAGTTGGTTTCAAAAGGGCTTCGACAACGGCACGTTGCAAGCTTGCGACACGTTCAAGGCCGCGACGCTTTGACGAGCCTCGCTGCGCTCAGCAGACGAGGCTCGAGCCCGGGCTGACGGCGATCTTGCTGCAGTCATTCGTGTAGTACTGAGCGCGATCGCGAGCCGATTGCGACCCCGGGCACTCGATGCCTCCGTTGATGATGCGCGTCGTTTGCCCGAAATCGCCTGTCAAAATGGCCTGGTGGCAGTTCTGGATGCCAGGGGTGCCGGCGTTGAAGTTGACCATCCAATACCAGAGCGCGGTTTGCCAGTTGGTCAGTGGATCGGTCGAAACGAGCCCGGGATTGCCGGTCAAGTCTTTGTGGAGATAGGTGCCCGCCGCTGCGTAATTTGCAGCGCCCGTGAGCTGGATAGCCCCACGCCCATGAAAGTCCGCCGCGCTCGAGGGCTGCTTGGCTTCGTCCGTCTGCTCCAAAAACGCGGTCTCTTTGGCGACATGCGCGAAAAATGCGGCGAGCTCTCGCTTGTCTTTTTCGACGTCGCCACTGTTCGCGAACGCGCCAAACGCGGGCACGCTCGCGATCGCGTTGCACAGGGCCGAGTACGCGTAGAGCGATTTGGCGACATGGCCGTCCCACGGCGGTTGAAACATGGCGTCGAACGTAGACGAGCCGGCGGGAAGCAACTTATCGAGCCGGGCGCAGGGCATGCTGTTCGATATGCTACCCGTGCTGCCGCCCCCACCCATCGTACCGCCGACGCCTACACTGCCGCCACCCGCGGGCAGCGGTTGACAGGACAGCGGGCTCCAAAAAAATGTGCTGATCGTAGGGTCGTAGCCGGGATTGTCGGAAGTCGCGATGTACCCCTGCCCATTGTAAGTAACCTTGTCGCCCGTGACATACGGCTTCTTGGCGACCCAGGCCGAGTAGCTGCAAGGCTCGACGACCGTGGCGGCCCCGCCCACGCTCCCGCCCACGCTCCCGCTCATCATGCCGCCCGTGGCCACGCTCAGGGCCCCGCCAGTCGCGACGCTCGTCCCGTTCATGCCGCCCGTTCCGGAAACGGCGACACTGCCGCCACCTACCGGGGCACTTACGCTACCGGCGGTTGGCGCCCCAGCAACGCTCATCGTCTCTCCGTCGCTAGTGCCGCCATCGGTGCCGCCCGTCACGCACGCCGCCAGGGACAGCACCGAGCCAGCAGCCAGTATTCGACGAGCCCACTGATTATCCAGGTTGGAGCGAAAACGCGATCGTGATTCCACCCCTCGAAGCTAGCAGCGTGTTTCGGGCATGAATCGTCGTTTTGTGTCGAAGGCGGTGTCACAATTCCTTCATTGCCGCCCTTCCGACAGTGCGCGTACAATTGGACCGATAGGCTGGATTCACGCGCTCGAAGTCGTACTTCGCGCGGTCGACGACAGCCACTCGAAGCGGCGGCGCTCTAGACACCCGGCGGCCCCCATGGCTGGCTGAATGTGCCTTGTTTGCCGCGCCGAGCTACCCCACGCCGGTTCGCGCTTGGCCAGAGCTCGGCAACTCGCGGGTCGAGCTGTGGCTGAAAAATGACGGACTTTCCCATCCGCTCTACGGCGGCAACAAGGTGCGTAAAGCGGAGCGATTGGTCGCTGAAGCCGCGGCACGCGGCGCCCAGCGCGTATTGAGCTTTGGCGCTGCAGGCAGCCACCACCTGCTCACGCTCACGCTCTTCGCGCGCGCCGCCGGGCTTTCTAGTGCGGGGCTGCTCGTGCCCCAACGGCGTACGGTGCACGCGGTGCAGACGTTACGGGCCGCCCTCGGCGCAGGCCTCGAGGCACACGCCGTGGCGCACCCGTCACTGCTGCCGCTAGCCACGGCGCGCGTTCTCCGGCGCGGCGATTACGTGGTGCCGCCTGGCGGCTCGAACGCGATCGGCGCCGGCGCGTTCGCCGCCGCGGTCGAGGAGCTAGTGGAACAAGTCAGCGGGGGCGCCCTGCCAATGCCTGATTGGATCGTCGTGCCGCTCGGCTCCGGGGGAACCTGCGGCGGCATAGCGGCGGGAGTGATTTCCTGCGGCCTATCTTGCCGCGTGCTCGGCGTCCAGGTGCTGGGCGGCAGCGCGCCGCGCTTCGCTGCTCGTTGGCTCGCGCGCGAGGTGCTCCGCCGCCGCGGCTGTTTTCGGCTGACCGAGCGCTTGTCCACCCAGCTCGTGTTTGACGTCCAGCACGTCGGCTCCGGCTATGGCATCGCCAGCGCCGTCGGCGACCATGCGAGCTCGATCGCCCGCGAGCTCGGCCTCGAGCTCGAATCGACTTACACCGCCAAGACCTTCGCCAAGGTGCTGGAGCTATTGAAACACGGCGCCCAGGTCCCGACGTCGACGGGTGCGCGCCCACTTCGTGTGCTGTATTGGCACACGCTCGCGGCCGGCTCACTCGAGCCTTTGCTCCGCGGCGCGCCGCGTGAGGAGGAGCTGCCTCTCGCGCTGCGTCGGCTGTTCCGCTAGTGCAGGTTGGGCTCGATACGCATCATGCATTCGGTGAGCGCATCGTAATAGTCACCGTTCAACGACTGGTAGCCGTTGGCGGCGGTGCCGACTAGCGACGCAAAGCCGGTAAAACCAGGGGTCTTGCACGAGCGCCAGTAGCTCCGCTTGGAGCTGAGCACGCCTTCGACCGGGAAGGCCTGCAACGTGAGCGTGCAAGTCTTCGAAACCGTGTTGCAGGTCAAGCGACGGAAACGGAAGTCGTAGTCACCATCGCACCAGGTATCACCGCAGATCGTATCGATCAAGCGCAGCGCCGTCTTCGTTTGCGCGGCGCTCAATGCATTCACGCTCAAGGCCTCACTCTGCGACTCGACGGCACTCGCCTCACGTACTTCGACCTCTGGCCCCGCCCCTGCGCTGCATGCCGTCGCAAGTAATAAGCCGACCCATGCACCCCTCATCATCATCATCATTGCAAGCTCCGGGAGCAGCCCACCCGCGGTCCCCCGGGACATCGGCTTCGACTCACCCATCGACCAGTGCACGCGGCAGATGCGCGCTTTTTCACGATGCCCGCCCGCAGCACCACCGCGATGCATGAGTCCGTCGTGGAGGCGTCATTCTGGCAAGGGCGAAGGTGCGAGCGAAGTCGGGCGCGCCAAGCGCCTTAGTCTCAAAGCGACTTCAAAAATGCGATCAAGGCGTCGCGATCTGCGGCCGGCAGGGCAATCACTGCGTCGCGCACGGCTTTGGCTTCGCCGCCATGCCAGAGCACGGCGTCCAACAGCTTGTCGGCCCGACCATCGTGCAAGTAGTGGCACGGGCCGAGGTTCGGCGCGGGGTTCAGCGTGTCGTCCTTCTGGAAGCCAGCCGCGACCTCATCGCATAGACCAATGCCCCAGAGCGGCGGCGTGCGCCACTCGGAGGCGGTCGCGGCGAATTCGGGCTCCGTGCTGTTGTCCGCCAGCTCGGTACCCATGTCGTGCAGCAGGAGGTCGCTGTAAGGATGGATGACCTGGTCGCGCATTTCCAGGAACGGGCTCGTGCTCCCGGTGTGTTGGTTTGGCGCGTGACAATTCGCGCAGCCAAGGCTCGAAAACAAGCCCTCACCTTTGACCACGGCGGCAACTTTGAGGTCACGCCGTGGCGGAACCCCGAGATCGCGCATGTACGTGACGAGCAGATTCACGTCGCGGTCCGCGAGCTCCGGAGTGGCCTTGTCGGCCGCAAGACAAGCTGCTTCCAGCTGGCCACATTCATGCTTTGGAAACACGCTGCTGGTGACGCCGAGATCGAAGTTCAGGGCCTCGGTCACTTGATGACGCACGCTCGCTTTAGCTGCCTTCCAACCGAAGCGACCCAGGTGCGTCTTGGCGTCCTCGGGATCGAAGACGATGTTCGGGACACCGGATATGCCGTCGCCGTTGCAGTCGGTTGGGTCGGCGTGCGCCAAGATATCCGATTCCGGAATGGCCTCCAGTAGACCCATGCCGATGAGGGGCCGCGCGATGCGCGACGAGTAAGAGGTGGGGGTGCCCGCGGTCAGGCCCGAGAACGTGGTCGTGGGCTTACGGAGGGTATAGACGGTGCCATCCTTGAATGTGCCGTTGACGGTCGCGTAGGTGAAGGATGCGCTGCCCTCACCTGCGCCGCTGACCGCTTTGGGCTGGAGCTGGCGACCGTAGTTCGGGTCCCCGAGGGGAGCCCCGGTCGCGTCTTGACCCGCTCCGAAGATCCTGACCACCATCGAATCGAAGGGCGCGCCCGCCGCCGGGGGAACGCCGCGGTTGTTGTGCGAATGGCAGCCTTCGCACGTCAGTTGATTCAGTAGGGGGCCGGCGATGCCCGCGTGCACGGCGACCTCGGCCGCGGTCAAGCCGTTATTGGCCTCGATGTGCTCGCCGGTCGTGTAATTGGTGTGAAATAATCGCCGGCCTTGCCCGAAGCTCTCGGCGTTCTCCTGCTGGATGTTGGGGGCCATTTGCGAATAGTACAAGTCGTGACGCTGACGGATGTAGGACATGGTCGCGGTGCCGCCGGACCAACCGGGCTGGTCCGGGCCGGTCCGATCGGCAAGCGTTCCGGCACTCACGGCCTTGGCGACGGCATCGCATGAACCGTAGACGCCCTCCTGGCCGGGCGGGACGCTCATCGTGCAGTCTTGATTGTACGGTGTGAGCGTGCCTTTGCCGACGACATAACGAAACGAGTCCGAATAGTAATTGGCCTGCGTGTAGCACTTGTTGTCGAAGGGCGGCCCGTTCAGCGTACAACCACCTGGGATGGGCAGGATGTTTCGCACGTGCTTCGTGTCGACTGGCGGGCCTTGCTCCTTTCCGCTGCTGTAGCGCGCGAGGAACATGCCGAACTCGACCTGTAGTTGATCGCCGACCATGATGTCGCGACCTTCTCGGCCGTTGCGATTGATCACGTACGTGTACTTGCGTGTGTCGCAGGTGGCTCCATTCGGGTCCGATGCGCAGCCGAAGGGCAATACGTCGTTGGCCACGCCGCCAGCGTTGGTGGCGAAGGCGTTGCCATCGGGGTGACCGTACAACTTCCACGCGCGGATATTGAGATCGGAGCCGCCTTCCTGGCTGCTCGCGTTGGTTTGCTTGCTGTAATAGTGGTTGCCACTCGGCAAGAACGTTACCGTGATGGTCTTGCCGCCGACGGGGCTGCTATCGTCCAAAAGGTAGCCGAAGGTACGGCCTTCGAAATAATGGTCGTGATAAATGGCGAAGGTATCTTCCATTTCGTGACGAAAGCGGACGCGCCCCGCGCCGCGGAAGACGATGTGCCCGGTGACCGGATCGGTTTTGGATATGGGCTCGAGCGTCGTGCTGCCATCGGCGAAGAGAGGCGCGTACGAGACCGTCTGACCCATGCAGCCGATCGGGCTCAGGGAAGTGCCAGCTGCGGACTTGCAAGAGGGCGCGCTCGTGGGCACCCCTGTTTTGAAGTATTCATGAACCGCCTTGATGTCGGCGTCCGACATCTGAGCCGCCGTAAATCCCGGCATCGCCATTTTTCCACTGCGAACCGTGGCTCGGTACTCATCCTCGGTGGCCATTCCGGTCAACAAGTTGGGTACGGCCGGGTTGGCAGGCGGGCCGTAGGCGCTGTGGCACGAACTGCAGTTCCTGAAAAAACTAGCCGGGAGCGTGCGCTCGTTGGTCCCCTGCGGAATGCAGGCGGCGCCGGGGCCGCTCGGCGCTGCGTCTGCACTGCCGCCGCCGCCGCTGGGTGTCAGGTTCGTGCCCGAGCCACCGGTGCCGAGGGCGCCCCCAGCGCCATCGCGAGACGTGGCGCCGCCAGCGGTCGCGGCCGGTGTTCCGCTCGGAGTCCCAGACGTTGGCGTACCGTTCGATCCGCAGGCGGCTAGGTAGAGTGCTGCCAGCATCAAAGCGACGGGGCTCTTCATCACATGGAGCGCGTTGCGATCCGTCCTGAAACCGATGACCATGCGTGGAGCTCCGTGGGCACCGTCTGCGCGACACACCTGTGCCAACTGTCCGTGCCGCTTCTTGGTGTCCTCAAGACCAAACGGCCGCGATGGATTCAGCGTCAGCGGCGCCTTCGTGAACGAATAGTTGAGCAAAGCATGGAATGTTACCGCCAGAGAAGACGCGCCGGCGCATCAGCTTGCGCCCGTGCTACCGGCGGTAGCGCCGCTTGCGCCCGCGCTAGCCCGCACAAGGGCCGGCGGATGGCCCTCCGCCGGCGCGCGACAGCTCGCTCAGGATGCTGGCGATATCGCCGTTCAATTTCAGCCGAGACAGCTCATCCGCGCGAGTGACCCCGCGGTTGATGATGGCAATCGGGATCCCTAGACGCGCGGCCGCACGCGCGAATCGAAAACCGGAAAATACCGTCAAGGACGAGCCGACGACCAGCAGTAGCCGAGAGCGCTCGAGCGCCTTCATGGCTTGTTCCACCCGCGGCTTGGGTACATTTTCGCCGAAAAAGACCACGTGCGGCTTGAGCATGCCGCCGCAGGTGACGCATGGGGGGACCTGAAATCGGTCGTAGTTCACATTCGCCAGCTCGGCGTCACCGTCGGGCTTCATCTCGGCCGTGGCGCGCTCGAAGTCGGGATTGCGCAAAAGGAGCTCGGACTGAAGATCTGCGCGTTCAGTGAGGGCTTCACAACCCAAACAACGAACCTGGTCCAACCGGCCGTGCAAATCCACGAGCGCTTCGCTACCCGCACGGCGATGCAGGCCGTCGACGTTTTGCGTGACCAACAGCGTGAGCAGGCCGCGCGCTTCCAGGTCGCGAAGGGCGGAATGCGCGGGGTTTGGTGCCGCGCGAGAGATAACCGGGAAGCCCACCAGGCTGCGCGCCCAGTAACGCTTCCGCCGCGCCTCGGACTCGACGAACTCCCGGTATTGAATGGGCGGGCGCCCTTTCCAAACGCCATGCTCGTCGCGATAACCAGGGATGCCCGAGTCGGTGCTGACCCCCGCGCCGGTCAACACCAAGACTTGCCCGAGCGCAAGCTCCGCTCTGAGCGCGACCATCAGCTCACCGAGCTCAACGACGGATTTAGCGCCAGAGCCAGCGTGGCCGAGCGGCACAGCGGAGCTCACCCGGCAGCTCAGGTCGCTCGAGGAACCGCCGGCGGCATGCTACTCGGGCGACGCGCCGCCGCGCTCGCGGAAGCAGCGCTCGGCGCAGCCGTGCGCCCATCGGTCGCGGCAGCGCTCGTTGCCGCCGCCATGCCGGCGTCGATGACCGCCAAGTCTGGACGGGCGAAGCCCACGTAGCTGGTCTTGGCGGTGTGAATGGCAAGACGCGCCACTTCACGCAGCAGCCCAAGGTCAAGCCCGCGCGTTTCGAAGCCGAGCGCGGGCGCCAAGCTGAAGCCGCCCACGTCGCGATCATCGCTGATGCGCACGACTGAATACGAGCCGACCGCCACGCGCACGATGCGGTACGTGACCCCCGCCAGACGAACCATGCCTTTGACTTTTCTTGCCATATTTAGAGCACCTCAGAGCCGCACAACTTTAGCGAGCGAGCCACGCATTGTCGAATGCTGGGCGCCCTACCGTTTCCGATACGTCGCACTGAGGAGTCGTCTTTAGCTGGCAGGCACTGAAACCGTTTATGAGCGCGTGCTGGCTCCCGCTCCCACTTTGCGCGAGAAGTCGGCGAAATCCTCGGCTTGCTCAGCGGCGTGTGGTCGCATCATCAACCGCGAGGGTGAATCTCCTCCACCCCCCGCAACGACAATGTAGGCGAGCGCGGTTGTGCTGCTGCTGTAAGCCCGGTCACACGCTTGCGCCGCTCGCGCTCGTGAGTAATGTCGTTAGCCGTTGCGCGAACGCGGCAGGGTTTTCCAACGGCGAGCCTTCAGCGATCAGCGCTTGATCGTACAAGAGCTCGATCCACGAGGCGACGCTGCCCGGGTCCACGTGGTCCTGGCGTTCGAGGTTTTGAATCAACGGATGGCCCGGGTTCAACTCCAAGATCCGCTTCTGCGGCGGCATGCCCATTTGGCGAGCCATCATCAAGCGCTCGATGTGCGGAGCAATGCCACCGTCCGGCACGACCAAACACACCGGTGAGTCCGTCAAGCGTGTGGACAGCCGCACCTCACCCACCTTGCTGGCAAGCACCGCCTTGAACCGCTCCACCAGCGGCTCCGCCTGCTTCTTCTGCTCGGCCTCGGTGGCGCGCTGCTCTTCACTCAGCTCTTCGTCGCCCAAATCTAGATTCTCGTCCATCGCCGAAACGAGCGGCTTCCCCTCGAATTCGCCCAAGCTCGTGACCGCAAAGGGGTCGACACCGTCCGTCATGAACAGCACTTCGTAGCCGCGCTTTTTCAGCGCTTCGAGGTGCGGGCTCGAATCCAACAGGGCCCGGGATGTGCCGGTCGCGTAATAGATTGCCTTCTGATTGTCCTTCATCCGCGCGACGTACTCGCCGAGCGTAGTGAGGCCCGCCTGCGTGGACGATTCATAACGCACGATCTTGGCGATGCGCTCGCGGTGCTCACTCTCGAAGTGCAGCCCCTCTTTGATCACCGCGCCGAAATCACTCCAAAACTTGGCGAATACGGTGCTGTCTTTGCCGGCCAGGTCTTCAATCATCGACAAACTGTGATTGACGACCTGTTTTTTGATCACCCGCACGAGCTTGGAATCTTGCAGAATCTCGCGCGACACGTTGAGCGGCAAATCCTCACTGTCGATGACGCCGCGAATGAAGCGCAAAAAGTTGGGCAAGAGCTCCGCGCAGTCATCCATCACGAAGACGCGACGCACGTGCAGGCGTATGCCGTGTTTGGCCGCAGGGTCGTACAGATCGAAGGGAGCGCGTTTTGGCAGAAACAGCAGCCCCGCAAAGAGCTGCGTGCCTTCCACCTTGAAATGCCGATGACCGAGCGGCGGTTCGAAATCGTGGGTCAGGTGTCGATAAAACTCGGTGTATTGCTCTTCGGTCACTTCGCTCGGGGAGCGCTGCCAGAGTGCGCTCGCTTGATTGATGCGCTCGAAGGTCGGCGGAAGGGCCTCGGCAGGCTCCTCGTCTTTGCCCTTGGCTCGAGCGGGAACGCTGAGCTCGATGGGATGACCGATGTAGTCCGAATAACGCCGCACGAGCTCACGCAGACGGTGCTCGCCCAAAAATTCCTTTTGCTCTTCTTTCAGGTGCAAGACGAGCGTGGTGCCCGCCTCGGCGCGCTCGGCAGGCTCGATGGTGAACGACTCTTGAGCGTCCGAGCTCCAGCGAAACGCGGCCTCCTCGTCGGCGCGGCGCGTGATCACGTCCACGCGGTCGGCCACCAGGTATGCGCTGTAAAAGCCCACTCCGAATTGCCCAATCAGTTGCAAGCCTTGATCGCTCGCCTCACGAGCCTTGGCGACTTTGCTCAAAAATTCGCGCGTGCCAGAGCGGGCGACGGTACCTAAATTTTGTTCCAGCTCGCTCGCGTTCATGCCGATGCCATTGTCGGAAATGGTCAGCGTGCCGTGGGCGGGGTCGGCACTGATCTGGACCTTCAGCTCGCTCGCGGCGGCGAGCTCCGGATGCGTCACGGCCTCGAACCGACGCTTGTCTAGCGCGTCGGAGGCGTTCGAGACGAGCTCGCGCAAAAAGACCTCCTTGTGGCTGTACAGCGAGTTGACGACCAAGTGCAGCACTTGGCTGACCTCGGCCTTGAAGGAATGGGTCGTGGTGCTGGCTTCGCTCATGGTTCTTCCCGGGTTACGGCGAGCAAAATGGCCCTCCTGTTTCGGGTGTCAAGTGGTAGTAAAACGCGATGAGCAAAGTCAGCGTCATCATCGGCAGCACGCGCCCCGGCCGCGTCGGCTTACCGATCGGGCAATGGTTCTTCGAACAAGCCAAGCGTCACGGCAAGCTGGACGTAGAGCTCGTCGACCTCAAAGCGCTGAACCTACCGCTGCTCGACGAGCCGAAGCATCCGCGCCTGGGCGATTACGCGAATGATCACACCAAGGCCTGGAGTCAAATCGTGAAGGCGTCGGACGCCTTCATCTTCGTGACGCCCGAATACAACCACAGCCCGCCGCCCGCCCTACTCAACGCCATCGATTATTTATTCAGCGAGTGGACGTACAAGCCGGCTGCGTTCGTGAGCTACGGCGGCATCTCCGGCGGCATGCGGGCGGTGCAAATGCTCAAGCAAACGCTGTGCACGCTCAAGGTCATGCCCATCCCAGAGGCCGTCACCATTACCTTCTTCTCACAACTGATGGACAACGGCGTGTTCAACGGCTCCGAAGCACTCGAAAAAGCCAGCGTCGCGATGCTGGATGAGCTGGCCCGCTGGACCGAAGCGTTGCGTGCCTTGCGCCCCTGAGTGGTTGGCCAAGCGCGCAGGCCAAAGAGAGTGGGCGCTCGCAAACCGGCATCGCAACTCGCGGGGGCGCGGAGTGGCCGCCCGCAGCATTGGCTCTTGCTGCGCGCTCGGGGCCACCTCCGGGTGAGCTAAACCGGCTCAAAACGTGACCTGCTAGCTTTATTGGGACAATCAAGCGTCCACGAAACGAATTGGACACGCGCAATGACATGACGGCGTGCTCCCGAAGGCGAATTTCGAAGATCTGTCCGCTGCCTCGTCTTTAGCCAGCGGCGCTAAAATTCGATTGTCTCGCGCGCGGCACGCTGAGTTGCGTCTGCGGGTCGACCTAAACACGCCATTCCGTACTAGGAAGATCAGCATGAGCGGCACAGTCTTAGCGGTTGGAGCAGACGGCAAGTTTGCGGGGCTCGTGGTCCCTGCGCTCGCAGCGCGTGGAGCAGAAGTCCGCGGGCTGATTCGCGACCCCCGAGCCGCGGATGCAGTCCGCGCGCGCGGCGCATCGCAGATCGCGCTTGGCGATCTGCGCGACCGCGCGGCGATGGAGCGCGCGTTAGAGGGCGTGACCGCAATATTCTACATCGCGCCGGCATTTCTCGAAGGCGAGGCCGAGGTCGGCAAATCACTGGTCGCAGCGGCGATCGCGGCGGGGGTCACCTCTGCATGAATGCCGCATTCCCGGTCACCGAGTGCGGCTCAATTTTCACCAACGCCCATAGGAGATGAAATGTCCAGCACCACCACTCAGCCGGGTTCCTCAGTTCCCGCCGATGATCCCAATCGCCGGCTATCCGTCATCGATCCGGACGACCCGAAACTACGCCACGTGGCCGTGGTCGGGGACACTTACACGATCTTGCTGTCGGGCGCCGAGACCGCGGGCCGTTACTGCTTGATTGATATGAGCGTGCCCTTTTGCGGCGGGCCCGGTCCTCATCGGCATGACTTCGAAGAGATGTTCACGCTGCTCGAGGGCGAGATCGAATTCACGTTCCGCGGAGCGAAGACGGTCGTGAAGGCGGGCATGACGGTCAACATTCCCGCCAATGCGCCGCATTTTTTCACGAACCCCGAAAAGAGCCAGGCTCGCATGCTGTGTATGTGCTCGCCGGCCGGGCAGGAGGAGTTCTTCATGGCCATCGGTTCGCCCGTAGAGAGCCGAACTTCACCGGCTCCCAAGATGAGCAAGGAAGACCAAGCGGAGTTCATGAAGAAGGCTGAACAAATTGCCCCCGAATACCGAACAGAGCTGCTGAAGCCCTGAGGAGTCATCGATGAAGCGCTAGACTGGAATACCCCCCAGGGTATTCCAGTCTTCAGGGCGATGACCGCCGCCACTCCGTACCGGTGATTCTCTGGCAGGATCCTCTCGACCGGGCTACGCTCGGCGGGACGCCGCGCCAGCCCTGGCCGGCGCGGGTCTGTACTCTCCCGTTGCTCGCGGCTCAGTCCAAAATCCGCAGCAACCCCGGTAGCGCGGGCTTACCCGCGCTCGCGTTCTTGAGGGCAAAGTTGGTGGCAAAGAGAGTGTCGCTGCGGTACGCGACGGTGGCCGGGAAATCGAGGGGCGGGCCGCTGACCAGCGTGCTCACGCCTCCGTTCGCGCTGACGCGAACGATCTTGTTCTGCCGATTGACGGCGACCACGAACGAGCCGTCGGGCGCTCGCGTCAACCCGTCCGCGCCGCCGAGCGCTGAGCAATCTGGGCCGGCAAGGACCACGGGCTCACCTGCGCCGTTCGCCGGGGTGCGCGGAATTTTGAGCAGAGTCGCGTGATCCATATTCACCACATAAACTGCGTCTGGCTCGACGATGAGGCCGTTGGCGCCGATTGCAAAGCCTGGCCCCGCTGCGCCGCACGCCTCCTTGTCCCCCGTCAGCGCCGGGCCCGAAGCCCAGCGCTCTGCGTGGCCCGCCGGGTCGATGCGAAACACGCTGCCGGTGCCAGAATCCGTGGCAAACAACGAACCGTCTGTGTCGAAGGCGAGCGCGTTGGGAAAGGGCAGCGCCGCGTCCTTGGCGAACAGGGTGGCCGCGCCGCCGGACTTGGCGATGCGGTAAATCCCCGCTTGCACTTCGGGCACGAACGAAGCGAGACCCGCATAGATCTCGCCCGTCTTCGCCGATGCGAGACCGGTCATGAAGCCTTTGCCCGCAATCGGCGTGGGCAGCTGTCCAAACGGCGTGACCGCGCCGGTTGCCGCGTCCACGCGCACCACGCGGCTCGTCGGCGCAAATCCAACGAACGCTGCGTCCGAGGTGAGCGCGAGGCCTTCGGGCAGCTCGCCCACGGAAGCGTCGAAGTGGGCGACGAGGGCGGGAGCCGCTGTCGGCCGCGCGTTGTCAGCCGCGGCGTGAACCGCACTGGGGGGCGGAGCTGCGCTCGCGCAAGCGGCAGCGAGGACTAAAATAGCAAGCGGAGCGAAGGGGAGAGAACGCATGGTCGACGGAACCTCGAATGAGAAACAGGCTCGCGGCCACGCCGGGTCCGAATGACCAAGCGCCCGTGAGGCAGCGGCCTCGGAGCGGCGTTCGCTGCTCAATCATCCTGCATGCTCTGCGCGAGCCTCGGTAGGTCGCTGGCAGTTGCCGCAGCCGTGAATCCGTTTCACGAATAGACATGCATGAGCGCGACGTGGTGTCCGGAATGTCGGCGTTCGTGGCGGTCGTCGAGGGTGGGTCGCTCGCCGCCGCCGCCCGTCAAACCGGGCTGACTCCATCGGCAATCAGCAAGGTGGTCTCCCGTTTGGAAAGCAGCTTCGGGGCGCCACTGCTGAGGCGAACGACCCGCCGCATGACCTTGACCAACGCGGGCCAGCTCTACTTCGAGCGCGCTCGCCGCATTCTGGAAGAATTGCGCGAGGTGGAGCAGGAAATGGCGAGCAACAACGCAGAGCCGCGCGGGCACCTGCGGGTGAGCGCGTCGCTCCTGCTCGGCCAAACGCGCGTCTTGCCCATCGTGCTCGCATTCATGAAGAAGACACCCGCCGTTTCACTCGACCTCGACTTGACGGACCGCGCTGTGGATTTGGTAGGAGAGCGCATCGACGTCGCCGTCCGCATCACCTCCGACCCTCCGCCGGCCTTCGTTGCCCGGCGTGTCGGCACACTGCGCCGCGTAATGTGCGCAAGCCCCTCTTACTTGCGCGCTCGGCACACGCCGCAAACACCGGCGGAGCTTGCCGAGCACACCTGCCTGTTGTTGTCGGGCGCGCCGGCCTGGCCGGTTTGGAATTTTTTGCCGCGCGGGGCGAGTGACATCGCCAAGAGCGTGCGCGTCAGCGGCAGGCTCAGGGTCAGTAACACGATCTCGTTGCACGAGGCCGCAAAAGCCGGCCTCGGCATCGCGGAGTTGCCCCGCTACTTGGTCGAGGACGACCTACGTTCGCGCCGCTTGGTTGCCGTGCTCGAGGGCTTCGAGAGTGTCGAGCCGGGCGTCTTCGTCGTGTACGCGGCAGGGCCAATTCAGCCCACGCGGGTGCGTGAGCTGGTTAGCCATTTGGTACGCGAGCTGCAAAAAGCTCTGCGCTAAACGCGCGGCCAGGCCGGTCGTTAGAAGGCGAACTTGCTTGGTTTTCTCGGCTCCGCGCCCGAGAAGCACCGGGGAACGGGAGTCTCGGGAGACCGAACGCGGCGGCAACAGAACGACGGCGGGCACAGCGCGCGCTGTGAGGTGCGTGGCGGGAGCTCGAGCGCCCAACTCTTGCGCTGATCGACGCACGACGCCTTCCGAGCGGGGCGCTCGCGAACCAGCCGCGCACCTCGGGTGACGCGTCGTCACCGCACTGAGCGACGCCCACGTCTCAGCGGGCTCGGTTGGTCGGAGCAGGACTCAGCCCAGGGGGCACCGCAAGCCCGGGAGCCGCGAGCGGTGCGGGCGCGGGTGGCTCGGGAAGCGGAATGAACTCGAGCTCGTCGCCGGGGACTTTGAGGAATTGTCCGGCTTGCCAGCGCGCTTTGGCGACCGCGATGCGCTCGCGAGAGCTCGCGACGAAATTCCATTCGAGATAGCGCGGACCATCGGGCGGAGCCCCGCCGAGCAGCAGCACGCGGCTGTCCCGCTCGGCCCGCACACTGGGCGTGCCGCCCGCGTTGAAGATGGCGAGTGCGCGCTCCTCGATCGTGTCCTCACGACTGCTGAGCGCGCCGCTGAGCACGTAGATGCCGCGCTCTTCGTGCTCATCCGGTAAGCTCAGCGAGGCGCCGGCGGGCAGGAACGCTTCTACATAACAAAGCGGCGAGAAAGTGCGCACCGGCGACGTGCGACCGTAGGCACTGCCCGCGAGCAATCTGAGCTCGACCAGCCCGAGTTGAAACTCGGGCAAGCTCGCGGCCGGGTAATGATGAAACTCAGGCTCCATCTCTTCATGCGAGGTGGGCAAGGCGACCCAGAGCTGCACCACGTGCAAGCGCGAGCCCGATTCGCGAAGCTCCGTCGAGGTGCGCTCGGAGTGCGTGATGCCGCGCCCGGCGGTCATCCAGTTCACCGCCCCCGGGCGGATCGCTTGCTCGCTCCCCAAGCTGTCGCGGTGAATCATTTCGCCTTCGATCACATACGTGACGGTGGCGAGCCCGATGTGCGGATGCGGCCGCACGTCGAGGCCATGGCCGGGCGCGAGGTCGCTCGGACCCATGTGATCGAAGAACGTGAACGGCCCAACGTGCTGACACGCGAGCGCCGGTAGCACGCGCGACACGCTGAAACCGTCGATGCTGCGCGGCTGGCCACGCAGCACGAGCTTCAGCTCCGGCGTCCGAGCGGCCGCGCGCTCCGGCTCATGCGTGTCGATTTCGTGCTCGCTCATGCCGGAAAGGCTACCACCGGGCCGCGAACTTGACCCTTGGGCTCGGACCTTGGCAAAATCCAAGCCATGCCTTCCATGATCGAGCGCGCCTCCACCGGCCGCGCCAAGTGCCGGGCGTGCGGTCAGGCGATTGCACGCGGCGACGAGCGTTTTGGCGAAGCGCTGCCGAGCTCGTATGGCGAGGGCGAGAGCTTGTTTTGGTTTCACTTGCCGTGCGCCTGCTGCGCGCGCCCAGAATCGATTCTGCCCGTGCTTGGCCAGAGCTCGCTCGCACCACGCGAACGGCAGGCCTTGGCCGACCTAGCTCGAGAAGGGATCGCGCAAGGCCGCTTGCCGCGGCTGCTCCGGGCCGAGCGCGCGTCCTCTGGGCGCGCGCGCTGTCGGCACTGCCGGGAGCTGATCGACCATGGCGCATGGCGCCTGGCCCTGCACATCTTCGAAGAGGGCCGCTTCACTCCCATGGGCACGATTCACGCCGCTTGCGCCGTCGGCTATTTCGGGAGCGAGCCTGCGCTCGCCCGGCTGCGCCTACCGAGCAATCAGCTGCACGAGGGCGAGCTTTTGGACGTGGCGCGCGCCATGCGCGAGGGCGCAGCGCTCGCGCTCGCGCCGAAGGGCCTAGCCAAAACGGGCACCGCCGAGCCCGAGCTCGAATCTTCCCGTAAGACATCATGAGCAAGGCGTTTACGAAGGACGAGGGCGCTCCCGAGCTGCTGGTCGTCCCCCGCGCTCCCCTGCCGGATGGCGCCGCGAACTACGTGACGGCGCGCGGTCTGCGCAGGTTGCACGAAGAACACAGCTCGCTCGAGCAGCAGCGTGCCCGGATCGAAGCGGCAGACGCCCCCGATCGCGTCGCCGAGCTGAACGCGCTGGGGCAGCGTGCGGTCGAGCTGCAAGTGCGCATTGCCAGCGCGGAGCTCGTGCAGGGAGCGACGCAGCCGCAAGACGAAGTGCGTTTCGGCGCCACGGTGCGCGTCCGTCGCGACTCGGGTGTCGAGTGCCGTTACCGGATCGTGGGCGTGGACGAAGCGGACGCGGCTCGGGGGCTGATCGCGTTCTGCTCGCCGCTGGCGCGCGCACTCTTGGGCAAGCGCGTGGGCGAGAGCGCGGAGCTTTGGACACCGCGCGAAACGAACGAGCTCGAAATCTTGGCCCTGGACTACGACGACATGGACCGCGAACCGCGGCCCGAATAACCGCCCACGCCGACCTCAAACATCCGCGGCGATTCGATCGGGGGCACCCTTCGACTCGGTCGCGCGCGCCCCACGCAGCGCGCCCGCGACCCGTTGCACGAGGTACTCGGCGTCCGCGCCCACACCGGAGAAGCGGCCCGAGCCCCAGGTATGGAGCCAGGGCAGGCCGATGAAGTACAAGCCGTGTATCTCGCTCACGCCGCGGTCATGACGCGGGAAGCCGCGCTCGTCCAAAACGGGTAGCTCGACCCAGCCGAAGTCCGAGGAGAAGCCGACGCACCACACGACAGAGGTGATGTTTTCCGCGGCAAAGTCGAGCGTTTTAGGCTCGACCGGCGGCGCCCAGGGCGCTTCGTATTCGCGCTCGGGCGGCGCGCTGATGGCCTGCTTGTCGATGTGCGCGTCGATCGTGCGGTTGATGCTGCGATACACGGCGTCGGCGCTCTCCAAGTTTTGCGTCAGCTCCGGCTTGAAGTGAGCGATGCCGCCGCTTGCGCCGCTCATCGGGCCGTATAGCTTCATACCCTCGAGGGCCATCTGGCGCAGGTCGATGTCGTGACCGCCGTCACGGCCGGTTACGTAGTGATTGGTCTTGTCGCGCACTTGTTCGCGGTTCGGGTGCTGCTCGATCGGAATGTCGTAGTAGCCGAGGTCTTCCAGCCATTCGACCACGTCGCGACCGCGGTAGCGGCGGGCGCAGCGCGGCGCGTTGCCGACGGCCAGGTGCACTTGGCGGCCCGCCAAGTGAAGATCTTCCGCGATTTGGGCGCCCGATTGCCCGCTACCCACGACTAAGACCGCGCCTTCTGGCAAGGATTCCGGGTTCTTGTAACTCGAGGAGTGCAGATTGACGATGCCCGCGGGCAGCCCGCTTGCGTACGAAGGAATGTGCGCCCGGTGGTAGCAACCGGTCGCGACCACCACGTGCTCGGCCGTAAAGCTTCCCTGCGAAGTCGTGATCTGAAAGCGCGCCGAGCCAGGCACGAATGAGCTCCTCAATGATTCGACCATGACGCCTTCGCGCACCGGTAAGGCGTGCGCCGAGCGGTAGCCTTCGACGTAATCGACGATTTCGTCTTTGACCATGAAGCCTTTGGGGTCCGCGCCCGTGTACGAGTAACCGGGCAACGCGCATTGCCAATTCGGCGTTACTAGGCAGAACGTGTCCCAGCGCTCCTCGCGCCAGGAGTGGGCCACCCGCCGGCCCTCCAGCACCAGATGATCGATACCCTGTTGTTTCAGGCAGTAACTGACCGATAGCCCGGCTTGACCGCCGCCCACGATGAGCACCGTGTGATGCTCGGGCTTCGGCTCTGACTGATGACGAGCGTCGCGCGGGGCGTGCTTGCTGAATTCGAGCACGGTGACGACCTGATTTCGTTCGGCGGGAGCCAGCTGTTTGGCAGTTTGCTCGATCGCCGCTTGCTGCTCGAGGGCCGAGCTACAGGCGAACCCGTAGCGCTGTCGCACGCGCTCGGAGGCGATCTCGAGCGCCGTACGCGTCCGCGCTACGAAATCTAGCACGGGGTAACTCTGGCCCACGCACAGGTAATCTTCGATGACGTACGAGGGGGAGTAGCAACTGACGGTAGCCCCATTCGGCCAACGCACGCGGAAATGCATTTCGGGCATGATCCACTCCAACTGGGTTAATGAACGCGGTCTCGATTCGACACGTTGGTCACGCGGGGCGGCTCGGCTCGGCTGAGCACGGATTCGTAACGAGCCAGATGACGCTCGGCGACGAGCTCCCAAGAATAGCGCTGCGCACGCACGTGACCCGCTCGAACCTGGCGCTCCCGCAGCTCCGAATTTTGCAGCAGCTGGAGCACAGCGCAGGCGATGTCCTCCGCAGATGCCGGGTCGACGAAGCTCGCAGAGCCCGCTCCCAGATACTCGTCGAAGGGCGCGCCCTTCGGCACGATCGCCGCCGCCCGAGCCGCGAGCGCTTCCAGCACACACAAGCCGAAGCCTTCTTGCAACGACGGACACAGCAGGATGTCGCTCGCTTGGTACAGGGTGGTGAGCTCTGCTTCGGGCACGCTCCCGAACAGACTGATGCGCGCTCGAAGATCGCGAGGCAGCAGCGCCAGGCGACGCGAAAATTCGCGGCGATAATCGTCGTGCTCCCAAATGCTCGCTCCGCCGACGATCAGCCAACGCAGGCTCGGATGCCGAGCATAAGCCAGGGCGATGGCGTCGAGCCCAATCAGGCTGTTTTTTCTCGGCTCCACCCCGCCGACGCTCAAGATCAGACCGTCTTCCGGGTGCGCCTGAATCCGCTGACGAAGCGCGGCGATGGCGTGTGGGTCCGGCGCCGCAAAACGCTGCACATCGACGCCATTCGAAATCGAGCTCGCGGAGCGACCAAAGGTTCTCAAGACATCGCGGCTCGTGACCTGGCTCACGCTGAGCACGAGATCGGGCAAAATGACCGATTGCTCTTGGCAAGCCATGAGATACGAACTCTCGAACCGTTCCACATGGTGCACGGTGCGCACCAGCGCTGCATCGCCGAGCTCCGCTCGTTCGGCGACGAGCGCGTTGGCGGCTAGGCAATCTTCCGCGTGGTAGATGTCGTGTCGTGCGCTCGAGCCCCGAATCCCGATTCGAAATTCCGAAATCCGCTGCTGGATCAGCGCGTCCGCGCTCTCCGGTGCCGCCTGGGCGGGGATCAGGCGCACGGCGCACGACAGGGGGCGATAGAATTGGTCTCCCGGCTTGGCGAGGGCGTACAACGTGACGTCGACACCGGTGCGCCAGAGCGCTTCCGCAAGACAAGCCGCGTGCACTACGCTGCCGCGCGGTTTGCACGAGTAACTGAAGATTCCGACGGACAACATGGTCGTGGCGAGGTGTCGAGCTGCGCTCAGCTTGCGTTCAGCGGGGGCGCACCGAAGCCAGTCAGTGGTTCGGCCAAATCCCAATACAAAGCGCGCTCTTTTCCGGCCATGAGCTCGAGCCGCCTGGTACGAGTGATCTCGCCCACGGCTGCGCAGTCGATGTCGTGGGCTCGGAATCGCGCGCAAACCTCCGACACGTGGCCGGGCTCCACACTGAGCACGAAGCCAAAGCTCGGAAATGCATTGAGCCAGCGAAACACGTCCGCATTCGGCGGGGCGGGCACGCGCAAAAGGTCGAGCTCAGCCCCCACCTGTGAGGTTTCCAACAGCATCAGCAGTGAGCCACACACCCCGGCCATGCTGATGTCTTTGCCAGCGTTGACCAGGCCGGCCTCGGCTAGCTCCGGCAGGAGCGCGAGCTGGCGGCGAAGCTGCTCGGGCGAGGCGGTAGTGGCGGCGTTGAAGTTGCCCCCGAGGCCGCGATACGAGCCGCGCAGGTCGACGGCGACCAGCAGAGTTTGGCCGACCTGCGCCGCATGCCCGGAAATCAATTTCTGGGCTCGGCCGAGGACGGACACGGCAAGAAAAGACGGGCCGCCCACGCGCGAGGTGTGGCCGCCCACGATCGGTACGCCAAAAGCCTCGCTCGCCGCGACCATGCCCTCGAGCACGCGCTCGTTCTCGCCAGCGCCCATGAACAATACGTCGGTGATCGCCCAGGGCCGGCCGCCCATGGCCGCGATGTCGTTCAGGTTCACCATCACCGAGCAAAAGCCACAAAACCAGGGATCGGCGGCCAAAAACTCGGTGCGCATGCCCTCGGCAGCGAACAGCACGAAGCCGTCACCGTCGGGCAGCGCGGCCGCGTCGTCCCCGTTCAGGATCGGCTTCGCCGCTGGAAACCAAGAGCTTTGCACGCTGCGACCAAAGGCCCGCGCCGCGAGCTGAATATCTCGCTTGAAGTCGAGCTCGGCGCGACCACGGAGCTCCCGCGCCAGCGTTTGCAAGCTGCCCGGTTCGAGGTTCATGACGCCCTCGCGCGCCACGTGCTCGACAAATGTGCGGGATAGCGTTGCAATTCGGCTTGCATCAAGACGTGCGGACGCCCCAATAACTCGAGCGCACGCACGCGGCGGAAGTGATGGTGCTCGAAGTAGCGCGCGTTGGCCTCTTGCACGGTAGCCAAGAAGCGCTGGCAGCCTAAGCCGCGCGCGGTGGAAACTGCTTCGGTAATCAATGCGGTGCCCACCGCGCCCACGCGGCGATAAGCGCGCGCGACCCCGAGGCGCCCCCCTAACCAGGTATCTTCGCCCGCTGTCTCCGCGATGCGGCGGGCGCCATCGAGACACGAGGCTCGATAAATTCGCACCACCCCTACCACGCCGTCAGGCATACCGGCGATCTCACCTTGGGCGACGATGGCCGTAGCATGAGTGTCGAGCTCGTCGCGATCCGTGCTTGCGAAGAGGCCTTGCTCGGCGGCGAAGATCTCGCTCCGGAGTGAAAAGTAAGCGTTCAATTGCCACTCTTCACGGGCCACGTGCGCGGTGATCCGTTGCGCGGTCTGCGCGCGCAACGGTTTGCCCCAGGGGTGGATCAGGTCAAGCATGGAGTGCCTCGCGCGTTTTGAGTGATGAGCAGGCCCCGCAACGCCCGCAGCCCGCTTTGATCTCGGCGCTGCTGAGCTTGGCCGAAGCGAGCAGCGTAGCGACGTCCGAAAGCAGCGCGGACATGAATGCCGGCTCGGGCGTCGGGTGGCCCGCGAGCGGCGTGCCGGCGATGGGCACGAATGGCACGACGAACGGATACACGCCGAGGGTAACCATGCGCTGGCACATCTCGAGGATCGCCTCTCGGCTATCGCCGAGCCCCGCCAAGACGTAGCTCGACACCTGACCGCGACCGAACACGCTCACGGCGGCGGCAAACGCGTCGAGATAGACCGACACGGGCACCTCGGCTTTGCCGGGGATAATGCGTTGCCGCACCTCTTCCGTGACTGCTTCCAGATGCAAGCCCAGGCTGTCGACGCCGGCGTCTTTGAGCCGAGCAAACCAAACAAAGTCCGCCGGCGGTTCACATTGAGCCTGAACCGGTAGGTCGACAGCCGCGCGCACGGCCTCTGCCGCCCGGGCGAGCACGCCTGCGCCGCGGTCGTCGGACTGCGGCGTACCGGTGGTCATCACCATATGCCGCACACCATCGAGCTCGACCGCAGCGAGCGCGACTTCGGCCAACTGCGCCGGGCTCTTCTCGGCGATCGTCGTTTTGGCCGCCAACGACTGGCCGATGGCACAAAATTGACAGGATGTGGCTCGATTGCCGTAGCGTTTGCAGGTTTGAAGCACCGTGGTCGCGAGCACGTCTCGCCCGTGCAAGGTCGCGATTTTCCAATACGGCACGCCATCCGCGGTCGAACGGTCATAGAAGCGCGGCTTTTTCGGGAAGGCGAGCTCGAGCAGCGGCTGACCTCCTTTGAGCAACAGTGCATAGTCGCCGTGCACCTCGGCGGCGTAGGGCGAGAGCCGCGAAGCGTGGTTCAGGATGGGCACCATCACCGTTTGATCCGCGATCGTCACGGCTTTGTGATCGGAGGGACCAGCACCACCTGCGCGGCTCAGCCCTGGACCTGAGCCATCCAACCAGCGCATGCCGAGCGCCTGCAGCTCGGAGACGAGCTCAGGATAGTTCTCGGGCGGCTTCTGCGGCGGGCGGGGTCGCGGGCTCGCGATGGGCAGCGACTTGTTCATGACTGTTCCTCGTTGAGGTGTTGTTCGAAGCGTCCGACGCGGCGGGCTGAAGGTCGTGGAAGTGGGCTTGGGGCGCGCGGTTGATGAGCAGGGACAAAAGCTCTGGGCGGCTGTAGTGCCCGACGCTGTCCATCATGCGTTTACGCTTGGCGATCAGGCTCATGTCGAGGTCCGCGATCACCATGCCTTCGCCTTCTGTGAGTGGTGCGGCGAGCAGCGTTCCCTCCGGGGAGACGATGGCGGTGAAGCAGCCACCGCGGAGCGCGCGATCCAAACCCGTGCTGCCCGCCACCTCCGCCACCTGCTGGGGGTCGAGATAGCCCGTGGCATTGACCACGAAACAGCCGGATTCTAGAGCATGGTGACGGACCGTGACTTCGATTTGCTCTCGGAAAATTTCGCCTACGAGCGACCCGGGAAACATGGCGACGTGAATCTGCTCGTGGTCGGCCATCATCGCGTAGCGGGCGAGCGGATTGTAGTGCTCCCAGCACGCCAGCGCGCCGACCCGTCCGACGGCGGTATCGACGGCGCACAGGCCAGAGCCGTCGCCCTGGCCCCAGATCATGCGTTCGTGAAATGTTGGCGTGATCTTCCGACGTGCTTGCAGTAAGCGCCCATCTGCGTCGAACAGCAGCTGGGTGTTGTAGAGCGTGCCGTGGTCGCGCTCGTTGATGCCGATGGCCACGACGACGCCGGCATGCTTGGCCGCCGACGCAATCTCGTCCGTGATCGGGCCTGGTACCGTCACGGACTCTTCAATCAGCTTCAGGTGGTCGGCTCCCATCGCAGCCGGCGCCTTGATGAAGGAAAAATACGGATAGTACGGGAGGGCGGTCTCGGGAAAAACCACGAGCGACGCGCCTTTCCGAGCCGCTTCGGCGATCGCAGCACAGACCTTTGCGGTCGTACCCTCGCAGCTGTACAGCACGGGGCTGAGCTGAACGGCGGCGGCACGCACGATCTTCGGACTGGTCACGGATTGCCTGCCGCCTCGCTCACAGCGTCCAGGTGTTCAAGATGAACGCGTCGCTCTTCCTGTGCAGCAGGATGATATCGAGCACATCGAGGGGGCTGATCGGGCGGATGCCTTCGATCAGAGCGCCTTCGCCGTGACCGTACAGGGCTTGAAGGGCGAAGCGGCACGCGTAAACCTTGCCTCCTTCGCTCATGAAGCGCTTGATCTGACCGTTGAAGTTCTGCGCGCCCGGGAACGCTTCGTCGCCCAACTTCGGAAAGCCACGCTGCACACCGAGCGTGACGCCGGGGCCATACAATAGGATCGATGTTTCGAAGCCTTTGCGTTGAAGACGCACGGCTTGCAGAAGGTTCACGAGACCGATCGAGCCTTCGAACGCGACCGTGTGAAAGGTGACCAAGGCTTTCTCGCCCGGCGACGCTTTCACGTCCTCGAACACCTTCTCCTCGTAATCGACCAAGAAATCCCCAGTTTTATTGGGCGCGGTTTCGACCTTCGGCATGGACATCCTCCAAGAAGTGCTGGCTCGCGCTTCGCTGGCGAGCGGGTTATCTGGCAAGCGGCGGCTTTGCGAGCGGTGTGCCAGCGCCGGTCGCGTGCGCTTCGATCCGCTTTTTGGGCCTGTTCAGGCGAGCGCCGCCATGTCTCGAAACACGCAACTCTTTGCGAGTCGCAACTATTCGCGGATTACGCTCGCAATCTTTGGCGAGCACGGGACGAGCTTTGTTTCGCGCCCGTGACTCGCGACCGCGCTCTGCAACGCGCGTCGGTCAGCGCTTGATCGGCCGGGTGACACCGAGCTGCTTCATGCGGTAGCTGAGCGTACTCGGGCTGAGGCCGAGCAAAGCGGCTGCCCCGCGCTCGCCGGCGATGCGCCCGGCGCAGCGGTTTAGCGCGTTGGCGATATTCTGACGCTCCAAGGCTTGAAAGTGTTCGTCCGAGAGCACTTCGCTCGGCGCAAGCTCACTCACCGCCGCGACCGGCGGCGGAGGCATTGGCAGCAAGCTGTGCTTGCCAAGCTGGAGGCGAAGCCCCGAGCCCTCGTGGCTCGCGAGCACCAAGGCACGCTCGATTACGTTTTGAAGCTCGCGAACATTGCCCGGAAAATCGTAGCTTTCGAGCCGCGCTTCGTCCGCCACCGACAGCGCGCGCGCGGGCAGATGCAAGCGCGCGGCGGTGGCCGCCAAAAATTGCCGCGCCATGGGCAGAATGTCTGCGCGCCGCTCGCGCAGCGGCGGCACCACGATCGGAACCACGCTCAAACGATAAAATAAATCGCGTCGGAACCGGCCGCTCTCGACCTCCACTTCGAGCGGTCGATTCGTTGCGGCGATCACACGCACGTCGACGCGCCGCGTGCGGTCGTCCCCCACCGGTTCGAAGGTGCGCTCTTGAAGCACACGCAAGAGCTTGCTCTGGTGCTCGAGCGGTATCTCGCCGACCTCGTCCAGGAACAGCGAGCCGCCGTCGGCGAGTAAAAAGCGGCCTTGCCGGTCGCGTGAAGCGCCGCTGAACGCGCCGCGCACGTGACCAAAGAACTCACTCTCGAAGAGCTCCCGCGGTACGCTAGCGCAGTTCACCTTGACGAGCGGGCCATCGTGACGCGGGCTCATGTCGTGCACCGCAGCGGCGATCAGTTCTTTGCCAACTCCGCTTTCGCCCAGGATCAAGACCGAAGAATCGCTCTGCGCGACCGCTTGCACTTGCGCGAGCACGCCGCGCATGATCGCGCTCTCCGCGATGACTTCGCCCTGCTTGAGCGCGGAACGGACCGCTTCGCGCAGGTAATCTCGCTCACGCTCGGCGTTTTCCTTGAGCCGCGCAATCTCCTCGAAGGCGCGCGCATTAGCGATGGCGACCGCCGCGTGATCGGCGAACACACGTAGCCAGTCGAGATCCGTCTTTTCGAGCCGCCGTCGACTGAAGAAGGCGACCACCCCCAACACCTGGCCTTTGAAGCACAACGGCTGACCCGCGAAGCTTTCAATCCCTTCGCTGTCCGCCCAGTCCGGCTGAAGGATCCAGTTGGGCGAGCCCCGTTGCAGCAGCAATGCGCGGTTGGTCGCGGCCACCTGTCCCACCTTTCCAAAACTGAGTGGGATCTCGCGGTGTGCTCCGTCGGTGCGGTTCCAGCGCTTGTTGGGGTCGACCCGCGAGGCGCCTATACTGGCCTTGAGCTCCAGGAATGGACTGCCATCTTCCCGATGTTGAAGAAGCCAGACCCGCGCGAGCGCGACGCCGTCCCACATGCCGAGGCCCTGCACCATTTCGCGCAGCACCGAATCTGGCGAACGAGCCGCGGCCACCGACAGGGCCAGGGATTGCAGAGCGTCGAGCTGCACGGCGCCGATGGTGCGCGGCGTTCGCTCAAGCACCGTTTCTTGAACGTTTCGGCGAGGGAGACTCAGATGCCGTACTGGTCCGCCGAAACATCGCGGACCAGGGCGGGCTTCGCGCTATGCGTACGCGCCGCGGCCGGTTTCGAGATTGGCTCGTCGAGACGCGGCTTGCCCAGGCGCGTGTGGTCCTGCGAGGGCCGCGCACTGCTGGCGCTCGGCGCGTTTGACGCTTTGGGCAGAGTCGTGGCAGCCGCGCCGCTCGCCAACGGTGCCGCCGGTTGACGTGAAGCGTTACTTGCGGCGGGCGCGGCGGGCGCGGCGTTATGGGCCGCGCCCGCCGCGTGTCCTCGCGCAAGGAGCCCAAGACCGAGCGCAACGGCGATAGATAGGAGCGCCGCCGTGGTCCACCGTCCGAGCGCGCTGGACGAACGCGACGACGGCGGTTGCGATCCACTTGCCCCGAGCTCCAGCGTCACGGGCGAGACGAGCGCGGATAGGCTGGAATTATGACTAGGCGCCGGGGCGGACACCGGCGCAGGCGGTTCACGAGCGCCGAAAAACGCGGAAACTTGCTCGTGGGTTGCGACGTGCGCGCCAGCCACGTCCAGGATCGCCGTCGAGAGCTCAGCGCAATCGGCGAAGCGCTGCCCGGGATCGACGGCCAGAGCGCACATGGCGACCGCTTTCAGAGGCACGGCCCACGATAGCTCCGGTGGCAGTTCCGGCAGCGCCAGTTTCCCGCCCATCAACCGCGTCACGATGCTTTCTACCGAGTCACCTTCGAATAATCGGCGACCGGCTAGCGCCTCCCAGAGAAGTACGCCGCAGCTGAACACGTCCGCGCGCAGATCGATGGCGTCGCCCAGCAAGCGCTCGGGCGCGAGGTGTCCGCATCGCTCGGGGGCCGGCAACGACTGCAAGCGATGCCAAGGCGCGAGTGGCAACAAGCGTCCGACGCCGTGCCGGTCCACGCGCAGCAAAGCAGGCACGACTTCACCGTGCACGAATGCGCGACCCGTGTCGGTGCTGGTGGCGTGCAAGGCCGTGAGCCCGCTCGCGACATCGAGCAGAATGCGCAGGGCTCGGGCTAAGCCGTAACCGGCAAAGCCGCGTGCCGTTGGCAGCTCGAACCAGCCCTGGGTCTCGTGCGCGACGAGCACATAGCCACCGGGCACGGGTTGAACGGGCGCAAGCCGCGGGTGGATCTTCGCCAGTGCGAGCTGCGCCGAAAAATCGTCCACGCGCAGGGCACGATTCGGTTTGGGCGGCGGGGTAACGGCGAAGCGGACCAAGCCTAAGGGGCTACGGCCGAGCCCGGAAAATCTTTCGTCTCCCAGCCGCCACGGTCACATACCGACAGCCCGAACGGATTCTTTACTGAAAGGCGATCACGGCGGCTACGATAATGCCAACACTGACGAGCGCGATCGCGTTGCTCACCGCGGGCAGCCTGCTCAGCAAGGGGCCTCCGCCGGCTTCACGCACCCGCTTACCTAGCGCCTGACTGTACCCTACCAAGCCACACAAGATGACGACCAGCGTTAGCTTGGCGTGAAAAGGAGGACCGCCCGCGGCCAGCGCGTTCGCCGGGCCGCGGATGAAGAACATTCCCAGACCACTTACGAGCGATAGCAGCAACCCGTAGCTTCCATTTTTTGCCAACGCCATCGCGCGGAGCGAAAACGTGGCGCGCTCGGCGGGCTCCAAGCCCCGGGCCGCTCGGCGCAGCGCGATGGCCGCAAAGTTCCCGCCCACGCCCAGTGCCAGACCAACGAAGTGAATGATCAAGAACGCAAGATAGATGGGCGGCATGCGCGGACTCATAGCCTGCGAGCTTGCATGCGGCAATGGCCCAATAGGTCGGCAGAATAGCCCTCGTTGCGCGGCGCTTACGACCTCGAGAATGGGCGATCGCGCACCAGCGCAGCACCTCGCGGTGTGCCCTCGGCCGCGCGACGCGTAGGCCGAGGCGTCCGAACTTATTTCTGTGACGGTGCGCTCGCTTGGTTCACCGTCTCCGGGCTGCCTTTCACCGGCTGTAGATCGCTGACGGCGGGGCCTTCCAACACCTTTCCGTAGCAGTCGAAACGTGAGCCGTGGCACGGACAGTCCCAAGATTTTTCGACCGAGTTCCAGGCCACCACGCCGCCCAAGTGCGGGCAAGTTGCCGACACCTCGTGCGCCAGGCCCACATCATCGACGTAAACGGCAACGCGGCGCAGCCCGCGTCGGAGCACGGCGCCTTGGCCGCGTGCGATGTCCTCGACCCGGCTCGCGTCAGCGGGCCCGAGCCAGTCCGTGTATTGCTCGGCCGTGTTCAGATTCTCGCGCACGAAGCGACCGATCGCGGCCAGAGACGCGGGCTTGCGCGCGGGATCGTAGAGCTTCTGATAGGGGCTTTCGATGCCCTCGATCAGATCCGCGATCAGCGGGGCGCTGAGCGCGCTGTAAGTCATGCCGTTGCCGGACTCGCCCGTGACCACGAAGACGCGTTCTTGACCGGGATTGCGGCCAATGAACGCGAGACCGTCGCTCGTTTCGAAAACCTGACCCGACCATTGGCTCACGATTTCCCCAGCGTCAGGGAAGCGAGCGCGCATCCAGCTTTCCAAGTGCTCAAAACGCTGCTCGTTGTGGGAACCCTGCCCTACGCGGTGATCTTCCCCGCCGACGATCAGCACCGGGCGCTGAGTGGCCGCGTCGATGGCGGTGCGCACGTAGTGATACGGATCCTCCATGTCCCATCCCAGGGCCGGAATCAGCTCCGGGATCGCCGCCGTGATGCCATAAGTGCGATACGCGGCTTGCTTCGTGTGAATCACGGCCGTGTCGTTGATGGGCGAACCCGTCGCCACGATCACGTGATTGGCACGTATGCTGTGACCCTCACTCGTAACGAGCGCGATCTGCTCGCTGGCACTCGAGGAGTCGAAGCTCTTCACCGTGACCGGCGCATAAATGCGGACACCCTCGAGGTTTAGCGCGCGCACCACGCCGGCGATGAACGCCAACGGCTCGAAGTCTGCCTGGTGCGGCACGTGTAGCGCCGGGCCCTCGCTGATCGGCAGTGGGGCACGCCTCACCAGGTCGCACTTGATGCCGGCTGCGCTTGCCGCCTCCTGCTCTTCGCGCAGGGCCTCCGCCTGCTCGGCAGTCGCGGCGCACAAGAAGCCGCTGACGCGCCGGAAGTTGCAGTCTATACCGTAAGCGTTGGCGATGCGCTCTAGGTGCGCGATGGCTCGCAGGTGACTGGTCGCTATGCTGCGCGTGGGACCGGCGCCGTGCATCCGGGCAAGCTCATGGTAACGAGTGTCGAGCAGGGCGGTTAGGTGGGCCGTGGTCAACCCCGTATCTCCCGCCGCCACGCCCTCACGTTCGAGCACGATTACGGAGCGCCCACGTTCGACGAGCTCTAGCGCGCACAGCAGCCCAGCCATGCCCGCTCCGATCACGCACACGTCGGTCGTCAGATCGTGATCCAGTGGCTCGACGGCAGAACCGGCAAGGGCGGCGCCCGCCGATTGCCAGGGCGAACGGTGCTCGCTCATCGGGTCACCTGACCCGAGGCGGGCGGATTTTCGAACGGAGAAAGCGCCTCAGTAGCGCGAGCGATGAAACGTGCGCGCCGCTGGGAAGCTCGGAGCGACGCTCCGGCGAGCCCACGCGGGCGCGCGCTCGACTGGGGAGAAGCACCTGCCTGACTCCTAGACGAGGGCACATCAGGAGCTTCTCGGCCAAGAGTCGAGAGGGGGGCCGGTGAGCGGCGCGGCTTTCTGCGCAGCCATGTAAAAACGGCATAACCGAGCAACAGTGCTCCCGCGCTCAACCACGGAAAAGCGACGTTTCTAATGGCCACGAAGTGCTCCTTCTCATCGGCGGCGCCCGCCTGGGGAATCAAAAATGATGCAAGGGTTGGGCCGCTCAGCTCGTCAGGATGAGCCCGAATGAGAGCGAGGTCACACGTGTGGCCAACGCAGCAAAACGCGACACTGGGTCATTCGATCACGACCTCCGTCGGTCTATGCCGGTCGTCTCGAGGTCCAGGCAGCAAAACGCGACACTGGGTCATTCGACCACGACCTTGTCTAGCTGGGGCGGCTCGGGGGGAGCGCCAGCCCGCCGTCGCGGGGGCAAGAGGCTAGCGCGCGCGGTGACGTCCGGGGTATCACGCTAGGCAGATTTTCCTCGATGGACATGAAAACGAGCCGCGGCCCGGGGAGCCAGGCGGACGGTCCGATAGAATTTTTCTCGACGAGGCGCTTGCACGCCGAGGCAGAACTCCGCCGCGAGTTTGCGACATCAGCGGTGCCCGGCACGAGCCGTGCTAACGCGACACAAACACTGAAACAGGAGGCACTTCATGATTCGCTCTTCGATTAACGCCGTTGGTCTCGCTTTAGCTCTCGTGTTGGCCGGTGGCTGCGACAAAGCTGCGGACGAACAGCAAAAGGCCACCAACGCGCAACTGCAGGCGAATCAGAAGATCGTCGAAGCCAATCAAGAGGCGGACCGGAAAGCGGCGGCGGCTCAGGCCGAGGCCGACAAAAAAATCGCCGACGCGCAGGCAAGCTTCCTCAAGATGCGTGAGGACTACCGGCACGACACAACGGGGAAGCTAGTCGACCTCGATCACAAGATCGCCGACTTGGAAGCCAAGTCCAAGACCTCCAGCGGCAAGAAAAAGGCTGATCTCGACGCGCAGCTGACTCAGATCCGGGCGCAGCGGGCGACCTTCGCAGATGATTGGAAGCAGCTTGAAACTGCGTCCGCCGCCACGTGGGACTCGACCAAAGCCCGCCTCGACAAAGAATGGACCGACTTGAAGTCACTGGTCGACCGCGCAGCGTGAGCGGTTGGTCCGCTCGCCGCGAGGCGCCGTCGAGTCCGTTAAGACGCCCTTTGCGCCGCGCGGCTCAGACGGCGAGTTTCTTCAAGCTGGCGAGCAAGACGCAGACCGTCACCACTTCCATCGCGGTGCGGATTTGCGCGAGCGGCGGCAAAGAAGGCGCAACGCGTATATTGCGGTCCCGCGGCTCCTTGCCGTAAGGGAACGTCGCCCCCGCGGCCGTGAGCTTGACACCCGCTTCGTCAGCCAATCGTACGACCTCGGCGGCGCAACCGTCGAGCGTGTCCAGGCTGATGAAATAGCCGCCACGTGGTTCCGTCCACGACGCAACGCCTTTGCCGCCCAGGGCTTGGTCGAAGCTTTCGACCACCGCTTCGAACTTGGGGCGAAGCAGCGCCGCGTGCTTCTGCATGTGCGCGAGCACGCCCACGTAGTCCTTGAAAAAGCGCACGTGGCGCAACTGGTTGACCTTGTCCGGACCGATGGTCTGGATGGCGCTGTGCTTCTTGACGTCCGCGATGTTTTTGGGGCTCGACGCAAGGGCGGCCACCCCCGCCCCCGCGAACGAGATCTTCGAGGTGGATCCGAAGACGATCGCGCGATCCGGGTGACCTGCCTCGGCGCAGGCCGTGATCACGTTGGCGAGCACGTCACCGACCGAGTAGAGGTCGTGCACGGCGTAGGCATTGTCCCAAAATAATCGGAAATCAGGCGCCGCGCTGGTCATTTTGGCCAGCCGCTTCACGACTTCTTCACTGTAGGTGGTGCCGGTCGGGTTGCTGTACTTCGGCACGCACCACATGCCCTTGATGGTGGGATCAGCTAGAAGCAAGCGCTCGACCTCCGCCATGTCCGGGCCGTCCGCAAGCAGGCCTACGGTCACCATCTCGATGCCATGGTGCTCGCAGATTGCGAAATGACGATCGTACCCGGGGCTAGGACAGATGAACTTCACTTTGCCGCGGCCCCAAGGCTCCGTGCTGCCGGGCACCCCATGCAGCAGCGCTCGCACCACCGTGTCGTGCATCATGGTCAAACTCGACACCCCGCCCACCACGACTTGAGCCACGGGCGCCCCGAGTAGGTCAGCGAAAATGGCTTTCATTTCCGGTAGCCCGTCCAGGCCGCCGTAGTTGCGTACGTCGCTGCCGTCGCTGCCCTTGTAGTCGTCCTCCGCGAGCGCCACCGTGAGCTTGGAGGCTAGGTCGAGCTGCTCGGCCGATGGCTTGCCTCGCGTCATGTCCAGCTTGAGGCCCTGCGCCCGGAAAGCGTTGTAACGCTCCTCGAGCGATTGCTGGAGGTCAGCGCGATCGGCGGCGGAAAGTTGCGCGAGCTCGGTCATGGTCATGGCCTCCTAACGAAATCCTGGGCCGGGCGCCAGTCGTCGCATGCCGCGCTCGCCCGGGCGCACAAATTCCGGCGCGCGGTGAGGCGGGACCTCGCAAACCCGCTCGCGTCAGCGGCCAAGGAGCCGACCTTCGCTCTGCGCGCCGCGCTCCCGGGCAGGCCTTAAACATCCAAACACGTGGGCGTAGTTGCCCGTGTGCGAAACCGAGTGACCGTGACCTGTGTGCCTACGTTCTTGTTGTTGCTCGGTCAAACCGCGCGAGCTCTGCCCGGCACTCACGCGCCAGCGGTCTCGAGCTACGACACTCGCGCCTCCAGCGTGGTGCTGGCTTACCGGCATGGCTCGAGTGATGCTGGGGCGTTCAATACCGTGAGCTACAATGCAAACTTCAGCTCCAGCACGGGCAGACTGAGCGCGCAATTCGGACTGCACTACGTGAACTTTGGCTCTAAGATCAACGATTCGACCGCGCATGGCGTCGGCGCGAGCGGCGTCGCGCTATTCCTATTTCCGGTGGCTGGCCGCTATCCAGACGGCACACCCAAGGTGGCTGTCTCCTTCGACGTGGGCGCCGTTCCGACCGCTTACGTCAGCGGTCAGCGCAACTACCTGACGATGCCGCTCGTTTTGGGCTTCGCGGTACCCATGTCGCCGCACCCCGCCATCACCTTCGTGCCTTGGTTCGAGGCCGCGCCGAGCGCGAACCTCGACACCGTGTTCAAGCGTGCAGCCATCACGTTGGGCCAGGAGGACGTGAACATCGATATCGTCGCGGGAACGGCGAGCCTGAACCAGAACGCAGTCGAAGCCGCCGTGCGAAAAGGCGTGAGCGTTGACCTGAGCTTCGCGGTGCCGATGCGCGCGGGGCTCGACGCCGACATTCACCTGAGCGACAGCGCCGATTTCGACGTGCACAGCGCCTTTACTACACTCGGCGGTGGGTTTCGAGGAACGTCAGTGCTCACGTTGGGTGCCGGCTTGACCTTTCGTTGGGACGACATCGTGCCCGCGGTATTGCCCGTCGAAAGGCGGCTCGAGCGAGAGAGCTGCGACGCGGTCGAGGGTCGTTTCAGAAGTTGCCCGAGCTCGACGCGCTGGTTGTCGCCCGAGCAGCGCGCTCGACCGCAAGCGCCGAACCCTCCGCTCGTTGGGCACGCACCGGCCGCGACGCTCCCCCCGCCGCGACCAGCCGTGGTGACTCCTCGACTGACCCCCGCGCCGGCACCCCCCGTCATCCCTAGCCCCCCAAGTGCCACGCCGAGCAGCGAGGCGCCCAAAGGCGCCAGCTCACCGAGCCCGTCCGCCAGCGCGGCTTTCCCGAACTAAAGCCGACGTTCGTCTCGAGTCACGACTGTAGTGATCTAAGCAAGCGGGCCTCTGGAGCCTTCGGCCGCGCGCTCCGCCGATTTTTCGATCACGGCGCCCATTGCCGGACACATCCGAGCACTAAAACCTCGCTGACGCGCGGGCCAACGTCGTCGTGTCTTACCGTCGTCGCAGACGCGCTCCGCCTCGTTCGACATGTGACAACTTCCGAATGCCCGCGCTCGAAACGCATCGGCGCGGTCCCCATTTCGGTTCTGCACTTCGGCTCACGATGGGCAACCGATCCTACTATCGATCACCCACTTTAGCCCAC
Source organism: Myxococcales bacterium (assembly GCA_903642325.1). Taxonomy (GTDB): domain Bacteria; phylum Myxococcota_A; class Polyangia; order Polyangiales; family Polyangiaceae; genus PMG-095. The sequence goes on along the minus strand of CAHJWM010000025.1, from coordinate 6,320 downwards.
GAGGGCTCGAGCTGAAGGCTCGGGCGCTTTGGTTCCAGCAGTACTCCGCGCTATAGCACCGTCGAGCATCGCCCATGACCGAGACTTGCTCTGTCGCTTCCAAACTGCCCAGGGGCACTCAGAGCTTCGTTCGCCGCGTCCCCGCTGTTCGGCTGCTCCGAACCGCGCTCGCCTTACTATCGTTACTCGGACAAGCCGATTGTCGGCGCGACGCCGACGACGCAGGCGGCGGCTTCCCAAGGGGAGAGACGTTCTACGTTGCGGGTTGGCAGTGGGGCGAGCCCGCTTCGTTCAACCCCCTGCTCAGCAACCCGGACTGGCCCGTTAGCACGATGAACTTCGTGTACGAGACGTTGCTGATGTACGACTCCATCACGGGCAAGATGGTGCCGCTCTTGGCGGAGTCGTACGCCACGCACGCCGAAAGCGTCGAGGTGACGCTGAATCCAGCGGCGCGCTGGAACGACGGCAAGCCGGTAACGGCCTGGGACGTGGCTTACACGTTCGAGCTGGGCAAGCGCTATAAAAGCCTCAATATTGCGCCTATTTGGCAGTATCTAAAAGCCGTCCGGGCTTTGAACGAAGCGGGCAAGGAAGTACCGGTCGAGCTGAACGCCACCGAGGGTTATCCGCGGCGCGTAGTGTTCGAGCTCAATGCCGAAAAAAAGAACCCGTTGGTCGTATTGGACGCGCTGCAGGCGCAACGGATCATCCCGCGCCACGTCATCGAACCGATGTTGGCCGCCCACGGCGGGAACTTGGATGATTTCGACAAGCTCAAGTTCGACAAAGACGCTGTGAGCTCGGGGCCGTACAAGCTGTTCTCCTACAGCAGCGAAAAAATCGCGGTGGTGCGGGACGACAACTACTGGGGCAACCAAGCCCTGCACGGCGGCAAAAGGCCGACCGTCAAGTTCGTCGTGCACCCGATTTACAAGAGTAACGATCACTTCAGCATCGCGCTTCAACAAGGGCGGCTGGACGCTTCCAGCACCTTCGTGCCGCGTATTTGGCTCAAGGCGAAGAAGGGCGTGCAGAGCTGGCTCAGCAAGGAGCCATTCTTCCTCAGCAGCGCCATGCCCATGCTGATCGTCAATCACAAGCGCGCGCCGCTGACGAACGTGCACATGCGGCGCGCCATGGCCTTTGCCATCAACTACAAAGACATCCGAGAACTGGCCGTCTCGGGCTATAGCGAACCGCTGAAACCGGGCTTGATTTTGCCCTTCGGGCTGGAACAGAAATACTTCTCGGACGCAGACACCCAAAAATACGGTACGTGGTTCGATCCCGAGCGTGCCAAAGCCGAGCTCAAGGCAGGCGGCTACACACCGCGCTTCGGCGCAGATGGCGAGCTACTCGAAACGCTCGATGAAAGTGGACGCAAGGTGCCTACGGTGTTCGTGAAATCACCGACAGGCTGGAGCGACTGGGAGTCCATCGTGCGCATCAGCGTGAAGAGCATGCGCGCGGTCGGCATCGACGCTCGTGAGCGCTTCGTCGACGCGAGCTTATTTTGGAACGCGCTGTTCGAGGGCGACTTCGACTTGATCATGAACACTCCATCCTCTGCGCCCTCCCCTTCCAAGCCCTGGTCGCGCTTCGAAATTTTGATGACTACGCAAGATTTCGCACCGCTCGGTGACAAGATGTACAAAAACATGGGGCGCTTCAACGACCCAAAGGCGCCGGGCTACATCCCGCGCATCGATGAGCTCCTGACACGCATACCGAGCATGACCGACGAAGGCGAGCTGCTGGCCGCCTATCATGAGCTGAATGTGATTTTCATGCAGTTGCAGCCAGATTTACCGCTCGTTTATCGACCAGACGCATTTTATGAGTTCAGCGCCAAACATTGGTCGAACATGCCCAGCGCGGCGAACCCCTACCTGCCGCCGCTCACGCCTGGCGACCGCCTGGGCACCAACATGCTGTGGGCGATCGAGCCAGTGACCCATTGATGGCTTCGGTCGAACCAGGAACATGTTGAATCAATATCCCACCCTCAAGCACATACTCGGTCGCGCCGGCTGGTACTTCGTCACGTTCCTGGTTGCAGTCACGATCAACTTCTTCTTGCCCCGTTTGGGCGACGCCAATCCGGTCGACACCATGATGGCCAAGGTGAGCGCGGGCCTGGACACCGCCTCGGCCAAAGAGAAGGAAGAGTCGTATCTCAAGGAGTTCGGCTTGGTCGAGCTCGACCCAAGTGGCCACGTGCAGCGAGACGCCCAGGGCAAGCCCGTGCGCACGACGCTCGCCTCGCAGTTTGCCAACTACGTAGGCATGAGCTTACGCGGGGATCTCGGCAGCTCCATTTTGCAGCATCCCAAGCGCGTCAGCGAGATCATCAAGGCCGCCTTGCCTTGGACGCTCGCGTTGCAACTGCCGACGATCGTATTTGGCTGGCTACTCGGCAATGTGCTTGGCGCCCTCGCGGCCTACAAACGCGGGGTATTCGATCAGCTGATGTACCCGATGGCATTGCTTGCCAGCGCCATCCCGGCGTTCTGTTTCGGTATATTGCTGGTGTACGTGTTCGGCATTCGCCTCGAGTGGTTTCCCGCCGTCGGCGGTTATGATGACGGTTTGTCGCCCGCGCTCAGCCGCCAGTTCATTGCGAGCGCCAGTTACTACTACGTGCTTCCCTTTCTATCCGTGTTCTTGATTGTGGTGGGCGGGCAAGCCATCGGCATGCGCTCCATGTGCATCTACGAGCTCGGTACCGATTACGTGAAGTACGCCAAATTACTCGGAGTCAAAGAGAGCAAGATACTGTTTTACATGTTTCGCAACGCCATGCTGCCTCAGCTGACCGGGCTGGCCTTGGCTCTCGGCACCATGGTCGGCGGCGCGCTGATCACCGAGATGATCTTCAGCTACCCCGGGCTGGGCATGGCGGTGCTCACGGCTATCCAAGGCAACGACTACCCGCTGATCACTGGTTGTACGTTGCTCGTCACCGTGACCGTGCTCATCGCGAACTTCAGCGTCGACATCCTGGTCGGCATCCTCGACCCCCGCATCCGCGCCGCGCAACGGACCGGCAAGTGACATGAAGCTGTTCACGAGCTTGCTCCGTACGCCGTCTTTCGTCCTCGGATTTGGGCTATTTTTTGCGACCTTGCTGTTCGCCTTGCTCGGCCCATTGTTCGTGCATGTGGATGTGAGCACCCGCGTCGGCTTGGCGTTCACGCCCCCTTCCCGCGCGCACTGGCTCGGAACCGACCACCTGGGCGTGGACATGGTGTCGCTATTGATCGCGGGCCTGAGGTCGTCACTCTACGTCGGGTTCCTCGCCGGCACCGTGGCCACGTTCGTGGGCACTCTGATCGGTCTGTACGGCGGCTACAAGGGCGGCTTAATCGACGACGTGCTGACGGTGGGCACCAATCTGTTCTTGGTGATTCCGAGCTTGATTGTCCTGATCTTGCTCAGCTCGAGTATCGAGAACGGGCGCAGCCTGACGCTGATCGCGTTGATCATCGGCTGCACCACGTGGACTTGGAGCGCGCGCGCCGTGCGCGCCCAGTCGTCCAGCTTGCGTGGTCGAGATCACGTGAGCCTGGCTCGCATCAATGGCTACGGGACGCTGGGCATCGTGCTCTTGCACATCATGCCCTACCTCCTTTCTTACATTTTCATGGTCTTCATTCTGCAAACCGCGACCGGGATCTTGTCGGAAGCGAGCATCTCCATGCTCGGGCTAGGCCCCTATGACTCCATCTCGTTGGGCAAGATCCTCAATGAAGCGATCCGTAACGAGGCCTTGACGGACGGCGCGTGGTGGGCGTTCGCGCCGGCCATGGTGTTGATCACGGTGATCGTATTTGCCCTGTACATCATCAACACGTCCCTAGAAGGCGTGTTCAATCCGCGCTTGAGGAAGTGATGAGCAGCCCGATCTTCGAGGTCGACAATCTGCGCGCCCATTATCTCACTCGCTTCGGGCAGAAGATCCAGGCCGTGGACGGTGTATCCTTCTCGCTGAAAGCGGGCGAAATTTTGGGGATTGCTGGCGAATCCGGGTGCGGCAAGACCACCCTCGTGAGCGCCTGCATGGGCCTTTACATCCCTCCTCTCCACCTGAGCAGCGGGGACGTGCGCATCGAAGGCAAAAGCATCATCGGCATGAACGTCGAACAAAACCGGCGCGACATCCTGGGCCGTAAGATCTCGATGATCCCCCAGGGAGCCCTGAACTCGCTCAATCCGACGCGAAAAGTAAAAGATTTAGCGACGGACATGATCCTGAGTCACGACGAGACCGCCGATAAGAGGCAGGTCCATGCTCGGCTTCGCGAGCGCTTCCGAAAGCTCGGCATGCCCGCGGACGACGTGCTGAATTCCTACCCCGTGCAGTTGCCCGCCGGAATGAAACAACGCGTGGTGATCGGCATCTCCACGCTGCTCGATCCGCGTGTGGTGATCGCCGACGAACCGACCTCGGCCCTCGACGTTTCGACTCAGAAAGCCGTGATCAGGCTTCTGTTCGAGCTGATGGACCAAGGCATCATCGGGAGCATGCTGTTCATCACGCACGAGCTACCGCTGCTCCGCCACGTGTCGAACAACATCGCCGTCATGTACGCAGGTGAGATCGTGGAGATGGGAACCATCGAGCAGGTCATCTTCGATCCGCGTATGCCCTATACGCAGGCCTTGATGGGCTCCATGCTCAGTGCCGACTCTGGCCACCGCGATCAGAAACCCGTGTCCATCGAAGGCGCGCCGCCTAATTTGGCTCATCCGATCCAAGGCTGCCGCTTTGCCGAACGCTGCCCGGTGGCACGCCCCGATTGCAAAGAGAACCAACAAGTGATTCGCATCGTCAAGGATCGCCAGGTTAGGTGTCAATATGCCGAGTGAGCCCAGCCCCTTGGCCGATCAGCCTCTGAAGTTCGAGGCCAAGAACCTCTCCCGCAGCTTCGGGCACGGAAAAAAACTGGTCGAGGCCGTTAAAAACGTGAGCTTCGGCATCGCTAGCCGAGACATCATCAGCATCGTCGGCCAGTCCGGGTGTGGCAAAACCGTGTTGGCCAAGATGCTGCTGCGGCTCGAAACACCGAGCAGTGGAACTCTGTCCTTCAACGGCAAGCCGATCGGCAACGAGCGGGATGCGCGCGAACACTGGCGCTCGGTACAAGCCGTTTTTCAAGATCCGTTTTCGGCCTTCAATCAGTTTTTTACCATCCGTTCCCAACTCAAGAGCAGTTTCAAGCTCTTCAAGCGCAAGCCCGAGGAAGAAGAGATGGAAGCGCGCGTAGACGCCGCGCTCATGGCGGTGAACATCAAGCCCAAGGAGGTCGAGGGCAAATATCCCTTCGAGCTGTCAGGCGGGCAGATGCAACGCATGCTTTTGGCGCGCATCTTCATCTTGCGTCCACAGGTTCTGATCGCAGACGAGCCCACCAGCATGGTCGACGCCTGTAGCCGCGCGAATATTCTCGACTACCTGATGAAGCTGAAACAGGAGCTCGACATGACGATCGTGTTCGTCACCCACGACATCGGCCTCGCCTGCTACATCTCTGATTCGATCTTCATCATGCACGAGGGCGAGATCGTCGAACAAGGCCCGCCCGCCCAGGTCACTGGCTCACCAAGCAGCGCCGTAACCCGGCAACTGCTCGACGACATTCCAGACGTGCATCGGCCCTGGATCAAGCGCGGCGCCCTCGACTAGCATCGAAGAAGGCGCGCTGGCGTAGCGACCCGAACAACGCCACGTTCGGGCGCGCTCGGTGAAGACCTTTGCGCTCAGAAGGTGACCCTGAGACCAAGGCCACGGGCCTGTGAGCGGAAGGCCGCGCGGTCGGGGAAGTAAAACGATAAATCCCCAGCGCTGGGCCCCTGGGTCGCGGGCATCCCTCGCACGTCCGCGGGCTCGCCTGGCGTAAAGCTCACCGTGGCCCGGTCGGCTCGATAAGACAGTAAGAAGACCGCGCCGCCCGCAACCAACGAGCCGCCGCCGGCCAGATAGGCCCAGCTTGGGCCGCCCAACGCGGCGACGGTGATGAAAACTCCGCCCACGATGCCGCCTAGGTTCAGGCCAAGCCACGCCCCCGCTCGGGCGCCAGCATGCGAATGAAGCTCGCCACGCAGCGTGCCCGACTTTCGAAGCGAAACCGCCTGACCCACGAATACGCCGTTTAGTTTCAAGTCGTAGTCCCCCGGTACGAAACCGGCGTCGCAGGGCGCCACGCACCATCGGGGAGTAGGGGCCGCGCCGCTGGGCCACGCCGAAAACAGGACTGGCTCCGAGTCCGTGCGCATGTACACGCGCACTGCGGCGGGGGCGGCGGGGGCGGCGGGGG
>CAHJWM010000024.1 GCA_903642325.1 Myxococcales bacterium | reverse complement strand
AAAGCGCTGACAGGTCAGCGCTTTGACGCGCCTCGCACCCTCGAACCCCGACATCGAGCGGGCAGAAGTGACGGTACGCTCGTCCGCTAGGCCCCGCGCGTCGTTTCACGCAAGTCGCCCGCAAGCAGGCCCAAGATGAAGCCCGCGAGCCCCGTACTGGTCGCCCAGGCCAAGCACTGATGCTGGTCCTGGCTCAAGGTGGTTCGGCTCGAGCTGCGCCTTTTGCCTGACGGCGACCGCCCGCCGGGGCGCAGCCCGCGCACAAAAATGTCCCGTTCCGCGACCCGGTGTAAAAACCGCTCGAGCGCGCTTTTACCGCCCGCGAGCGCGTCACCGCGCGCCATGATGCCGGAGCCCGAAGTCGTCGGCCCGCCTCGAACAGGAATTCTATTGTCGTGATCAAATCTCGAACCGCGTTCGGTATCGTCGCGCTGCTCAGTGCCGCAGCCGTGCCCTCGGTGTGGGCTCAAACTCTGACTCGCCCGGGCTCGGTGGAGGTAACGGCCCACGTCGTCGTCACGGAGCCGCAACCTTTCACGGACGAGCGCGTCGCGTCGCTCAAGCTTTCGCCCGGGTTCCACATCGCGCGCTGGGCGGACGGGCTCGATACGCCGCGCGTCATGGTCGTGTCGGCTCGAGGCGATGTTTATGTGTCGAGCCGCGATGGCGGCACGATCACGCTCCTTCGTCCCGCCGGCCCACGCGCGGCCAGCCCCGCCGTGGTGCTGTCGAAAAAGAACGTGCACGGCTTGGTCATTCGCGGCACAGACTTGTTCTTCGCAGCGGCCACCGAGACGTTCGTGGCGCCGATCCTCGCTGACGGCACGCTGGGGCCCGAGCGTCGTATTGCCACCGGACTGCCGGACGTGGGTCAGCACAACGACCGCACCCTGGCCATCGGTCCCGACGGCTGGCTGTACGAGAGCGTGGGCTCGACGTGCAACGAGTGCATCGAGCAAAATCCCGAGAGTGCCGCGATGCTGCGCATGCACCTCGACGGTTCGGGCCGAGAAGTGTTCGCAACCGGTCTTCGCAACACGATTGGCTTTGCTTTCCGACCCGGCACGGCGGAGCTGTGGGGCTGGGATGACGGCGTCGATTGGCTCGGCGACGATGCGCAGCGCGAAGAGCTGAATCTGATTGCCAAGGGCAGTAAGTACGGCTGGCCGCTGGTGTTCGGCGATGGCCAACTGAACTCCTATCGTGACCCGCCAAAGGGCCAAGGCACCATCCAAGAATGGGATAAAGCGAGCACGCGCCCGGCGCTCACGTACACCGCTCACGCGAGCGGCATGCAGCTGCTTTTCTATACCGGCTCGGCGTTCCCCGCCGCCTATCGCGGCGACGCCTTCGTCACGCTGCATGGGTCCTGGAACCGTAGCCCGCCGAGCGGCTACGAAGTCGCGCGGGTGCATTTCGAGAAAAATCGTGCCCTGCGCATCGAGCCGTTCATCACGGGCTTTCTGAATAAAACCGCCAACGGCTGGGGGCGCTTCGCGCGCCCCATGGGGCTCGCCATGCTGAAAGACGGCTCGTTACTCGTGGGCGAGGATCAGAACGGTATGATCTATCGCGTCACTTACGGCGGCTGAGACTCACAGCGCGAGCAGCTCACGGACGCTTGCGCAGCGAATGGATGCCGACAGCCAAACGTCGAGGCGCGAGCCGTTCTGCACGGCATTGACCTGCTCACGCTCGGCATCGTCGGGCACTAGACCGCGCGCCGCCAGCACGGCCAAGAGCGCTTCGACCTTGCCCTCTGCCCTGCCCTCTGCCGCGCCTTCGAGCTTGGCCTGCGCGCGCTGCTCATCCAATGCGGCGACGAGAATAGGGTTACGCTTGGCCAGAAGCGCGCTCGCCATCGCGTCGTCCGCCTTCGCCGCAGAGACGAGCGCATGTACCGGCAAGGGCGCCGCAAGGGCGGGATCCACGATCAGGGAATCGTGATCGAGGATACTCCAGGAGTCGGTCGCGACTGACCACTCCACGGCGCGCTTGCGGTTCACGTCCACCGCGAAGATGCGCCGCACACCGCGCCCCGCGAGCTTCTTTGCTTTGTGGCCGGCATGGCTCAAGCCTTCGGTGCTGGTCACTTCGAAGGCGAGCTCTTCCAACTGCCGCTGACCCGTCTCAGCGTCACGCGCGGAGGGGAACACGCTTGCGTCAGGGGCAACATCATCGAGCGCCGACGTTCGGGTCAGCATGTCGCCGGCCACCTCGTAGCCCTCCCCCACGTGCGCCTCGAGCAAGGCCGAAATCTTCGAATGCCGCGTTGCGTGGGGTTCGTCTGCTGGTGCCACGTACTCCACCCTCCCGTCCCAGATCTCGAACCGCGACTCCGGAGCAACCAAGCGCTCGTCCACGGGCGGAGGGTTCGAATCTTTGGCGGCCCCTGACATACAATTCGAGCATAGCGCACGGGTCGTCAAGCTCAAGCGGCTTGGGCCTGGGCTGAGCTCGCGGGCTCGCGGGCTCAGCCCAGCTCAAAGGGCACCGTGACGCGCGCCCGACCCTCGCCTGCACGCTGCCCCGCCGCGCCGTGACGCGCGCCCGACCCTAGCCTGCACGCTGCCCCGCCGCTCCGCGAGGAGCAGATGATTTTGATGGTCGCAAATTCCAACTAAACTGCGGCCTAGCCTTCGGCGGCGCGCTCGCGAAACTCCACTCCACGTCACCGATTCGGTTACACGCTGCGCCGGCCGCCAACGCGGAGCGCAGCCGGCACGTTCACCGACTACGGTTTTGTAACGATCTGCTTCGGGCGACGAACACCCAATGCACGGCCGCCCGGGGAGCCGCGGCGCGACGCCGAAGGCTAGGACGGCTTCGCGGCGCCGGGCGACCATCAAACCAAATTCAGGCCTCTACCAGATAAGCCGCCGCTCGCTCACAGAACGTGCGCGCGACGGCCAGCTCTTCGGTGGCCGATCGTTCCGTGAATACGAAGAATCGGTTGTAGTCGGCTTCGCCACGAAACTGCTCGAGCCTGGACAGCTCGCGCGCCGCTTCGGAGTCCAACTTCCCAGCACGGACGAAGTGCAACCCGAGCATGGCCCCCACGCCAGCGTGGGTTTTGGGTTCGATGCCCTCGCTCAGGAGCAAGGCCATGGCGTAGTGAAGCGCCGCATAGTAGGCGCGGCTCACGCAGTCACTCCACAGCCTGAGCGAAAGCAGCGCTTCGGCCGCCCTCAGGCACTCGCGCGCACGCTCGACCTCTGCGTCGACGTGAGCTTTGCGATTCTCGTTGGTCACAGCCGTACGCCTTCGCTCATGATGTCACGAGCAAACCCGGTTTCGAGAGCGAGTAGCCGCTCGAACTCCGCGGGGCCCATGGCCAAACACTGAATCGAGACTCCGTCAGAGAGCAGGATTTCGGAGGCAAGAGTGATGGCGGCGATCTTGTCGTCACGCGTGAGCTGCTCGACGAGCACCAAGACATCGACGTCCGAATCCTCGTTGGCCTCGCCACGCGCAAAGGAGCCAAATAGGCGGGCCTCTTTCAGCCGCGGCCCAAAATGCCGCACGAGCAACCGATGGAAACGCTGAGCCGCCACCGGAGGAGCCACCACCGAAGCTTGGCATAATTCGAGCTGAGTGGCACTGGAGAGGCGGCGATGCGGCCTCTCCAGTAAACGCGGCCTACAGCGTGCGTCCGACCAGTACCGCGCCCATACCGGCGCGCTCTGCGGCTTGGATACCGAGAGGGCTGTCCTCGAACACGAGGCAGTGCTCGGGCCCCACGCCCATGCGCCGCGCGGCGAGCAGAAATAGATCAGGCGCGGGTTTGCCATGCGCCACTTCCTCGGCGGTGACGACGATCGGAAATAGATCGGTGACGCCGATCGTGCGCAGCGTTTGGCGGACGGTGACGGCGTCGCCGCCGGACGCGACGCTCACCGGGAAGCCCGCCGCCGCTTGCTCGCGGGCGAATGCCACCACTTCTTCGAGCGCCAACACGCCGGGCGAAAGAGCGTCGTAGTGCGATCGTTGGTCAGCGGCGACGAGCGCCGGATTCATATCGAGACCGAACTCCGCATTCAGCTCGGTGACGGTTTGCTCGATGGTCTTGCCGGCGCGGCTCATGAACAGCTCCCAGCCGAAGTCGAAGCGGGCGCCATGTTTGGCGAGCGCGTGGATCCACGCCTGCTGGTGGAGCGGCATCGAGTCGGCCAAGGTGCCGTCGCAGTCGAAAATGAACGCCGAATATCGACCCTGCGTGCGAACCGGCCGAGTAAATAGCGGCACCGCTCACTCCTCCGGCTTAGCCGGCTTAGCCGGCTTGTCCGGATCGGCGCCCTTGCCCATGACGTGATAGCCCTTGTCCACGTACACGGTGGCACCGGTGATGCCCGTCGCGAGCGAGCTCACCAAGAAAGCGGCGGTGTTCGCGACTTCCGGCGTCGTCAGCTTCTCTTGAATCGGCGCATTGCGCTCGTAGTACGCAACCACGTCGTCGATGATGCCCGTCACGCTCGCCGCGCGCGATGCATAGGGGCCGGCAGAAATGGTGTTCACGCGCACGCCGTACTTGCGCCCAGCCTCGTAGGCGAGCACGCGAGTGTCGCTTTCGAGCGCAGCCTTGGCGGCGTTCATGCCGCCGCCGTAGCCCGGAATGACGCGTTCGCTCGCCAAGTACGTGAGCGACAGGAAGGACCCGCCGGGGCGCATCAGGGGGGCCCAGCGCTGAACCATCGAGACGAGCGAGTAGGCGCTCACCCCGACCGCGGACAGATAGCCCGCCCGGCTGGTCTCGAGCAGTGGCAGGTGCACCTCCGAGCCGTTGGCCAGGCAGTGCACCACGATGTCGAGCGGCTTTTCGCCGAAGTCACTGATCAGCCGAGCGCCGGCGCCCGCGACGCTGAAATCACCCCGGCTCGCATAGCGCTTGCTCTCACGTAGGGCTTGTGGCGCGGCTTCCAAGGTGTCGAAGGCGGCGTCCACCGGGTACACGCGCTCGAATTGCAGGAGTGAGCCGTCCGACATCTTGCGCGATGCGTCGAGCTTACCGCGCTCCAGCAGCTTTTCGAAGATGCCCATTGCTGGTGGCCATGTCCCGGCCACGACGCTCGCTCCGGCTTCCGCCAGTGATTTGGCGATCGCAAAGCCGAAGCCGCCGTCATCCGCAATGCCGACGACGAACGCGCGGCGGGAAGTGAGGTCGATTTTCAGCACGGCGGGTTTATCTCCGATCTGGTGCGTCAACGCAAGGCGGTGCGGGACGGCCATTTTTGCCGAGCCGGAGCCGCGTTCGGGCCGATCCGGGGGTCAGGCGCGGCGGCCGCGATTCTTGAGGCGATAGACCATGGCTAGGAGCTCGGCGACGGCTACGTACAGGTCCGCCGGGATCACGCGTCCGACGCGCACGCGCTCGGCCAAAGCGCGCGCCAGAGGTCGGTTTTCGATGATGGGGATACCCTCTTCTTTTGCGATCTTCTTTATCTGCTGCGCGATTTCGTCATAGCCTTTGGTGGTGACGATCGGCGCGCCCTCGTGTTGTTTGTAGCGAAGGGCAACCGCCACGTGGGTTGGGTTGGCGACGATCACCGTCGCTTCTTTCACGCCTTTTCTTAGCCCGCGCTTGAGCATTTCCCGCGCTCGTGCGCGCTGGCGCTGGCGGATCTGCGGGCTTCCCTCTTGCTGATGATGTTCATCTTTCAGCTCTTGGCGACTCATCTTGATCGACTGCTCGTGTTTCCACCACGACACGCCGTAATCGATAACGGCGATCAATCCGAGCGCGATCGTCGACCAAACCGCGACGCTCATCACGACTCGTGCGCTCTCCCACACCGCAGCCCCCAGAGGAGCTCGGGCAAGACGCGTCAGTGCGGGAAACTCCTTTTCCATCACCGATTCGGCGACTAGGCCGACGACGACCACTCGCATCACCGATAGCGCGACGCTCGTGAGGCCGGCCTTGGGTGAAAACATCTGCTGCAACTTGGCGAGCGGCTCGAGCCGCTCCAGCTTGACCTCGAGCAGCTCGAAATTAGGGTGAAACCCGGCCTCCAAGAAACCCACGGCGGTTCCCGCGATCGCGGCCGCCAGGGCCACCGGCACGCAGGACGCGACCAGCACGAGCGCGGCCTGTTCCGCCAGGGGGCTCGTGTCCCCGCGCATGAGCGACAATGGATCGTCGAAACAACGCAAGCAAAAGCCGCGCATCGTCGCCACGAAATCGCCTGCGCTGGCCCCGATGATGCCGAGGACCGCGATCGTCCCGGCCACGGGCCCGCTGTCTCGCGAGCGCGGAAATTGACCGTCCTCCCGGGCACGCTTGCGCCGCTCAGGGCTCGCGTCCTCCGTTCTTTCGGTATCGTCGTCGCCGGCCATGAGCCAAACGCCCGATCAGCGGGGGCCCTGCGCAGCGACGAGCAGCGTTTCGATTTTGCTTCCGGTGCGGGACACCTCGGACACGAGCTCGATGCCCAAGTCAGGCAGCACCAGGATCATGACTAGGCCGCCCGTCGCCATGGTCACCGCGAAGCCGATGGAGAAAATTTGCATCGCCGGCGCGGCGCGGGAGATGAAGGCCAACGCCACCTGAGCGATGAACAGAATGGCGATGAAGGGAATGGCGATCCGAACGCCGGTGGCCAGGGCCTCGCTGGTCATGGCCAAAATGACCGGGGTTTCTAGGCTCGGATTGGCGAGCGAGGCGACGGGCACGGCCTTGAAGCTCGCCAGCACGCCGCCCAGCACCACCCGATGCACGCCCGCGATCAAGCCGAGCAGTACCGCGAAGTTGCGCAGCACCATGGACATCACGTTCTGCATGTTTTTGGTTTGCGGGTCGAAGAGCTGGGCCGCACCGATGCCCATCATCGGCGCGATGTGATCGGCCGCCATTTCCGCAATCGCCACGAATAGCCGCACCACGAAGCCGATGCCTAGCCCGAGCATGAATTCGCTTCCCACCGCGAAGGCCATTTGTTCCCAGGGCCGTGGCCGAAGACCGCCCGCGCCCATGGCATGCGCCGCAAACGCCAGCATCAGCACCAATGCACTTCGGACGCGGAGTGGAGCGGACATCCACGCCAGAGGCGCGGCGATGATCACACCGGCGATGCGCACGGTCTCCAGCGCGAAGGTGCCTGCCTCGGCGCGCACTAAAGAATCGAGATCGATCAATGCGTGATGTCCGAGATGCTGGCGATCGTGCGGCCGGTATAGTCGACCAACTGGCGAACCGTCCAAGAGCCGAGAAACGCGAAGGTCAGACCCACCGCGAGCAGCTTACTGACGAAGCTGATGCTCGCCTCGTTCACCTGCGTAGCGGCTTGCAGCACGCCCACGATCAGGCCGACCAGAAGCGCGGCAAGCAGGGGCGGCCCCGCGATCAACGCCGTGATCATGATCGCGTTACGGAATAATTCGACCGCCCCGTCCGTGGTCAAGAGTAGCTCCTCAGCAGGGAGCCGGCGACTAGGTTCCAGCCGTCGACCAAGACGAACAGTAGCAACTTGATTGGCAAAGCGATGGTCGAGGGCGGCACCATCATCATACCCATGCTCATTAGCAAGGAGGCCACGGCCAGATCGACGACCAAGAACGGCAGCAAAATCACGACGCCCATTTGGAAGGCCGTCGTAAGCTCGGAGATCACGAACGCCGGCATGGCTAGGCGCAACGGCACGTCGTCCGGCGTCTGCGGAAGGGGTTCGCTAGTCGCGTCGTAAAAAAGCTTCAAATCCGCCTCGCGCGTCTGGCGAAGCATGAAGCGCTTGAGAGGAAGCGCGCCGACCTCGAGGGCCTGCATGTCGCCGATCTTGCCGGCCTGGTACGGGTCGACCGCGCTGGTCTTGATCTGCTCGACCACGGGCGACATCGTGAACATCGTAAGAAACATGGACAAGCCCATGATCACCTGAGTCGGCGGGCTCTGACCGGCACCTACGCCCTGACGCACGAACGACAGCACGACGACCGTGCGCACGAACGAGGTGGTCGTCAGGAGGATCGCAGGCAACAGCCCCAGAAATGTGAGAACGAGGAGGATCTTGATCGACGGCGCGAGCTCGGTCGCCTTCAAGAGCTCCGCCGGCGCGTTCATGCGCGCGGATCCCCGAGTCGCGCGAGGAGACCGCGCGCCTGACCCTCGACGTCGACCATCTGCGGATTTGCGAGCTTGTGCGCTGTTTCGGCGCGGCGCGCATCGGCGGCACGGGGCGTCGAGCGGGTGTAGGTGTCTTGCGTCTCGGCCGCTAGCATGTCAGCGGCCGAGTCAGCGGGCCGCCCAATATTGCCAACGGCGGCCGCGAGCGCGTCGCGAAAAGAACGCTTGGGCGCGGGGACGGGATCGGCGCACGCGCTTGCTGCGCGCGTCGTCAAATCCACACCGGTCCCGACTAGCCTTGGCCGCGGCACATGGAGCTCTTGCTCTTCCGCGTCGGGCTCGAGCCAGCCCAGCTTTCGTACGGAGGCATCGGTGACACCGAGCAATATCTTGCGGCCGGCCACCTCGGCCAATACGAGCTGCGCGCGACCGCCGAGCTTCGTCGCGCCGAGCACGCGGAGCGCCGTCGAACGTGGGTTGGGCGCCATATTTTTCCGGCGTCGCAAATAGAGAGCGCTGCCGCCCAATACGCCCGCCAAGACGAGCACGCTCAGGCTCCGGCCAAGCCCGATGCTCGGCCCGACTGCCACCGGTCGCGTCTTCACCGCGCCGCTCTTCGCCGCGAGCCACGACCGGCTCTTCAACGAAGCGTCGGGTCCTTCTTGCGCGCGCGCGCTGGCTGCGCCCAGCGCGCAAACGAGGCCCAGGAGCGCGGCGCTGACATAATGACGTAGGGGTGTCATTCTTTTGAACCTCGGCCGCGACCTTCGTCCGTCACGACGACTTCGGTCAGCCGGATGCCGTACCGTTCGCCCACGACCACGGCCTCACCGCGCGCGATCAGGCGGTTATTGACGTACACATCGAGGGGCTCACCGTTGGCTTTGCTGAGCTCGAGGATCGAGCCCGGACCGAGCCGCAAAACCTCGCCTATTTTCGTCGTCTTTCGGCCAAGCTCGATGGTGAGCTCGACGGGTACGTCCATCACGAAGCTCAGGCTGTCGGCGGCCCGCGATGTACCGGCAAGCGGCTCTGCGGAAGGGCTCTTGTCGCCCTTCAGGGCCGACGCAGACACGTTTTCGAACGCATTGGCAGCAGGGGGGCGAACGCTAGCGTCACTCATGCCCCGCTCTCTTCAATCTTCGTGCCGACCTCGGATCTCGACGGCGAGCTGTCCGCGCGAGATCACCGGCACACCAATGAACTTGGTCACGCCCGCGACCCGGATACATATCGGATCATCCACCGCCGTGTCCAAGCGCAGCACCTGACCGGGCTGCAACGACAAGACGCGACGCAGCCCGAGGCGCACGCTGCCGAGCTGCGCAATCATCTCCACCGGCACCTCGCTCACGGCCTCGGCCATGCGCGGATCGCCGGCCTGCGCGGCCGGCGGGTCGTTCTCACGCGCCGCCGACTCCAGCGCCTCGGCGCCGATGGCGATCGTGATACGAGCGCCCCCGGTGATGCCGTCGAATGCGCAGTCGACACTCAGGCCGTCGGCAAAGTTTGCTTCGCGCTCGTCCCCGCGGGCCACGCTGTGTTGAACTTCGACCAACAGCCCGATGCCGACCTCGGCCCGTACCGCCTCGGCGAAGTCCTCGGCCAACGCGCGGGTGATGCGGCCGACGAGCGCGCTCTGTGCCAGCGTCAAGTCTGCGCCCAAGCCGCTCGCGGCGCTACTTTCGCCGCCACCGAGCACTCCCTCCAATACGACGCCAACGGCCTCCGTGTTGAGCGTCATGAGGCCCCATGCGGGGCCGCCGGGGGTTCCTAAAATGACCTCGTAGATCGGTCCTTGCCGTACGACTAGATCGGCGCCGAGGTCCACGATCGCCACCGCCTCCGGTACGACACGCGCCTTGCGCTTGACCAAAAACGGCAGCGTTCGTCGAGCCGAACGAGAGAAACGCTGCGCGACGTGGGCCATGGCCTGCATCGCCCCGCGCAGATGACGTTCGCGACCGGTCAAATCGACGCGCTTGTGCCGACCCGCGAGGCCCGGATCGCTGAGCCGTGGGGCCGGACGCAGAGACTTCGTGCCCGCATGCAGGCTGTCGCGCTCCGCGTTCATTGCGCGACGAAGTCCGTAATCAAAACGCGCCGAGCGCGCTTTCTACCGACCGCGTTGATGATGCTGTCATTCAGATCTTTGCGAAGTTTGTCGAAATTCTTCGGGGACGACAGCTCTTCGAAGTCGTGCGTGCGCAGATACCAGATCGCGGCCTCCCGTGCCCGCGGGACGTAGGCTTTGAACTCGGACTCTTTCATCGAGTCCGGGTGTTCGATGGAAAGCGCTATCTTGAGGTGACGCACTTGCCCGTCCATCGAGCGCGTGTCGACGACGATGGGGCTGAGGTTCGTGACCTCTTTCACCTCACTGGAGCCGGCCTTGTGCTCGACCTTTTGTTCGTCGCCTTCCGCGTCGTCCGGCGCCTTGTCGTCTTCGGCAGGCTTGTCGTCTCCCGATGGCTTGTCGTCTTCGGGTTCTGCCTCCCCCGCGGCAGCTTTTTGAGTGGGGACCGGTTTCGCGAAGAATTTGGGCCCCATGACCGCACCGGCCGCGCCTGCACCCACGACGAGCACAGCAGCGATGACGATGCCAATGAGAGGACCCTTACCCTTCTTCTTCTCCACCGGGGCCTGACCATGATCAGTGCCCTGTTCGTCCATAACCGCATCCTTACTTTGGAGGCTCATCGACTCGAACCGCCAACTCGAGCGTCAACTCGAAGCGCCGATTATCAGCGCTTGATGTTGATCAGCTCTTGGAGCATTTCGTCTGCGGTCGTAATCGTCTTCGAGTTCGCAGAGAACGAGCGCTGATGTTGGATCATGCTCACGAACTCTTCGGCCAAGTCGACGTTCGAGCCTTCCAGGGCGCCGCCCGTGGTTGCCCCACGGCCGCCGCTGCCGGCAGTACCCATCGCGGCCGTGCCGCTCTCACGTGTGTCGATCCAGAGGTTCTGCCCAGCACGGCCGAGACCGTCGTTGGATCGGAACTTGGCGATCGCCAGCTGCGACATAGCAATCTTTTGTCCGTTCGTGTAAAGCCCGGTGACGACGCCCTGACCATCCACGGCGACGCCCGAGAAATCACCCGACGCATACCCGTCTTGAGATTGACTGGAGACGTTGGACGGCGACGCGAACTGGGTGACGCCATCCAGACCGGTGCCGCCCGCACCGATCGAGGTGCCGAAGTCGAGCTTGATGGGTTGAGCGGCGGTAGCACCCGCGAAACTGGCAGTGATGGCCGTGCCGGTCGTCACGGTGTTTAGCGCACCATTGGTCGTGAAGGCCAGTGAGCCAGTACCGACCTCGGAGTTGCCAACGACCGGGGGGTTTAGGTCGGCGCCCGGGACGAGCGCGTGATAATCCCAAGTGTTCGCGTTCGTCTTGGCGAAGTACACGTTCAGTGTGTGCGCGTTGCCGAGCGAATCGTACACCGAAATGGTGGTCGAGAAGTTCGAGGTATTCGCCGGATCCTGCGCGTCGAATGCCGTCGCGGGTACTTTGGCGCTCGAGTCGATGTTGGCGGTGATGGAGACCGCTGCGCTGGCTTTTGCCGGTAAGGCCGCGGTGGGCGCCGTGACGTTCGAGATCGACGCCGCGAAGGTGCCGTCCCCGTTGGCTTGATAGCCCTGAACCTTTAGGCCCTGCGAGTTCGAGAGGTTGCCATCCTTGTCGATGACGAATTCACCCGCTCGCGTGTAAAAATTGGAGCTCACACCGTCGACTGCGCCCTTCACGACGAAGAAGCCATCGCCATTCAAAGCGATGTCGGTGGCGACGCCCGTATTTTGGAGGGTGCCTTGCGTGAACATCTGCTGTACGTCGCCGATTTTCACGCCCGAGCCGGGAAGGCCCGACGCCGTGCCCGCGAGGATTGAATGACCGAGAACGTCCTCGAATACGGCGCGCTGGGATTTGAAGCCCACCGTGTTCACGTTCGCGATGTTGTCGCCCACGACGCCAAGGGCATCGCCCTCCGCCTTGAGGCCTGAAACGCCCGAGTTCATTGCCGACAGAACCATGGTGCCCTCCTTTTGAAGAGCTAGAGTCGTTGATGTGTTATGGGTTTGGATTGGGAGAAGAATCGACCTGAATCAGGTCAGAAACGGGAACTTGCATGCCGTTTTCCAGTGTCAACACTGGGTAGCCCTTGTCGAAAGCGACGGACTTTACGAGCCCGGTCGTTTCTTGGGTGACGGCCACGGCGCCGCCAGCTTGTGATTTGGCCTGTACGCTCACGGCGTACGTGCCCTTCGGCATCACGTTGCCGGTGTCATCGAGACCGTCCCAGGAGACTTTGACCAAGCCAGCGTCGCGCGGACCGACGGTGATGGTGCGAACGACCTTGCCAGTGCTGTCTTGGATCGAAACATTGGTGCTGGCGGTGGCGGCGGCGAGCGTGAACCCAACCGGAACGGCAGTGCCGGAGCCGCTCGCCGTAATGAGGGTCCCCTTTACGGTCGCGGTCTTGCCGACCAGCGAGACGACTTGAGTGTTGGCCAGGCCTTGGTTTTGGCTAGTGATGGTATCGAGTCGCGTGTTCGTGCCCATGGCTGCTTGCAGCGACGAAAACTGGGCCAACTGCGCGACGAACTGGGTGTTATCCTGCGGCGCCAATGGATCTTGATTTTTGAGTTGCGCGACGAGCAACTTCAAAAAATCTTGCTCCCCTAGCGACGAGTTCGTGCCAAGGGCGGCGCCAAGCGCGTTGTCTTGCGAGGACGTGGAACCAGAGACGGGAGCAACCATTTTCTTAACCGATCAGATTCAGTTTTCGCGCCAACCGGCGCCGAGCCTGCTCGTCGTCATCGGACGCGGCCTCTGTGGCCTCACGAGCACGTTGCGTTGCATTCGGGCGTGTTGGAGCAAGAACGGTGCCGACCTCATTTGCGCGCACGATATTTACGGAATCGACGAGAATCCCTTGATTTTGCAGCGCCCGAATCAGTCCGCTTCGCTCTAACCCCAGCGCTGACTCGGCCGCCGCGTCGGCCGCGCTGATCGTCACGCGAATGGCGCCCTGCTTTCGGTCGACGAGCAATGAAAGCTCGCCCAAATCCCCGGCATCTACCCGGACAAGCAAGCGACTTTCGCTCGGCTCCGCCCTCTCTCCATCGCCGCAAGCGCTCACCGCGGCCGCGCCGGCATCGCCTGCGCGTATGGCAACGGAGGGTGTCAGATCCCCGGCACCGGAGTGCCAAGCGCTCGTCGGCTGGTTGTCGACCGCCAGCGGTCGAATCGCCGAAAGCTGGGCACCAAGCAGCGTCGCCCAGCGTTGCGCCTGATCGAGCGTGGTTTTCTCGTCGTCTGCGCGCTCGTGCGCGCGTGCTAGCGCGCCCTGGCCGAGGCCAGCCGCAATCTGGTCGGTCATTTTTCCTCGCGCCTTCGATCGGCGGCGAAACGGAGCGCCGCCAGCTCGTCTTCCAAGCGGCGCTCCGCGCGGTCTTGCTGACCGCGCTCCTCCACGCCGATGCGGGCCGACAATACCTCGACCTTCTTCAGGTCGGTGCGTGCATGTAGCATATGTGCGCGCGCTCGCTGGGTGCCGACGCGCGCTTTGGCCGCTTCGACTTCGGCGAGTTCGGCTCGAGTCGATCGCGTGCGCAGCCACTCATTGGCTTCGATCCAGTCGTTGGCATTGAGCGGAGCGGCGGCCAGCTTGAGCCGAGCTTCCGCGGCCTTGGAGAGCTCTTCTCGCTCGCGCTCGGCGGCCAAGGTCGCGGCTGCCTCTCGGGTTTTATGCTGGCTGAGCTCTGCGACACGTCTGTCCAGCTCTTTACCGCGATGGGCGACTACTTTTGCGATTCGCCTGCGCCGGGGGCCCATCAACGAAGGCCTCGTTCACGCATCTGGGCAAGCAAAGCAAGCCTACGATGAGCTTCTTCGAAACCGGAGCTATCGCTGACCTTTTGCTTCAGAAATGCATCGATGTGCGGCATCGCCGCGATTGCCACGTCGACACGCGCGTCGCTCCCGGAAGCATAAGCACCCACCTGAATCAAATCTTGTGCCTCACGATAGGCCGACAGCATGTCTCGCACGGAGCCGGCCGCGCGCTGGTTCGCTTCACTCGAGATCTCCGGCGCCAAACGCGAGATGCTCTTCAGCACATCGATGGCGGGGAAGTGATTTTGTTCCGCAAGCGTTCGCGAGAGGATGACGTGACCGTCCAAAATGCTGCGCACGGCGTCGGCGATCGGGTCGCTCAAGTCATCGCCTTCGACCAGCACCGTGTATAAGGCGGTAATCACGCCCAGGCCCGAGCCCGTTCCGGCGCGCTCGAGCAATCGCGGCAAGGCCGCGAATACCGAAGGCGGATAACCCTTGGTCGCGGGCGGCTCCCCGGCCGCGAGCGCGGCCTCGCGCAGCGCCATCGCGTAGCGCGTGACCGAGTCCATGACTAGAAGCACGCTCTTCCCCTGATTTCTGAAGTATTCCGCGAGCGCAGTAGCGGACTCGGCGCCGCGCGCGCGGACCAAGGGCGGCATGTCGCTAGTGGCGGCAACGACCACCGATTTGGCGAGTCCTTCGGGCCCGAGCGAGTTGCGAATGAAGTCATTGAGCTCGCGACCACGTTCGCCGACCAGCCCGACCACGTTCACGTCGGCCTGCGATGAGCGGCATATCATACCCAACAACGTGCTCTTGCCGACGCCAGCGCCGGCGAAAATCCCCATGCGCTGCCCGACGCCGAGCGGCAAGAGCGCGTCGAAGGCGCGTACGCCGGTCCGGAACGGCACTTCAATCGGGCGACGCTCGAACGCGGGTGGTGGTGGGGCGTTCACCGGACAAGCGCGCTCGCTCTGAATAGCAGGGCCGCCATCGAGCGGGCGACCGAAAGAGTCCACGACTCTGCCCAATAACGACGGGGAGCCCGGCACCGTTGCCCCGCGTTCCAAGCGAACGACGCGCGCGCCGGGACGAATCCCGGACAACACGCCGAGCGGCGTGGTCAGCAGGCGCCCCGCGCGAAAACCCACCACTTCGATCTCGAGACCGGAGCCATTCTCATCGCGAACGGCCAGGGCATCGCCAACCGCCGCGCGCAGGCCGCCCACTTCCACGATCAAACCGACGACGTCCAGAACCCGGCCTTCCGGCGCGTGGATGGGCGCCGTGCGACAACGCTCGAGCAGCCGTTCGAGCATCAGCGATCGCCTTCGGAAGGTTCAGGTTCGGCATGCGGCTTGAGCGCCTGAAGCAAGGTCGTGATCCTGGACTCGATCGACTCGTCCACTCGACCAAGCTCGGTTTCGACTACGCACCCGTACTCGGAAAGAAGCGGATCTAGACGCACTTCGGCGTGCGTTGCGCGGTCGCCAAGGCGCGCCGCCAGTGCCTCGCGGGCATCGGCAAATGCCTGACCGACGCGCACGAGAACGCGGTCGTGAGCGCCGAGCGCGGCCAACCCTTCGTTGACCAAGCCGGCCACGATTCTGGGGTTTAGCGATATTTCGTGGGCGATCACGCGGCGCGCGATGATCGTTGCGAGCTCCCCGAGTTGACTTGCCGTCTGCTCCAGCACGCGTGAGCGTTCGAGCACCAAGAGCTCCACCGCGTCCATGAATGCGGCCGTGGCCTCCGAGTCGACGAGCGGCGTATTTGCGTCGGGGAGCACGTGCGGCTGCGCCGCAGGCGGAATAGACGGCATGCGGGGCGGCATTTCGGAGGCACGTGGCGGCCGCGAGCCGCGCTCGGGCTCGAGCTCCTGGCGAATGGCGTCCACGAATTCGCTCGGCAAGGGAGGCGGCCTGAGGCTCGGTAGCTCCTCCTTCTTGAGTGCGCGGCCGCGCGGCGAAGGCAGCCACGAAGGCGGGCGCACCCGCGGATTCGTCACGTGCGTGAAGCTCACCTTGCGCGGGCCGTCCGTCGTTGGCTCGGCATCGACTCGGCCACCCGCCCCGGCTTCAAACCACCGCACTCTTGGCCTCGAGGGAAATGGTGCCTTCCGCGTCGAGGCGGAGCGCCACTTCGACGATCTCGCGTTGCGCACCCTCTACGTCGGCCAAACGAACACCGCCCATCACTTCCATGTCTTCCTTGATGCGCTCGGCGGCACGCTTGGACATGCTGGTAAAAATGTGGTTTCGGAGGGACTCCGAAGCCGTCTTCATGGCCATGGTGAGCTTTTCGACCGGCACGGCTTCCAGCAAGGAGCGCAGCGCGCGGGCGTCCAACACGGCTAGATCTTCGAAGGTGTACATGGCGCGACGTATCTCGGTGGCGAGCTCTTGGTTGCCCTCTTCGAGGACCCCCAGCAGCGCCTCGCCGGTTTCGCGGCCCATGCGCCGGACCAGCGCGGCCGAGCGCGCGACGCCATCGACCGCGCGAACCGTGTCGGCTTGCGAGCTAGGTAGCTCGGCAGACAATGCCGTCGCTACTTCCTCCAAGAGCGCGGAAGGAATTTCGGTCATGGTGCCCAAGCGTTCGAGGACTTGGGCGCGCCCCGCCTCGGGTAACTGTTCGAGGACGCGGGCGGCCTTCTCGTTGTCGAGCTGAGACAGGATAGCGGCGACCAATTGGGGATGCTCGTTCTCCATCACCGAGGCGATGGCGGACGGCTCTGCGGCGGCCAGACGATCGAGCGCGCTCTCTTGATGGTCGATGAAAATTTCCGACGCCTTGACCTCGCCCAGGGCGCGCCCCGCCAAGCGACGCAGGTAGCGCACGCCGCCACGCGGCACGGCGACGGCCTCTTTGGTCTGCTGTATGAACTCTGCGTACACGTGCTCGAGCGCCGTCGCCGGGACCGCTCGCATGTTGGAGGCCGCTTCTCGCAGCTTTCGCACATCCGCTGGCTCGAGCTCACTCAGGATCGGCGTGGCCGTCGCCTCGTCCAAGGACAAGAGCATCAGCACTGCTTTCTCGGGCCCGCTCAGCTCCATCACTGTCTCGCGGTTCATGCGAGAGGTATGCCGAGCGCGACGCTCACTCCGCCGGCAATACGGCCGGGGTCGGCAGAGGGCCGCCTACACTCAGCCAGCGTCGCAGGACGACGGCAGCCGTCGCCGGGTCCTTGGCAGCGAGCTCCAAGGCGCGCACTCGGATTTCGTCCGAGCCGGTCGGCGCGTCCTCGAGCAACAACGTGCGCGCTTCGTCACTGCCGAGCTGAACGTTGGCTGACCCACCGGCGATCAAGCCCGCAAGCTGACCTGCGCCCAGAGCGGGGGACAGCGCCAGCGCGGCGGCTGCTCGCTTCGCCCGATTGCGCCGCCAAACCATGATCACCGCGCTCAAGAGCACGACGGCGAGCAGCGCCGCGGCCGCGAGGGGCAAATAACGACGGTACTTCGCCAACGGGTCACTTACTTGCGCGTCGTCGCTGGCGTCGAGACGAGCAAACTGCACGGCGCGCAGCTCTACCTCGTCGCCGCGCTCGGCGTTGAAGCCAACGGCGTGTTTCACGATCGCCGAAAGGCCGGCGACCTCGTCGGCGTTGCGCGCCACGAAGACCGATTTTTCCCCGTGTTTTTCATAGCGGCCATTGAGCACGACCGCCACGCTCAGACGCCGGATTTCCCCCGGCGGCGTGGTCGTCTTCTGGGTGATGCGCTGCACTTCCCAATTGCGCGTTTGGCTTTTGCGGACCCCGCCCCCTACCGCGGCCGGGGTCTCCTCGGCCGCTTCGCCCTCTTTCGCATCCGGCAAGTTGGTCTTGGCTCCCGGCACACCCGCGACTCCGGCCTCGGACGCGCCACTGGCCTCTTCGGTCTTGTGCTCGCTTCGTAGCGCAGTCTTGGAAGGCTCGTATAGCTCTTCGTTGCGTTCTTTGGTCGATGGGTTGAGCTCGACATTCACCCGCACGTCTGCGTTGCCGGGACCCACGACGCGCTCCAACTGCGCTTGTGCATCATTTTCGAGCTGGGCGGCGATCAGGCGAGACTGTTCGGCGCCCTCACCGGCTAGGTCACTGCCGCCAGCCGCGTCAGAGCTTGGACGGTGGAGCGTCAAACCTTCGGTGCTCACGACCGACACGCGGTCCTTGCTCAAACCGGGAACTGCCATGGAAACCAGGTAGACCACGGCGGCTACTTCACGCCGGCCGAAGTTGGCTGAATTCGCGAGCTTTACGACCACCGACGCGGACGCGCTCTCCTCTCGCGAGGCAAACAGCCGATGCTCCGGCAGAACCAAGTGAACGCGCGCGTTTTTGACGCCGTCCACGCTCATCACAGAGCGCGCTAGCTCGCCTTCCAACGCGCGCCGCAGGTTGACATTTTGTTCGAACTCGGTCGCGCCGATGCGAGAACGATCGAAGATCTCGAAGCCCACGCTACCGCCCCGCGGGAGCCCTCCGGCGGCGAGCTCCAAGCGCAAACCGGCTACTTTGTCCTCCGGGACTAGGACCGTGCTGCCGTTGTTCTCCAATTGATATGGGGTCTGGCTGGTCTTCAGTTTCTCGACGATCTGCGACGCGTCCTCCGTGCTGAGCTCGCTGTAGAGCGTCGAATAGTGGTCACGCGAGCCGAGCACGGATAAAAGGCTCACTCCGACCAGGACGGCGGTCGTGAAGAACACCAAGGCGACGCGCTTCGAGGTGGGAAGGCTGGCCCAGAAATCGGTCAGCTGCTTCAGGAAGGCGCGGGCTTTTTCGGGCATGACTCTTCGCTACTCGCTCTCACTGACGGGGCACTCAGATCTGCATCCGCCACAACTCGTAAAAGGCGTCGACCACCTTGTTCCGGATGTTGCCGACCAATCTCAGCTCGATGTCCGCCTGACTGAGCGCAAGCATCGTGCCGTGGATGTCATCGCGCGTGCCGGCCGCGAATGCCTTGCCTGCGGCCTCCGCCTGCTGAATGCTGTCGTTGGCTCCGCCGACCACGTTTTTCAGCAAATCCTCGAACAGTGCACCGCCTGCCGGCGGTGCACCCGTGACCCCTGACGGCTCTTTGACGATCGGCGTCGGCTCGAGCTCGAGCCGCGAATGCGGAGCGAGCATCGAAATTCCAGCGCCGTCGATCGGAAGCATGACTCTACTTGCCGATGTCCAACGCCGAACGGCCCATTTGCTTGACGGTGTCGATGGTGGTGACGCCGGCCTCGTACGCGCGCGAGGCGGTGATCATGTTCACCATCTCTTCGACCGCATTCACGTTCGGATATTCGACGTAGCCCTGAGCATTGGCGTCTGGGTGTCCCGGCTCGTAGACCATCATGCCCTGCCGAGTGTCCTCCTGAATCTTCGCGACTTTGACCCGCGAGACGCCGCCCTGAGTCGCCATGACAGAGCTCTCTTCATCGAGCCCAATCGCCTCGAACACTGGGTCGAGACGCTTGTATGGCCCACCGGCTTCCGTGCGCGTGGTGCGCGCATTGGCCAAGTTCGAGGCCACGGTGTTCATGCGCGTGCGCTCGGCGGAAAGCCCCGAGGCCGCTACTTCCATGGCACTAAAAACGCCGAGCATGGCTCAGAATCCCTTCTCGGTAATCGTTTGCTTACTCGTCATGACGACTAACCCTTTGCGTCGGTGGCTGCGAAGTGGATGCCGCGCAGCTCGGCCGAGACGATGGCGGAAACGACGTCATAGCGAATCTGATTCGAGGCCACCTTGGCCGCCTCGCGGTCCAACGAAACATAGTTGCCGTCGTTGCCCACACCTGCGGAAAGGTCTTGAAAGGTGCGGCCTTCGAGCTCGGTTCCGGCGTTTCCAACACTCAAGTGAGCTTCATTCGTGCGGGCCATGGCCACGCCCAGCACGCCGTCGAAGCTCGCCGCATCGGCCCCATCCACGCGCGCCAGGTCATTCGGCTTATAGCCAGGCGTGTCGACGTGTGCGACGTTGGAGGCAAGGACGGAGTGGCGCTCGAGGTGGTAATCGAGTGCAGCGTGGAGAGGTTGAATAGAGGCGAAGAGATCCGCCATGCCGTGCTCCTCAGCACAGGCCGTGCCAGGGGTCGAGGGGGACACGAAGGCAGAGTTTGGGCGGCGGGAGGGCGCTCGTACGATTTCTGATTCGGGCTTGGTCAGGGTGGCGCTCCGGTGCTCACGAGCCGCGCCTCCGCCAAAACCAGAACCTGCCGGCGACCGGTTGGCGTGAGAAAACAGAGCGCGGTCGATCGACGAGGGACTCAGAGGCGAGCTCCGAAGAGCCAGAAGCTGACGGCGCTCGGCGCCGTTTTTTTTCTCAAGGTTTGAACTCGGGTCCCGTTCAGTTGGTCCGAGCGCGTTGATTTAGACTGGGGTCCATTCGACCCCGCGGGGTCCGGGAGCACCCGGTGCGCATCGCGGCAATTTCGCGGCGTTTGCCGAAACGTGCGGTTTGTGGGTAGGTCACGCGTGACCCAAAGCCCGGTTATTCGCGCTAATGTAGGCCTTTCGCGCCTTTTCACCGGTGCCAAGAGATCAACGCAAGATCGCCATCAAGTCGACGCTTGGCCCACAGGTTGCTTAGCCATCTCGCAACGGCAGAGGCGGAAGGAAGACCATGGATCACTCGACACTCAATGACGACGCTGCGGGCTTCGGTTACTTCGTGAACGAAGAGCAAACCTCGGGGGTCTACCCTTCGACCCTGCCCGCCGCCGCGGACGGCATCGAAATCGTGCACGATGAGGTAGCCGCCGTCAACGCCGCGAGCCTCGGCAGCGTCGACGAGATCGACGAGCTGATTGCAGAGGAACCGGCCACTTCCAGCGCAGCGCGGATTCTGCCGAGCAGCATGCAAGGCGTGGTGGGTCTCTCTGAGCCGCTGATCGACGTCTACCGAGTGATCGATCGCGTCGCGGACGCGCTGTGCACCATCTTGATCACGGGCGAGAGCGGCACCGGCAAGGAGCTCGTCGCCAAAGCCGTGCACAAGCAGAGCCAACGCGCGAGCAAGGCCTTCGTGGCCATCAATTGCGGCGCAATCCCCGAGGCGTTGCTCGAAAGTGAGCTCTTCGGCCATGCCCGCGGAGCGTTCACCGGCGCGCACGCCAACAAAGTCGGCCGCATCTCGCTCGCCGAAGGCGGCACCCTGTTCCTGGACGAGATCGGCGAGATGCCGCTCTCGTTGCAGGTTAAATTGCTGCGCGTTTTGCAGGCCCGCGAGTACTCACCGGTGGGCGACAACCGCACCCTCAAAGCCGACGTGCGCATCGTCGCCGCGACCAATGTGAATTTGGAAGCGGCGGTCTTGGCCGGAACGTTTCGGGAAGACCTCTATTATCGCCTGAACGTCATCCACCTAACCGTGCCCGCCTTGCGCGAGCGCAGCGAGGACGTGCCGCTCCTGGCGCAGCACTTTTTGGTCAAGGCTCGGGAGAAGACCGGCAAGGGCGGCCAGATGGAGATTTCGCGCGCGGCGGCTCAACTCCTGTCGGAGTACCAGTGGCCGGGCAACGTGCGCGAGCTCGAAAACACGATCGAGCGTGCCGTGCTGCTATGCGCTGGCACCAGCATCGACCCACGTGATCTTCCGCAGCGCGTGTGCGGCTTGGGTACGGAAAAGCGTATCACTCCCCGCCTGCCCGACACCGGCATCGACCTGCGAAACGCCGTCGAGTCGTTCGAAAATCTATTGATCCGTCAGGCACTCGAGCGCACGAAGTGGAACAAGAAGCAGGCAGCTACGCTGCTCGGACTGAATCGGACGACACTCGTCGAGATGCTGAAGCGAAAGCGCATCGCACCGCGCGCCGCTTGAGCGGTTGTCGATAGCTTGGCCCGACAATTGCGATGTGGGCCTCAACCACTGTGCAACGGCCAATACGTAATGCCTCGACGTCAGTCCTGCGACATCGCTGCGTCAGTATCGCGGCGCTGTGTTGGGTGATGGTGATTGCGACGCAGGCGCACGCAGAAGGTTACTTGGTCGACGGCGACTTCGGCATGGGCTCGGGCATGGAGGGGGGCGACGCCGGCACGGGCAAGCTCGGTTGGCGCCGGGCCCGCCTCCGGATCACGACCGGTGTCGACCTACGGGACGACGAGGACCAGGCAAACGCATTGGGATTCCGAGCTTTCGCCGAAATCGAAAAACGGGCAACATTGGGCGGTGAAGCGCGCTATGAGCGGTGGCTTTCGCACAGCGTTGGCGCCTACGCGGGCGTCATCGGCGTAGTCACGCCGGAGACTTTGTTTGGTGGCAGCGTCGGCGCCACGGTCGTGCTCCCGCTCGGAAAACGGGCCGGGCTCTTTTTAGAACCGTCGTTCAGTGTCTTGCCGCTGGGTGCCGATCTGCCCAGCACCGGACCGCTGCTCTGGCTGCTGTTCTCCGTGGGCATCAAGTTGGGTCTGTAAGCGATGTCGACAGAGCTTCTCCCCGCTCCCCTCGGTCGCACGCGCCTTGCGCTGACAGTGTTTTTCTTGATGATGACGCTGTTCCAGCCCGGATCCGGCTGCGCGCCCGCGGCGGTTTGCTTTAGAAGCACCGACTGCGCGCTAGGGTCCGACTGCACCAACGGCGCCTGCGTGCGCCGCGTCGCCCAGGCCGATGCCGGACTTGCCGGAAGCGACGCCGACGATGCGAAGGGCAAGGCCGGATCCACATCGGGCATGGATGCCGCCGGTACATCCCCTGTTGGGGGGGGCACCGGCACGAACACTGGCGGTATCGGGCCCAGCAGCGGCGGCGCGGATACGAGTGCGGGGACTGGTGGCGCGGGGACGAGCCTCGGGACCGGCGGCGCGGAAACTGGCGGCGCGGATACGAACGTGGGGACCGGCGGGGTGCTGAGCAGCGGCGGCACCGGCGGCGCCTGACGCTCGAGCCAACGCTCTGACGCAGGCCGACAGCCCATTGCCACGGGAACTAACCTAGGCCGCTGACGCCCGCATATCTTCGACAAATACCCAAGAGCCGCAGGCGCTCGCAGTTGGCATTCGAGTTGCTTTACTCGTGCTCGGAGGTTCCATGTTTCGATCGCTGAACATCGCTGCCACCGGCATGGCCGCCCAAGAAACGCACTTGGAGGCGATCTCGAACAATATCGCGAACGGCAACACGGTCGGCTACAAGAAGCAGCGCGTTGATTTCGAAGATCTGCTTTATCAGCAGGTCCGTTCCGCGGGCGCCCCGACCGGTCAGACCACGATGTCCCCGAGTGGCCTGCAAATGGGCACAGGCGTGCGGGTGGTCGCGACCTCGCGCCAATTCGAAGAGGGCACGCTCAATCAGACCAATGGTCAGCTCGACGTTGCCATCGAAGGCAACGGCTTCATCGCGGTGCAGCAAAACGATGGCACGCTCGCCTACACGCGTAACGGCGAGCTCAAGACGGATGGCACCGGCCGCATCGTCAACTCCGACGGTTTGCCGCTCGACCCACCGCTCACCATCCCGCAGGGGGCGACCAACATCACGATCGCCTCCAATGGCCAGGTCACCGTGCAGATGCCCGGTGAAACGAATCCCACCGAGATCGGTTCGCTCACCGTCAGCACATTCATCAATAACGATGGCCTGCGCGCCACTGGCCACAACCTGTTCATGCCTACCCTGGCCAGCGGCGAGGCCCAGATCGGCGAGCCCGGCAGCGAGGGCCGCGGCACGCTGATGCAAGGCTCGCTCGAGCAATCGAACGTCGACATCGTCGAGGAGATGGTGGGTATGATTGGCGCGCAGCGCTCGTACGAGATCAACTCCAAAGTCATCTCTACGGCGGACGATATGCTGCGTGCCGCCACCCAGATGCGAGGCTGAGTCAGCGGATGAAACGCCACTTCGCTCTCGGTTTTCTGCTCGCCAGCACGTTCTCGGTCTCGGTGCGCGCCGAGCTGTCGCAGACCATCGACAGCGCACGGATTCGCCTGAGCGACGTGAGCGACGGCTACGACGATGGGGACCTCGCCGGCCTCGATCTCGGCCCGGCGCCACCGCCGGGCAATTCCCGATTGCTGTCGAGAGGCGAAGTCGAAGAACAGTTGCGAGCGGCCGGCGACGACGCGAAGCTCTTGCGCATGCCGGCGTCGCTACGCGTGAAGAGCGCGGCCAAACGCTGGAGCACGGACGAGCTCCGCGAAGCGCTCACGGCGAAGCTCATCAGCTCGTTGCCCGCCGGCATCGACTTCAAAAGCTCTCGCTTGAACCGCGGGCTCGTGACCTCCCCCCGGGTGCACGTGGGTGACGTCCATCTACCTCGCATTCCAAAGCATGTCGGGGAGCTCACGCTCACGGCGAGCGTGGACCTGGTACAGGACGACGTGACCGTGGTCCGGGTGCCGATCACGCTGATTGTAGAAGTGAGTGAAGCTGCGACCTTGCCCGCCGCGGCCAAGGGCTCGCGGGTCAATTTGGTGATCGAGCATGGCGCGGCCCGCGTCAGCGCCTTGGCGACGGCAATGTCAGATACCGAGCTGGGCGCAACCGGGTTCTTCCGCGTCGCGAGCACCCAGCGCGTATTGCGGGCCCGCTTGCTGAGCGCGGATTCGGCCCAGGTGGTCGAATGACCAGTCGGAGCCTCGTGTTCCTGTTCTGCACGACTAGCGTAGGGTCGCTTCTGTCGGCGTGCGGTCCGAGCCACATTCAGCCGTTCACGGCACGCGATCGCAAATACACACCCGGCGAATACGCTGCCACCCGCGCCGATGCCAGACCCTCGAGCGGGTCGCTCTACAGCGAAGCCCAGCCAGGCTACCTTGAAGACACCCGCGCACTGCGCGTTGGCGACATCGCCATGGTGAAGATCAACGAGAACGCCCAGGCCTCTGGCGGTGCGACCACGAATCTGAAGAAAGATACATCACGCTCGGCGGGCGTGGAATCTATGCTCGGGCTAGTGCCGGCCATGAAGAAGGCATATCCCAATATCGATCCTGCCAACCTGATCAAAATGGCCTCGAGCTTCGATTTCGATGGCGAGGGCAAGACGCAGCGCGCCGGCACACTCAAGGGTCAGATAGGCGTGCGGGTCAAACAGGAGCTGCCAAACGGCGACCTGTTCGTCGAAGGCACCAAGGTCGTGATGATCAATCACGAAGAATACCATCTGTACGTCTCAGGGGTCATCCGGCCCTCGGACATCGAGATGGACAATTCCGTCGACTCCTCGCTGATCGCGGACGCGCGCGTCGAATTCACTGGCCGAGGCGACATCAACGACCAGGTGGAGCGCGGTTGGCTGACCAAAATATTAGACTTCGTGAGCCCATTTTGAAGCCTATTTTAGCTGGAAAAATTCCTCGCTCCGCGCTGGTTCGCGCACTCGCGGCATGCGCGGTGGGCTTGTCTTTGATCTTCGGCGAGAGCGCGGCGCGGGCCGATAAGCTGCGGGATTTGTGTGACGTGGTCGGGGCGCGCGACAATCAGCTGGTCGGCTACGGCGTCGTGACGGGCTTGAACGGCACGGGCGACGACATTACCGTGCCCTTCGCGCAGCAATCGTTGCGCGCATTGATGCGCCGGCTCGGCATTCAAGTCGACGCCCGGCAAGCACGCCTACGCAACGTTGCGGCCGTGATCGTGACTGCCACGATCCCAGCCTTCGTGCGCGAAGGCTCGCATTTGGACATCACCGTGTCATCCATGGGCAATGCGAAGTCTTTGCGTGGCGGCGTCCTGGTTCAGACACCGCTCCGCGGCGCAGATCGTAAAACGTATGCGGTGGGCCAAGGCGCGCTCGTAGTCGGCGGCTTTTCGGCACAGGGCTTTTCGGGCAGCTCGATTCAGGAAAACGTAACCACGACGGGCCGCGTACCCACCGGCGCGTTGGTCGAACGCGAGATCAAAACGAACTATTGGGTTAGAGAGCAGCTCACCCTGGCCCTGCGCAGCCCCGACTTCGGAACCGCTCAAAAAGTCGTGGAGGCGCTGGACAAGGCCTTCGGCAAGGACAGCGCACACGCGCTGGACGGAGGTTCGATCGACGTGAAAGCGCCAGCAGAGCTCAAAGGCAAGCCCGTCGAGCTATTGGCCAAGCTCGGTGAGGTGGAGGTCGACCCAGTCAGCTCCGCGCGGGTCGTGATCAACGAGCGTACGGGCACGATCGTGGCCGGCGGTGACGTGCACTTGTCTCCGGTCGCCATCGCCCAGGGCGGCATCACGATCTCGATTCAGGAAAACAAGCAGGTGGTTCAACCCAACGCGCTGGCTGCCGGACAGACGCAGACCGTCCAAAACAGTGCGGTCGAGGCCAGCGAGAAGGGCCCCGCGCTGACCTACGTGAAGGGTGCCGCCACGCTTGCGGACGTAGCGCAGTCGCTTTCCACCTTGGGCGTCTCGCCGCGCGAGCTCGCCAGCATTCTTCAAGCACTCAAGGGCGCTGGCGCACTTCGTGCAGAAATAATCGTGCAATGACCCCTATCGGCGCGCTCAGCACGGCGAATACCAGCGCTCCGGCGAAGTCGGACGCGCCCGATCCCAAGCTGCTCAAGGCGGCCAAAGATTTCGAGTCGATCTTCGTCAGGCAGATGTTGAAACAGCTGGAAAAGACCACCGCCGCCGGGGCGGGCACCCAGGCCTCGGCGGGTGAAAAGACCTACGGCTCGATGATCGTCGACACCTTGTCCGACTCTATTCAGAAGGCGGGAGGGCTCGGCTTAGCCGATATCATCGCCCAGAGTATGGCCATGTCGCACCCCGCCCTTCGAGCCGCGGCATCGCCCGAAAGTTCTGGAAGCGGTGCGGCCGGCGGCGTGAGCTTCCCCCCGGCTATGGATAAACCGAAGAAATGATTGACCTAATGCGGCTGCCTCGATGCAGCGCAGATTTCATTAAAGTCAGCCGCATGCTTACCGTTCCTCTTTTCAAGGATTGTTTGTTGGAGTTCTCCTTCATCAGCAATCCGGTTCGGAGGAGCTCATGAAAGGCATCACTGGTAACCCGGTCCTCGACGCGTATCAGCGGGGCGGAGTCTCCAAAGTGGGCGCGGCTAAACCGGTCGAGGCCGCCGGCGCAGCCGTACCTAGCACGAGCGGCGCGAGCACCTCGGCCGTCGAGGTGGCGATCTCGTCGCAGGCTCGGGATCTGGCGGCAAACGCGGGCGCGCCGGTCAATCACGCCAAAGTGGAGAACGTGAAGAATCAGATCTCGAACGGCACGTTCAAGGTCGATTCGAGGGTCATCGCGCATCGACTGTATAGCGCGCTCGGGTAAGTCTCGCGCCGATCGTATCGGCCGAGGCAGCCCGCGCCGCTCTTTTAGGAGAGTTCGGTAAAGGCAATGGCACATAGTGAGCTAACCGAAATGCTATCGGCGCTGGAGGCGCTGCACGAGACAGAATGTGTCGTGCTGACCAAGCTCGATCGTTCCGCGCTCGACGGCATTACGGAGCAGAAGCTTGCGCTGTGTGAGCGCCTACAAGCATTCGCGGCCGAGCACGCCCCCGCTCCCGAACACCGCGCTTCGCTCGAGCGAATCCGCGGTTTGGCCTTTAAAAACCGCTTGCTCGCGCTGCACGCTCGCGACGCCGTGCGTACCATCCTCAGCGAGGTTGGCTTTGCGCCGCCTTTGCAATTCGGCTCGCAACGCCCGGCCACGATCCAGGACGGCGTACGCGTGAACTGGAAGGGTTGAGCAAAAATGGCGGGCCTCACTTCACTCCTCAACGTAGCGCGCGACGCGCTCACCGCGCAGAGCTACGGCCTTGCTGTCACTGGCTCGAACATTTCGAACGCCAGCACGCCGGGCTACGTGCGCCGCGTGGCCCTGCTTCAGACGCAGAACCTGGGGACGCAGACCAATGGCAGTGTCGTGGCGACCGGTCTACAACGCGTCACGAACGATTTCGTGGAGCGGCGCGAGTACGCCGCGACCGGGCTGGCCTCCGCCGCCACCTCGCGCGATCAGACACTGGCCTCGGTCGAGTCGCTGTTCAACGATACGAGCGGCGCTGGCCTGGGCTCGTCGCTGAGCAACTTATTTTCATCCTTCTCGGCACTGGCCAATAACCCGAGTGATGGAACCACGCGCGCCAACGTGCTGTCGGCGGCAACCGCTTTCACCGAGCGCGTGAATGCGACTGGCAACGCCATCTCGCAAGCCCAAGCCGACCTAAAGACCCAGGCCCAACAAACGATTGACCAGGTCAACCAACGTGCCCAAGAAATAGCCAAGCTCGACATGCAGATCGCCCAGGCAACGATGCAGGGTAACGATGCGGCCGATCTCAAGGATCAACGCACGCAGAAGCTGCTGAACATGTCCGGGCTGATCAACACCACTACTTTCACCGACAATCAGGGCAATCAAGTGGTGCAGGTGGCGGGCACGACCATCGTCGACGGTACGCAGGCCGGTTCGCTGTCGCTCGATTTACGTCCGGACGGCTCGCTGAAGCTTTTGGCAAACCAGTCGGGCGGCAGCGGCACGGAGATCACGCAGTACCTCACTGGCGGCACATTGGGCGGCATCAAAGAAGCCCGCGACACCGACTTGTTCGACGTTTCGAAGAAACTCGATCAGTTCGTGTTCGATACGACCACCGCGATCAACACCCAGCACGCGGCCGGCGTGGGTGCAGATGGCGGCACCGGTCGCAAACTGTTCGATGTCGGACCCACCTCTGCCGGAGCGGCACGGGACGTCCAGGTTTCGGTCGATGTCTTCAATCAACCGGATCGAGTCGCCGCAGCGGCGAGCGCGTTTTCGGTCCCGGGCGGCTCGGACAACGCGGTTGCCTTGAGCAAGCTGGCGGACGTTTTCACCTCGGTCGGTGGGACACGCACGGCGGCGGAGGCCTACGGAGACCTCGTCGGTAGCGTCGGCAGCACCCGCGCCAACAGCCAGCGGGATGTCGAGACGCAGACGGCGATTTTGAATCAGGTTCAGTCGATGCACCAATCCGAGAGTGGCGTCTCGCTCGACGAGGAAATGATCGCGCTCACCAAATATCAAAACGCTTACCAGGCGGCCAGCAAAGTGCTCAACGTCGCCGATTCACTGCTCGGCGAGCTGATGAACTCGGTCGGTCGATGAACGCCCGGTGCGTTGGCGTTGGCGTGGGAGGTGAGCCGTGAGAGTCACCGAGAATATGCGCTACGCGAGCGTCACCAATAATTTGTCGCAGCTGAGCTCGCGGCAAGCGGCGGCGGCGCAGCAGGCCCAGACCGGGTTGCGCGTGAACCTGCCTTCGGACGATCCGATCGCGGCCGCGCAGTTGGCCCGGCTCAGCGCCTCGCAAGCTCAGGCAACGGCGCGACGCGACGCGATCGGCTCCGTGCGCGGCGATGCCGAGCTTGCAGAATCGTCCCTCCAGCAAGCCTCCGATCTGCTCGCAAACGCCAAGGAGCTCGCCATGCAGGGTGCCAACGGCAGCCTGGGCGCGCCGGAACGGGCGAGCCTGGCCCAACAGATCAAAAGCATACGCGAGCAATTGATCGGGGTAGCCAATACCAAGGGCAGTACGGGCTACCTGTTCGGCGGCAGTCAGACGCAAAGCCAGCCGTTCTCGTCGGCGGGAGCGTTCAGTGGTGACGACGAGAATCACGTCATCGACATCGGCAACTCCGCGCCCACCGCCGTGAACGCGAGCGGCGCCAAGGCCTTCACGGTGGCCGGCGGTCGGGATGTCTTGGGCGATCTGGATGCGCTGTATAGCGCGTTGAACGGCAATGACCCGACCGCCATCAGCGCGACGCTCGGGAATCTCGATACCTCTCGCGCTCAGATCACTCACGCGCAAGCGGCCGCTGGCGTCGTCGTCAATCGGCTCGACGCCAATGACTCGATCCTCAGCAATCTGCAGCTCCAAACCGCCAAAAGCACCGAAGAAGTCGGGGCGGCTGACCCAGCGGCGGCTTTCTCGACCTTGACTCAGCTGAACAACTCGCTCCAACAGAGCGTCTCGGTCGCGAAGACGATTTTGGACCTGGCGGCCTTCAAGCAGTTCTGAGCGATTCTGCCGATGGCACGAGGCGTGCACGGTTTGCTTCGCCATGCTCATCATCACCCGCCGCAAGGGACAGCGTATCGTCATCGGGCATGATATCGAGATCATGATCTCCGATATCTCGCGGAGCGGAGTGAAGATTGGAATCGTGGCACCCGCCTCCACCGCCATCCTTCGTGGTGAAGTGCGAGATGCCGTCGAGTCCGCGAATCGCGAGGCGCTCGAGAGTAGCTTCGTCGAGCCGGCGGCCGACGCGGATCTGATCAGCGACGCCGTCCATTCGCCAGGCGAGCTCGACAGTCGTGTCGGTTGAGCGCTGAGCTTTCGGTGCACTTCGTCAACGAAGTGGCGGGGCGCGTCGTCAAGGTACAGACACCCTCCCCACACGCTCGCCGAACGCGGCCGAGCGCGTCGACGGCATGGCCCGAAAGACGGCGAGACGCGAGGTTCCTCGGCTAAAGCCGGCGATCTTCGCTTGGCACGAATCATGGATTGCTGGTCCAGGCGCGAGAACCGCCGACACCAATGTCTCTCGATTCAGCCCAACTAAGAACGCAATTCTTCGACGACAACGTGGCGCGGGCGCGGTTCTCCGACGAGGTCGTGAGATCGATCAAAGAGGCGCCCACCATAGCGCGCGTCATCGAGCTCGACGATGGGACTCCGGCATTGGCTCACGGCACGCGTCTGCTCGGCTCTGTTTTCGACGAAGAGTCGCTGCTGCGTGTCGCGCAGCAGGCAGGCAGCCCGATGACCTTCGTGGTCTTCGGGCTGGGCATGGGGCACACCGTACGCGGCCTGCGCGCCCATAGCACGGGCAAGATCGTGGTCTTCGAGCCCGACCCGGGGATCTTACGTAACTTCTTCGAAAGCGGACCGAGCGATCTCGCCGAGGTTCCGATCGTCTGCACTCTGCATGAGCTCAATAAACTTTGGCCGAGGCTCTCCAATGGCAAGCAAAGCGTTACTCTCGTCAATACCGCCGGATACCCCGAGCTCTTTCCGGAGCAAGCGAAGAGCCTCCGCGAGGCGCTGGGCCAGCTGGTTCAGCGCGGCGGTATCAACGACGCGACACACCGATTGCGGAGCCGAGTCTGGATACAGGACGTGCTCGCGAACGTCGAGCTGCTCCGTGAGCACCCTACCTTCCTGGCACTCGCTCGGCAGTATCGTGGTGTACCGGCGTTTATCGTCGGTGCCGGCCCGTCTCTCGGCAAGAACGGTCGACTCCTCGCCGAGGCCGCGAAGAAGGGCATCGTCTTCGCCGTCAACTCGAGCGCCCGAGCCCTCGATAGCTACGGTGTCGAGCCGCAAGTCCTAGCGTGCATGGAGTCGATCGACGTGTCGCACCTGTTCGAAGGGGTGTCGTACATCGACCGGGTTGCGCGCGCCGTTAGCCTGAGCGGTCATCCGCGGTCGCTACGCGTCGGCAAGGGTCCGCTCTTGCCCATCTTCGAGGGCATTCACCAGCTGAATGGCCCGCTCCTGAGTCTCCTTGGTTTCCCGGGCATCCCCGTCTCCGGCAGCGTATCCACCTTGGCGTTCTCGCTGGCGGAGCGCCTCGGCTGCTCTCCAATCGTCTTCGTCGGCCAAGATCTGGCGTACACCGAGGGCAAGGCCTATGCGCCGGGCACCCCATACGAGGAGTCGCGCGTGCGTATGGCCGCAGATGGCGAGCACTTGGAGCACGACTGGTGCGAGACGTTGAAAGGCGCGCACAACCACGGCGCAAACAAAATGCAAGAGCGCGAGCCGCTGCGCATGGTCACGGCCTGGGGCGGCCAAGGCCGCGTGTTCAGCACCATCGGTTTTGGAGCCGTCCGCGACTGGTTGGAAGCCGCGAGTCGGGTACTCGCAAAGGACCGGCCGGAAACGCGACTGGTGAACGCGACGGAAGGCGGCGCGCGCATCGACGGCTTCGAGGAAGTGGCGCTTTCGGCGCTGCTCAGCACCCTGCCCGAGCGCCACATCAGCGCGGCGAGCTTACGGCGGGACGCCGAACGAGCGCAGCCCCCACTCAGCACCGATCGGCTGCTCCGCTGGTGCAGCGAGCAGGGCGGGCTCGCGCGTGTCGTGCGCCACGCGGCCCGGCGCATCCGCCGCCTCGGTGAGGCCAGCCAAAAAGCGCTCGTTGGCAACGACTCGGCCAAGATCAGCAAAGGCTTCGAGAAGCTCGAAATAGCGGAGCTCGAGCTTCGCTCGGCCGTCGCTCGCATGCCCTTCGTCGACGCGTGGTCCCACGCCGAGATCGATCGCGTGCTCGATGAACGTGGCCCCGGCGAGACGGTGCGTGACGACCACGACAGCGCGCGGCGAGCCATCTCACTGGAGGTTTCGTTGGCAGGAGTGATCGAAGACTGCGCCGGGGAGGTCGAGCGCGAGCTCGCCCAGCTCGCCGAACGGCTCGCCCGCTCCACCCAAGCCGCAGAGCTCACCGAACCGTTTAGACAACCGCAACCCGAAGAAGGAACATTGCCATGATCGACGTCAAATCCAACATTCAGGCGCTCGACGCGCAACAAAAGCTGAATTCCACGCAGATGGCCGTAAACAAGAGCTTTCAAAAGCTGTCCAGCGGCTACCGCATCAACACCGCTGCCGATGACGCCGCAGGCCTGGCCATCAGCGAGAGCATGAAGTCGCAAATCCGCTCGTACACTGTCGCAGAGCGAAACGCGAACGACGCGATCTCGATGACTCAGACCGCGGAATCCTCGCTCGGCGACATGCACGACATCCTCGGCCGCATGCGCGAGCTCGCGATGCAAGCTTCCAACGGCGACATGACCGGGGTCGATCGCGGTTACATCGACACCGAATTCAAGTCGCTACAGGCGGAAATGAGCCGGATCGAGGGCTCCGCGCGCTTCAACGGGCGGCAGTTGGTCTCGGCCACGGCCAGCAACCTGACCTTCCAGATCGGTCTGAACAACACGGCGAGCGACCAGATCACTCTGACCTTCGGCGGTCTGAATTTAACCGCCATTTTGGCGGCCTCCACCAGCCTCGGCGGCGCCACCACCGGCAACGCGCTGGCATCCTTGTCGGTGATCGATGCCGCCATTCAGACCATCTCTACGAACCGGGCGAAGTACGGTGCGACCTTGAATCGTCTGGACGTGACGGTCTCGTCGATTCAGACCATGCGCCTGAACATCACCTCGGCGAACTCACGCATTCGCGACGTGGATGTTGCGGAGGAGACGGCCAACCTGAGCAAGAACCAGGTCCTCTCGCAGGCCGGCGTTTCCGTACTGGCCCAGGCCAACCAGTTGCCTCAGCTCGCGCTCAAATTGCTCCAAGGATAAGCTCACTCCGCCAGACCTGCGGTTGCGCGCGCCGGTTGAACGGCGCAGGTGGCGATGTAGGCGATCCACACCTTCCTCGGCGCGCATGCGTCGAAGCCTAGAGTCGATTTCCCTCAAGGCCCGAGCGGGTACTCCGTTCATGGTGAGCGACGGGCAATGACGCCCTGACGAGCCAGCATTGCTGGCCTCGTAACCTCCAAGAAGGAGCACGCTCATGGCTATCAATATCCAAACCAACTACGCCGCACTCTCGGCCCAAAAGAACCTCAACGGAAACCAGAAGCTGCTCGCCGGCAGCTTTCAGAAGTTGTCCAGCGGCTACCGCGTCAACTCCGCGGCGGACGACGCGGCGGGTCTCGCGATCAGCGAGTCCATGAAGTCGCAAATCCGTTCGTACACCGTTGCTCAACGGAACGCGTCGGATGCTCAGTCGATGGCGCAAACGGCAGAAGGTGCCCTCGGCGACGTCCACGACATCATGGGTCGTATGCGTGAGCTGGCGGTGCAATCATCCAACGGTGATCTAGGCTCCACTGACCGCGGTTACATCGCTACGGAATTCAAGTCACTTCAAAACGAAGTGACTCGTATTCAGGGCTCGGCCAAGTTCAACGGCAAACAGTTGATCAATGCCACCGCCGCCACGACCACGTTCCAGGTCGGCCTGAACAACGTGTCTTCCGACCAAATCAAGGTCACCTTCGGCGGCGTGCAGCTGACCACGATCACCAGCAATGCGACGGATCTGAGCACCGCGACCGGCGCGCTCAACGCCCTCGCCACCATCGACACGGCGATCCAGAACGTCTCGACCGCCCGCTCGAACTTCGGTACGGCCATGAATCGCATGGATTTTGCGACCAGCAACATCCAGACGATGCAGTTGAACATCACGGCGGCAAATTCGCGCATCCGTGACGTGGACGTGGCTTCCGAGACGGCGAACTTGAGCCGGAACCAGGTTCTAGCCCAGGCGGGCGTGGCGGTTCTCGCCCAAGCCAACCAGATCCCGCAATTGGCGCTCAGCCTAATCGGTCACTGAGTAACGAGAAGTAGGACTTGGCTGTTGACTCGCTTGGGTCAGCAGCCTTCCTGCTTTTGTCGCGGATTCTAGCGATTTTTACTGAGGAAAAGCCGTCCGCGACCGTTCTGAAGAGCCGAGGCAAAGCATGGCGACATCGGGCACCAGCAACAGTTTGAGCGGCGTCGGCTCGGGCATCGACACATCGGCCCTGATCACCGGTCTGATCAACGCCGACTCAGGCACGCTCAATTCGTTGAAGAGCAAACAGACGTCGACCCAATCGGCGGTCTCTACGCTCTCCGACATCAGCACGACCCTGAGCACGCTACAAAGTGCCGTCGACGCGCTCAGCACGACGAGCGGCGTCGGCA
Organism: Myxococcales bacterium; assembly: GCA_903642325.1. Classification (GTDB taxonomy): domain Bacteria; phylum Myxococcota_A; class Polyangia; order Polyangiales; family Polyangiaceae; genus PMG-095. The sequence continues at coordinate 43,958 of CAHJWM010000024.1, read as the reverse complement.
GCTACAGCGGCACGTCCAGCGGCACCGCCGTCGCGGTCAGCACCGGCGGCAACGCCCTGCCCGGCACGTACTCGATGTCCGTGACCCAGCTGGCCAAGGAGCAACGCACCTATTCGAACGCCCAGACCACCGCCAACACTGCGCTCGGCATGAGCGGCACGCTCGGCATTCAAATCGGCAGCAAGAACAGCAGCGTGAGTATCGCCGACACCGATACGCTCGACCAAATTGCCAGCAAGATCAACGGCGCCGACGCGCGCGCGAGCGCTTCGGTATTTTTCGATGGCACGAGTTACAGGTTACAGATCCGCGGTCTGGATACAGGCCGAGACAACGCCATCGCCTTCAGTCAGGCCGGCTTCGATCTGGGCTTGAACGTGGCCGCAAACACCGTGCAAACCGCGCAGAACTCACTAGTCAACATCGATGGCTTCGACGTCGAGCGCTCGAGCAATCAGGTCGTCGGCGCGATTCAGGGAGTCACCTTGGCGCTCACCGCCAAGACCACGACCCCGGTGGACGTCACCATCGCCAGCAACGCGACCGGGCTCGAGACCAAACTCCAAGCCATCGTCAGCGCCTACAACTCGGTGCTCGCAAAAATCAACACGGCGGCGGGCCACGGCTCGGCGGCGGCCGGCAATAGCGTGTTGGCCAGCGATTCTACGCTGCGGTCCATCAGCAACAAGCTCAGCACGACCCTGCAGTCCGTGACGGGCACGGGTAAGTACAGCACGCTCGGCTCGGTCGGCCTATCGTTGCAGAAGAATGGCACGCTTTCGCTCGATACGGGCAAGCTCGAAGCGGCGCTGAGCGCGGATCCCAATTCGGTGAGCAACCTGTTCGCAGGCAACGGCACCAGCACCGGCGTGATGGGCTCGCTCAGCAAATCGATCGCGACCTACAACCAGACTGGCACGGGTCTCCTGATTCAGCACCAAAATGACCTGCAGTCTCGGCTCTCGGGCTTCTCCGACCGGATCAACCGCGAGCAGGACCGGCTGGACTCGTATCAGGCCCTTTTGACCAAGCAATTCACGGCGATGGACACGACGGTCACCTCGAACAATTCGGACCTCAGCTACCTCGTCAACCTCTACAACAGCAGCAAGTAAGCCAAGGTTCTAGATGCTCGAGTCCACCGCGGCCGCACGCTACACGCAAGTTCGCAACAGCACTTCCACACCCGGAGAGCTCCTGTTGGCTCTGTACGACGGCGTGTTTCGCTTCCTGAATGGCGCAAAGCTGTGCATTCAGAACAAGCAACTTCCGCGCGCACGAGAGCTGCTGTCCAAGGCGTATGCAATCATCTCCGAGCTGACCATCGCGCTCGACCACGCCGTTTCGCCCGAGCTGTGTGGCCAGCTAGAAAGCTTGTACGGGTTTTGCATGGACCGAATCCAAGTGGCCAGTCGCAAAGCGGAGACGGTTCCGATCGACGAGGTCACACGCGTGCTTACGCCGCTTCGCGAAGCCTGGACCATCGCCGTGCCCAAGTCGATTCAAGAAGCCCACGCGGCCGCCCACAAGCCATGACCCTCGTCGGCACATCGGGCGCGGCCGTGTCCCCGAAGACGGGCGGCGAGCCCAGCTACGAATTTGGCCGGCGGGAGGCCGAGATCGTAGCGCGCTTTCCTTCGGGAAAACGCGTTGCCGTCACGCGCGGCCGCGGGCGCGCTTACCCGGGGTTGATGAGCAGTGCGCCCAGTACCTTGGCGTTTTACCAGACGTTTGCACCGCTGCTGCGCGGCCAGCACGTGCTCGATGTCGGCGCAGGCTCTGGCCTCGGAACACGCTCGTTATGCGGCCAGGTATCACATGTCACGGCCCTCGACAACGACGCGCGCGCCCTGGAATTCGCCCGCGAATATACACCGCAGGCCGAGCTGTTACAGACCGACCTGTGTCACGCGCTGCCTGTCGATCGCGCTGATGCGGCGGTGCTCGTCGATGTGCTCGGGCACTTGTCGCGTCCGGAGACCGCGCTACGCAGCGTGCGGGCCTGTTTGCCGGTGGGCGGAAACGTGTTCGTGGCCGAGCCCAAAGCCTATGCGTCGCAACGGTTGATCGCCCCCGCGTGCCGCGCCTTTTCTCAGCGTGCGTTGAGCCAGTTGCTGCTCCGCTCGGGCTTCGAGGTCGAAGAGGTGGCAAGCTCGGTGGCAAGCTTCGTTGCGCTCGTGGCGCGGCGCTCCGGGGATGCCGCGCTCGATGCGCTGGTCGAAGGCTTTCACCAAGCCGGCCGCGGCCAGCTACACGCCGCCCGCCGAGAATTTGCGCGCGCAAGCCAGAGCGAACGCCGAGAGGTACGCCTGGAGGCGCTGCTCGGTGAGGCGGAAGCCGCGTTCGCCGCGAACGAAGGCGACGTCGCCGCGCGCTCCTATTTCGAAGCCAACGAGCTCGATGCCCGAGACGGCCGTGCGCTTTCTGGGCTCGCCCGCGTCGCCCTTGCAACGGGCGAGCTGGACGATGCTTTTCGCCTGGCCCTCGACGCTCTGAAACGCGACCCGACGGAAGCCGCCGGCAACACGGCCATGGCGCTGGCGGCCGAACGGCTCTCCCATCCGGATGCGTTCAACGCCTGGCGTATCGCGGCGAACCTCGCTCCCAACGACCCCGAGGCCGCGACGGGGCTCGCGCGCGTGTCCGCCGCCAAGGAAAACTACGCGTTCGCGATCCAAGTCTTCGAGCGCCTACGCGGCTACGGCGATGCATTGGGCGTGGATTTTCACGTCACGCTCGGCTGGCTCCTGCTGGCCGACGGCCGCAAGAACGACGCCAGTGTGGAAGCGCGCTATGCCTCCGCCCTCGCCCCCGCGAGTTTGGCCGTCGCCGAGCTGATCGACGCGCTCGCCGCTGGATGACATCGGCACGGCTCTCGCGCGCAAACCAGGACTGGCTGCGTTCGATCGTGGGTGATGGTCACGCGCCGTCGCCAAGCGCGGCCTAGCCTTCGGCGGCGCGGTGCGACGGGCAGAGAGCCGTGAGCGAGGTGCGCGGCGGGGTCGCGATCGCCCCTCCCCCGCCAACACCCCGCGTGCTTCAACTACCGGTTTCGGCCAGCCCCGGCGCACGCTCGGCGACCAGCGACGCTTCTACGATTTCGCAGATGCCGTGCCAGGCCAGGATGTGAAGCTCTTGCACGCGCGGTGTGGAGGCTTCCGGCGCTTTGAACGAGAGCTTCGCGGCCTTCGCGATCGGGCCGCCGTTGCGCCCAGTAAAGGCGATGCCGAGGGCTCCTTTTTCTCGCGCCGCCTCCAGCGCGCGCACGACGTTCGGGGATCGGCCGCTGGTGCTGATACCGACCACGATATCGCCAGGGCGAGCGTGAGCGCGCACCTGGCGCGCGAACACGTCTTTGAAGTCCCAATCATTGCCGACCGCAGTCAGAATCGAGGTGTCGGTGGTCAGCGCCAACGCCGGGTACGGCTCGCGCTCGATGGCGAAGCGCCCCACGAGCTCGGCGGCCACGTGCTGCGCGTCCGCCGCACTGCCGCCGTTGCCGCAAAATAGGACCTTGTGTCCACTGCGCAGGGCATTGGCCAGCACTTCGGCAATTTCTGCCAAGCCAACCAGCGATTCGGAGAGCAACTTTTCGTGCGCGCGGATGCTGTCTTCGACGATGCGCTTCAGGGCGCGTTCATGCTTCGGAATGCGCTCGTGCATGGTGCGTACGCTCAGCACGAGCTCCACGGCTTCTGCGACCGCGCCTTCGCCGCCACGAGCCTCGAGCACGCGGTGGGCCTTGGCGCGCGCCGCGGCCGAGGCGTCCGCCGGGCACAACGACAGGCCCACCATGCCAAACGCAAGTGCGTCGCGATCGGCGTCGCCCACGAAGCAGACCTTACTCAGATCGATGGCCATTTCCTGGGCCAAGGCACGCAGGGCGAGGACCTTGTCTTTGGCGCCCGAAAGCACTAAATCGGCGTTCAAACGCTCGGCAATGGCCGCCTGCAGCGGTGAGCTTTCGCCGGTAACCAACGCCAGTTTGAGCCCTTCGCGGCGAGCCTTGGCGAGCGCATCCAAATCCCGAAAGGCGATGCCTTTGGTCTCCTCACCGTGCGCGCCAATGCAAATCTTACCATCGGTGATCACGCCATCGATGTCGAGTGCCAGTAGCTCAATCTGATTTACCAACACGTTCGGCCTCCATCTACGATCAAGTTCGAGCCCGTCATGTACGAGGACGCGTCCGAGCACAGGAAAACCAAAGCCGCGCGGTATTCGTCCCGTTTCGCCATGCGACCCATGGGGATCAAATGCGTCAGACGCTCGACGAAGTCGTCCGGTTGGCCCGCGTACACGCCGCCCGGCACGAGCGCGTTGACGCGCACGTGTTGCTCGGCCCAATAGGTCGCGAGGTACTTGGTAAACATCACCAAGCCTCCTTTAACGACCGAATACGTCACGGGTTTAACGGGTTGCTCGGCTTCCGCTAGCCCGGGCCGGCGGTAGATGCGTTGATCGGGCGCGATCAGCCCCAAATCGGAGGCAATATTGACGATCACGCCGCCGCCGTGGGCGGCCAGGTAGGCCCCGAAGATCTGGCTCACGAGGAAGGCCCCGGTCAGCCCGACCGCCAGATCGCGCGACCAGTCCTCGAGCGCAAAATTCTCGAAGCGCGAGGCAGACAGGCCTTTGCCCTCGACCTTGGGATTGTGGGCCGCGTTGTTGATGAGCCCGTCTAGACGCTCGTGCCGGGCAAGCACGACCCGCAACGCCGCCTGACTCGACTCACTCGACGTCACATCCAGCTCGACCGCGCTGGCCGGGACGCCGAACTCGCGAGCGATGCCAGCCGCCGCGTCTTTGGCGGCGTCGATCCGCAGATCGGCAATCACGGGAGTACCGCCGGCGTCGGCAATTGCCTTGGCGTGCTCCACGCCCAAAAGTCCGCAACCGCCCGTGATCAAAAACACGCGCTCGGACAGATCGAAGGCAGAAAGCTTGCTTCGCGCGGCTCCGGTCATGACGGGTGGCGATGCCTCTCTTCTTCTGGGTCGGGCTCGCCGCGCTGGAAGCGTTCTACCGCCGCGGTCAGCTCCGGAATTTGCTCGGGATAGTCGAGCTCGTGAATTTTCCCTTCGACCACGAACGGCAAGACCACTCGCCCCACCATCGAGCCGAGCTCGCTGATGGTGCGCGGCCGCACGATGTCGACATAGCCATTCTGCCAATACACCGCGGGAAGCTTCTGCCGCGGCATGGAATGCGATTCTGGAAACCCCGGCAGCTCGAGCGCTTGCCGCAGGTAGGTCCCCTCGATCCGCCACATCTTATACGGCGTTTGCTCGGCCAGGCCGACCGCGCGCAGGCTGTCGGCTTCGGGGTGACTCAGCATCGACTCGATTGCACGCTCGATCAGATCGATACGACGCACTGGGCCGGTGGGGCGTAAGTGAACGACGAGCTCCGGGGAGTAACCCTGCTCGGACAAGAACGAGAGCGCGTGTCGGAATACCTGCAGGTCGGTCGCGGTGTCGCTGGCGGCCTCCGCTGGTCGTTTGAATGGAACCTCAGCGCCGAAGCGGCGAGCGACCTCCGCGATTTCGTCATCGTCCGTGGAAACGATGGTGCGCGTGATCGCCGCGCACTCGAGCGCGTGCTCGATCGAATATGCGATCAGCGGCTTGCCAGCGACCGGAAGCAAATTTTTTCGCGGCACCGATTTCGAGCCGCCGCGCGCAGGGATGAGCGCCAGCACTTCGGGTTGGCTCATGAGGGCAGCGCCTCAATCTGCTTTTGAAGGCCATCTGCCTGCGACTCCAGCAGCTTCACCGCGACCTGTAGGCTGAGCGCTCCGTCCCGAATCGAAGGCGTGCACGGCTCGCCGCGTATGACGCAGCCCAGGAAATGCGCAAGCTCATCTAGGAAGCTTTGATTGCGCGGCAATTGCGCGAAATCCCGACGTTCCAAAATCTTTCCCGACTCGTCACAGTGCTCGAAAAAACGGCCACTCAGGCTCCAGCACAACTTGCCGCGCTCGCCAATGACGACGGCCATCCGCTGCGCCGGCCGCTGGACGAAATCTTGATGTAGCTCGACGAACAGCGCGCTGCCGTCGGCTCGGCCGAGCTCGAGCAATGACAGCGAAAGGTCGTCGACGTCGACGTCCAGCGACGACACGTGGCCGCCCATGGAGAACACGCGTCGCGGCCGGCCGAAGAGTGCGCACAAGTAATCAATCTCGTGGATCTGCGACAAGGTGACGCCACCGCCCAGCTCGCGCTTGGCGGCATACATGCGCCGGTAATCCTCGTACGGATGAAAATCCGGCAAGTATTCGCCCACCTCCGCTCGCACCGAGTGCACTCGCCCGAGCACCTCTGCCGTCAGCAGCTCGCGGAGGCGCAAGAAACCGGGATGATGGCGCAGCTGGTAGGCGACGCAGGTGGTGAGCTTTTTCTGCTCGCACAGCCGAACCAGCTCGGCCACGTCCGCCATCTCGTGCGAGAGCGGCTTTTCGATGAACAAATGACAACCCAGGTTGGCCGCGTAGAGCGCGATCGGCACGTGCAAGCTGCTCGGGTTAGTGATGAACACCACGTCCGGTTTCGCGGCAAACGCGAGATCCAAGTCGCTGCACACGTTCACGCCGTATTTTTGGGCCAAATCGACGCCCGGCAGCACGTGCAAGCTGTCGTCGAGGGTGTGCGGTTCCCCCCGCACGCGATACGCCAGCACTTCCACCGAATCACCGAGCAGCGTGCGCACGTTGCGCAAGTGCCGTTGCCCAACGCCGCCCAGCCCAACGAACAAGACCTTTCGAATTGCTTGACGCGCTTCCTCTGGGCAGCCTTGGGCGGCTCCCGAGAATGGCAGGACTTGCACTAGGCGGCCCTCTGCATGCGCAGCTGCTCCTGCACGAAGCGGAGCGAGTGCTGGGCCGAAATCTCCGGCTCTGCGTCGAAAAAGTGTTGCGTCAAAAAATCTCCTCGGTAGCCGGCATCCGCCAAGACCGCGAAGAATTCCGGGAAATTGGCATCCCCCCGCCCGAACGGCTGGCTCGTGCCGTGCACCAGCCGATCTTTCACGTGCACGGCCTCGAGTAACGGCAACAGCGGCAAGATATCGCGCGCGATGTCGAACCCCTGCGCGGTGGAGTTTCCGCAATCGTAATAGGCGCGGACCTTGTCGTGACCGATACCGCGGACCACGCTCGCGTAGTTTGGACCGGGGATCTCCATTTCCAGGCCGAGCACGACGCCATGTTCGTCGAGCGCGGGGCACACGCGGCGAATGCTCTCCGTCACCTCCCCCACGAGCTCCGGGGTCGCGACGGCCGACGTCTCGAGCAGCGGCAACAAGATGCGCGAGGCCCCGAGCTCGCGTGTCCAGCGCACGAGCTTCGAGAGCGCGGCCGCATTCTCCGCCCGCTCCTGCGCGCTTCCGCCGGCCAAGCGATGAATCATGAAATAGTCCGCGCACACGCTGCCCACCGCCAGACCGCTCTCGGTCACGCAAGCGCGAATGGCCGCCCGACCAGCATCGCTGCAAATCGGGTTTTCTTCGGCCCGCTCTGCCTCGTAAATCCACTCTAGATAGGAAAAGCCGAGGCGCTTGGCCCGAGCAAACTCCTCCGCCCAGGTCTCGTGAGGAAAAGCTTGCAGGCGAGTCGCCGGTCGCGGCGATAGTCGACCTTGCATCACTCCGACGCGGGGCTGATTCAGCATCCGGTGCGTTCTCCGACTCAGCCGACGCGGCGCAGCTTCTTCATGATCGGAACCTCGTCCGCGCTGACTTTCTTCACGCCGTCCCCCAGGCTCGCCTCGATGCTGCGGGTGTCTCGCACGAGCTTCATCAGGCCCTGCGGTTCGACGCTGGCGGCCTGATCGGACCCCCACATGGCTCGGTCGAGCGTGATGTGTCGTTCGACCATGGCCGCCCCCAGCGCGACGGCAGCGTAGCTCGTTGCCAGCCCCACCTCATGCCCGGAGTAGCCGACCGGGACCCCGTAACGCGCTCGAAGCACCGGGATCATCCGCAAATTGAGGTCGGCAATTTTGGCCGGGTAGGCGCTCGTCGTGTGGAGGAGCACGAGCTCGTCCGTGCCGAGCACCTCAACGGCATGGTCGATCTGGGCCAATGTGCTCATTCCCACCGAGACAATCATGGGCCGCTTCGTTCTGCGGTGATGCTCGAGCAAGCGATCATCCGTCAGGCTCGCCGAAGCGATCTTGTACGCGACCGGCTTGAACTGCTCCATGAAATCGACCGAAGCCTCGTCCCAGCAGGAGGCGAACCAGGCGATGCTCTTCTCTTTGCAATAACGGTCGATGTTTTGATACTGGTCTTGACCGAACTCGAGACCACGTTTGAGGTGACCGTTGGTCGCCCCGAACGGATTGTCACGCGGCTTTGCCAGCTCTTCGGCGGTGTACACCACGTCGACGGTGCGTTTTTGGAACTTGATGGCGTCTGCCTCGGCGAACGCAGCGAGATCGATCAGCCGCCGCGCGATGCCGAGGTCACCGTTGTGATTGATGCCGATTTCGCCGACGATATAGCAAGGGTTGCCATCGCCTACGAGCTTGTCGCCGATCTTGACTTGGACCATCATGTTCTCCGAGTTGCGGACTGCCAGTGCAAAGCCCGTTCCAGTCACACTTGCTTGTCAGCCACGATCAGCAACATCCACTCTTTGGAGAAGCGGACGAATTTCGATTTCTTGAAGGGTGTCGGCAGCAGCGCGGCGGCGTCCGCTAGCGGGCGTAGATAGGGATGAGCCCAGAGCAGCGGTAGTTGGCGAAAGCGCACCGCTTCACGCACCTGAAAGCCGTGGCAGGCCACACATTCTCGAAGCCCGGGCAACGTGAATGGGCGCACGTGCGTCCAATCGTCATAAAAATGACGCCATTGTGCGGTCCAATCTGGCACTAGCGCGATCATGCGCCCGCCGGGGGCAAGCACACGATGACACTCTTTCATGAGAGCACTGATGTCCACGATGTGCTCGAAGACGGACTTCGAGAAGAGCACCGAGAACGCGCCGTCCGAGAACGGCAGACCCGCGCGTTCGTAGTCGGCCAGCACGACGGGCTCCTCGAATTTTGGCGCACTCGGCCGCGAGCGATCGATGCCTTGCGCGTCAAAACCCTGACGCGCAAAACCGTGCAGGAACTCGCCCCGACCCGAGCCGAGGTCGAGCAGCTTGGAGCCCTGATGTCCGCTCAAATACGCGCGCGTAAGGAACTCGGTGAGCTGAGCTGGGTAACCGGTATACGGTTTTTGCTGCTCGCTGTAGCGCACGTCCAAGTAATTGTAGTTGCCATCACTGCTCGTGTTTTCGGCGCGGGCGGCGGGCATCGCCAATGGAGTCATGAGTTATTTTGCTCGCCACTGCCGGCCACGATGCGCAGCGCGGCGCGGCTGATCTCGTCGCCGATGCGCAGGGCGTCGATCAGTGGCGACGTCGGCTGGGAGCCGAGCGCATAATCTTGGTACCGCTCGCTCGCGAGCGGCGTCGCGTGCAAATCGAGCTCCGGGGGTGCGCCGAGCTCGCCCAAGTGGGAGCCGATGGCCGCAAAGCCGTGAGTCAGAGCCTGGTTGCTGAGCGACGCCACCGATCGCGCGTAGGCGGCGGCGTCACCGGTGAAGTAACCGCGCTGTTTGAGGCCACTGACGAAGCCCGTCGCGTCGCCGCTTTGCGCGCTAGCCGTCGCCTCCGGGAAGCGTTGCGTGAGCAACTTCACGTAGTCGGTCGCGCCCTCCTCGGCAGTGTGATAGGCCCGAAAACGGTCGGTGATCGTGCGTTCGCTTTTGCCGAAGCCCTCGCGCGTGTGCTGCGAGACGGACAACCCGCTCGGACCCATGCCTTTGATGCCCCCGAAGTTGTAGTTGTACATCGACCCGCCATTGGCGGTCTCGTGCGCCCATTGCGCGGCAAGAATCGAGAGCGTTTTTTCGCTGGGAGGCTGGCCGGTGACCTTCGTCCAGGCGGCGCGGAGCGCGTCGGCAGCCTGCGCGCCATCGAGGCGCGTGCGCGCTGGCGCCACGAGCGCGGGCGAGCTCGTGGCGAAAGCTCGCGCATTGAGCAGGGCGTCGAATTCCGGCGCGGCTTCTGCACGCGCCCGCGACTGGACGCTGAGCTCGGACGAGGGTGGCGGCCCGAGGCTGATACTCTGAATCGTGGAGGCCACTCTGAAGCAACCGCAAGTTTTGGGCCAACGGGGCATCGGCGCGCCGTGCCGTTAATGCGCGGCTGGTGGCGCGTCGGCGTCTTCCGTTCAGGGTTCTACGGAGCGCTTAGCCGTTTTCGAGCTTCGACTTCAACACCGTCAAATCTTCGAGCAAGTCGAAGAGCTCCGACTCGAGGCCGCGGTTACCAATCAGTGAGATCGCATGATCGATGTTTTGGATCTCGATCTTGTTCGAGCGCGAGGCCGCGCGCTGAATGCAGCGGGCAACCAGGATTGGGATTTTTCCCACTAAAGCGCCCACGTTTTTGCCGGCTGCGTACGGGTCGTTCAGGGCGCGCAGCAGCTCGTGGATCTTGTCTAGATCCTTCAGGTGCTTGGCTTGAACTTTGGTATCGGGGGGGTTCACGGTAAGTGGGCCCGCGGCGGGCGCGCGCATCACGGCTAGTGTTTGCGAAAGCGAGCCCGCTCGCAAGTGGCCGGCGTTTGCGGCAGAGGTGGGTAGCCACCCACAAGGTGTCAAAGGCTCGACACTTCTTTCGTCAATCGTCTGGGATTCGACACCCCGCGCCCGCTTCGATAGTCCACCCGGGTCTCCCAAAGCGGAGCGGCGAGCCTGGCGCGTCCCTTGCTCCTGGATCACGACTCATGAGCACCGGCATTTGGTCAGCGGCATCGGGAGCGGTCGGGCAGATCGCAGCACTGGACACCGCCGCACAGAATATCGCCAATGCCACGACCCCGGGCTTTCGCGCCGAAGAAGCGGTGTTCCGACAGACGCTGGTGAAGGCCGTCAATGGCGACACCGCGACCCGTTCCATGCGTTACGCCATCTCCCGTACCACTGTGCCCGATTTTCACGCCGGGCAGATGGTACACACGGGGCGCCCGCTGGATGCGGCCATCTCGGATGACAAGAGCTTCTTCGTGGTGTCTACGCCGCAGGGTGAGCGCTACACGCGGGCTGGCAGCTTTCGCATGGCCGTCGACGGTACCGTCTCGACACCTGACGGCCATCCAGTCTTAGCGGCGAACCATCGCCCCGTGAAGACCGATCCGCGCGCCGCCAATATCAGCATCGATCGCGACGGCAACCTGGTCACGGACGGCGTCGTGGGCCAGCAGCTCGGCCTGGTGACATTCCCGAACTTGGGTGGGCTCGAACGCGACGGACAGGTTTTGTTCAAGGCGCGACCGGACGCAGGTGCGGCGGTGGCATCCGACGCGCTGCTGGAGACTCAGTCCGTCGAGCTGTCCAATGCCAATGCCGTCACCGGGATGACGGCGCTGGTGACCACCTCACGCAATTTCGAGATGATAAGTAAGGTGATCGAAGCTTTCGGCGATATAGACAAGCGCGCCGCGACCGGCATCATGGGCAAATAAGCGAGACGGTCAGCGCCTAGGTAGGCCAGGCTTCCGGGGTGCAGCGAGCGCCGGCGGGAGCTCCTGCGGCAACTCGTCCAAACGCACCGGCCTGGGCTCGGCCGGCGCCGCGCTCATCACGGGCAGTCGGCTCGGCGCAATCGAAACCCCGCTCGAGCCGGTGCTGAAAGGTTCGGGAGAATTTGACGGAACGCTGACTCGAGGTCGGGAAGTGAGCCAGGCGACACCCAGCAGCAAAGCCGCGGCCCCAGCGGCCAGTGCGACCCAGAGCGCGGTCACCGGCCGGCGATACTGGGGGGCAGGCTCGGGCGCTGACACTGGCACTGGCTCTCGCCTGCGCTGCGTCGCCATCCGATTTCGCATGGTTACGGCGTGCCTGGAGGGCATGGACTGCAGATCTGGCAGCTGCAAAGCCATGGCTTCACTGCCCAAACCACCGTTTAGCTCGGCAAAGGTCACGCGCAACATGTGCTGCATCGTCGCCGCATCCGCGAAGCGATTCGCCTTGTCGTAAGCCAAGGATTTGTCGATGAAGCGGATCAGGCTCGGGTGAAGATCAGGCCGGCGTGCGCCGATGGAGCGCGCCGGTCGGGTTACCGCCATGGCCAGCGTCTCACTGACGGTGGCCCCGACGTGCACGAACTCGCCAGTCAGGAGCGTGTAAAGGGTCGCGCCAACTGCCCATAAGTCCGTGCGCCCGTCTACGTCCTCCCAGCGGCCCCGGGCCTGCTCCGGCGCCATGAAGGCGGGGGTTCCCATGGCACTACCAGCGAGCGTGGTGTTCAGCGGCGAGCTCAGCTCGCGGACGCGGGCGATGCCAAAGTCGAGGACCTTGACCGTCCCATCCCGAGTCAAAAACACGTTACCCGGCTTCAAATCGCGGTGCACGATGCCCTGAGCATGCGCGGCCGCCAGCGTGTCGAGCAGCTGGTCGACGACGGACAGCGCCTCGTTGGGGGACAGCCTGTGCCCTTTTCTAAGCCAGCGTTGCTCAATGGTCTCGCCTTCGAGCAATTCCATGACTAGGAAAGCAAGTCCCTCCTCCGAAACATCGTCATAATCGATGGCGACGGCGCCGCGCTGGCCAATGGCGTTCGCAACGTAGCCCTCGCGCACGAAGCGCTTGCGAATGTGCGCGTCGAGCGACAATTCGGGGTGCAGCATCTTGATCGCTGCACGCTTACTCGTGTGATGTGTCGCGACGTACACAGCCGCCATACCCCCTACACCGAGCAACTGCTCGAGACGCCACTTCTGCTTGAGCACGGTTCCGATACGCGCCCTGGCGCGCGCGGTCACTGCCTCGAGTTCAGCCGGCATCGTAGAGAGTGTGCTAACTTAGCATGACAGAAACGCGAGTGTTCGAGCCGAAACGCGAGTTGCCCTAGATTCCTGGGGTTTCAGCGGCCGGCAACGTGTAAAGCAGGCGACGACTCTGCTTGACGAGTATCGCATTGTCATGAGAGAGGGCAAGCATGGCCTCGGCCAAGCGTGACATCCGACACATCATAGATTCATTCTCCGAAGACCTGATGCTGATTGCCCAAGACATTGCTCGCGAGCGTGTCGAGCGCGCAGTCATCGAATGGCAAGCGAAGAACCAGAAGCTCTTGGCGAAAAAGTCCGTCCAAGACGAGAAAGCGTCGCGCCAAAGCGAAAAAACATTGCGCAATCAGAAGGCGCTCGAACGCATCGAGCGGGTCGCTGAACGTCGACGCTTACGCGAGGAAAAGAAAGCTGCCGAGCGCGCCTTGCGCCTCGAGCAGCGCGTGATGGCGTCCAGCAGCGCGAGCGCTGCCTCCGGTTCCGACACGGGCGGTAAAAAATCCCGCAGTCGCCGGAGCGGCTTGCTCGCCGAGGGCGGCGCGAAGAAAGAGCCGGTCCCGCCGCCCTTGTTCGTACACAAGCGTCGAAGGGATGGGGAAATACAGCAGCTCAAGCGAAGCGACGAAGAACAAGTGGTCGCGCCGCCGCCCGCGGCGCCACCCTCGGCCAGTACGCCCGTCATCCCAGAACAACTGCGACTTGGGCTTTGAATCGAAATCGATAACCGCCTCGATCGACCTTCGCGCCGCACGCCATTCTCGGGCCTCACGCCTCATCCACGGCGCTGATCGAAAACGGCCCACACCCTTTCGGGCGTGGGCCTTCGACATACCCAGAGTCACGAGGTGAGAGCTCGCCGAGACCGTGATCAGCCGCTTTGGCGACGCTGGAACGCGGGCACGTCCCAGTCGGTGTCCATGTTGGACGGGAATGTGATGCGTTCACGCACGGGCAAAGCCATTTGCGAATCGCGCCCGCTCGCGGCCGTGGTGATTTGCGGCGCTTGCGGGCGGCGTGTCGAGTAGGCGGGGACGGGCGCTTCGATGCGGGACGGAACCTGCGAGGAACGCGTAGCCGGCGCGGGCGCGTCACGGCCTTCGTTACGAACCACGGTGGCGCGCGCGCCGCGCGACGCTTCGACGGGCAGCTCGTCGGTCGCATTTTGAAAGCCGGTAGCGATCACGGTGACCTTCAGGGTGTCGGCCATGTTCTCGTCGATGCTGGCACCGAAGATGATGTTGGCGTCCTCGTGCGCTTGCTCTTGAATTAGCGAAGCCGCCTCCTGGATTTCTTTCATCTTCATGTCCGGACCCCCGACCACGTTGATCAGCACGCCGGTGGCGCCGTGAACCGAGATGTTGTCGAGCAGCGGTGATTGCACGGCTTGCTCGGCCGCCAGGCGCGCACGGCCCTCACCCTTGGCGCAGCCCGTGCCCATCAAGGCGCGACCCATGCCGGCCATGACCGTACGCACGTCGGCGAAGTCCACGTTTACGATGCCGTCCAGAGTGATGAGGTCACTGATGCCGCGCACGGCCTGAAACAGTACCTCGTCCGCCTTGCGGAACGCTTCCACGAATGTCAGGTCGTCATCCGCGAGCAGCATCAGTTTTTCGTTCGGGATCGTGATCAGGGTATCGACGTGCTCGCTCAGCGCAGCCAAACCAGCCTCGGCGCGGCGCTGCCGTTGACGACCCTCGAAGCTAAAGGGCTTGGTCACGACACCCACCGTGAGCGCGCCGGCTTCGCGAGCGAGCTGTGCGATCACCGGCGCCGCGCCCGTGCCCGTGCCGCCGCCCATGCCGGCCGTGACGAACACCATGTCGGCACCGGCGACGATGTCCTTCAGGCGCTGCACGTCTTCAAGCGCGGCTTTGCGACCGCGCTCCGGATCCGCTCCTGCGCCAAGTCCGCGGGTCACGTTCTGACCAATCGCGATCTTCTCGGCCGCCGAGTTCGAGTTCAGGGCTTGTGCGTCTGTGTTCACGGTGATGAACTCAACGCCCTCGAGGCCGAAGTGGATCATCGTGTTGATGGCGTTACCGCCCGAGCCGCCGACGCCAATGACTTTGATGCGCGCTTGGTAAGCGCGCGTCTCATCGGCAAATTCAATGGAAAAACTCATCGCCCATCTCCCGGATTTGGATAATCGCGTGGCGCGTCGTCATGAATCCGGGTCTGCCTTCCCTTGCCCGCTCCGCTGGAGAGGGCGTGGACTCGTGTCGTCGCTCTAGAACAGTGTGTAGTGACTCGTCTTGGGTAGCGTACTGAAGTCAAGCAATCGGTCTCGGCCCGCGCGCTCAGAAAGCCGCGCGGAACCAATTCCAAAATCCATTTTTCTGTGAGCTCGGGTCGGCGGCCGCCGCCGCCTCGATGCGCCGGTCTTCATCCGTGGCGCGCAGCCCGCGCGGCGCCGCGTCCGCTAGCTGCGACGCGCCGTAGCGCACCAGGCCCACGCCGGTGGCGTACTGCGGGCCCTGCACGAGCTGCACGATGCCCTTGACCCCCACGGGAAAGCCGAGCCGTACGGGCATGCCCAGGATCTCCTCCGCGCATTCGACCATGCCCTCCATCAGCGCCGCGCCGCCCGTGAGCACGCAACCGGAGCAAAGCTGCTCGAGCAAGCCAGTCTCTTCGATGCGGCGGCGCGCCTCGCTGAAGATCTCTTCTACGCGCGGCTCGATGATATCGCTCAGCAGGCGGCGCGCGACGCGGCGCGGGGCGTGCCCGCCCACGCCCGGCACTTCGATTTCTTCGTCGTCGGAGATCATGCGTCCGAGGGCGCAGCCATAATTGCGCTTCAAACGCTCGGCCTCGGCCATCGGTGTGCGCAGCCCTGCGGCCACGTCACTCGTGATGTTGTTTCCGCCTGCGGGCAGCACGCTCGTGTGAGCGATGCCGCCGTCCACGTACAGGAGCAAGTCCGTCGTGCCGCCGCCGATGTCGATCACGGCCACGCCGATCTCTTTTTCGTCCTCGCTGAGCACGGCGTCCGAGCTCGCAAGGGGCTCGAGCACCACGTCCGCCACGTTCAGGTTGCAGCGTTCCACGCAGCGAATCACGTTCTGCACGCAAGAGCTGGCCGCCGTCACCAAGTTCACACGCACCTGCAAACGCACGCCGCTCATGCCGATCGGATCGCGGATGCCGTCTTGATTGTCGACCGCGTACTCACGCGGCAACGCGTGCAAAATCATGCGGTCAGCGTCGACCGGAATCGCGCGCGCGCCTTCCAGAACTCGGTCCAAGTCGGCGCGCGTCACTTCGCGGCCGCTGATCGCACACACCCCGTCCGACACGTGGCTCTTGATGTGACTGCCCGCGACGCCCGCGTACACCGTCTTGATCTCGACGCCGGCCATGGTCTGCGCGGCTTCCACCGCCTCGCGGATCGAGCGCACGGTCCATTCGATGTTGCTGACCACGCCCTTCCGTAAACCGCGGCAAGGAACGTTGCCAACGCCCAAGATCGTGATGCCGTCGGCATCGACCTCACCCACGACGGCCGTCACCTTGGTGGTGCCTAGATCGAGCCCGACCACGATCTCACTGGAACTCAGGGGGCTTTTCATGTTCGGTCAGCGGCTCCGCTTGCATCGCTCAGGCTCTCTGAGACTTGGGCGACGCTGCCATGTCGAGATTCATGGGGCCAAATTTTGGCGCCTGAATTGCTGACTTTTTCGCACGATCCGCGGGTGCTCATCGCATCCTCACCACGACGCGCTCGGGGTGCGCTTGATTGTCCAAAAAGACGATGCCCGGTGTTCTGCCCTTTTTCCGGAGCTCGCCCACGACTTCTTCGGCCATGAGCAGCTTCTTTCGCCAAGGCCCGGCGCCGAGCTCGAGCGTTACGCCGTCTTTGCCCGCCGTGAGCGTAACTTCGCCCGAGTCCGCCAAGTGTACCTCCTCTGCCGGGTACACCTTAGCGAGCGGCACGCGCTCGTATTGGCGCAGCACCTCCAGGCCGGTCTGAATCCGCTCGATCTCGCGCGCGCGGTCGCGCGCTAGGCTCTCCGGAGAGGCGCCGGTGATCAGCGGCAGATCGTAGGGATCCCCCGGCTCGAGCTCCTTGAACGGCTCACCCTCGCGCGTCACCAGGTACACGTGCCGCGAAAGCGCGACCACGGCGCTGGCCTCGCGTTCGCGGAGCTCGATGCGGAGCGTGCTGGGCAGGCGGCGCGTCAGCTTGACCTCGCTAATCCAGGGATTTTCGAGGATCTTCCGTTCGGCGGCGTCGGTGTCGAGGGAGAACATGTTCACTCCTTCGCGGATTTCCCCGGCCGCCTTCAACTGCTCGAGGGTCGTGCGCTTGGCGCCTTGCACGTCGAGCGTGCGCAGCGCAAAGCGCGGGCTGGTGAGGGCATAGTGGTGGGCGCTCCAAGCCACCGCCAAGGCAGCGCCGACCACGACGGCCAACCCCGAGGCGAGCTGCGCGGCAGACCAGAGCAAGGCGAGCACCGAACGCGCTTCCTTCGGCGCTCGGGACGAGGCGCCGCGGGCGGCCGCGCCGTTGGCTCGAACCGCACCGGGCGCTGGGCTTTCGCCCGCCGCATAGCCCTCGGCCGGGGCCACGATGCTAGCGCCGTGCAGGCGGTCCGGATGATGCAAGGTCATGACTTGCTCCCGCTTCCGGACTGGCGAGCGCGGAGCGCGTTACCCACCGCGCTCAAGACCTTGTTGATATCGCCCGCTCCGAGCGCAATCACCACGTCGCCCGGGCGGGCCGAGCGGGCGAGCTCCTGAGACATGGCCGCGCGATCGGGGGAGTACTTCACGTGCTGGTGACCGTGCTCGGCGATGGCCTCGGCGAGGTGTTGGGAAGTGATGCCGGGGATAGCCGCTTCGCCCGCCGCATAAATGTCCGTCAAAAATAGCTGGTCGGCGTTGTTGAAGGCGCGCGTGAACTCGTCGAACAGATTCTGAGTGCGGGTGTAACGATGGGGCTGAAAGGCGACCAGGATCCGACCGTCGTACGCGCGCCGGGCCGCATTCAGGGTGGCCTCGACTTCGGCGGGGTGGTGACCGTAATCGTCGACCAGCGCGACGCCATCGACCTCGTCCACGACGGAGAAGCGCCGGGCGACGCCGTGGAACGTCGCCAATGCTTCTTTGACGACGTCCAACGGAACTTCGAGCTCGTCCGCCACCGCGATCGCGGCCAGCGTGTTCAGCACGTTGTGTTGACCTGGCATGCGTACCGTGAACTCGCCGAGCGGTTTATCCCGATTGAATGCGACGAAGCTCGTGGACAGCCCACGAAAGCCGAGCGAGCGCGCGTGGTAGGTGGCCTGCGGGCTGAGCCCGTACGTGACATGCCGGCGCTGAATGCGCGGCAGCAGCTCCTGCACGTGCGGATGATCGAGGCACAGCACGGCGAGGCCATAAAATGGCACTTTCTCGATGAACTGCAGAAACGCGTCTTTCAAGATCTCGTGCGTCTTGTAGAAATCGAGGTGCTCGGGATCGATGTTGGTGACGACGGCGATCGTGGGGGTCAGGCGCAAAAAAGAACCGTCGCTCTCGTCCGCTTCCGCCACCAGCATGTTGCCCTCGCCGAGCCGGGCGTTGCTGCCGAGGGCGGCCATGCGTCCACCGACCACGACCGTGGGGTCGAAACCGGCCGCACGCAGCACGGTCGCCACGAGCGAGGTCGTCGTGGTTTTGCCATGCGAGCCAGCGATGGCTATCCCGTATTTGACGCGCATCAGCTCGGCCAGCATTTCCGCGCGCGGGATCACCGGGATACCGTGCAAACGGGCTTCCCGAACCTCCGGGTTCTCGTCATCGATAGCGCTCGAGTACACGACCACGTCGGCGCCGTGCACGTTATCGGCGCGGTGGCCGACGTCGACGCGCACGCCGAGGCGTTCGAGGTTTTTGGTGTTCTCGCCCGCGCGTAAGTCGGAGCCGGACACGTCGAACTCCAGGCTGCGCAAAATTTCGGCTAGGCCGCTCATGCCGATACCACCGACGCCGATGAAGTGAACGTGACGCACGCGACCGCGGAACATCAGACGGCCTCCGCGAAGGCGAGCGGGGGCTCGAAGCTCGTCCCCGGAGCCACGCTCTGAGCTATGGGCCGCGACGCATCGCTAACGCCCGCTAACCCCAAAAAATCCAAAGCAATGGCGTGCGCAGCCCCCGGTCGCCCGAGCGCGGCCGCCCGCTCGGCCATCTGAAAAAGACGCGCCGGGGCATCCAAGAGCGCGGTGATTTCGGCGGCGATCCGGGCGGGGGACGCCTCCGCAAACGCCAAGCACAGCGCGGCCTCCGCGCGCACCAAAGATTCCGCGTTGACGCGTTGGTGGTCGCCCGAGGCAAAGGGGTACGGGATCAATACGCTTGGTCGACCCACCGCGCAGATCTCGCTCACGGCGCTGGCACCCGAGCGACCGATCACCAAGTCGGCCGCCGCCAACGCGGCCGGCATGTCGGCGATGAACGGGACGACCTCCGCGCGTTCGCCCAAGCCGAGCTCGGCGTACAGCTTCCGCGCCCGGATCTCGTGCGCAGCACCGCATTGGTGCACGACCACCACGTTCGGGTGCGCTTGGGCGAGCGCGTGCGGCACCGCCTCGTTCAGGGAACTGGCGCCTTGGCTGCCGCCAAGCACCAAAATGCGGGGCGCGCTCAGGCGCGGCGCGTAACTCGAGTGCGTGAAACCTTCCCGAATTGGGACCCCCGCACGCAGCACGACGCTTTCTTTGAAGTGCCGCTCGCTTTCGGGGAAGGCCGTGTAGGCGCGCTGCACGAGTGGAGCAATCAGGCGATTGGCGAGGCCGATCACGCTATTGGGCTCCATGAGGGCGACCGGCACGCCGAGTGATCGGGCGGCCAAGGACACCGGGCCCGCCGCGTAGCCACCGATCGAGAACACCGCGCTCGGGGCGAGCCTCATCAGAAGCGCGCGCGCACCCGGCACGGACACCGCCGCCCGAGCGACGCCGCGCATTGCGGCCGCGACGCCACCGCCGCGGATGGGCAGCACACTCATCAGCTCGAGCTCATAACCGCGTTCGGGCACGACCCGCGTCTCCATCCCGCGTTCGGTACCGACGAACACCAGGCGTAGATCGGGGCGTAGCGCGCGCACCGCGTCGGCCACGGCGATCATCGGATACACGTGGCCGCCCGTCCCCCCACCCGCGAAAATAAGGCTGCCCGTCATCGCGCTTCCTTGGGCGACGGCGGCGGGCGCGGCTGACGCTGCTTGGGAGTGGGACTTTTGGGGTAAGCGGGCGCGGGCGACGTGGCCGGCGCAAAGCTCGCTTCCGTCACCAGCATGGCGCTCGCCTCGGGTTCGGGTCCGCGCGCCGTGCTGAAGCTGACGCGCAGATTGCCCGAGCCGCTGCTCCGCGAAATATTGAGTAAAATGCCCATTGCCGCCGCGCACACCAAGAGCGAAGAGCCGCCGAAGCTGACGAAGGGCAACGTCAAACCCTTGGTCGGCAGCATCGACATGGCGACGGCGAGGTTGATCAGCGCTTGCACGCCGAACAGCACCGAGATGCCGAACGCAATATAAGAGCCGTACTCATCCTCTGCAGCGAGAGCCGTACGCACGCCGCGCGCGACGATCACCAAGTAAACCGTGCACAGCGCCAGAATGCCGATGAACCCGAGCTCCTCGCCGATGATGGCGGAGATGAAGTCGGTGTGGGCTTCGGGCAGGTACAGCACTTGTAGGCCCTTGCCTAGGCCGAGCCCGAATAATTTGCCCGAGCCAAAGCTCATCACCGATTGAAATGGCTGATAAGCGAGATCTTGGCGATGCTCGCTCATGTTGAACCAGGCCAACATGCGCTCCCAACGATACGACGTGAAGCGCACCGCCCAGACCGCAAACAGCGAGCCCAGCATGGCCAAGCCGAGCAGGTAGCCGAGGCGGGCTCCGGCCACGAACAGAAGCGTAAAAGTCAGCAGCAAGAGCACGGAGGCGCCACCGAAATCGGGCTGTTTCAGGCACAAAATCATCAGAAAGCCGGCCATCAGCAAGTGCGGCAGCATTCCGATGGAGAAGGATCGGACCCGCTCGCGCTTCTTCTCGAGCGAATAGGCGAGCCACAACACCAGCGCGAGCTTGGCCGTTTCTGACGGCTGAATGTGCACTGGGCCTATCGCGAGCCAGCGCGCCGCGCCGCCGCCGCTGTGGCCGAGGCCGATCACGCTCGCGATCATCATCAACGTGACGAGGCCCATGATCGGGTACGTGAGCGGGCGCAGCTTTCGATAGTCGAAGCGCGAGGTCAGAAAGATGACCGAGAGCCCGCCGAGAGCATAAAACCCTTGGCGCTTGAGAAAGTACTGCGGGTCTTTGAAGACAACCGTAGCCTCGATCACACTCGAGCTGTAGACCATCACCACGCCGAAGCCGAGCAGCGCGACCGCCAATGCCGCGAGCACGATGTCGACCGGGCCGCGGTCGGGGCCGCGCGTGAGAAGCCTGGTGATCGTGGTCATGCGCCCACCTCTGGCCGAGTCTCACCCAGACGCTCCACCGCAGACGTAAATTGCTCGCCACGGTCGGCGTAGCTCTGGAACATGTCGAAGCTCGAGCAAGCGGGGCTGAGCAGCACCGCATCGCCGGGCTGGGCGCGAGCAAATGCCTGATTCACCGCGTCCACCATGTTTACCGCGCGCACGAGCGGTACGCGCGAGCCCACGGCTGAAGCGATGCGCGCGGTCGCTTCCCCGAGGAGCACGAGAGCCCGGCCCTTGAGCTCGAGCGCGCGCACCAGGGGCTCGTAATCGCCGTGCTTGTCGCGCCCCCCGGCGATCAACACGCCACGGGCTTCCGACAAACCCGAGAGCGCGGTGACCGCGGCACCGACGTTGGTGGCCTTGGAATCGTCGTAAAAATTGACGCCGCCCTTGCAGGCCACGCGCGCCATGCGGTGCGGCAGCGGTCGAAATGCCGTCAACGCCGCCCGAACGGAGGATGCGCCGAGATCCAACGCCCGCGCCGCGGCGATGGCCGCGGCCGCGTTTTCCACGTTGTGCTGACCATGGAGCGCGCTCCGGGCGAGGTCGAACAGCTCGCCCGTTCGCGTTTCGGTGACGGTACGGTCAGCGGCCGTGTAGTCCCCGAAACGGCCGAAAGTGAGCTGGCGACCGCGACCGCGCTGGGCTTGCCGGAAGCACTCCACATCGGCATCGGGAATGATCGCGAAATCATCGGCGGTCTGCTGAGAAAAAGCGTTGCCTTTGGCCTCGGCGTAGGCCGAAAAATTCGGATAGCGATCCAGGTGGTCCTCAGTGATGTTCAAGAGCACGCTGACGCGCGGCTTGAAGCTCGGCGCGCGTTCGAGCTGAAAGCTGCTCACTTCCAGCACCACCACTTCGTAATTGCCGGTCGCCGCTTCGGCGCTCGGCGTGCCCAGGTTGCCGCCCGCGAACGTGCGTAAGCCACCGGCCTCGAACATGTCGGCCACCAGAGTCGTCGTCGTGCTCTTGCCATTGGTGCCACCGATCGCGACGATCGGTGCCTCGATGAAGCGCGCCGCCAGCTCGAGCTCGCCGATCACTTCCACGCCGGCTTCTTCGGCGCGAGTGAGCTCGGCCAGCCTCGGCACGCCGGGGGAAACCACGACGAGCTCTGCGGTCAGAAGCTCCGCGGTTGGGTGGCCGCCCAAGCGCAGCTCGATGCCCAACGCCTTGGCTTCCGCCGAGACTTTGTCTGAGCTAGCGCTGTCGGTGCCGATCACGCGCGCCCCGCGGGCGAGGCAAAGCTTGGCCGCCGCGACGCCGCTCTTACCCAAGCCAACCACGACCACGCGTTTTCCGGATAGTTCCATCAGCGCAACTTCAGGGAAGAGAGCGCGACCAGCGCGAGCAAGATCGAAATGATCCAAAAACGCACGATGATTCGCGGCTCCGGCCAGCCCTTTTTTTCGAAGTGGTGATGGATGGGAGCCATCAAGAACACGCGTTTGCCAAATAGCTTGTAGGAGGTGACCTGGGTCACCACACTGGCCGCCTCGACCACGAACACGCCGCCGAGCACCAAGCTCAAGAGCTCCGTCTTGGTCAGCACCGCCAGCATGCCGAGGCCGCCCCCGAGCGCGAGCGAGCCCACGTCGCCCATGAAGACTTGAGCCGGGTACGTGTTGTACCAAAGAAAGCCGATACCCGCGCCGATCATCGCGGCGGCATACACTGCCAACTCCGACATCTCCGGTACGCCGGCGATGTCCAAGTACTGCGCGATCGGGCGACCGAAGAGCACCGCGCCGGCGACGTAGGCCCAGACCAGGTACGCCCCCGCATTGATCATCACCGGGCCGATGGCCAGGCCGTCCAGCCCGTCGGTGAGGTTCACGGCGTTGCTCATCGCCACCACCACGAACAGCGCGAAGACCACGTACACGATCAGCGGCAGCGAGACCGGATACTTGTGAAAGGCGAGAAACGGAATCGCCAGACGCGTTCGGATTGCGAGCCAGCCCGGGGGCGAGGCGGGCGTGTTCAGGAACACGTAGCAGAGCGCAAAGCCGCCAATTACGACTTGCGCCAAGAGCTTGTAACGCCCGGGCAGACCGCGCGTATTGCTGCCCTCGATCTTCAAACGGTCGTCGAGAAAGCCGACCGCGCCGTAGCCGGCGGTCACGGCCGCGGTGGCAACGACGAAGACGTTGCGCACGTCGGCCCACAGCACGGTAGGTACCAGCACCGAGAGCAGGATCAGCGCGCCGCCCATGGTTGGTGTGCCGCGCTTGGCGTAGTGCGAAGCCGGCCCTTCCTCGCGGATGATTTGACTGATCTGCTTGCCGCGCAATTTCTGGATGAACCAAGGCGCCACGAAGAACGACATCAGCATCGCCGTGATCGTGGCCATGATGGCGCGAAACGGGGTGTAGCGGAGCACGTTGAGCGCGCCGGCCCACGAGTACTCGCGGCTGAAAGGATAGAAGAATTCGTAGATCATGCGGCGCGACCCTTGGCCGCCATCAGTCCGCGCACGAGGCCTTCGGCGCGCACCCCGCGCGAGGCCTTGACCAACACCACGTCTTTCGGCTCGAGCCGGGTGAGCAGCAAGCCAAGCGCCCGCTCGGCGGTCTCGGCGAAGCTGGCGTCCATCCCCGCACGCCGTGCGGGTTCGAGAAACAGCTCGGCATCGCCGCCGATGGCGATCAGTATCGCGGCTCCGCTGTCGCTCAAGAGCTCGCCCACGCGCGCGTGTTCTTGGGCCGCCAAGGCTCCCAGCTCGAGCATCTGCCCGAGCACCAACACCAAGCGCGCGGAGCGGGCGTGAGCGAGGGCGCGTGCGGTTGCGAGCGAGCTCCCGACGCTAGCCGGGTTCGAATTGTAGCTGTCGTCGAGCACGACGGTACCGTCCGCGAGCTCGAAGGGGGTCAATCGCCCGGGCTCGCCCGCGGTCTTCAACCCAGCTGACACGCGCTCCGGATCGAGCGCGGCCTGGGACACCCATTCAGCGACGGCCAGCGCGGCCAGCGCGGCGTATGCGCCCGCGTCCCCCAAGAGCGAGATCTCGAGCTCGATCGAATCCTGCGCGAACGGCGTGCGGCGCTGGACCGTCAACCGTGACCCGCCGAGGGAATTCGCGGCGCGGCGGCGTAGGCAATAATTGGCCGACGCCGCGTAGCCATAGCTCAGCGCGCGCGCCGGCTTGATCGCGTCGAGCAAGCGCGTGACGCGCTCGTCGTCGGCGTTGCCCAAGGCGAGCCCTTCCGGCGACAGCCCGCTCCAGATTTCGCTCTCCTCGCGCTCGACGCCGTCCAGATCCCCGAGGCCTTGGCTGTGCTCGATTGCAATCAGGGTGAGCACGGCCAAATCCGGGGCCGCCAGCGCTGAAAGCGTGCGAATCTCGCCGGGAGCGTTGGTGCCGATTTCGACCACGCCCAGAGCGTGCTCGGGTTCCAGGCCGAGGAGCACCATCGGCACGCCGATCAAATTATTCAGATTGCCGGCAGCGAAGTGCACCGCACCGGGCATCAGCTCGGCAAGCAGGGCGGTGATGGCGCTGCGAGTGGTCGTTTTGCCGGCCGAACCCGCGACGGCGATGATACGCCTGCCCCAGCGCCGGCGGTGCGCCGAAGCCAGTTCCCCGAGCGCGCGCGTGGTGGAGTGCACCTTCACGTGCGGCGCGCTCAAGCCCTTCACGTCGCGCTCGATCAGCAGGCCCGCCGCGCCTTGTTCCGCCGCTTGCAAAGCGTAGTCGTGACCGTCGAAGCGCTCGCCGCGCAGCGCGACGAACAGCCGACCGCGCACGTCCGAACGGGAGTCGGTGGTCACGCCAACACACTCTGCTTCGGGACCGATGTGCTCGCCGGCGCTCAGCAAAGCCACCTGCGATAGCGAAAACGCGGCATTATTCTGGGGGATCAGGCTGGCCATGCACCCTCCCGCGCCCGGCGAGCGATCAGGGCCCGGCGCGCCTCGTCTCGATCGTCGAAGACGAAGCTTTGCTCGCCGATCAGTTGGTACGGCTCGTGTCCCTTACCCGCGATCAGGACCACGTCACCGGGCCGAGCGCGCAGGATCGCAAGCTCGATGGCGCGCGCGCGGTCGAGCTCGACCTCGTACCTCGCGTCCATCTCACGCAGACCGACCTCGACCGCAGCCGCGATCGCACGTGGCTCCTCCGAGCGTGGGTTGTCGTTCGTGAGCCAGGCGTAGTCGGCCAAACGCCCAACCGCCGCGCCCATGCGCGGTCGCTTCTGCGGGTCGCGGTCGCCGCCACAGCCGAAGACGCACAACACGCGGCCCCGGGTCAGGGAGCGAGCAGCGATCAAGACGCGCTCGAGCGCATCGGGGGTGTGCGCGTAGTCCACCAGAACGAGCAGCTCGTCGCCCGGCTCGTCGCAGCGCTCGAGCCGGCCCGGAACCTGCGGCGCTTCACCGAGCGCGTGCGCCGCACGCTGCAGATCGACGCCCAAGGCCTGCAGGATACCGAGCGCGAGCAGCAAATTTTCCAAGTTGTGCTCGCCCACCAGCCGTGATTCGAGGGCTATTTCCCCGCCCGGCGTGGAAAAGGTGCCGCGAATGCCGCGCGCGTCGAGCGTCAGCTGCTTCGGGTACAGATCGGCACCCGGTCGCTTGCTGACGCGCAACACTTTTCCATGGGCCCGGGCCGCCAACCGCAGCCCGAACGGGTCGTCCACGTTGACGACCGATGCTTCCGGCGAAAGCTCGCTGAAGAGCCGCGCCTTGCTTTCTCCGTACTCCGCAAGCGAGCCGTGAAAGTCCAAGTGGTCCTGAGTCAGATTGCTGAACGCGGCAACACGAAAGTGCAACGCCCGCACCCGCTCTAGGGACAGCGCGATGCTGGAGACCTCCATCACGAAGTGCGTACCGCCCCGAGCGAGGACATGCGCGGCATAGCGCGAGATGTCGTCGGCTTCGGGCGTCGTCAGCGCCGAGGCTACGCTTTCGCCAGCGAACTCGAAACCGACGGTGCCGAGCCGCGCCGGCTTTTCGCCCACCCCCGCCAATGCCCGCTCGACCAGCCAGGAGGTCGTAGTTTTGCCGTTCGTGCCGGTAATGCCGACCAGGGCCAAGGCCTGACTCGGGTTTCCGTATACGGCTTCGGCGGCCAGCGCCAAGCTGCGGCGCGCGTTCGCCACCTCGAGCACCGGCACGGAAACGGCCGGCATGGGCGGCCCGCGCTCCACGAGCAGCGCGGCCGCGCCACGTTCGACCGCGGCTTGCGCGAACGCCGCGCCGGTGACTTTTGCACCGCTCCGAGCCACGAACAGGTCGCCCGGCTCGACGCGGCGGGAATCCTGATGGACCCCGAAAAGACGCACTGTCGCGTCACCGATCAAGCGCGGCACCTCCGGCGTGAGTACGGTGAAGAGTGCGGACAACGGCACCCCGGCGCCGAGCGGAGGCGTTGGAAGCGGCGTGCTCGGGAGCATCAGGTCGCGGGCTCCAAAATCAACAGCACTTCGCTCTTGGCATCGACGACGCTGCCCGGCGGCGGCTGCTGCGTGACGATCAGGCCGCTGCCCGCGATGTGCGGTGTGAGGCCGATCTCGATCATCTGCTTCATCGCCTGACGCGCGGGCACCCCGGTCAGGTTGGGGATACGCACCTTGCCCGGCGATACCGCTCCGGTCGCGAGCACCTCCTGCACCGCAGGCTTTTTGCCTTGGGCCTCGCGGAGCGCTTCATACGCGATGTTGGCGGGGTCCGGCGTGCGTGCCAAGACGGCGACGTCCGTGTGATCACTCGTTTTCGGCGTGAGGCCGGCGAGCTTCAGGGCCATCTGGGCGACGTGCCGGAAGATCGGCGCTGCCACCGCTCCGCCGGCATGCTCGACCATGGGTTCGTCGATCGTCACCGCGATAGCTACGATGGGCTTTTCGGCCGGGACGAAACCCACGAAGGAAGCGATGTACTTATCGATCGAATATCGCCCGGTCTTGGGATCGGTCTTCTGCGCCGTACCCGTCTTGCCGGCTACGCGGTAGCCGTCGACCACGGCCTCCGTGCCCGTCCCGTCCCCCTCGGTCACTGCGACTAGCATCTCGCTCACGGCTCGCGCGACGTCTTTTGGGATCACACGCCGACGCACGTGCGGGGACACTTCCCTCACCACCTCGCCCGCGGAGGTGCTGACCTTGCGCACGAGCAACGGCTCCATGAGCTCGCCACCATTGGCGATGGCGGCGGCGGCCATGGCCATCTGCATGTTGGTTACGCCAATGCCTTGACCAAAGGCGGCCGAAGCCGTCTCCACCTGGACCCAGGGTCGCGAGCGCGGTCGGAGCGTGCCCGGCGCTTCACCGGCGAAGGGTAAGCCTGACTCCTGCCCGAAGCCGAAGCGACGGAACGCTTCGTAAAGCTTCGATTCTCCCATGCCCAGGCCAATTTTGGCGGCGCAGATGTTGGAGGAGACCGCCAAGATCTGCGGGATCGTCAGCCACTCGGATGGATGGGTGTCGCGGATCGTCACGTTGTCGATCTGCATCACGCCCTTTTCGCAGTACATCTTTTGCGTCGGCGTGATCACCCCGCTCGTGAGACCAGCGGCTACCGTGAACATTTTCATGGTCGAGCCAGGCTCGAAAACATCGCTCATGGCACGGTCACGGCGTTGCTCGGGTTGGCTCTCGGTGTAGTCGTTGGGGTTGAAGGTCGGAAAGCTGGCGAGCGCGAGGATCTCGCCGGTATTTGGGTTGACCACCACCACCGAACCGCCAGTCGCCTCGAAGGTGCGTGCCGCCGCTTGCAGCTCGTGCTCGGCGACGTACTGGATGCCTTGGTCGATCGTCAGATACAGGTTGTGCCCGGCAAAAGCACGGTCGTCTTCGATGCCGTCCGAGAACAGCAAGCGGCCCGAACGGTCGCGAAGACCCTTGAGTTGCTCGGCGTTACCTTTCAAGTCGTCGTTGAGCGCGTACTCGAGGCCGTCTTTGCCTTCGCCATCCGGCGCGACGAACCCGAGCAAGGGTCCCGCCAGCTCGCGGCGCGGATAATAGCGTCGCCCTTCGCCTTCCACGACCAAGCCGTGAATGCGCCGGTCCTCTGGGGCGTCCGCGGACAACGCGCGAATTTTATCCGCTTCGAGCGCGGAAATCTGGCGCTTCAACCAGGCAAAGCGGTGCTTGGCCAGGATCCGGCGCTCGACCTGGGCAGCGTCGATGCCGAGCACCGCCGCGATGGCGTTTGCGGCTTGTCGAGCGACGACGGGCACCTGCTGGGAGGGCACACCGCGCAGCAGCTCGACGGCGTCGAGGCTCACGCTCGGCACTTCGACGCTCACAGCCAGGGCGCTGCCGTTCCTGTCGTACACGCCGCCGCGCTTGGGCGCCACGTGCAAGCGACGTTGGCGCTGGCTCTCGGCGAGCTCCCGCCAAGCCGCGCCATCGCCGATCATCAAATCCCAGCCCGCTGACACGACCAGCCCCAAGCCGAGCGCGAGTAGGCCGCACAGCATGCCCATGCGCAGCCTTACCCAGCGACGCCGTTTCTCGTCGCTCGAGGGAGCGGCCAAGGGCGCGGGCTGGTGACTGCGGACGTTCACGGTTCCTCTTGAATACTGAGCTTGGGCGTTTCCTCTTCCGGCCTGCGTCCCGCGGACAGAATCCGATCCGGCGTCGGTTCGCTCATGCCGAGCAGGGTGCGCGCGACGAAGTCCACGCGCTCGGGCGTCTTGTGGCTCGCGAGCTCGAGCTCGAGGACGTGTTTTACCTCGCGCAAGCGCTCGACTTTGGCGTGGGAACGTCCGAGCTCGTACCCGAGCTCCACCGATTTCACGCGCAAGCCCAGGTGGAGAATGAACGCGGACGTCGCGGCCAACACCGCGAGTGTCCAGAGAATCAAAAAGACGCGCTCGCTCCTCACTGGGCGTCCTCGTCCCATCCGGGAGCGCTGTCCGGCGAAAGCTCCTCGATGCGCCGCGCGGCCCGCAACTTGGCGCTGCGCGCGCGGGGATTCTCCGAAAGCTCGATTTCACCGGCCAAAATCGGCTTTTTTGTCAAACGCTGCCAAGAGCTGCGGTCCACGAAGGCCCGCTTGACCAAACGGTCCTCCAGCGAATGAAAGCTGATGATGGCAGAAACCCCGCCCGGGGTGAGCGCGGTCTTGGCGAACTCGAGCAAGGAAGCGATTTGATCGAGCTCGGAATTGACGGCGATGCGCAGAGCCTGAAATGTCTTGGTAGCCGGATCCACGCCGCCCAAGCGGCGGGGTCCGACGGCGCGCACCACCGCACGACGCAGCTCGAGCGTGTCCTTGAGCTCGCCCGCTTCGAAGGCCTGCTTGATGCAGCGTGCCACTCGGCGCGAGCGACGCTCTTCACCGAGCTCGTAGATCACATTGGCCAGGTCCTCTTGTGAAAGCCGCTCGATCAGCTCTAGGGCCGTCTCACCGCGCGTGGGATCCATTCGCATGTCGAGCGGACCGCTGGCGCGGAAGCTCATGCCGCGCCGAGCGTCGGCAAGCTGTTGCGAGCTGAGCCCCAGGTCGGCTAGGAGCCCGTCGATGCGGGTGATGCCGGCTTGTGCGAGCTGCTCCGGAATTTGGTCGAACGCGGCGTGCAGCACCAGCGCACGCTCGCCGAACTGAGCCAGGCGTGCCTGCGCGGTGCGCACGGCGAGAGGATCGCGGTCGCAGGCGATCAAGCGCAAATTGGGGGATGCGGCCAAGAGAGCCGCCGAGTGACCTGCGCCGCCAACCGTGGCATCGACGAACACTCCGCCGCGCGTGGGCTCGAGCGCTTGCACGACCTCGCCCAGCATCACCGACACGTGACTGAAGGCTTGGTCTGACTCGACTTCGATCGCGGCCATGTTCATATCTTGATCTGCTCCATGGCGAGCCGGAAGCTGTCCAAGTCGCCGGGCGACATCGTCAATGCATGGTCCCAACGCGCGCGCGACCAGAGCTCCAAGATGTTGCCCATGCCCGCCCAGAGCGCTTCGCTCTTGTCCAGCTCGGCCCGCTCGCGAAGGTGCGGCGGGACCAGCACGCGGCCGGCCTTATCCAACTCGCACTCGACCGCCGCCGAGACGTACATGCGTCGAAACCGCACTGCGTTTGGATCCAAGCTGGGCAGCTCGGAGACCTTCCGCTCGAAGGCCTCCCAAGCAGGCATCGGATACAGATGCAGGCAGGGATCGAACAGCGCAGGCGTGAGGACGAAGCGCCCATCCTGATCGGCGAGCAGCACGTCGCGGAACCGGGCCGGCAAGCTAATGCGCCCTTTCGCGTCGACTGCATGAACGAACTGACCACGGAACATGGCGGATTGGAGCGTCTCATGGGCCAGTGAAACACTTGGCCCCACTATTTCCCACTGACGTTCGCGAAACTACGGGGCCGGCCGGCCCGTGTCAACAATCGCGACGGTGCGAGCCTTGAGAAAATCCTTGAGGTTTTGTAGCGCCGCGCGCGTGCGCGCTGCTCAGGCATTCAGGTGCGATAGCGCGCTACAGCGACAACCAGCGCCGCCTGGGCGGGCGACCCGTCTAGCGATGTCCGCGCAACCGCAGCGTAGCGACGAACACGACGCAGGAGAGCAAGCTGGGAAGGGCAGCGCACAGGCAGGCGGACATGTTGGCTCCCATCGCAACCGACATGCCGTAGGTCAAAGGTGCGAATCCACGTGCATTCACGAGCGTGCGTGCGTCCCGTGAACCGCGGGCCGTGGTCGCCTGCACACGCTCAGCTATCGGCGAGCAATAGCAGCGCGCCAAGCACGGCAGTCCCGACCAGCTCCGTTCTGAGCACGAGCGCGCCAAAGCTCGCGGCGGTGAACCCAACCTGCTCGGACAACGACAGCTCTTCGGGGGTGAGGCCGCCTTCGGGTCCGATCAAGATCACGAGCGGTGAGCCGACGGTCCAGCCTTGGGTGAGAGCACGGAAGCTACGGAGGGCGCCGGGCACCAGGCAGAGCTTGATCGCGGCGGTGTCACGCCACCGCTCGAGCTCATGCGCGATCGGGTGTGGCCCGCAGATTTTCGGCACGTCCCCTCGCCCCGATTGGCGCGCGGCATCGAGCGCGACGGCCCCAAAGCGCGCTCGTTTGGCGTCGCTGCGGTCGCCGCTTCGCGCCACACTGCGCCCGCTCTCGACGAGGTGGATCTCGGCCGCGCCCAGCGACGTCGCGGAGCGCACGACGTGCTCCGTCTTGTCGCTCTTAGCCAGCGACTGCAAGATCACGATCCCGGTATCGAGCGCGATCGCCGCGGCTCGCACGGGGCCGATCACGCAGGCCTCGACTTCGTGTGTACGCTCGGCGAGCGTGCCGTCTGCCTCGAGGTGTGACTCTGGGTCGAAGGCCAGAAAGCGATCCCCCGCCTGCAAGCGCAAGACGTCTCGCAGATAGTGCGCGGTCTTCGTATCGAGCGTCTGCTCGCCCGCTTTTAAGCCGGACACGGGGACCCGCGAGAGCCTCACCACTCAGCCTCCGGGGAGCTCGCGACCATAATCAGAATAGGCACGTCGCGCGCGTACCGAGATGAGAGCACCGAGCCGATCCGCAACCGCTGGTGGCGCTGCGCCGTCGCCCAATACCAGCGCCGTCAAGGCGCCGCCGTACACGCACCCCGTGTCAAGCCCCGTTGCATGCCGATGGATCTGCGGGCGCTTTCGGGCGTTGTGCCCGAAGACGATGTGCGGCTCCTCCTCGTACAGGCTCGCCCAGAGCGCGCCCCACTTCTCGCTCGGCTTGCCGTCATCGGTGATGGAACGAATGTGCGTCAGCGACCATGGGTCCTGTTTCTCGAATGGCACGCCCGGTACGACTCCGGCGTGCACGATGCGCACGCTGTGCTGAGGCAGGTCGATCGACAATGGCAAGCTCTCGAGCAACGCCCAATCCGGCTCGTCCAAACGGGAGGCCACCTCGGCCTGTGCTGAGCCGAGATTCGGCGAAGCACCACCGCGCCGGCGCGCCGCGCGCGCCGCAAGCAGCTTTTGCTCATGATTGCCGGCCACCGAACGGGCTCGGACGGCGCGATAGGTGCCCAGAACCGCGACTGGATCGGGGCCGCGGCTCAATAGGTCGCCCACGAAGTACACGCGGTCGTCCGTTGCTAATGCGACCGCCGACAACAGCTCGTTCAGTTCCGCAGCGCAGCCATGAACATCCCCGATGAAGATGCTACGCGCCATGGAACGAGCGTAGCGCGCTTCACGCAGTTCTCATCCCAATGCTCACACACCGGCCAGCGGGCCACCTGCGGCCCCTCTGCTTAACCGGCCGAAGGGACTAAGTGTTTTCCAGCCCCGCCCGCGACGTCGACGCTCTTGCAGTATGGGTAGAACGCGGACTACTGTCCCCCGGAGTTTCGAGGAGGCCCGAAGAATGTCACTGATGTCACCGCGTTCCTGTGGATTGGCTTTCTTGTTCGCCGCAAGCGTGGCGAGCGCTGGCTGCGGGCCGGACGAGGTCAAGTACACTCCGCGCCCTGCCTACAGCGGCGCAAAGGCAAGCTTACCGCCCGTCGCGAACGTGCCGAAGAAGCCGATCAAAAATGGTGAGGCGTACACGGTCTGGGGCGCGAGTTATTACTTGCGGAGCGCCGTTCACCACAAGGACGTTGCTGGGAAGAAGCTCTCCCTGGCAGGTTACATCGTCAAAACCAACCTGGCGGAGGCGCCGGCGTGTGCGGTGCACAAGGGCGGCAAGGCCGACCCCGAAAGCTGCAAGCCGCCGATCCCAGCGTTTTGGTTGGGCGATAGTAAGGATGCCCCCGAAGCCGAGACAATCAAGGTGATGGGGTGGGCCTCGAACTTCGCGCAGATTTACGACGCCATCGCGGAGTTCGACAAGGGCAAGGAAAACGCCGAGCATTTGGATACGTTCTGGCAGGTAAAAATTCCCAATCCCCTGCCCGCGGTCGGTGCGAAGGTAACCGTAAAAGGTGATTACGGCACGACGTTCACTAAGTCGTCGACCGGCGCGGAAGCCGATCCGTTCATGGGCATGCTCGGCTTCGAAGAGATGACCGTCGCCGAGCCCGGCGCGGCGCTCGCGACGTTGCCTGGCGTGAAGCGCAAAAATCGTTGAGGGCTCGTCAGAGCGTTGAGGGCTCGTCAGAGGTCGCGGAAATTTCCGTGATTCTTTAAACTCGGCGGAGGAGGCCATACTTGCCAGGCGCGCTGCGGCGCTCGAAAAGCCACGCGCTCGTGGCGCTCGGGCTCGTGCTCGGCGTCGCGTGTGCGCCGGCCCCCACACGGCCGGTCGTGACGGCGATCGAGCTACGCGAAACGAGTGAGCCGCCCGCCGTAGATGATGGCCCCGTGCTCGACGGGCTGGCCACCTACGACGAGTACGACCCGAACGTGCTCAGCCGCGACCTTCAGCGAGTCGAGCGCTATTACCGGGCGCGCGGCTACTACGAAGCCAAGGTGACCGCAGCGCGCGTGCTCACGGTCGACCCAAAGCATGTGCGGGTCGAGCTCCGTGTGGCTCCGGGCGAGCCCGTGACGGTGCGCAGCGTCAATCTACCAGGCATCGCCAGTTTGCCGTTCGAAGTGGTCTCGGAGGTCACGGCCGCGCGCCACACGCTGGAAGCGGGCGCGCGGTTCGACGAAGCGCTGTTCGACGAAATGAAGTCGGCGATCCTGGAGGCCTTGCAAGATCATGGTTTCCCGTTTGCCAAAGTCGAAGCGAAGGCCCACGTGGACCTCGCGAAGCACACGGCGGATATCGAGATAGAGCTCGAGCCTGGCGCCGAGTCGACCTACGGCGAAGTGCGGATCGTCGGCCTGCGCGAGATCCCGGAGGGGAAGGTGCGGGATATTCTTTCGATCCGCGAGGGCAGACGCTACTCGCGCACGCGCCTTTCCGACGCGCAACGCGCGGTGCTGAACCTTGGCGTGTTTTCGAACGTAGAGGTGCACGAGGACCTGACGCACCCCGAGACCAAACGGGTCCCGATCGAGCTCATCGTGCGCGAGTCGGACTTGCGTGCGGTTCGGCTCGGCGGCGGCGCAGAGTTCGATGTCCTGCGCCTGAATCTGCACTTGCGGGTGGGCTGGGAGCACCTGAACTTCCTCGGTGGAACGCGCGACTTGGCGCTCACGGCGACCCCCGGTGTCGACCTCTATCCGACGCGCCTCGACGGCTCTACGCCGCTTGCGCCGACCCGCGCGCTGCTCGAAAACTCGCTGCAGCTCAGGTTTCGGCAGCCCTCGTTCGTCGAAGCGCGAACGACGGGCACCGTCGACGCGCGCTACGACATCAAGCCATTGCTCTACCCACTGACCGGGGCGGATCCGAAGACGGAGCGGATCATCGGCTTCCAAACCGTGACCACCGCGCTGGGCTTCGAGCGTAACTTCATGCTCAGGCTGACCCGCAAGACGCGCGGACGCCTGACCATTGCGCCGTCGTACAACTGGCAGGCAAATTTTCCTTTCACGTATCAGAACGGGCCTCCGCCGGGGGGCCTGGTCAACGTACGCGTCGCATTTCCCGCGTTGGTCACCACACTGGATTTTCGAGACGACCCGGTCTCCACCCACAAGGGGTTGTATCTGGCCAACTCGCTGCAGGTCGCAGACAAGATCTTTGGCGGCAGCGTGTCGGACGTGCGAATCCAACCAGAAGTCCGCGCTTACGTGCCAATCACGAGGAAGAGTGTCACCCTTGCTACCCGCCTCACGATGGGGTTTCTAGTCCCGCGGGACTACGGTCAAACACTGAATGCGGGAAACTCGGCCAACCCTCTGGCCGCTGACGTCGTCACGGACAAAGAAAAATTGCTCTTGCGCGCGTTCTACTCCGGAGGGTCGAATTCGAACCGGGGCTATCCGCTGCGCGGCGTCGGACCGCACGGCCCAGTCGGATTTCTAATCCCGACGGGCGTGAACTGCGTACCAATTGGCGCGGGCGGCGTGGCACTGCCGCCCCCTCCCACGTGCATTCGACCATTGGGCGGCTTCACGCTCTGGGAGGCATCGCTCGAGCTTCGTTTTCCTATCGCAGGCGCGATCAGCATGGTCACGTTTGCCGACGCGAGCGATGTGACGCGCGCGGTCGGGCAGGTGCGCTTCAATGTCCCTCATTTGTCGGTCGGACCGGGCCTCCGTTACCTGACGCCAGTCGGGCCGCTGCGCTTGGACGTCGGTTATCGGGTGCCCGGAGCGCAGGCCCTTGGGCATGATCAGCTGCCCGATGGCGAGGGCGGCAGGGACGTGGGCACGTTGTTCAATGTCTCGTGGCTTCCCCTCGCCCTCAATATCGCGATTGGGGAGTCGTTTTGAGCCGCATGCGCCGCGCGTCGCCGGCGCTGCTCCGGGTGCTTTGGCGCGCCTCTGCGACCGTCGCCATCGCGCTGATTTTCGTGGCGGGAACGCTGCTGGCGTTGATCATCTACATGAACCTGCCGGCGGGTCGTCGCGTCGTGGCGTTCGCGCTGCAACGGGTGCTTGCGCACACGTTCAATGGCGGCTTCAGCATCGAGTCCGTAGAACGCGTTTCGCTCACGGGGCTGAGAGCAAGAGATATCACCGTGCACGATCCGGACGGTCACCTGGTGCTCACGGTGAGCCTCCTCTCGGTCCAGGCGAACTTGCCGAGCTTGGCCCGCAAGCTGCTGTTCGCCACAGGCGCGGTGACCCTGCGCTTCGATCACGCGCGCATCGAGCGCGCGGAGGTGTACCTGCTGCCGGGTTCGAAGAGCAACGTGCCGACCATCGCGGACGCCTTTTCGCTGACTCCGTCCAAGTCGGCCCCCAGCACGAGCCACCGCTCGACGCTGAAGATCTGGCTTCCGGAAATCGAGGTCGGTCACATCTACGGGCGCATGGCGCTCGACGGTGTTCCCACCCTCGAAGCGGAGCTCGCCGCGGTGCGCGGCTCGGTCCAAGGCGCATCCGATCTCACCGCGGTGGATGTGGAACGCTTCTCGGCCACGGTGCGGGGGCTCGGCGGTGCGGACGCGCGCGGCGTCGGCAGCGTGCACGTGCGCGCCCCCGGAGCGGTGTGGACATCCTTCGACGGCTATTTCGGCGATGTGCAGCTAGGCACGGTGGTCCGTGTCGACAGTCCGAAGCTCGAGGTCACGCTCGACGTGCCACGCGCGGAGCCCGCAGCCGTGCGCGCGCTGTGGTCTGCGTATCCACTGAAAAAAGACGTCGGCGCGCACGCCGAAGGTGTCGGCACACTGCAAGCAATGCAAACCCAGGCCAAGCTCTCGGTGGCTCGTGGCTCGATCGATAGCAGCGGCGAGCTGCGTTTGGCGGGGAGCCCGGGCGCCGACCTAGACGTCACGGGCCGGGCTTTGGATGTACAAGCCATTTGGCCAAGCGCCCCGAGCACCGAGCTCGATGCGGACGCTCGAGTCAGCGTGTTTCGCGTGGGCAGCGACTGGACGGCGGACATCGCGGGTGCAACGCGGGCGACGCGCGTCGCGGATACGCCCGTACCGGCTGCGGACGTCACCGCGAATTATAGTTCGAAGGGGCTGACTGGTCATGCCAGCGTGCACGAGCCAGGGGTGCCTTTGAGCGTAACATTCGATGTCCATCCCGACGGCTCGCTGGACGCGAGCGCCGAAGCCAAGCGCGTGGACCTGAGCCGCGCGCCGCGCTTGGCTCCCTACTTCGATGGCCATGGCCTGCTCGATACGAAGCTCAAAGCTCGGCTTGAAAAAAACCGCCTGACGGCGCAGCTGAATGGCAACTTGCAAGAGCTCGAATACGGCGGGTTGAACGTGAAATCGAGCCGCTTTGCCGGTCGGCTCAGCGGGCCCGTCGACAGGCCGAAGAGCCTGTCTCTTGATCTGTCGGTCGAATCCACGAGCTTGCGCGCCGGCGAGTTTGGTTTCGACCAGTTGAGCACGAAAGTGCGCGGCCCCGTCACGCGGCCCATCATATCGACGACGATCGTCAACGAACAAGGCCCGGCGATCACCGCGCAGGGGGCGGTCACACCGCGCGCTCAACCGCGCATCGATGATCTGACCGTGGAAGTGCGTCGTGACAAGGCCGTGCTGAGCGCGAAGGCGGCGCGGGTAGACGTAAACGGAAGCGAGCTGCGCGTGGAGGGGCTTACGGTCGAAGGCGCGGGCGGCAAACTGACTGCTTCGGGCGACGTTGGCCGGAATCGCTTGGCGCTGCTCGCCCACGGCAAAGACCTCGACCTAGAAATCGTCACGCATGCCCTGGGCCTGCCGCGCGGTCTTTTATCTGGCAAGCTCGCGATCGATACCGACTTCGAGTCCACGAACAAGGTGCAGCGCGGTAGCTTCGACATCGAGCTTGGTCGGGCTCGCAGTGAAGGGGTAGCGGTAGATGCGCTCGGCTTGTCCGGGCAGCTCAGCGGCTCTCATTTGGCCCTACAAGCTTCGGCGAAATTGCGCGACTTCGGCGCATTCACCGGCCAGGCCGAGGCCGAGCTCAGCGGTAGCTTGGCCGATCGCAAAACGCTCGAGCGAGTCACCGGCGCCCTGACCATCAAAGCCGAGCACGTACCGTTTGGGTTACTCAGCTACGCCTTGCCGAAAAGTATGGGCGTGCGCGAGATACGCGGCGAAGGTGCGGCGACGTTGACACTCGCGCGCGAGGACGCGACGAAATTTCCAAACTTGTCGCTCACGGCCAGCACGAACGGCCTGTACGTAGCGCTCGCGCCGCGAGGGGGCGAAAGCAAAGGCACGGTCATCGACGGCGTCGATGCGCAAGGCGCCTTGAGCATAATTGGCGACGGTGGGGCGACCGACGTGACGCTCAAGCTCGCAGACCGTCACGGCGCGCTGCTCTCGGCCAACGCGCAGCTCCCGCTCGACTTGGTAGCGGCGCTCCGCCAGCCCCGGCAATTGCTCGAGCAAATCGAGGCGACACCGCTGATCGCCAAGGCCGTGGTCGAAGATCGGCGCCTGGAAGAGTTACCCGCGCCGCTCGCCCCCGGGGCTGCGAGCGGGCGCCTACGAACCGAGCTCAGCATGCGTGGAACCATCGAGCACCCGGTGCTCAGCGATAAAATAGAGCTCTCACAATTCCAATTCGTGGAAAGTGATGGCGATACCTCGACCGATGTGTGCGCTCAGCTCGACTACGACAAGACCACCGGTCAATATGGGGCGCGGGGTGAGGTATCGTTGTCGACGCCGGGCGGCATTGCCTGCAAAGGCAAGCGCGTCGCACAATTCAGCGCCGGTGGCCGCGCCGAGTGGGGAAAGCTCGTCAACCCCACGCCGAGCGCGGAGCCGGCCTGGACGGGGACGGCCGGCGTATCACTCGAGGGTATGCCGCTCGACATCGTCCCGGTATTGGCCGAGGCCGGCGTCGCTGGCAAAGTCGCGGGGGCGATCATGTTCGATCGCCGTACGGCGTTGCCACAGCTCGTCGCTCAGCTCGAGGTGCGAGACGCCGTCGTCGAGCGCACGCGCCTCGGCACCGCGGCCATTCAAGCGCGCACGGACGGCCGCTCGCTCTCGGCGACATTGAAAATCGAGCCGCCGAGCTCGGGCACCGGGTCAGCCGCGCGGGGCGGAAAGCTCGACGCAGACGTGCAGGCGGCAGTGAATTGGCAGGATGTGCTTCCGACGATCGACGGCGCGCGGCCTATTTCCGCCCATCTGAAAGCAAAGGACGTCGACGCGGCAATCCTCACGCCCTTTTTACACGATGTCTTGTCCGAGGTAGGCGGCAAGCTCGACACCGATCTGAATGCCACCTTGGCGCCCAGCGTTGACGCAAGCAACGCGCAGCGTTGGACCGGCTCCGTCAAAGGCTCCCTAGCCATGCACGACGGCACGCTGCAGCTGGCGCAGCTCGGGCTTCGCATGCAGAACGTAAAGTTTAGCGCGACCGCCGAAGAGCACGCCAAGTCGACGTTGATCGTGATTGACTCGTTGTCGGCCGCCGCCGAAGCGACCAAGGACAACATCGCGGCGCGCGGCAACCTGTGGCTCACGGGTTTTCGCGTCGAAAAGGGCAACGCGACCGCGACTCTGCAAGGCGTACCGTTTTTAGTAGAGGGCGTCACCTTGGCCACCTTGAATGGTAGAAACATGGGCATCGAGCTGGCACGCCGCCCGAACGAGATGTTCGTCGGGCTGACCATCCCCGAGCTCAACGCGCAGCTGCCGCAGGCTGGAGCGCGCAGCTTGATTTCGCTCGGCGACGACGAAGGCGTGCTCATCTTGCAGCCGATCGCCGAGCCGCACGGAGCTTCCGGGCAATCATTGCCGTGGCGCATGAAATTCGACCTCGGTAACAAGGTGAAGATCACGCGCTCGGACTTGTTTCTGCCGATTTCTGGCTCCCCCGAAATCGTTTTGGGCGAGCAGCTGCAAGTCGAGGGTAATATCGAGCTGCGCTCCGGAGGGCGCTTGAGCCTGCCCGGCTTGCCGCGGCCGTTTACCATCGAAAGCGGCATGTTGTTCTTCGACGAGGGGGGAGAACCC
This sequence comes from Myxococcales bacterium, assembly GCA_903642325.1. GTDB lineage: Bacteria > Myxococcota_A > Polyangia > Polyangiales > Polyangiaceae > PMG-095. Next base: position 4,285 of record CAHJWM010000024.1, on the reverse strand, counting down.
AGCGATCCGCGCGTGCAAGTGACGGCGGTTTGCCAATTGTCACAGCTTACCGTGCGCGCCAAAGTCAGCGGCACCTTCCGAAAAGCCAACATCGTATTCGAGAGCGACGACCCGACCCTGACCACCCAAGCCGCGATCGAAGCGGCCTTGCTCAGCGCGCCCAGCAGCGACACGAGCCCGGCCGCGGCGGGCGTCGGCGCGGGTGCGGGCTATCTCGGCAAGCAGCTGCTCGCCAACACCCCGCTCGCCAACCTGGAAATAAAGGCCGGCACCGAAACCACCGCGGATCAACGCTCTTACTCCACGTACAGCGCGGCCTACCCGATCACCGACGAGCTCTGGTTCGAAGGCAGTTATAAAACACTGCAACAGCAAGACCTGAGTACGGCGAACACGAACAACAACGCGTTCAGCGGCACCTTCGATTGGCGCTTTCGGCGGAACTGGTCCCTCCGCACCGAGGTCGGGACCATCGGCACGGGCGTCGATCTACTCTGGCAACACCGGTATTGAGCGCTAGCGGGCGCTGCGCAGCCTCACGTCTTACGCGCGCTGGCGCAACCAACGTTCAGTGACAACTCGAGCGTGCCCTCCGACCAGTACTTGTCGATCGCATCCCGCACGTATTCGAGTGGCTTTTTGAGGTCGTCGATCGCGAGCCAAGTGCGCACTTCCGGGATGATCATCAGGCGGCTGACCGGGTCTTCCATGAAGGCGCGGCCGCTGTCGAAGGAGACCTGAGTTTGGCGAATCTCGACGTCGATGTCGTCGAGCCCCGCGGCCTCGAGCTCTTCGGAGAGCGCTTCGATGCTGGGCCGATTGAGGAGCGCGGCTTCGATGGCTTTAGAGAATTCAGTGTCGTCGTGCTTCAGGCCATACTCGCGGAACAGATCGGCAATTTCTTGAAATGAGCCACGGAGCGGTAGTGCCACCAAGGCTTGGCCGCCCTCACACAGGAGCCGGCTGATCTCACTGAAGAGCAACGCGCGATCATTCGGCCCCGAGATTGGGTGAATGGCATAGGCGTGGGTGAAGATTCCGCCGTCGAGGTCCAGTGGGAGGGACTCCGCCATGCGGTATTCGATGCGCACATCGCCCAATACCGCCGCCTTGTTGCGCGCTAGCTCGAGCGCCGGCAGAGATGAATCCACGCCCACGATATCCACGCCGTCCAGCCGCTCGTACAACTTCAAATCGGGGAACCCGGTGCGGCAACCCAAGTGTGCAATGCGCGCCGAATCGCCGACCAAGATCATCTCCAGCATCAGATCCCCGAACAGCGAAAGGTAGCGCGGGACCACGAAAGTCTCGAGGATCGCCGCGTCGGCAGGCGTCAGTTTTTCGGAAAAGACCAAGCTCTATCGATTATCAATCCGTCGCCTTGGAAGCAATCCAAACTACGTACGCACGCCGTTTTCGGGCCCCGCCAGGTTTTCGAATCGCTCGCTCTCCTCGATTCTGGCTCGAGCTACAATGGCCCACTGAGTCATGGAACCGCTCCTTCGCTGCGCGCTCGCTCTCAGCCTAGTCAGTGTGCTGACCCGCGCCGCGGAGCTTCGTTCCGCGCCAAGCGTCACGAACATGAGGGGCGTTGCGGCGGCGCCACGTTCACGTGACACGGCAACGAGTATCGGCACCGCCGAGGCCCCGTGCCCACGCGGCACCCTGCCGGATGGCAATGTATGCATCCCGGTGCCCGATCCGGATCGTGGAAGCACGGCCGAGGCGCTGCAGGAGCAACAGAACGAGCACCATGACCGAAGCGGAAGGCTACGCGTCTACGATCAGATCCCGCGCCAACCCGAGCGCCCGAAAGACTTTCGCAAATATCGGCTGCCGGTGCCCGTGCTCGCGGATCCATCGTTCGTAGGCAGCGGCTACGATCTCGACCGCCCGGACGACGAGCAGCGGCGCTCCCCCGAGCTCTCCGCGGTCGGCCACGGCGGGGTCGATCTGGCGCAAGCTCGCGGCACGCCGATCCGGCTCGTCAATCTCGAAAACCAGGTGGGCGACGCTACGGTGCTGGCGGTGGGCCACTTGTTCGGCAACACGCTCGTTACCCTGCACACGGTGCGTGAGGCCGGCATGTTACGCGAGTACCTGGTGATGTACGGACACCTGCAGAGCGCGGCGCCCGGGCTCGCCCAGGGCCAAGGCTTAAAGCCCGGCGCCTTGCTCGGTTTCGTCGGTGATTCGGGCAGCCCCGGTATCGTGCACCTACATTTAGAAGTGCGGCGCGCACGCGAAGGCATCGATGCAAGTCGTTTAGCCCTCGGACAGGTCACTCAAAACGCGAAGACGGTCGCGTGTGATCCGCGCAACGTGCTCGAGCTCCTGCCCTGACCCGAAGCTTGCCCCCACCATCAGACCACGAGCTTGTAGCCAAAGGCGTACACCGTCAAAATGTGCTCGGGTTTGTCCGGGTGCTTTTCGATTTTGCGCCGTAACTTGACGATGAAGTTATCGATCGTGCGGTTCGTCGGGTTCGCATCGACGCCCCAGATCTTGTTCAGAATTTCCTCGCGGCTCACCGGTTGCCCAGCGCGCTCGTACAGGATGCGCAAGAGCTCGACCTCGTAGAACGACAGTGTTTCGGTCTGCTTGCCCGCGCGCTCGAGGGTGTGCGCGGCGACGTTCACCGTGAGCTTGCCGATGTTGAACACCGCGCTTTCACTCGGCCGATTCGTGCGCCGGAAGATGGCCCTGATCCGGGCCACGAGCTCGCCCACACTGAACGGCTTGGTCACGTAGTCGTCCGCGCCCGCGTCCAGGCCGCGGATCTTGTCGGCCTCCTGACTCTTGGCCGTGAGCATGATGATGGGCACGAAGGCGTCGAACCGACGAACGTCTTCACACACCTGATAACCGTTCACGTCCGGCAGCATCAGATCGAGCAGGATGGCGTGCGGGTGCTCTTGCCGGGCTAGCTGCGCGCCGTCCTTGCCGTTGCCGGCGGTGACGACACGAAAGCCCTCGAACTCCAAGGCGTCCTTGAGACCGAGGGTGATGTGAGGCTCGTCGTCGATGACGAGGATGGTCTTCTTGGCTTCCACCGGTGTGCTCGATTGTACACCGAGCCCCGCGCCCGACCCGCGCGTGTTCGAGCCAGGCCCACGCGAACGCGGCGGACAGCTTTCGCCAGCCGCCGCCGCGCCGTTCGCTAGATCACCCGAACGCCGCTGGGCTCAGGTTCCGCCGCCGCCACCGGCCGCGGCCTGAACCACCGGCGCGCCCAGGCAAGCGATGAACGCGACTGCGTTTTGTATCGGTGTCTTGACCGTGTCCGCGTCGACGAAGCGCAACAACTGCTGTTGGGTCGCTGGGCATTTGGCAAGCTGCTGCTGTATGGCCGCGGCCCCGTTCGGGTTGGTCTGCTCCGCCGCCGCATCGACGTAGCAATAGCCGGGCTTGTTGCCGCCCGTGGCCTGGCAAACCCGCAGGTCGTCCCCGGTGAGCTGCTTAATTTCACAACCGCACCAAGTCGAGCAGGCCGGGACGCCATCATCGCCCTTTTCTGAGCACTTGCCCAGGGAGAGAAGCTGGGCCCGTACCGGACCGAGGATCTGTGGGTCCGCTGCGGTACGACCGGGCAATCCGCAATCGCAGCTTGACGCTTGCGACTCAATGACCTTGCACAATACCTGACCCTTGGTCGGTGAATCCACGTCGGTGTCCGTCTCGATGGGCCGTGGCAGGCATTTGCCCTTCAAGGCCTCTTTGAGACGTTCGATGATCGCACCCACGGCCGGGTTGTAGCCGTAGTTCGGATCGTTTGCGGGGTTGGTCGGGTCGCTCGAGGTCAACACTTTGGGACAGATCGAGGCCACGATGGCATTGCTGTGCAGATCCTTCAGCACCTGCAGCTCGCGCGCTCCGGGGTAAGCTTTGGCGTAGCTCTGGGTAGTGGTTGCCGCGCCACCCCCCGGCGGCTGGCAGAGCGGGCTGTTTGCAGCGATCACTCCTTGCGCGTTTCCGGCGGCGTTTGGTGAGCAGTCACAGGCGCCGTCATTTGGCATGCAGGTTTTGGGCGTCTTGAGCTTGAACGTGCACGCGTACTGCAGGTCATCGAACCCCGGAATCTTCTGCTCATGACCGTTGATGGCGTTTGCCACCGGATTCATCGAGTCTGCCGCCACGATCGACACGCCCGCGATGGGATTCTTCCCCATGCGCACCTCGGTAGTTTCGACCATGAACGGGTCCGCTGGAGCCACTGGCGGGCCGCCCGCAGCTGGGCCAGCCCGTGCAAGTGCCCGGCCGCGCCCGCGCCTACGCCGGGCAGGCC
>CAHJWM010000023.1 GCA_903642325.1 Myxococcales bacterium | reverse complement strand
GGCCTTTGGCTGTAGCAGCGCTGCAACGTCGCCCGATACCTTCATCCCCGGAGCGGGTGCAGGCAACATGGCCGGCGCGGCCGGCATGGCCGGCGCGGCCGGTCTCGCGGCTGAAGCAGGCGGGGCATCCGGTACTGCGGGCGCGGCAAGCGGGGTCGGCGGGGCATCCGGCGCCTCAGGCGGTACGGGAGGAACGGCACCGGAGGGCGGCAGCGCGGGCATGGGCGCGGGCGGCGTACCCGCTGGGGACCCTCCGCTCTTACCGAACGGAACCACGGGCAGCGTCATGGGCGCCCTGACCGCGGGCACCGCGGTTTGGGGACCGGGCGTCATCACGCTTACGGCACCTGTCACCATCCCGGCGGGCGTGACGCTCATCATCAACAAGGGCACGCATATCAGCGGCGCGTTCCCGATCACCGCCATGGGTGGCGGCGCGATCAGGTGCAACGGCGACGTGGCCGACCCGGTTACGGTGGTCTCGAGCTCGTTCGTGCTGAACGGCGGAGCCCACACGATGCAATTTTGCATCGTGAACTCGGCTGCGGCCTCTGCCATTGATCTCAATGGCGGCCAGCTCAGCGCGTGGCACTTGCAAATTCAGAATTTCCTGACTTCTGGCGTGCACGTGCACGGCGCCGGAGCCAGCGCGCGGATCGACTTCAGCACCATCGGCTCGAGGGCGACACTGTTTACGGGCGATACGGCAGCGAGCGAAGGCGTGGCTGTCTTGATCGACGCCGACGCCGCCATGGGCGCTAGCTCGATCACCAACTCCGTGCTCGGATTTTTGAACGACGGCACCAACACGGGCCTGAAAATCGCCGGGCAATCCAACGCCCATCTCGCCTACGACAACATCACGGGCACCAAAAGCGTCTACGCCAGCACAGATGCGCCGATGGCCATCCTGAAAGGCGAGCCGAAGATCGCCGACGTTCCGAACCTCGACTTCAACTTGGCCTTCTTTTCGACCGACTTGGATCAAGCCGATCCGACCGCAGATTTCTCGCAGGAGCCGACCCCGAATGGTGGCCGCGCGAACCTCGGCTACCACGGCGGTACGTCCCTCGCGCGCATCACGTCGGTACAGGTGCTTTCGCCCAACGGTTGCGAGCAGCTCGCTGCGGGTCCGACCACCGTCAAGTGGTTGAGCAGCCCCAACACCGGCGCCAAGACCATCGAGCTCAGTGTCGACGGAGGCACCACCTGGACGAGCGTCGGCAAGGTCGCCGCGGGCATGGACAGCGGCTCGATGTCGATCACGCTGCCGGCCACGCCGACCGACCAAGCCAAGATTCGCTTTTCGCAAGACAATGACCCGATGAACATCATGGACACGTCGGATCGCGTGTTCGGTATCGGCAAGCCGAAGAATGTCTTGGCCTGTGCCAACGTGCGGCCGCCCTGCACCGCGGGCTGCAAGCCGTTTAAGGTCATCTGCTACACCGGCTACCGCGACGGGCAAATGCCGACTGGCCAGCCCGGGGGCAATGAGCCAACGGAAGCAAATGTGCGCCAAGATTTGACGCTGCTTCTGCCCTTTACCCAAGGCATACGCACCTACGGCTCGAACCCGCTCCTGCACGACGGCGGCAGCGTGCCGAAGGTGGCAGATGAGCTCGGGCTCGACCTGCACATGGGCATCTGGATCGATGATCCACTGGCGAACGACGCCAGCACGGACGCGACCAACATGGCCGCGCTCGACGCCTCTATCGGGATCGTCACTGCCGGTCACAAGTCGATCAAGACCGTGATCATCAGCAACGAGTACCTGCTGCGCGTGCGTCAGAAGCATCCCGGAGACAGCTCGGCGAGCGCCGCCGCTGAGGCTCGCTTGGTGACCTACTTGAAGTATGTCCGCGGAAAGATCCCGCCCTCCATCCCAGTCGTGATTGGCGAGTCGTATCCCGATTGGTTGAGCGCTTCAAAGGCGCTGTACGACAACGTCGACATCGTGATGTGGCATGTGCACCCTTGGTGGCAGGGTGTTCCGATCGCCAATGCTGCCGCTGCCGCACAGACCGCGCACGAGCAGATCCTGGCGCGTATGAAGTCCTTTGGGATTCTGAAGCCGGAGCGGCTGGCCGAGACGGGCTATCCCTGGGCGGAGAAGCACGAGGACGCCGTGGGTTCTGAAGACAACCAGGCGTCGTACCTGCATGATCTGAATCAGTACTCTCTGAAATCAGGCCTCGAATACTGGTTCTTCGAGGGCTTCGACGAGGCCTGGAAGGGCGCCGGCGCGTCGGGCGAAGGTTCGGTTGGTGCGAAGTGGGGCATGTTCACGACCAACCGCACCGCGCCCCCGCACAAGGTCATCGCCAACATTCAGACCATCATCCCGATGGCCGAGCAATGGCCGAAGCAGTAATCGCTCAGCGGTCGGCCGGCGCTGAGCGCCGGTCGCTACGGCCCAAGCAGCTGGCCAGCGCCAAGCCCGCTGCTTTTCGGCGCAGCCTCGTGGTTGCGGTCGTCTTTGGTTCCTGCCCCAGGCCGCGTTTCCCAGAAACAATTTCGTCGTCACGATCACATCGTCGCACGCGACCCCCGATGCGTGGATGCCTTCGCCGACTCCGCGTTCGTTGTCGTAAAACTCCGCAGTGTCGATGTGTCGGTAACCGGCCGCGATTGCCGCCACGATTTGCGCGGCTTCCCCGTCTGAGATCAAATAAGTGCCAAAACCAACCCCGACCAAAGCTAGTCCCTTGCCGATCAGCAGCGGGCGCAGCGCCTCACGCCGCTCTGCTCACCGCTGCGGATTCTGCTCGGCGTGCTCGAGTGGTGGGATCAGCGCGTGGCGTAACAACGCGCGAAAGCGAAATAAGCCCAGTGCAATGTTGCCGCCGCAGATCCATAACCAGATCGCGAAAGACATCGTTCCCGCGTCTCTCGGGGTGAAGTCCTTGACCAGGAAAGTTTCCGCGCCAAAAACCGTCCCGAGGACCACAGTCGCAATGACGATCACGTGCATGAAACTGATCTGATATCTGAGTACGAGATCCGGACCCGATTGATCGATGTTGATCCGGCCTCCGTCAATCGGCGCAAGGACGTTGAAGTTGGCGACGAAGCGTAGCGGTCCCGCAGTAAACGTCACCGAATCCTCCCCCTCTTCGAGGCTCGAAGGGGCGTGGCGCGACAATTCGAATTTCAGGGCGGCCTTCAACGCTGCGGTTGAAACGCGATGAGCGCCGAAGCTCTTGAACTCTATTTCCCCCGACCATTCGAACGGAATACCCACGCCTGAGCTTGCTACCATTCAGCAGCCGCGCCTGCAAATTCACGCGCATATACGCTACTCAGCAGCACTGCGGGATGCGGTGGAGGCAGCGGTGGCAAATACCATTTCAATCATTAGCGCGAGCGTAGGGCTGAATTCTTCGAATCGACTTCCGGATGCAAGGGTCGTGCAGACCATGCTGAATTTCATTCCGGCGGCGCTTGGCGGCACCACCACGCCACTACGTGTAGATGGCATGGTCGGCGCAAAAACAGTAAGGGCGATCCAGGTTTTCCAAGAACAGCAAATCGGCTTCAAAGATGGCGTCATCGGACCCCAAGGGCCCACCATCAAGAAAATGGCGGCGGCGTTTGCACCGCCGTCCGGCGCCGGCGCGCCTAAAACCCTCAGGTTTTACGCTGTCCAAGCGTTCTGGGTGGTCAATCGTTACTTCCGGCGGCTTCGACTTTTCGATCGGCCCACTCGGGGGAGTCGGCGGACATATCCTGGTCACCGAAGACTCGAAGCCGACTGTCGTGCGCAAGCTTAACTACGGCGGCGGGGGGGTTATCCGTGGCACCGATGCCGATCGGTCTAGATTTCTCTTCGATCAGTGCGCCGGGCGCCGGTACGCGAATTGTCTCCCCTCCGGGCACTACCGTTCTCATTGCGTTCGGTGACTTGGCCGGCCCTGCGCTGATCCTTTCGGGCGGAGGTGCATTTTCATTCGGCGGCTCTGCGTCGTTGATCGTGTTTGATGTGACGATCGCTCAATTCGCTGCCTTCCAGTTGGGCAGCTTTCTTCTGTTGGGCCCCGCCGGAATTAGCCCCTTCTTGCCGGCGATCCTCGCTAGTAAGGGCGTAGGTATCGCGTTCGGGACAAGCAGGCATTCCGAACGTCGGCATCTCGATCTACGGCGTCATGATGCGCGCTGTCTGAGCCTGACTTCTTGTCAGCCTAGCCGTTCTCGATACGCCGCTTCATCGAACCCGACCAACGCTAAGCCATTACCGAGCAGCAGCGGGCGCTTGATGAGCTTGCCGTCTTGCGCGGGCGCGGCGCTCGGATACAAGGTGCAGCAGTGCGTCGATGGCTTCGGCCTCGGTCATGGTCGCCAAGCGCTCCCCGAAGCCGCCCCGCGATACGACACGCCCGAGGTGTTCAACAGCTTGCGCAGCGGGATGCCCGCGGTCTTCAGCGCCTCACGCAGCTCGCCCTTCGTGGTGGCTGCTTCACGATGTCGATCAGCTCTGCCTGTGTTCCGCCTTAGCCGAAACGTGACTCCTCGGGGCTCCTATGACAGGAGTTCAGGAGTCCATGAGCAAGCAGTCCCGTCATCCAGTGCTGAGCAGAAGGCCGCGATCGTGCGCCGGCATCTGGTCGACAAGGTGCCGGTTTCGGATCTTTGCGACGAGTACAAGATTCAGCCGAGCACGCTTTACGCCTGGCAGAAGGCGATTTTGGAGAATGCGGCACGCGCTTTCGATGCCGCGCCCAAACGCGCGGGCGGTGGGCGAGAAGCCGAGCTCGCCAAGCGCGTCGAGCAACTCGAGGCAAAGCTGGCCCGCAAGGATTCAATCATCGCAGAAATTTTCGAGGAGTACGTCACTCTAAAAAAAGCACTTGGGGAGCCTTGAATGGGCGCTGGGTTCCCCACGATACGCGAGACTCGGTAGTCGACTTTATCTCGGCTTGGTCGAGCAAGACTGATATCGCGCAAGAGCGCTTCGTTCGTTGGCTCGGTGTCGGACGCGGCAAATTTTTCGCCTGGAAACAACGCTACGGAAAGGCCGATGAGCACAACGGCAAGGTGCCGCGTGACCACTGGCTCGACGACTCGGAGCGCCGCGCCCATCATCGGCTACCACGAGGGGCACCCATTGGAGGGCTACCGACGCCTGACATTCATGATGCTCGACGAGGATGTCGCTGCCGTCAGCCCGGCCAGCGTTTATCGCGTACTCAGCGCCGCTGAAGTCACGGGCGATGAACCGCGGGCCGTTGTCCGAGATGATTCGCGGTCGAGCCTCTGGATGACTTTCTCGCGCACGCTGCAAGATGACAAAATTCATGCGGATGACGAGCGACCGCTGAGCGGCCGCATACGGCGCGCGAGAAGTTTTGCCGCGCGCCAGCCGCCCCGAGGACAAATCGCTCCCGGCTCTCCGGTTTCGCTGAGGCCGGTCCGGCGCACCGCCGCCGGCTGGAGGGACGCCCGGAAGCGCGCTGGGGCGCGAGGCGCTTGAGGCGAATCCTTGGGCATAGGATGCTGACTCGATGATGCCGAGCAAATGGGTGGTACCAGCAGTCGCATGCGCCGTAGCCGCGTGCAGCGGAACCAACCGAAACTTCGGGTCTGCAGATGGCGGCTCGTCCGGACAAGCCGGTGCCACGAGCGACCAGCAAGCGAACGAGCCAACGGCGATAGCTGGCGACGGGGGAAGCTCATCGGGGAAAGAAGGCCCCACGGAAGAGAGCGGTAGCGGGGGCGTGGATGCAACCTCGGGCTTCAGCTCGAGGGGTGGACAAAGCGAGGGCGGCGCCGCATTCGGCGGACAAGGCGGGAGTGGTCGGAACAGCGCCGGCGGCGACCAGGGCGGCGCTGGGTGCAACCAGGAATCCGATCCGCCCTCTGCGCGCGACTAGGCAAGAACTGCGGTAACGTTAGTGCCAAAGACAATTGCGGGTCGATCGGACGGTGCCGTGCGGCAGCTGCACGGGGCCCGAGGTTTGCGGAGCGACCAACATCTGTAGCTGTGGTTCCGATGGCAAGGCCAAGGTGTGCCACGGCGCCTGCATCGGTATCGAAGCGGACGTGGCGAACTGTGGGGACTGCGATCACGTTTGCAGCGCGCCCTCTTCGGGCGCGGGTGCGGGCCCATGCGCGAACGCGGTTTGCGGCGTGTCGTGCAGCGCTGGCACGGCGTGCGGCACCTCGTGCGTCAACCTGAGCACAGACGTCTATAACTGCGGAGCCTGTGCGACTCGGGAAACACGTGAGCAAACGTCTGGATTGGCGGATCGAATCGCCTCCCTTATACTTCGCTGATGATTTTTCCGCGGGCAGCCTGGTCGCTCCTCTCGATCACCGCTCTGAACGTCGCATGCGGCAGCAGTGATCCTAACGCAGAGGCTGCTGCAGGCGCCGGAGCCGGAGCTGTCGGAGGCAGCCTAGCGGGCGCGTCCAGCAGCGCGGGCGCGGCGCAAGGCGGCTCGCCTGCAGTCCCTGGCTCCGGCGGGGCCGGCGCGACTAACGTCGGCGGAGCGCCGGTGATAGGCGCAGCCGGGAGCACAGGAACTGCGGGCATGTCGGGTAGCAACGGCGGTGCGGGTGAAGCTCAAGGTGGCAGCGCCGGCGCGGCTGGCTCGAGCGGTTCAGCGGGATCGACCGCAGGCGGCGCCGACGCGGGTCCGCCCTCTTCCCGTCAAACCGCAAAGCAGCTGGGTGGCGCAAACACCGCACCCAACGGTTATTTCGAGTACCTGCCGCCGGGTTACAACGGAACGACCGCGACGCCGCTTTTAGTCTTTTGGCACGGCATCGGCGAAGACGGCAACGGCGCAAGCGACCTGAAAAAAGTGCTCGCGCACGGCCCTCCCGGTCTGATCTCCGAAGACCGGTGGGATAACGCGCGACCGTTTATCGTGCTCTCTCCCCAGTACAGCTCGACGAGCGCAGCAATCGCGAGCGGCGGCGGTTGCCCCGCCGACGCAGATATCGACGCTTTCTTCAACTGGGCGATCGCCCACTACACGGTCGACCCAAAGCGCATCTACCTAACGGGACTGAGCTGCGGTGCGATCGGCAGTTGGGACTACTTGGCGCATCACCAAGCGGCGATTGTAGCAGCGGCCGTGTTGTTGTCGGGTAACCCCGGTGTGCCGACGCAAGCCGGCAGTGCATGGGCGCGCGCTGGCTGCTCGCTCGGCGCCGCGGCAATCTGGTCGTTGCACGGCGACATGGACACCACCGTGCTGTACGCCCCAGACCACGATACCTTGACGCAGTTGAAGTCTTGCCCCGCGCCGCCGCGTCGCGACGCAGTGTTTACCGACGTCGTCGGCGGTAAGCACGACATCTGGGATCCAATCTACGATCTGAGCGCGGGCTACGGCGATATTTACAAGTGGATGCTGGACAACGCGAAGCCGTAAGCCTGAAGGCGATTACCGCCACTCGTGCTCACCTTCTACCCGGGGCTGAGTATCGATGGTTCGGGCCCCGAGCTCGAAGACGAGCGCTGGGCGATTCGCGTCTGGCGCGCCGATGAATGGCTCGACACGCTCCGCCGCAAGTTTTCGGTCCTCGACATTCGACGCGCTCGACCGGCGCTCTGGGCGTCTGTCGACCCGGCGGGCGAGCACGGGAACGAGAACCTGACGCGTTTCGTGCGCGATGGCCGCGGCCCCAGTGGCGAAGGCCAAGCGCCAGGCAAGCTCGATTCCAGGAGCCAGGCCGCGATCAAAGTCAAAGCCAGCACGGCCCGTCCGAAACAGGCCCGAACCGCCGCGGACAGACAACTGCGGTAAAACGCGTTAGTAAACCAACACTTAGCTCGTGTTGCCGTGGAAAGAGCCTCGCACGCCACGAGCGTCGGGTTCAAGTGGGCGTCTGCCGGTCGCTGACCGAGGTGGCTTTGGATGACTTAGACCCCGAGAAGCACGACTCGCCTCCGCGTAGCAGTCGGCTTCAGAGGCGCTGGCGCGGGAGCACCGGGCGCTGGCGGTGCTTCCGCGGGCGCTGGCGGTGCTTCTGCGGGCGCTGGCGTCGGCGGTGCCGGCAGCTCCGGCTCCGGCAATGGCGGTGCGGGGAGTGCTGGCGCACCTGGCGTCGCAGGCCAGTCCAGCTGTGCTCGGGCGTGGTCGTGCGACCGCCTCGAACGTAGCTGCGCGCGTGACAGGCGACACGGGCGCCGAGGTGAAAAATCTCGAGCGAGCTCGCCGTTGCTCGGACCCAAAGCTCTTGTCGGAGCAACGCATGTGGCGCCGAGTAGAGATGATGATCGAAGTCGACGTGGTAGTCGATATTGAGCCGGACTTCTTTCCAGCTCGAGGCTTGAAATGGCTCAGCTGGAAGGGGCCCGAGCGCGGGCTTGTCGAGCCGCTCGAACAGCTCTCGCCGACTTGCCTTGTACGCGCGCATCGGTCGCGTGTTGATGATTTCGGTGAGCTCGAAAAGTCGGCGGTTGAGATCGCCAAGGCTCGTGAACGTCTCGTTGCGGATGCGTGCGAGTAGCCACCGCTCCGCGATTTGCACACCGACTTCGACCTTGGCTTTGTCCCGCGGCGACATAGGTCGCGCGGGCAAGATCGTGGTGTTGTAGTGGCGCCCCAGCTCGGCCGTCGTGCGTTGTACGCCAGGGTCGTAGCGGCACGCTTTGACGATCGCACTCTTGAGCTGATCGGGGACGATGGCGCACGGCACACCGTCGATAAATGTCAGTGCACGAGCGACCATCTGGGCTACGAGCAGGGGGCCGCCGAGGGCCAGGGTAGCGGCAACTCGCGCAACGGTGCCGGCAAAAAGACGCTTCGTACCGACCAAGGCGACGTGACTGTCGAGGTGCCTCGCGACCGCAACGGCACGTTCGAGCCCAAGCTGGTCAAGAAGCACCAGCGCTCGTTCAAGGGCTTCGATGACAAGATTCTGAGCATGTACTAGCAGCGAGCTTCTCGGATCGTCCGCTCGCGATCGGTCGGCGGCGCCTACGTCGCTAAGCCGCTCGTGGCGTGAGACCCAGCGGTCGAGCCGAGTCGTCGAAGAGCGGGGCGAAAAGGCCGGGCTCCACTCTTTTTCGCCCGCGAGCGTCCGCAGAGGGCAGCCACTTCGCTTTAGATTTCGTGAGCCATTCGCGCGCTGCGCCGACATCTAGGAAGGATGGCGGTGGTACTCGATCCTCTCTGGCGACGCCTTTGCGCGCTGGGTGCAGCTTCGTGTCTCGCTTTGGGTTGCAGCACGTCCGGGTATGACGTGGAGCTCCGCGCAAGTCAGCGGGATTATCCCCTTGCGTCGCCTCGAAAGAGCGGAGCGTATCGCATTCGTACGCATACCAGTGACACGACCGCGAAGAGCAAGCTGGTGTTCGATACGCCGTTCGTACCGGGCGAATATGCTTTCGAGCTGAGCGATGAAGGGCCTGCGGATCAAACTGTGGTGCTCAGCGTTCCGCTGTCGCAGGGCAAATACCGCTTCGCGGTAAGCGCGGCTGGGCGCGCTCGTTACGATATCGCCTTTCATGATTCGGGACCCAAGAAGGAATACCGATACACGCTGCAGGCGCCCCTCGCGAACCGGGTGTTTGCTCTGGATATGCCGCAAGACTGAAAGTAAGTAGGGAGAAAGTAATGCGTAATCATTTCAATTTGGGTTGGTCGACCATGCTGCTGGCGGCTTTGCCCATTTGGGGCTGCGGCTCGTCGGACGTGGCCGGCGGCGGCCCGAGTGGGGGGAGCCCGGGCGTTGCCGGAGCGCTCGGGTCGAGCGGCGCGTTGGGCGCTGCGGGTTCTTCGTCGACGGGTGGTCCTTCCTCGGGAGGGAGCGATTTTCCGGGCTCGCCGAGCGGCGGCACCAGCGATGGAGGTTCGCCGAATGGTAATGCCGGGTCGCCGAGTGGCAGTGCCGGTTTGCCGAGCGGCGGCACGAGCAACGCGGGCGGCCGCAGTGGCGGTGCCGGGGGCCGCAGTGGCGGCGCTGGGGGGTCGGGCAGCGCAGGCACGAGCGGGACGACAGGCGGTCAGGCCGGCGGCGGTGGCATGGTCGACCCCGGGCCGTGCAAGCCGCGCCCCGTGGATACCAAGGGCGACGTGGTGTTTTATTGTAGCGGCGTCGCGCAGTGGGAAATCTACGACATGGCGGTGTACACGAAGTACAAGACCAACTTCGACGAGATCATCAAGCTGCTCGATCAGGGGTACGCGGCGATCATTGCGCGCACAGGGCCAACCACGCTCAGCCTGCCTATCCAAGTCGTGATCGGCAAGGACACTTGCTGCGGCGGGTGGGCCGCAGGCGGCACCGTGGGTTACAACGACGGGAACTTTCAAAGCGACACCGGTATGGACTGGGTGCGCGGCGTCGTCTTGGGGGAGGTCGTGAATGCGGTCACCGGCACCTTCACCGACAATTGGCCGAGTGACTGGTGGGTCAACAGCGTTTGGTACTTTCCGGGCTTCATGGCGGTCGACGTGCTGCGCGAAGTCGCGGGCCCGGAGCGCGCGACGAAGTGGGAGACGACAGAAAAGTACCCGACCTATCCGATTTACAACCTCTTCTTGGCCATCAAGAACGAAAAAACGTTTTCCTTCTATCAAACCTTCTTTGCTTCGATAACGAAGGACAAGATGGCTTGGGCGAAAATCGGAACGAACCCGTCCGCCATCAAAACCAACTACGTCATTGCGTACCTGAGCCTGGCTTATGGCGCGAATCTCGGCCCTCGTTTCATCACGACGGGTAAGGCCAACGGCACGGATACGACGGTCATCCAAGGCATTATGGATGCCCACGCTAAGCTGGTTGCGGCCGACCCGACCGGCGCCAGCGCCGCGTGGGGCAAATTCCGGACCGGTGACTACGCAGGCGCCGCCAGCGGCCTATAAGAGGAGAAGCTCGTCGCGAGAACGTGGTCGAAATCTTCCGCGGGCTCGTGACGAGCTCGGGCTCGTGGTGCGCTCAGGCTCGGGAAAGATCATCGCTTGTAAAAATGGAGCTCGCGGACGAACGAAGGGCGCTCGACATTGATGCGTGCGTGGCTGCCGCGCGCGTTGGGTGATCTCGTTCGCCGACACGCTGTGACCGATGAGGTCTCCCCGCTTGTCACGCGCTGAGTCCTTTGTCGCGAGCCTGGCACTCTCGGCGACGCCATCGGTCCGTCGGTGAGTGCCATTTCCGGGGCGCGAATTAACGGACCCAAGGTGGAGCGATCGCGGTCCAGCATCGCACCCCAATTCGAACAGATTTCCCGCAAAGTTCCGCACGAATATCAGCTCCCTGGGAAGCTGAACTGACGGCTGTAGCGTCGACCGCCAGGGTGAGTTAGAAAAACCAATGGCCCTTCGTACTCGAAATCTAACTTGGCGCTTACTCCCCGTAACGGCACTGCTCTACGCATGCTCCAGTAGCTCCCCGAACGAGGTGCGTCCTGCGGGCGCCGAAGGCGGCGCGGCGGGAGACGAGAACGGCGGCACGGCCGGAGACGAGAACGGCGGCACGGCCGGAGACGAGAATGCCGGCACCGCCGGAGACGAGAACGGCGGCGCGGCGGGCAGCGAGAAGGGTGGGGCTACAGGGCCGACGGCGTTGCCGACCGTCGTCACGACGCTTGCCGGGCTGCCGGCTGCGCTCGCCCTCAGCGGCAAAAATCTTTATTTCACGGTTCTGCCCTCCGATTTGGGCAATGACGGCAAGGTCCAGAGCGTGTCAACGGACGGCGGAGCGATCAGCACGCTGGCCTCTGGGCTGCGGTCTCCAGGTGCAATCGCGGTGAGTGGCACTGACGTGTATTGGGCGGACAGTGAGACGGTCTTTCCCGACTATGGGGACGTGATGGCGGTGCCAACCGCGGGCGGGGCGACGCGAGAAGTAGCGCGCAGCGACACGCGCACGCGTCTGGTATTGGCCGGAGAAAGCCTGTACGGGCTCACTTTTGACGATGAATCAGTGACGTCGTTCCCGCTGACCGGAGCCCCATCGGCCGGCACCGTCGTTTATCCTCCGTCGTCACCCTACGCCGTGGCCGCGCTCGACACCGATGGTAGCTCCCTGTTCTTTTTTTCGAACGGAGTCGCGCAAGCACAAGAGGTCGGTAAGGAGCCGTCGACCGACATAGATTTGTTCAAGGTTTCGGTGGCGGGTGGCGAGGTCGTCGATCTGGCGCCGAATGCCACCAGTGGCTCCTCGGGCTTCGACTCTCTCGTCGACGACAGCACCACGCTTTTCTGGTCAGACTCGGGCTCGGGTGGCGTCTACTCGTTGCCCAAGAGCGGCGGAACGCCGAAGTTACTGACGACGTTCCAATCCGGCAGTGCGCCGGTCCAGATCGTGCTCGATGGGACTACGATCTATGCCCTCTCGTTCTATGCGCTCTACAAATTTCCAAAGGCGGGCGGCACTCCGGTGACCCTAGCATCGGTGAGCGGCGCGTCTTCGGACCGCTATCTCGGCTCCGGGAGTGAGCTGTCCCTGGCGGTCGACGAGTCCAATGTCTACTGGACCTACTTTGGACACGGTCAAATTCTAAAGATCGCTAAGTGAACCGCCCTCACGGACCGTCCGAATAGCGAGCACAGGCTCCATGCGCACGCCGTGACTTATTCAAGCCGCGGCGGCGCAAGGTCCCTGCGAAGGGCACGCGCGGTGCGCGTTCCGCGCTCAGCCGCGGTTCAGAGCGCGGTTACGGTGAGTTGGTCGACGTCCAAAGAGGTGGTGCTGCCTTTGGCGGCGTCGAAGCGCAAGGCAATGGTGCTTTTGCCGGCAGGTAAGTCGACGGTGGAGCGAGCATTCGGCCAGTTGGTCCAATTGGGCGTGGCGGGAAAGACTTGTTGGTCCGGTTGGGCTTGGCCGTTGATGATCAAGCTGCGTTTACAGGTCCCTTCGCCAGCGGTGTAGCGCCAGTCGAGCGCATACTTGCCGGCTTTTGCAACTTGCACGTCGATCGAGACGCCTTGCTTGTCGTTCGTCCAGGCCGAGACGTAGCCGAAGCCGAGGAAGTTTCTGCCTTTGGTTGCTTCAGCGTCGACGTGATCGAGCCAGCCTTCTTCGGCTTGGTACACGTTGGGCGTCGGCGGGGCTGCCGTCAGGTCGGTGCCGCACAGCATGGCGTATTGGTTCAGCGCCATCGCGGCTGAGCCTTGGGCCTCCACTCCGGCAGTAGTCGGCGCGGGGCCGGCCCAGACGGAAGAGAACAAGTTGGTTCCCGGATCGCGGGCCAAGGTCCACAGCGCATTGGCTCCGCTCGTGAGTACGCTACGGTAGTCTTCGTGCGTCGGGTCTCGGCGATAGAGCGCGGCGAGATAACGATAGCCGATGCCCTTCCAAGCTGCGCAATCGCCGGTGCACGGGGAGCCATCGTAAAGCAACGGGCCGGCGCTCGAGGTGCGCGTCGCGGTGGTGATCATGTAGTGACCAAAGCCATGCGCTTCGGTCAGATAGTGCGCTTCGCCGGTGGCGGTATTCAACTCCAACGCGGCGCCGATCATCAAACCGTGGTTGTAAGTGAGCGCGCCCGCGCCGCGCGTACCGTCCGGGGAGAGGTGGTCGTAGATCGCGAAGGTCTTTTGATCGACCATGTCGCTCATCCAAAACGCGTACACCTTCTTGGCAAAATCCAGATATTCGCTCCTGTTGGTGCGCTTGGCTAGGCGCACGCCGGCCAGCGCGGGCCCCGCGTTGGAAGCGGTTGCTTTCGAAGTTTTCTTCTTGTCCCACCAGATGCCGCCCAAGTGGGTGCCGCAGCAGCTCGTGTCCCAAGCCAGCATGATGTCTTTGTAGATGGTCTCGGCGGTGTCCAGGTAGCGTTGGTCGCCTGTTAGATCGAAGGCGCGCATCAAGGCGAGCGTCATCCACGCTTCGTCATCGTAGTAGTCTACGAGCCAACCGCGCGCAGCGCGGCCTTCGTAAAACGCGCGGACCAAGCCGCTGTAATGCTGACCCCGCGTTCGTTCGACGCCGTCGAGCACGGCATCGAGCACTTGCGCGTAGGTCCAATAGCCCGTGAGCTTGCCGTTGCTGGGTGAGGTCGCACGCAAGTACTGATCGGCGCCGCTCCAGAAGTTGGTCAGATTAGCGGCCAGGGCGCTGTCCGCGTGCGCGTGCGCCGCGGGGATATCGCAGCCCGCGATCAGAGGGGGAAAGTCGGCCGTGGTCGGCCCCATTCCCGAGGAGCCACCGCCACCGTTACCCCCAGTGCTGCTCATGCCGCCAGAACCAGCAAACCCGCCCGCTGCCGGCGCCCCGCCGCTTCCCCCGCCGCCGCCTCCGGTGCTTGCCGCAGAGCCGGCGCTACCGCCGTTGCTGGCGCCCGCGATTGCCACCGGGCCGCCGGCCTCAGAGCCGGCAGAGGCACCCGCGCCGGCGCTGACCGATCCTGCATTTCCGCCCGTGCTGGAAGCGGGCGACGAATCAGAGCCACAGGCGGTGACTAGCGTCGCGATTGCAACGCACCCTGCATAGGTCCGGGAGATTAGAATCACTCTTTTAGTGTAACGCGGTGAGGCGTTTTGCGCTCAAATACCGTCTCGACCGGATAATTCGGGCCGGTGACCGCGAGCGCGTGGCGTCGCGCCACCGCCGGCCGCTCCTTCATTGTCCCGCGAGCGCGGCCGCGAAAGCCGCTCGACGGGCCGTGAGCGCGGCTACGAAAAGCGGCTCGACCGGCCGTTAGGCGTCGTGAGCGTGCGACGGAGGGTACTTCCGGCTCGGAAGGCGGTAGGCTGAGCTATGGATTGTCGATCGGTGGCGCTGGCAAGTGCGGGCGGCAGGTGCTTTTGCGTTTGCCCGGTGTCGTCGTGAGCCGTCGCTCTGATCTGCCGGGCGCGAAGCTGCACCTCACCTTCACGAATGGGAAGACGGAACAAGTGGTGACGGTGACACCGCCGATCATGTCGGCGTACGCGCGTCCGAATATTGCTGCGGACGCCACCGACGCCGCTGGTCAAGCGAACGCCTACCGAGCCGCGGTGTACGAGCATCAAGTACACAACAGCGTGACGGCTCGTGCCGGGCTGCTGCTCCAAAACGCCGGCGCTGTCACCGCCGAGGATGTAATGATCGAAATCAGCATCCCCGAGCGGCTGCAAATTTCTTTCGCCGAGCAAGAGCCGCCGCCGAAGTCGGTACGTAAAACGCCGGTCATTCCCGTCGAGCCGTCGCCGCGCTCCTGGCGCGCAGACTCGGACACGCAAGCGCACTGCAAAGTCGTGCGCGTAACATCGAGCGTTGGCTTGCCTCTACTATTTTTGACGCTGCGCAATCCGAAGGACGCAGGTAGCTTTGCCCTGGACTTGAAAGTCACGGCCGCGACGCCGCCTTTGCAGCACACGAGCCAGCTCACGGTCGAGTTCGTGCATGCTGCTGTCGCGCTCTGACGCCGAAGGCTGAGCCGCGTCCGCCGTCGCGTGTGACCATCACCATCGAGACCCTTCGTCCAGCGCGCGCGGGCGACACGTGAAGCCGGTGCCGCGTGCGAGGGCGGCCGCGACGCCTTGTGCAGGATCTCGAAGCGGGTGTGCCCGCTCACCATGAGCACGTGGCCGTGAGCAGAAGGCGGCCGTCGAACAGTGCGCGGCCGATGATTCTAGCGGTTCGAGCGACGCGGTACGCGGTCCTCGCGCTCTCGAAGCATCCGTGTATGCTCCGCCGCCGATCGCCGCCGATCGCCGCCGATCGCCGCCGGCGATCAGGAACGTGAGTCCAGAATCATGAAATATCGAAAACTCGGCACTGCTGGCGTGAAGGTTTCGGAGCTCTGCCTGGGCGCCATGACGTTCGGTGAGGCAGACGCCAAATCGTTCATGCACAAAGTCGGTAGCGACGAAAAAGCCTCCTTCGCGATCATGAATCGCGCGCTCGAGCTGGGCATCAACTTCATCGACACCGCGGACGTGTACGGGCAAGAAGGCCTGAGCGAGCGCATCATCGGGGCCTGGTTCGAGCGCGATCGGCGCCGTAACGAGCTCGTGCTGGCGACCAAGTTTCGCTTCACCATGGGCGACGGTGCAAACAAGAGCGGCGCCTCGCGCTACCGCATCATGCGCTGCGCAGAGCACAGTCTGAAGCGCTTGCGTACGGATCGCATCGATCTCTATCAAGTGCACATGCAGGATCTGGATACACCGGAAGACGAGCTGCTGCGCGCGTTGGACGACCTCGTGACCCAGGGCAAGGTGCTGTACATTGGCTGCTCGAACTACGCCGCGTACCGCTTGATGAATTCCCTGTGGCTCAGCCGTACCAAGAACCTGTCGCCATTCGTCGCTTTGCAAGCTCAATACAGCCTGGTTTCGCGCGAGCTAGAGCGCGAGCACGTGCCGCTGTGTCGCACGGAGGGCCTCGGAATTTTGCCCTGGTCGCCGCTGGCGAGCGGATTTTTGAGCGGAAAGTACAGCAAGGGTCAAGCGGCCCCGGCGGGCGCTCGGCTCGAGCAATGGCAAGAGCAAATGTCCGGTTTCGACAACGAGCGCAACTGGCGCATCTTGGACGCAGTGCGTGCCGTGGCCGGTGAAGCGAACGCCACGCCGTCGGCCGTGTCGCTGGCTTGGCTTCTGACCCAACCGCAGGTCAGCTCCGTGATCTTTGGCGCTCGCAACATCGTGCAGCTCGAAGACAACGTGAAAGCCGTCGACGTGACTTTGAACGCGGAGCAACGGAAAAGGCTCGACGAAGCCTCGAGCTTCGACCTCGGCTACCCTTACTCTTTCATGAAGGGCGTACAGAGCAGCTGGTAGGCGCGAGCGCTCTTGCGCCGTACCCCTGACCGTGAGCGCTCGCTCGCTGAGTCAACGCGAGCTCAGAACAAGCTGCCTTGAGCTTTGATTGGCTGCCTCTCACCGAGGTGCTCGTAGGCCTTTTTGGTGGCGATTCGACCGCGGGGAGTTCGGCCGAGGTAGCCTTGTTGAAGCAGATAGGGCTCGTAGACGTCCTCGATCGTGTCGCGCGGCTCAGCCAACGCGGCGGCCAAGGTCTCCACGCCAACGGGGCCGCCCTCGTAGTGCTCGATCAAAATCCCCAGCAGGCGGCGATCCATATCGTCGAGGCCGGCATGATCGACACCGAGCCTTTCACAGGTGTGACGCACGATCTCCCGGTCGATTTTGCCGGAGCCTTGTACCTCGGCGAAATCACGTACGCGCCGCACCAGGCGGTTGGCAACGCGCGGAGTGCCGCGCGAGCGCGTGGATAGCTCACGCGCGCCCGGAGCATCACAAGCTACGCCGAGCAGGCGCGCGCTGCGCGAAATGATTTTCTCCAAGTCTTCAGGAGGGTAGAAGTCCAGGCGCAGGGTGACGCCGAAGCGCTCTTGCAGCGGTTTGGTGAGTAGCCCCGTGCGCGTGGTGGCGCCAATCAGGGTGAAGGGTTTGATGTCGAGCGTGATGCTTTCTGCGTAAGCTCCGTCGCCCATCATCACGTCGATACGGAAGTCCTCCATCGCTGGGTACAGCGCCTCTTCGACCGTGGCGCTCAAACGGTGGATCTCGTCCACGAACAATATGTCGCCTCGCCCGAGCTTGGTCAGCTGACCGGTGAGCAGGCCTTTGTGCTCGACCGCCGGTCCGCTCGTTTGGTGCAAAGTAACGCCCATTTCTTTGGCCAAGATATGGGCGAGGGTCGTTTTGCCGAGGCCCGGCGGGCCACACAATAAAATATGATCCAGCGGCTCTTTTCGGCGACGCGCGGCCTCCACGTAAACGTTGAGATTTTCGCAGTGCGTCTTCTGCCCAACGAACTCCGCCAGTGACTCAGGGCGAAACAAGCGATCGAAGCGATCCTCGTCGGGGCGCGCGGCTACGCCCAGCACGCGCTCGACCTCGCCGGCCAGGGCCTCGAGCGTGGCGTCTTTGCGCGGTTTCTTGGCGGCCATTTTGCTCCGAAGAGCTTATCAGTGTTGGGACTCGGATTCACGAACGCGTGGAAATCGGTGGTGCGAACCGAGACTCGGCGTCGCCCGTCGGTAGCAAAACGGAAAACACTGCGCCTTGGCCACGCAGGGCGCTGACGGCGACCGAACCGCCATGTAATTCGACGACGGAGCGCGCCAGCCGCAAGCCGAGGGCGAGCCCGCGATGCTCGCTCGGTCCGAGCGCGGGGCTTGGATCGAGCAGCGCTTCCAATTTCTGTGGGTCGACGCGCGAGCCTGGCACTTCGACGTCGAAGCGGACTCCGTCTGCCTCGGGCACGACCTGCACGTGGACCGCGGTCAGCTCGGAGACGCGGACTGCGTGGCCGATGAACGTGGCGAGCGCGCGCGGCATGCGCACGCGGTCGACGCGCACGGTGCTCACCGATTGCGAAATATCCGACAAGATTTCCACGCCGCGATCGCCGCCCAGGTCTTTACCCTTGGCCACGGCTTCTGCTAGCAACACATGCACATCGCATTGGTCCAAAACCAAGCTCAATTGCCCAGCATCGACCCGCGCCGCGTCCAAAATGGTTTCGATTAGCGCGAGCAGCTCGCGCCCGCGGCGATCGATTAAGCTCAGGCTCTCGTTCTGACCTTGGCTCAGCTCTTCGCTCTTGCGCACTAATTGAGTGAAGCCCAAAATGGCGTTCAGCGGGCTCTTCAGGTCGTGGCTCACGCTCGCGAAGAACAGACCACGCATGCGCGCGGCGGCTTTGCGCGCGGAGATGGCACGCTCTTGGGCCTTGGCAAAGACCCGGAAGCGCGCCGCCAGCCGCTCGATGGCCAGACCCAGCCGGCCGACGACGCGGAAACGCGCCGCCCGGAGTACATGCGTGCCGCCGCTCAATACGGCGTCCGTTCCGAGCTCGCGCACGTTCTTCGTCGCCGCGCGCAGGTCTTTACCCAGCGCTTGACCAAAGGCGATGCCGAGCCCGCTCGCGATGCCGGTGCCGAGCAGCGCCACGAGCACGAAGGACGCGCTCAGTACGCCGACCACGGAGCCCTCGAAGCGCACCTGAGCGCTGCCTTCGTCGAGTGGCGTCACGACCGTGACGATGCCATCGTCGCCCCGCTCGACACGGTAACCGTCGGTTCGGTCCCGTACGGCGGCGGCGAAGCCCAGTAATCTACCCTGTTGAATCGCGCCCTCGAGGCCCGCGCCGCGCACGACGCCGGGCCGTAGCTCGAGCACGGCGCGCGCCAAAACCCTTGCCGTTTCTTCGCGGCTTCGTTCGTCCGCGCGGCGCAAATGCGAGCTGACGATCAGGGCGCAGCCGAAGACCAAGAACACGACGGGCGTAGTCACGGCCGCCATCAAACGGCGCGGCACGCGCTGGGCGATCACGCCGTGTAAATCGGCGTTCTCGACTACCTCTCGCATCACCTCCGGCGGCGCGAGCTCGAGCGCGCGCAAAAACGTGGAACGGACGACCACGAACATGGGCAGGGCGGCGGCGGCGACGATCACCACGCCCAAGAGAGCAAGGTTCATGGCTGTCGAAAAATCGACGAGTTTTGGCCTGATTACGGTGTGAAACAACAAGATGCTAACGGTACACGTGGCGAACCAGCCGAATACGACCAAGCCCGGCTCGTCGCTCAGCGCAAACAGCTCCCGCGCCTCCACCGCTTTGGATCCGAGCGAGAGCGAGCGAAGTACGAACCGATAGCGGCGCAAACGCACGAAGCTGCGTGCCAAGGATAGCGCGCCGCCGGCCAGTACGGACAATGCGAGCGTCTCGGCGCCTTCGAGCGCAACTTGGCCGCTCAGTACCAAAAAATGAGAGGTCAGCAGCGCCAAGAGCACGCTCGCCGATAGCGTGAACAATAGCTCGACACCGAGCACGCGCGGGGTCAACCGGGCGGCGCCTGTGTTCACGTCGAGCTCCCGTATTCGTTCGATTCGATGGAGTCGATGGAATCGATGCTGGGCCGCGGCGCAGCGGAAGGCCGCTCGACGACCACCGGCGGCGGACGCGACGGCAATACGATCGTAAAGGTCGAGCCCTTGCCGAGCTGACTCTTCAAGTCGATGAAGCCGCGATGCATTTGCACCAAGCGTCGGGTGATGGCCAAGCCCAGACCGGTGCCCACGCGCTGACGCTTCACGTCGCCGGCTTGCCAATACTCTTGAAAAATCGCTTCGTGATCCTGCGGTGCAATGCCCGCGCCCGAGTCCGTCACTGCTATCGTCACACCGCCGTCCCGCGGATCGATGCGCAACATGACGCCGCCCTGAGCCGTGAACTTCACCGCGTTGCCCACGACGTTGCCGATGAT
Organism: Myxococcales bacterium; assembly: GCA_903642325.1. Classification (GTDB taxonomy): domain Bacteria; phylum Myxococcota_A; class Polyangia; order Polyangiales; family Polyangiaceae; genus PMG-095. The sequence continues at coordinate 66,155 of CAHJWM010000023.1, read as the reverse complement.
CTGACGCACCCGCCGTGCGTCGGCGAAGGCCATGGCTCGGTTTCCGACGGCGCTGATCTCTAGGTTCTTGGCTTCTGCGGCGATGCGGGCCTCCCGCACGACCTCCTGACCGATCGAGAGCACGTCGATCATCTTGCAGTTGAGACGGAGCTCGCCCGACTCGAGCGCCGACAAATCGAGTATGTCGTCGATCAGCGCTCGCAGGTGTTGTCCGCTATTGCGGACCACGGACAGATTTTCCGTGGCGTCTGCGCTCAGCGGCCCGTCGACCTCGCTGAGCAGTACGTCGGTAAAGCCCAGAATCGCGTTTAGCGGCGTGCGCAGCTCGTGGCTCAAGGCCGCCAAAAAGTCGCTGCGGTCACGATCGTAGGCGAGCGCGCCCGAGAGATCTTGGCGGTACGCATGTTCGGCCGCGGTGAAGCGATCGACTAGGACGTTGAAAGCGCTGGTCAGTAAACCCACCAAATCAACCGAGCGCACGGGAATGGGTATGCCAGTGGGATCGGCACCCTCCTTGGCCATCTCCACGATGCGCTTACGCACGAACGTAACGTCGGCGTGAACGTCGCGCGCCAGCGCCAGCGCCACCAAGGCGGCGACCCCCACGAGCAACCCCGTGAGCGTCGCCACCCACATCAGCAGCGAACCCGTGGCGAAAGGCGTCGCTGGCGCCGCGACGAACACGAGCAGGTTCACGTACGCCTTGGGCGCCTGCAGCGCGGCCGAGAAAAAGCGCGCCCGCCCGAGTTGCGTGCTGGTTTCGCCTTCTCCCGCGATCAGCAGCTCCAAGATGCGCGGTTTGGCGGGAGCGCCTTGCGTGCCGTCGACGATTACCTTGCCGTCGGCCGTGACCAGGAGCAGCTCCGCCCCCGAGCGGCGTGCCGCGCGTTCGAGCACCGCTTGTCGATCTTCCTCGGGGGTGCTCCGGATGCGTTCGGCGAGCGTTAGACATAGCAAGCGAGCACGCAGTGAGGCCGCATCGTCACTCTGCGCGCGCAGACGTAGGGTGCCCAATATCGCCAGGGCCAAGCCTGCGGCCAGGCCAACGATCAACACAATCGCCGGCGCGATCACGAGAAACGGAATTTTTCTCGGTCGTGTGCTCACTCGTCACTACTGAGGCGCGCAAAGATGGCGTGATCCAACCAGCGCGCGGAGACCAGCTCGGCTTGCCGCGCGATGCCTTCGAAACGAAAACCGAGCCGAGCGATCACGCGCAAACTCGCGCTGTTGTCGGTGGCAGCTGCACAGCGAATGCGATGCATGGTCATGCGCGCGAACGCGAAATCGACGCAGGCCCGAGCGGCCTCGGTCATGATGCCACGCCCCGTCGCCTCCCGCTTCAGCCAGTAACCGAGCTCGCACGAGCGGTGTAAGTGCACGCAGGAATCGAGGCCCACCACGCCCAGAAGCTCGCGCGATTGCCGGTCTCGAATCGCAAACCGAACGGCGCGGCCAGTGTCCCAGTCCGAAACACAGGCTTCTGCGTAACGAGCGCTGGCCTCGGGCGCATTATTGAATGGAACCCAAGGTAGCCAGCGTTCCAGATGCCAACGCGAGCCCTCGACGGCCTCCCACAGCTCAGCGCCGTCCGTGAGCTCCAGCGGCACGAGTAAAGTGCGACCTGTTTCGACGGGCGCGCGTCGAACCGCCGAGCGCGGGGGGATCGACAAAAGATGTGCCACCGGCTGCGAGCCGGGCTGCGGCGTTCGTTCGTTGGTATCGCGAGTTTTCAAGGGCATTCCGTGCGCAGCGCAAATACCTCGAGGTGCGCCGACTCGTAGTCGCGCCAGGAAATGTACCATTGCCCAGGTTTTTCGCCGGCGGCGAGATCGGGCTGCGGCTGGAAGCCGCTCACCCGGCTGAGCGACGAGACCGCGCCCAAGCCGTCACGAGTGAGCGGCGCGATGCGCAGGCGGGATTCATCGAACCAGGAGATGACTGCGCCACTGCCGTTGGCCGCGACCGCGGGCCGCACGACCTTGGACGGCAAGTCCCGCCGCCAGAGCATCTGCCCCTTGTCCTTTTCGACGAACGCGACGGACGCGCCCGCCTTCTCGTCGTCCCAAGCTACGAAGCAGCCTTCGGTTGCACAGGCCAAGACGGGCGTAGTGTTCTTGCCCTCTCGCGTGCTCACGAGCTGCGCCTGACCCAGGTAACGCTCTTTGCCGACGGTGCGCTTGGTCGACTGCAATCCGGTCTTCAACGTCGGATCGTTCAAGGCGATGCGCTGCACGTAGACCTGCAGGTGATCGAAGCCGCGGTTGACCGAGAACGCGACGTACAAGTGATCGGCCCGCACCGCCACACTCGGCGTGCCGGCGGCGCTCCCGTTCGCGCCCTTGGATGGCGGAATCGAGGTCAACCGAACTGCTTCGCCCGTAGGCGCGAGCTCCGCGTCCAGCTCGCGGGCCATGATATCGGTGGAGCCTTTGTCGACCTCTTCTTGCCAGACTACCCAAAAATTATTTTCATCTGCGGCCAGCGCGGCGAATAAGTCCCCCCGTTTAGCGGGGGAGATGCGCTTCGGTGGGCCCGCGATATGGCCGTCGTGAGAGATGAAGCGCGCGTACACACCGGGCTCGGCGCCGCCATCGTCCCAATAAAGGAGCACGTACTTCTCGCCCGCTGGCAAGAGTTGCGCTTGGCGGGCGGAGGAAACCTCTGGCGTCAACGATACTTCGGGCGCCGAGCGTCGGAGAGCTTCGTCGAGTAGGACGGCGTAGGCCTGCTTCTTCTTCGAATCTTGATGATTGTCGATCCAAACGAACACGGTGCCGGCACTGCTGTGCAACAGCGAAGGCCGGGAGACCGGCAGATCGATTGCATACGGTCGCGGTCGGCTGATGCCCGTGAGCTTGCATGGCCCACTCGGCTCTTCGATTGCGACCGACATATGCGAGAACACCGAGCGGGCCACCGCACTGTTTCCTTTGAGCGCCTCTCTGAACACGTCGAGAGCGCCTTTGCCGTCCCCGCTCGCGAGCAGCTCTTGTCCGCGCACGATCTTGGCCGCTGATGCGTCGGACTCCGCGCCGCGCGTGGCCGAGCTCACGCCGGCCGGACTGCTCGAGGGGCTCGACGTCGTCGCGCGGGGGGCAACGGTTTGCACGGCATGCAGCTGACCGGGGGGATGCAACACATACAGCCAGACCGCATACGCGCCCAAGCTGAGTGCAGAGACCAATATCAGCAGCGAGATCGCGCGACCCGCTCCGGATTCTGCACGCTGCGAGGGTAGCCGTGCTAGCGGCTCGGGCGGCGGCTCGCGAACCGTCTTGCCTCGCCGGTCGGTGAGCGGACCGCTGACCGGCGATACCTCTGCCGCCATCAGTTCGTCCACGACCATTCCCTCGTCGTCGCTCGACAACGAGATGGATCGCGCTCGGCCGCGGGTTGGCAGCAGCGACTTGGCGAGCGATTCGGCGAGCTCTTTCGCTGTCTGATAGCGTCTGTCAGGATCGCGATCGAGCGCACGTGCGAACCAAGCGTCGAACGTCGGTGGCAGGTCGGGCCGCAGCTTGCTCGGGCGGGGCAGAGGCGCGCTCGCGATTTGAGCCAAGATCATGGCTACGCCTTGCTCTACATTCCACACTGTTTGCGCGGTCAGGCACTCGTACACGATGCAGCCGAGCGCCCACAAATCGGCGCGGTGGTCGACCTCTCCTTTACCTTTCGCCTGCTCGGGGCTCATGTACGCGGGAGTACCGAACAGCGCGCCTTCGCGGGTCAACCGCACGGTCTGGGCGTCGGGCGTCGTTGGCTCGTAGAATTTGGCGAGCCCGAAATCGACGATTTTGATCCTCAGCTTGCCGTCCTCGTCCTTAGTCAAAAAAATGTTCTCGGGCTTGAGATCCCGATGAACCACGTTCGATTCGTGAGCCTTGGCGAGCCCGCGCGCGGTGTGCGTGGCGATGCGTACGGTCGTGTCGACCTCGATCTGGCGAACGCGCGTCATCAAATCGTAGAGGCTCTCCCCCTCGAGCAGCTCCATCACGAGGAACGGGCGCTCCTCGAACATGCCCGAGTCGTACACGTCGCAGATGTACGGGCTGCGAATGGCGGCGGCCGCGCGCGCTTCGCGAAGGAAGCGCTCGCGCACCACCCGCGAAGTGATGAGCTCCGCCGCTAGTATTTTTACCGCAACTCGTTTTCCAATGTCGATGTTCTCGGCCTCGTAGACCGCCGCCATGCCTCCTCGGCCGATCTCCTTCGTGATCCGAAATTTGCCTTCGAGGACGGTCCCGACTGGGACTTGTGACTGATTCTGAGACGGCATTACGAAGGCGGATGTGCGGGAGTCGCGGCCGGTGTCCGAGCCCGGCGGAGGGCGCCAACAGTACCCGAATTGCCTGCGCGGCCGAGTCGCTTTGGATGCCGGCTCAATGGCCGACCGGTCCCGCGGGGGTTCGAATTGCGCGCGCTCGATTCGATGTCTTGGGCCGATACGTATCAGGCCGTGTGGCAAATCGAAGCGCTATTCGCCCGCGCCGTGTTTCCAAATTTAAAGAAAAGCACTGATTTTCCCAGAGGAGCACGCAGACTCGACTCGGAAACAATTTGGAAACACGGGTCCCGGTACCTCCAATCGCACCCGCCGAGCTACGGCGGGTTCATACGAACCGAGCGGTGCCCCCGCGCTAAGGGAGGGGAGGCCTCGCAAGGGGCTGTAACCCCCCAACAGGATGGAGAGCCAGATGAAGAAGGTCGAGGCGATAATCAAGCCGTTCAAGCTGGACGAGGTGAAGGATGCCTTGTCGGAAGTCGGGATCCAGGGCATGACCGTGACTGAGGTCAAGGGCTTCGGGCGCACGGGCGGTAAGAAAGAGGTGTACCGCGGTTCGGCCTACGTCGTGGACTTCGTGCCGAAGGTGAAGCTCGAGATCGTGGTTCCCGATCAAATGGTTCATCAGGTGATCGACGCGATCGAGAAGAGCGCGAAGACCGGCCGCATTGGTGACGGCAAGATTTTCGTGAGCCCGGTCGATGAAGCGGTTCGCATTCGCACAGGCGAGCGCGCTGAAGAAGCGATCTGAGAGACTCGGCTCGAAGGCCTAGCGCCGTGTGCCGAGCGAGCGTCGCGACCGCGTGCTCGCTGCGTGAAGGAGACCTACTGCCGGAAGGGAAGAATTCCGGCAGTAGCCCTACGCGCCCGATAGCGATACAGCTAGCGCCATGGACGCGAAGCAAGCGATCGAGCTGGGGAAGAAGCACGAAGCGGTCATGGTCGACCTCAAGTTCATCGACCTAATCGGCAAGTGGCAACACACTTCCGTCCCTTTTCACCGCCTGACGAGTGATGCGTTCGAAGAGGGGTTTGGTTTCGACGGCTCCTCGATACGGGGTTTCCAGCCCATTAATTTGAGCGACATGCTGCTCATTCCCGACCCGACCACGGCCGTGATGGAGCCGTTCACGCGCTTCCCGACGCTGTCCTTGCTGTGCAATGTCCAGGATACGTTGACTCGCCAGAGTTACTCGCGGGACCCTCGTTACATCGCAAAGAAGGCCGAAGCCTATCTGCAGTCCACGGGCCTCGCGGATACCGTATATTTCGGGCCCGAGGCGGAATTTTTTATCTTTGACGACGTGCGCTTCGACGTGAAGGCAAACGCTGCTTTCTACGCCGTCGATTCCGCGGAAGGGAGCTGGAATAGTGGGCGTGAGGAGGGCCCGAACCTGGGCCACAAGATCAGGAGCAAGGAGGGCTACTTTCCCGTTCCACCGCAAGACTCGCAGATGGACCTGCGCACGGAAATTTGTTTGGAGCTCGAGCGCATCGGCATCGAGGTCGAGGTGAGCCACCACGAGGTCGCCAGCGCGGGGCAGGGCGAGATCGACATGCGCTTCGACAGCTTGCTGAAGTGCGCGGACAAGCTCATGTGGTTCAAGCACGTGGTGAAGAATGTGGCATATCGCAACGGTCGCAGTGCGACCTTCATGCCCAAACCACTATTCGGTGACAATGGCAACGGGATGCATTGCCATCAGTCGTTATGGAAGGACGGTAAACCGCTGTTCGCGGGAGATGGCTATGCGGGGCTGAGTGAAACGGCATTGTACTACATCGGAGGTATTCTGAGGCACTCACACGCTCTAGCTGCGCTCACGAACCCCACGACCAACAGTTACAAACGCCTAGTGCCTGGTTACGAAGCGCCGGTTAATTTGGCCTATTCCAGTCGCAATCGCTCCGCCGCCATTCGTATCTCCACGTATTCGCCCTCGCCAAAATCACGACGGCTGGAGCTTCGCTTCCCGGACCCAACGTGCAACCCATACTTGGCGTTTTCAGCGATGTTGATGGCTGGTTTGGATGGCGTTCAAAACAAGATCGATCCCGGCGCGCCACTCGACAAAGACATTTATTCTCTCTCGGCCGAAGAGCTGAGGGACGTAGAACGGATGCCCGCCTCGCTCGAAGAATCGCTGGACGCGCTCGAAGGCGATCACGAATTTCTGCTTAAAGGGGATGTGTTTACGCAGGACCTGATCGACATGTGGATCGATTACAAGCGCGAGCACGATGTGCAGGCCTCGCGGCTACGCCCCACACCATTCGAATATCATTTGTACTACGACGTGTGAGTCTCTCGGCCGTGGCGCGAGCCGCGATCACACGCGCGTAGCAGGTCCGTGCGCACTGCGCGAGCGAGGCGCGGAGGCGGGAACGAGGCGCACGGAGCGGAGCGCACTTCAGAAATCACAATGTAGGGCGCGGGCCCACATTCCCGACGGATTCGTGTCGCTCGAAACAATGAGCGTGCGCGGATCTGCTATGCTGAACCGCAGTCCGCACATCACAATCTGGGCGGGAACTCACACGAACTTGGCGGACGAAGAGCTATACGAGTCCACTCTCGAGGTCACGATTTCGCGCGATATGCGCAGTCTGATCCGAGTCGCGGGTCAACAGCAAGCATTGCTACTGGTGCTGTCCGGCCCACGCCTGGGCAACCGCACCGTGCTGTCCGACACCCGCGTCGAGATTGGCCGAGGCTCGAACGCGGGGCTCGTGCTCGACGCCGATTCGGTGAGTCGGCGTCACGCGTGCATCGAACCCAATGGCGACGGGCATCGGCTGACGGATCTGGGCTCGACGAATGGCACGTACGTGAACGGCCTGCGAGTGAAGGAGCACCAGCTGAAGGATGGTGACCGTTTGCAGATCGGCAAGGCCTTGCTGAAATACCTCGCCGGCGGAAATATCGAAAGCGCGTACCACGAAGAGGTGCAGCGCCTGATGAGCTTCGACGCGCTCACCGGTGTGCACAACAAGCGCTACTTCGAAGAAAACCTGCGCGTTGCCGTATCCACCGCGCAAGGCAGCCCGGTGAGCTTGATCGTGCTCGATATCGACCACTTCAAGAGAGTGAACGACACCCACGGCCACATGGCCGGCGACGCCGTGTTGTGCGCCACTGCGCTCGTCGTGAAAGCTACCGCGGCGCCCGAGTACCTGTTTGCGCGCGTCGGCGGCGAGGAGTTCGCCGTGCTTTGCCGTCATACTTCACTTGCGACGGCCAAGCTGTGCGCAGAGAAGATACGGCAGGCGGTGGCCAGTAACCTTCCGACCTTCGAAGAACGCAGTTTACCCGTCACGGTCAGCTTAGGACTGGCGGAATTCGAGCCCGGCAGCGACGAGGAGCCAGAAGCCCTATATGGCCGTGCCGACGACATGCTGTACAGGGCGAAGGACAGCGGCCGGAACCGAGTGTGCGCGTAATCCCCACGCGCGGCCGCCGTTCTCAAGACAATTTGCGACGTAAATGGTTCAGTACGTCCATGCGGGTGATGAGACCCGAGAATTTCTCATGCTCACGCACGATGGCGACCAAGCCCTGATCGAACAGCGGCATGAGGGATTCCAAGGAAGCTCGGGCATCCACGCTGACGAGCTTGGTGCTCATGAATTCGCGCACGGGGTTGCGAAAGACTGCGGCTTCGCCATGGGTCGCGAGGAGGAGATCGGATTCGTCAATCAGGCCGACTATCTGAGCATTCTCCAGGACCGGCAGCTGCGATACGTCGTACAGCCGCATACGCGAGTACGCGACCAGCAAGCTATCGCTCGGGGCCACGGAGACCACGGCGCCCGTTTCCGCGCGCCGCGAGATCAGATCCCTCAGATCCCCGTAGGCCGTGCCAGGCAGGTAGCCTTGGTCGCGCAGCCAATAATCATTGAACATCTTCGATAGGTACTTTCCTCCGCTATCGCAGATCAGGCTGACGACGCGCTTGGCGGTCGTCTGCTCGCGGCAATAGAGGAGGGCGGCGGTCAGCAAAGTGCCCGACGACGAGCCGGCGAAAATGCCTTCTTCCTTGAGCAGCATGCGCGCCGCGTTGAAGCTTTCTTCGTCGCTCACCGTGTACGCTTTGTGGACGCGGGACAAGTCACAGATGGCGGGCACGAAGTCTTCGCCGACGCCCTCGACCAGCCAGGAGCCTGCCTGACCGATTTCGCCGGTGCGTACGTAGTCCGCTAAAATGGAGCCCTTCGGATCGGCGAGCACCAATTCGACATTCGGCGCGGTGTGCGCGAAAAAGCGGCTGAAGCCCGTCATCGTACCGCCGGAGCCAACACCGCACACGACCGCATCGAGCCGATGATCCATCTGCTTCCAGATCTCGGGAGCCGTGGTTTGCTCATGCGCGAGTGGATTGGCCGGGTTTCCGAACTGATTGATGAAATAGGCGCCGAGCTCGCCGGCGATGCGTTCCGCGTAATCTTGGTAGTACTCCGGGTGGCCCTTTCCGACGTCGCTGCGCGTCATCCGCACCTCGGCGCCGAGGGCCCGAAGGTGATGGACTTTTTCTTGGCTCATCTTGTCGGGGATCACCAACACGAGCTTGTAGCCTTTGCGTGCGGCCACGAGGGCCAAGCCAAGCCCCGTGTTGCCTGCCGTTGCCTCCACGAGCGTCGCGCCGGGCCTGATGAGGCCGCTCCGTTCGGCGGCGTCGATCATCGACAAGCCAATTCGATCTTTGATCGAGCCGCCGGGGTTTTGATTTTCCAGTTTGACGAACAGCTCGCACAGGCCGGTGTCGATGCGGCTGATCCGCACCAGTGGCGTGTTGCCGATCAGCGATAAAACATCCGAAGACGGAGGCTCGAGCTCGGGCATGGCTAGAGCCTGACCCTTCACGCGGCGCGCCGCAACGCGACGCTGCGGGCATGCATCACGAATAGAAGCGGCGAGCGCCTTTCGTGGTGCGCGACTAGGCGCTCAGCTCGAGCACGCTTGCAGCGCAGAGTCGAGATCCTGCCACAGATCAGCCACGTGCTCGATGCCCACGGACAGGCGCACCAGGGCATCGCTGATGCCGAGCGCTTTGCGATTGATGGCAGGGATAGAGGCGTGGGTCATCAGCGCCGGATGCTCCGCCAAGGATTCTACGCCGCCGAGGCTTTCGGCCAATGCGAACACACGCAGCGCCTGCAAGAAGCGACGCGAGCCCTCCAGATCACTAGCGAGCTCGACGGAGATCATGCCACCCGGCCCGGACATTTGGCGCAGGGCGAGCTCGTGCTGAGGATGCGAGCTCAGGCCGGGGTAATGAACGCGCGCAACGCGCGGATGCGCGGCCAGGCGTTGAGCAAGCTCGGACGCGCTGGCCACGTGCGCCTTCATGCGCACGGACAGCGTCTTGATTCCGCGCATCACCAGGTAGCAGTCCATGGGGCTAGGCACGGCACCGAGGGCATTTTGCAGGAATGAAAGACGCTCGCACAAATCCGTATCGCTCGTCACCAAGGCACCACCGACGACGTCCGAGTGGCCATTGATGTACTTGGTCGTCGAGTGCAACACGACCGTGGCTCCGTGTAACAAGGGCCGTTGCAGAGCGGGTGAAGCGAAGGTGTTGTCGACCACGACCCGCACGCCGAGCTTCGCGCAGATGCGGCTGACCGCTGCGATGTCGGCCAATTTCAAAGTTGGGTTCGTGGGCGTTTCGAACCAAACGAAGCGCGTTTTTGGGGTAATGGCCGTCTCGAGGCGCGACAAATCCGTCAGATCTACGAAGCTCGTCGCGATACCGAATGGCTTCATGACTTTTTCGAACAGTCGGAATGTCCCACCGTATACGTCGTCTCCGCTGACCACGTGGTCTCCCGGCTCGAGCGTGTGCAGCAGCGTCGTCGCGGCCGCGCAGCCACTGGAAAACGCAAAGCCGCGCGTTCCGCCCTCGAGCGCCGCCAGTGCCGCCTCCAAATGGGCTCGAGTGGGATTGCCACTGCGCCCATAGTCGAAGCGGAGGGGCTTACCCGGCTCTGGTTGCGCGAAGGTACTGGCCATCACGACCGGTGGCATGACCGCACCATGGCTCGCGTCCGGCTCGTAGCCCGCGTGGACAGCCAGCGTTTCGAAAGCGTAGGCTCGCGAGTCTTGCTTCATCGACGAAAGCGTAGCGCACTGCGAAGCGCCTAGGCGCGGCCACCCTCCAGGAAGCGCTGGCCCCGGCGGTTTGGGCGACGGCAGGGTCAGGCGGGCTCGCTCGCCCTTGGCCCTTGCGCGACCGCTTGGGCGGCGCGTGTTCGCACCCGTTTACGAGGGCACGGCTGCAACGTTCAGCCATCCAGCGTTGGCTCCGTCGCGAGCTCGATGCGGGCGCGGCGCGCAAGTCAGGGGTTTGTAGAATGGCGTCTCCTGCCGCGCAGGAGCACCCCAAAGAAAAAACGCGAACCGCGGAATCTTGGCGGACCCCGCGGTTATCAACGGAAAAACCTAGCTTTGATAGCGTGCGCTCAGGCGCGCGCTTGAGCTTTGGGCTTCGCTTTTTTCGTTTCGCCTACTTCGATCCCGTTCGATTTCGTTGCGGACTTGGCCGAGCCTCCCAGCAGATCCGCCGCCAACCTCTTGGAGCGCTCGGTCTTTTCCCACGCGAACTCAGTACGCCCGAAGTGGCCATAGCTGGACGTGGGCTGGTAGATCGGGCGCAGCAGGTCGAGCTCCTCGATCAGCGCGCGGGGGCGCATGTCGAAGTTCTTCATCACGTAGGCGGCCAGGGTCTCGTCGTCGATTTTCCCGGTGCCGAACGTTTGGACGTAAACGCCCATCGGTTGGGCGACGCCGATCGCATAAGCGACCTGCACTTCACACCGTTTGGCAAGGCCGGCCGCGACGATGTTCTTGGCCACGAAGCGTGCGTAGTAGCAAGCCGAGCGATCGACCTTGGACGGGTCTTTGCCGCTGAACGCACCGCCGCCATGCCGACCCATGCCGCCGTACGTATCGACGATGATTTTGCGACCGGTGAGACCCGCGTCCCCGCAGGGTCCGCCGACCACGAAGCGGCCCGTGGGATTTACGAAGTACTTGGTTTTGTTGTCTAGCAAGTGTTTGGGCAGCGCCTTTTTGATGACGAGCTCCATCACCGCCTCTTTGAGGGCCTTGTGCTTCACCTCCGGGCCGTGCTGAGTCGAGACGACGACCGTCTCGATGCGCTTGGGCACTTCATTCTCGTATTCGACGGTGACTTGGCTCTTGCCGTCGGGTCGTAAGAAGTCGACCGCGCCTTTCTTGCGGACGGCAGCGAGCTGCTTCGACAATTGATGCGCGTACATGATCGGCGCGGGCATGAGCTCCGGCGTTTCGTCACATGCATAGCCGAACATCAAACCCTGGTCCCCCGCGCCTTGGTCCTTGTGCAGGCCCTGGCCTTCGGTGACGCCTTGCGAGATATCCGGCGACTGCGGTTCGACGGCGATCATGATGCCGCAGGTGTCGGCATCGAAGCCGATGTCCGAGCTCGTGTAACCGATGTCTTTGATCGCTTTTCGCGCGACTTTGCCGAAGTCGATCGTCGACTTCGTCGTAATTTCACCGGCGATGACGACGAAGCCCGTCTTGACCAGCGTCTCGCATGCGACGCGGCTGTATTTGTCGCCGGCCAGGGCGGCGTCGAGCACGGCGTCAGATATGGCGTCGCAAACTTTGTCCGGATGGCCTTCGGTTACGGATTCGGACGTGAAGAGATAGCTGCTCATCGTGACACTCCATGGCGGGGGGTCTCCCCGAAAGCTTCGAGAGGCGGGCTGGGCTCGCCCAGCGCGGGATCGGCGCGGAACCTAGCAATGAAACCGGCCTACGGGAAGGCCTGCGACTGCCGAAAATGAGGGGTCGATCCCGCATGTGCCGGGGCGGCGATCAGCTCAGGAAGGGCCTTCTGGGCCAGTGCGGGTCGGCCGCAGCTTTTGCGCTTCGGTGCGCTTCAAGGTGACACGCAGGACTTGATCGCCGCGCACCACCGTGAGTTTTACTTGGTCGTCGACCTCGCCCGAAAGCATGCCGTGGATCTGCTTGGAATCCATGGCGCGCGCGTCGACTCCGTCGATCAACAAGATTTCGTCCCCCGATTTGAGGCCGGCGCGAGCCGCCGCCAGACCCGGCGGGACATCTCGAAGAAAGAGCCGACCGGTGTCGGGTTCTTGAGCGATCACGGCCCCGATCGTACCGTGCTGCGCGGCGCAGGCGCACAGTACGACGGCCAACGTCATCGAGCAGGGATCAAGAGCGGTAATCCGCATTCACGTCCACGTAGCCGTGGCCGAGATCGCTGGTCAAGTAGCTGAACTCACCGGGGCCAGAGCCGAGACCGATCTCGATCTTGTAGCTTGGGCCCTTCAGGACCTCGGCCGCGAGCTTCTCGGCCTCTTCGCCCATGGCGAGGCCGTTTTTTACGATCTCGACATCCCCAATTTTGATGCTGGCAAGCCTCGGATCGAAGGCTACGCCGGCGCGGCCGGCGGCGGCGAGCAAGCGACCCCAGTTGGCATCTTTGCCGTGCAGCGCCGTTTTTACCAATAGCGAAGTGGCCATGGTCTGGGCGACTTTGCGGGCGTCCGCCTCGGTCGCCAGACCGACCGCGCGTATTTCGGCGACGTGATTGGCGCCTTCGCCATCCGCGATCATCGAGCGAGCCAACTTGTCGCAGACGCTGAACAGCGCCGGTGCGATCTGTGGGGCAGTGAGTCGGATGTTCGACGCACCGGACGCGAGCGCGAGCACCGTATCGTTGGTGCTCGTATCGCCGTCTACACTCGCGGCATTGAAGGTCTTGTCCGCGACCTGCGCCAACGCGAGTTGTAGCTCTTCCTGCTTGATCACGGCGTCGGTGAATAAGAACACCAGCATGGTGGCCTGAGGGGGGCCCACGTCCGGATGAATCATACCGGCGCCCTTGGCGATGCCCACGATCGTAACGGGATCCTCCGATGACGTCTCGACCTTGGCCTCTGCTACTTTGACCCAACGATCCGTCGTGCAGATCGCCTGCGCGAACGCTTCGTAACCGTCCGGAGTAATACTCTTGGCCAGCTCTTTGGCCTTCGCATTCATTTTGGCGACCGGCAGCAGTTGGCCAATCACCCCGGTCGACGCCGGAAGGACTTCATCGACCGGAATGCCCAAAGCGCGCGCAACGGCCTCCGTGGTTTCACGGGCCGCCGCGAACCCCGCCTCGCCCGTGCATGCATTAGCGCAGCCCGCATTCACGAGGATGGCGCGGGCCAGACCGTTTTTAACGCGCTCTTCCGCGAGCAGCACGGGTGCGGCACGCACCAGGTTGCGCGTGAAGAGCCCCGCAACCACCGCGGGGCGGTCGGCAACCGCCAAGGCGACGTCCACACGGCCGTCCTTGCGGATTCCCGCCGAGACCGCTGCGAACCGAAAGCCTGCAATTGTCGAAGTCATCTGGTCTGTTGCCTCCTGCGGCGAGCTGGCCGCCCGCCATCCATAGCACCCCGCGGCCCCACTCCTCGCGCGAAAATACCCCCGCGCGCGATCGCCCCACGCTCACTCACGCCGCCACACAAAACGCGCCCGAGAACCTTGACTCTCGCTTGTCCCCGCGTATTCTCCCGCGCCCACGCCGACTTAGCTCAGTGGTAGAGCAGCGGTTTCGTAAACCGCAGGTCTCGAGTTCAAGTCTCGAAGTCGGCTCCGCTCGTTCGTCGCTGGTTTCGCGCTCCCGTAAAGCATCAGCGGAGCGCGCCTGAAGCGCAGGTAGATCGACCGCGAGGCAGTCTGCATCATGCAGCCGCTTTCGTACCACGTCATAAGGATTGGTAGGCGACGGCCGTTTCCCCGCGAACCATGTTGAATCCTCGGTCGACTTCGCGACCTCCTGACGTTGAGTCCGCCCGAGCGCGGATTCCAGGTCCGTTGGTTGGCGAGACGCTCGCCATGGTGTACCAGCCAGTCGTCGACATTCGTACGGGGCAGGTAGTGGGCGCCGAGGCGCTTGCTCGCTTCAACACCCAGCCATATCGCAGTCCGGACGAGTGGTTCGCTGATGCCTGGACCGCAGGGGCGGGGCTGCAGCTAGAAATGCACGCCATCGAACGGGCCCTGAGCGTGCTCGATAGCTTCCCACCGGACGTCTATATTGCAGTCAATACGGCGCCTGCGACGCTCTGCTCGGCAGCGTTGTTCAACTTGCTGCGCGCCCTTCCCCCCGGGCGTGTCGTCGTTGAGCTCACCGAGCATGCACGCGTTGACGATTACGACGCATTGATCGCCGCCGTCGCTCGGTTGCGTGCCATTGGCGCGCGCCTATCCGTCGATGACGCTGGCGCCGGCTTCTCCAGTTTTCAGCACGTGCTGCGCCTTCAACCAAACGTGATCAAGCTCGATCGCAGCCTGACGACCAAGATCGATGAGAGCCCAATTCGCGCGGCGCTCGCCGCCGCGCTGGTGACGTTCGCCGAGAGCCTCGGAGCGCAGATTTGTGCCGAGGGAATTGAAACCGAAGCAGAGCTCGTCGCGCTTCAGAAACTCGGGGTCTCGTATGGGCAGGGGTACTTTCTGGCTAGACCAGGCCCACTGCCGCTCCCTCAACCACCACCAGGCGTCTGGACGACACGCTACGTACGCGCCCAAGCTTCGGCACTCAACCCATCCCCCGCGGTTCTTTCGGCAGGACGGTTGCAGGCCCTCGACGACACTCACCTGTTGGATAGCGCACCAGAAGAGGACTTCGATCGGTTTACCCGGCTCGTATCGAAGTTGCTCACGGTACCCGTGGCGTTGGTCTCTTTGGTCGACAACGACCGGCAATTTTTCAAGAGCGCGATTGGATTGACAGAGCCGTGGGCGAGCGCACGCCAAACGCCGCTCACTCATTCTTTCTGCCAACACGCCGTGACGACTCGTTTACCGCTGGTGATTGACGATGCGCGCACTCACCCATTGGTGCGTGACAATGGCGCGGTCCTCGAAATTGGCGTCGGTGCATACGCGGGCGTTCCGATCGTGACTGCCGATGGCGACGCGCTCGGCGCGTTGTGCGCGATCGACAGCGGCCCCCGTGTTTGGACACAAGAAGAGCTCGCGTCGCTTCACGATCTCACCGCATTGCTGGTTGCCCAAATCGAGCTACGCCGCCTCAAGCTGGTCGCAAAGCGCGACCAGCCGCAAAGCACAGGCATCCCCGAGCAGTCAGAATCCCCCAGGCTCGTACGTAGAGTATGAATGGGCTTGCGCCCCGCCGGGGTTCTACCGTCACGTGAATGGCCCGAGCCGGCAGTGCACCTGAGCCTCGCTTCTGGCCGCACACCGTGCCTGCCCGGTGTCAGGTCGAGCTTTCTTCGTCGCACTTACCTGGACGGGATGGTCGAAGAAGCGGTGGCTCGTGAGCGGTGTGACGAGGTTTGCATTTTCGCCGCTGGCGGGCCCCTCCGCACTGCTAGCCGCGCTTTCGTCGGGCTCGGACCTTCGCATTTCGGTCGTAAAATGGTTTTGCTGCGCCGCTCGAAAATCCCAAGCGGACGCTCGTGGTGCCGACCAAGGACTTTACGGTGGTGAAGTCGCCCAACAGATCACCCAATTGTCGTGTCGCACGTTCGGCCTTTACCCACGCGGCTCGGTGCGCGGTCGTGCCGGGTTTTGAGCGCGCCGCTAGCCGGTAGGCGTCGCGAAGCTCCGCGCCGATGCCGCGTAGCTCCTCCATCTCGATGGGCCCTTCACTAGCAGACCACGCGGCGTACAAGGCCCTGGCGATCCCCAGTAAATCCCTCAATGTTTCGAGCGGCATTGGGGTCGCATGATGATCGGCCACTCCACGATGGCTAGCGATGCCCAGCGTGGCTGGCAAGGCAAAGGTCGCGGGCTCGCCAAGCTCAAGAAATGATTCGAATCTCAGCTCACCCCAACCGCGAAGCAGCTGAGCTTCATTTACCGTGGGTGTGAATGGACGGCGCCCATGCGCTCTTGCCGACGAACGACCCGTCCGTGACGAGCACCCGCGAGTAAACGGGGCCAGCCTCCAGTTCGGAGCAACTGGTGCCCGGCGGAACCGTGAACCCGCCTTGCTCGGCGATGATGCGAGTGACGGCGCTGTCGTCTGCATTGCCCAGGATAGCCGCGTCCAACGCCTCTGATCCCGCCTTGGTTGGGAAGAGCATGGGCGAGACGCTCGAACCAGGGATCGAAAGTCGGCACTCGTTGGCTTTGAGCGCCGCAGAATGCCGTCGGGTGATCAATAAGCCCACCAGGGCGCCGAGAAAGAGCGTCGCCCCAAGCCAAGCGATGCGACGCAATGCTCAGGGTGCGCTGACGCGCGGTAGGCTATCGACGGTAAAAGTGCCTAGCTGACTGGTGAACGAGAGCGAGCCACTCGAGCCGCCCTGTTGCTGCTGGACGCCGCCAATCTGGTGCTCGAGCGTATCGTACGAGCTTTGCTGACCGCCTCGCTCGATCACGAGCCGCCGGGCTTGGCGGAAATAGGCGTAGCGTGCGTCGTTTTGGCCACCGCTCGAGCTGGGCGTGCCGAGCTCTGCGGGCCACCAGTTGCCGTCGCCCCTCGTGTTGCGGTTGGGCGAAGAGCCGTTTGCGTCTGCCGCGGATTTCAGGACCTGCTTCGAGGCCAACAGTGACGAAAGCTCACTGCACAAATTGGCGACGGTGGCCTGCAGACCGCGGTTGAACATATCCCCAACCATGGTCATGCCTCCGCGCATCCATTGCCCGCCGCCACCAAGCTCTGGATGGTTGAACTGCGCCATGGACCCGCCCCCGGCGTTCACGGCTAGAAGCAAGGTTTTCACCGCTTCGGCGCTAAGGTTGTAGCGCGACGCGAGATCCTGAACCGCGCGGCTACCTTCTTCGGTCAGCTCGTTCATGGCGGAATCCTACTCAGCTTCGACCCAAACGCTCATGTTTTCGGTTTTGAGCGGGCCGAATTCCGTGATCAACGCGACGTCACCGGCGTCGCGTCCGTAGGCGAGCGCGACTCGTCCGCCGCGCGGCGCCGACTGCGTCGCATCGAACGTGTACCAACGCCCGGCGACGAATGCCTCGAACCAGGCATGGAGATCCATGGGTTCCAAGCGATGTAGATAGCCAACTACCATGCGCGCCGGAATGTGTAGAGCGCGGCATAGGGACAGACCGATGTGAGAGAAATCTCGGCACACGCCAGCCTTGTCCCGCAGCGTATCTGCGGCCGACGTGGAGCCGTTGCTGACCCCGTACTTGTACTCGATGTCTTCCTTGATCCAGGCTCGAATCGCCTCGACTTGGTCATAGCCAGGCGCCGCGCCAGCGACGACTTTCCGGGCCAGGTCGCCCAGCGTATCCGAGGGACAATAGCGGCTTGGAAGCAAAAACTGCAACGCGTAGTCGGGCACGTCCTGAGGTAGTGTGAGCGCGCCGCCGGGATGCACCGCAATTGAGTCGGTCACTTCCACGACGGCCTCGGTCCGAATCCGAAGGCCGTCCATCGCGATCATGCGCTGACATAGATTGCCAAAGCCATCCACGTACTCGAGCGCACGGACGAACGGCTCGAAGTCGAAACGTTCGCTCACTATCCATTGCGCCTGCCCACTGCTCGGGCGCAGCATGGCGATGATCGCGACGGGGCTTTCCGTACGAAGGGTCATCTCACAGCCCGCTCGAAGCCGCATGTCAGACCATCGCTCGGGTCGCGCCGCGCCCCATGACCGCAAAGACGACCAACACGCCAACGAGGCTGCCGAGTACGTGGGCGCGGTTCATGTCCATGGCGCGGCTACTGGTCGCAACGCTAATAAGAAGGGAGCCAAAAAACGAGCCGAGGATCCGAATGCCATGCTCGCCGGCAGCCCCAATCGCCCGATCCCCGGCAAGAGGGCGCGCGCTAAGCAGCCGCTAGCCAGACCCAGGAGCGAAAAGAAAAGAACAG
Source organism: Myxococcales bacterium (assembly GCA_903642325.1). GTDB lineage: Bacteria > Myxococcota_A > Polyangia > Polyangiales > Polyangiaceae > PMG-095. The sequence goes on along the minus strand of CAHJWM010000023.1, from coordinate 47,990 downwards.
GCATGAGCATCCGGTTCGCAAAGAACGCGCCAAACGCGATTGCGTTGAACGTCGCGAATCTTAGAGCGTTGGTGAGGCGTTTCGCGCCGCCCGTGATCTTTCGGCTCAGACGGTTCGCCGTGGCGCGCTGGCTTCGCGGATAGCGGCGGAAATAGCCTGAGGTTTTCGCCCGGTCCGCTGGCCCGTCGATTGCATGCTGACGCGCCATGTTTATTAGAGCTGGGTATGAGATTTCGATTGAATGCAACTCCGAGACGCCTTTAATGGCACTCCTCAGCGTGCATCCCTCTCGCGCGGGGGACATTCGCACGCCCGCCATCATCACGTCGAATGGCCCGGCGCCGTTGGTCGCTAGCCTCGATGAGTTCGGCAACCTACGCACGCGAACCATAGCGCCCGCGGGCATACTCCAGTTGTCGACCAACTTCGTGATCGAGGACTCCGGTTTACCGGACGACTACGCGCCCTGGGCGCAGGAAGTGCCAGTCGCAGAGCTCCCGGATGAAGCCGTGCAATTTTTGATGGGCAGCCGGTACTGTGAGACCGACCGGCTGTCGCAGATGGCTTGGTCGCTGTTCGGAAACACGCCGCGCGGCTGGGCGCGGGTTCAAGCCATCGTGGACTACGTGCACAACCGTTTGACGTTTGGTTATCAATTCGCGCGGGCTACACGAACCGCGTGGGAAGGCCACGAGGAGCGCGTCGGAGTCTGTCGGGACTTTGCTCATCTGGCGGTTGCGTTGTGCCGCTGCATGAACATCCCTGCGCGCTACGCTACGGGATACCTAGGCGATATCGGCGTGCCCGTAGTTCCCGCGCCGATGGATTTTAGCGCATGGTTCGAAGTGTATCTTGGCGGTCGCTGGTACACGTTCGACGCACGGCACAATAAGCCGCGCATCGGGCGAATCCTAATGGCCCGCGGCCGGGATGCGGCGGACTGCGCGATCACTACCACGTTCGGTCAGTCCAGATTGACCCAGTTCAAAATTGTTACCGAAGAAGTGAGCAACATCGGCAAAGCCACGGCCGCAGCGTGACGAATGCAGACGGTCGCTAGGCTCTCGTACACTGCGGCTCACGCGCTTTTCGACGGTCAGCGCAAAATCGGCGACGGTGCTGGATAAGCGCGTTCATGAATACCGACGAGATCGACCGCGCTCGCTCACAGCCAGCATGGCGCGTGAAATCGTAAAGTACGAACGCATACGCGTCCCGCGCCGTCGTCGAGTTGCGCCGCGAACGCAGCGGGCCAACGCGCGTCTGGTGAAGTTGCGCGAAGGTGAGGGCACGACACTTATCGTGTCTCAGCCGGCCTTTGCCCTATATAGCGGTCGGCAACGCTGGTGGCGGCTCGCGCCGCTACGGCGCCCACGGCGCGCTGCGCCAGAGCCCGCGCCGCACGCTTGGCGACGAAACGGCCTACAGCCAGGAGTGCGGCCTTAGTTAGCATTTTCGTGATCGTAGACTGCGGCGCGCGGATTCCTTTGCGGGCGCCCTTATTTGAATTTAGTGCAAGTGCCGCGACCGCCACTGCGGCCGCGATCCCGATGCCTAGCGCGATTGGTTTGACGCGCGATTCCGCAGGCGTGCTCGTCTTCCAAGGGGCCGGTTCGGGGGCGAAGCTTGCGGCAGGGGCAAGCGCCGCTTTTCCAGCGCGGGCCGCACGCCGCTTCGCAGGTTTGGGCAAGGCTTCAGTCTCTGCGATGAACGCCTCTGGATCAAGCTCGACTGGGGCCTCGTTCTTTGCCATCTCGGCGCTCAACTGCACTCCACGTGCCACATCAATCGCTGAAAAAAACCCGGGAATGGTAACCGCCCGCGGCCCGCCGGCGTGGCGCCATTGCGAGTGTCTCAAGAGCGATGGTGCGAAGCGCCTCGCCGCCCGTCACAGCCGCGACAAGATCGCCGCCGGCATGCGGTCGAGCTCAGCTTCGGCGATCGACAACCCGGCCTCCTTCACGACCCGTGGCATTCCGTACACGACGCAGGACGATTCGGCTTCCGTCAACACTTGGCCGCCGGCCGCCGTGATCGCGCGCGCTCCGGCCAGCCCGTCATCGCCCATGCCCGTCATGACGACAGCGAGCGCCCTCTTGCCTAAGCTCAACGCGGCGCTCGCAAACAGTACATCGACCGCAGGTCGATGTATCGCACCGTGCGGTTCGAGGTCGACACGCACGACGGTTTCGGAGCCCGAGGCCATCAGACGCATGTGCATGCCGGCTTGAGCGATGACCGCAACGCCCCGCTTGAGGACGAGGCCGTCGCGACCTTCGACGACCTGGATGGCGCACTCCCCATTGAGCCGCTCCGCGAGAGGGCCCGTATAGCCTGGGGGAATGTGCAACACGATCGCGATTGGCGCGGGAAAGTCAGCCGAAAACGACTTGAGCAGCCGGCTCAAAGCCTGCGGCCCCCCCGTAGACGTGCCAATCAGGACCACGCGTTTGGAATGGACGTCGAACGCGGGCGGAGTGTGCGCAACGAAGGGCACGGCCGGCACGCGCGTGCGCGGCTGCACGGCTGCGAGCTGCACCTTTGCCACCAGCTCTTCGGCAATGTCTTTCAAGGCAGCGACGGCAAGGGCGGTCGGCTTGTGCACCAAGTCGAAGACCCCGCAGCCGAGCGCCCGGATGCCTATGTCGCTCTCCCCGTCCGCCATGCTGACGACGATCACGCGCCCCCGCTGTTCCGGCGTGAGCGCTGCCAGTACGCCGAGGCCGTCGAGGTTTGGCATCACCAAATCGAGGGTAATTACGTCCGGTTCGAGCGCGGCAATTTTCTCCAGCGCGTCGATGCCGTCCCGCGCGGTGCCGACCACCTCGATCATGGGACTGGTCAACAGGCTTTCGCGCACCACCTTACGGGCGAACGCGGAGTCGTCCACTACGAGCACGCGGATCGTCAACTGCCGCGCTTTCGGTAAAAGAACGAGCCGCGTTGCTCTTCGCAGTCGAACGCCACATCGAACCGGAGCAGGGACTCCGCCGCCCCCACTAGGAGTTGCCCCTGAGGCAAGAGCCGCTGCCAAAGATTCGTAATCACTTGCTCTATCGTCCGGTCTCGGAAGTAAATCAGCACGTTACGGCACAGAATGAGGTCGAATTGTCCGAGCGCGGACAGTGCTTTGGGATCAACCAGGTTGATTTGAAGCCACTCGACCTCACGGCTGATGTGTGGAGCAACTCGCATGCCGTTCTCGTCGCCCTCCAGCCAGCGACCCACCACGCCGCTCGGCAACGAACGCAGGGAGCGACGCCGATAGGCTCCGCTTCTGGCCTGCGTTAGGGCTCGACCACTGATGTCACTGGCGACGATCCCGACCTGGCCGAGCAAGCCTGCCTCATCCAACAACATCGCCAGCGTCAGCGGTTCCTCACCCGTGGCACAGGCGGCACACCAGACGCGCGGTCGGCGGCCCTGAGCAATGACCTTTGGGACGACTTCCGAGACAACCACCTTGAGGGCCGGGAGCTCCCGGAAAAAGTAGGTCTCGTTGACGACGAGCGCTTCGACCAGCAGGGCGAGCTCTGTGTCCGCGTCGGGATCGTAACGGAGGAAGTAGTAATAATCGAGCAGGGAGTCGAACCCTCGTTCCACGGCGCGCGGCGAAACGCGATCCGCCAGTAGCTCGCGTTCGTTTGGGTCATATTGCAGGCCGGTGCGCTCCTCGATGAGCGCGCTCAGGATCGCAAAGACCTGCGGAGAAAGCGGCAGAGCGGGAATCATCTGAGGAAAGACGCGCAAATTCGGCGCACTTCCGCATCGGGATCGTGCAGGGCGGCGTGTGCGAGCACGGCCGCGCTCGGCGGATCTTGCATCGCGCTCAAGGCGGACGCGGCGGCGCGGCGCGCGGCGTCGTTCGCCGCGGTAAGCGCCGCACGTAAGGCGGACAGCGAGGCTTCGGTATGCATGCGCGCTAGGCTCGCGACGAGGGCGCCCGCCAAAGCATCATCAGCGCTGTTCAACGCGCTGGCAATCGCTTCACTCCGGCCCGCGCCCGGGCCGGCGAGGGCGCGGATGAGGGACTGACGTTCCGGGTCTTCGGCGAGCAAAGCGATCAGCTCTTCGGCAGCCGCGGGGTCAGACCGGGCCGCGAGAAAGCCGGTGGCGGCGACCCGCACGCCGTCGTCTGCATCGCGCGTGGCGCGCGCGATCGCCGGCAATGCCTCTGCTGCACCGAGCTCCGCGAGCGCAGACAGAGCGACCAACCGCGTGGCCGGTTGATCAGAGGACAACGCGCTCAGCAGCATAGGAAGCGCCTCTTCTCGCTTCGAGAGTCCGAGCGCCACCAAAGCGGCACGGTACAAATCGGCATCGCCCGAAGCAAGCACGCCTTTCAGCGCGTCGAAGGCGGCAGCACCGTGCAAGTGTGCCAACGCCTCCACCGCAGCAACGCGCACCTGACCCGAGTCGTCGGTCAGCATGCCGGCAATCGCGTCCGTCGCCGAGTCGTCCGCCAACCTGCCCAGTGCCTGGCACGCGTAATAGCGCACCCACGCATCGGAATCGTGCAGCGCGTCGTGAAGCTGCGCGCGCACCGCGGGCTCACCCCCGGTATGGCCGAGGGCGCGTACGGCAGCAGCCCGTGTGCGCGCGGATTCATGCCCCGCGGAGTGTAAAATGAGCGCCAGTGCCCGCGGGTCGTCGATGAACGGTAGGCCCCCAATTGCTGCGTCGCGGAGCCGTTCGTCGCTGGCCTGCGCGGCCTCGCTGATGGCGTCGAGCCCCTCGACATAGCCAAAATAACCGATGATGCGCAACGCCGCGCGGCGCAAGCGCGGCTCGCTGGAGCTTGCGGCTTGCAACGTCAGGCGGCGGGTCTCGTTGCTGCCCAGGGATTGAATTGCGGCCAGGGCCGCCTGCCCGACGCGCGCGTCCACGTCGCCCAATACTCGGAATATAGCAGGCGCGGCCGACGCATCGGACGTGCGCGCCAACGCGTCGCAGCTGGCCGCGCGCACCACGGGATCTTCATCGTCGAGACACGCGACGAGTGCATCGCGAGCCGCGAGTCGCCCGCTAAGCACGGGAACGAGTTGACGTCGCTCCTCGCTCGGCGCACTCAGAAGAGCGTCGATCAATGCAGGCTCGGCCAGCGCGCCGAGCTTCCTCAGGGACTCGGCCGCGACTTGAGCCACTGCCGAAGACCCGCGCAGCAAGTTGAGTAGAGTGGGGACCGTGCTCTCCTCCCCGATCCAGGAGAGCACGCGTCCGACTGCGGATTGTTCGGACGCATCGGCGCGCTTGAGGCTAAGTGTCAGCTGCCTACGGATGTCTGCGACGTTCGAGGCGGCCAGGACCGCGCGTTCGATGGCGACGCCGGTCCCGAACCGTTGCTCAGACGCTTCGTGCATGGCGACGAGGGCCAGGGCGATGGCACATACTAGGCTGCCGCCGGCCCGGCTCAGCTGTTCGAGGAGCGCAGGGATGGCCGCGGGATCGGCGAGCCGGCCCAAGGCTCGTACCGCCTCGGTCGCATACAGTGGGTCGGCCGCGAGCTGCAACAGCGTAGGAAGCGCTCGCGCATCGCGAGACCGACCGAGCAAGTCAATCGTCGGGAAGGTGCGAAAAAAGTTTTGGCCATCGGCGATGGCCAAAAGTGACTCGAGAGCCTGACTACCACCAATTCGAGCCAAGGCTTCGATCGCGGAGAGCGCTACGTTGTCGTCCACGTGCCTCGTAAGCACTTTCAGCTTGGGCACGGCCTCTGCGCTCTCGCGTCGGCCGAGAATCTGCACGGCATCGCAGATCACCGCCACGCTATCGTCGTCGGCCAGCTTCAGCAACATCGGGTCGATATCGTGCTTGGTGGCGGAAAGGGCATCTACGAGCCCCGCAATCTTGGCTTCGCTTTCGCGCGAGGAACGCAGCACGTCGCCCAGTAAGGGCATCGCCTCCGGTTCCGCGTCGCTCAGCGCCGAGATCGCCGCGCGCCGGACCGCCCAGTTTCGATCGACCAGCTCGTCAGTCAACTCCACTACGCGCGCGGCGCCGCCGGCACGGAGCTCGGCCACGCGCCTCAAGCGCGCGCCTTCGCCGCTCGAGTGCGTATCAGCTACGACGCTCAAGCCGGCCCCGGTGCGAGCGATGAGTCACTGGCGACAGTTACCGCGATCCCGGCAATGGTTTCGGCGTGGCTCAAGTTTGCGAAGCGGATGCGTGCAATCTGCGCCGACAGTGCTTCCATCTCGCGTCCGAAAGTCGCGACGCCCTTGGCTTGAGACGCAGACGCCGTGACTGTCTCACGAATCCTACCGCGCATGTCGTTGACCGCCGCCGCAATCTGCTCGCTGGCGGCAGCCTGTTCACCGTTTCCCTTGCGCACCGCCGCGATGGCCGTGCCTTGCTTGGTTGCGTTGTCGGCGAGCGCGATCACGGCTTCGCTCTGTTCTTCGAGAGCGCGTGCAGTCTGGCGAGCCACGCGGCGCACGTCTTCAGCGCTCTTGGCGATCGACTCGGCCACCTTACTTTGTTCGGAGCTGGCGCGCGTCACGTCGGCGGCGGACGCGGCGACCTGTTTTGCCGCCCCTTCCAGCTCCTTACCGGCTTGTGCTTGTTCGAGCAGACCCTTGGCGTTCTGTTGCGCGTCTTTGCGCGCGGCGTCCATCGCTCGCGCGATTTCCGATGCGCCCTTGGCCTGCTCGCTGAGACCGATGACCGTGCGTTCGGTCGCCGCACGCACCTCTTCGGATTGGCGGGCTATGCCGGTGACGAGCGTTGTCTGCTCGCTCAAAGCGGTCATCGTTGCTGCGGTCAAGTTACGCATTTGCAGTGCTACTTTGGACAGCTCGGAGGCGGCAGCGGCTTGCTCTGCGGCGCCCACTGAAACCTGCTTGGCGTTCAGGACCAGCTGCTCGTTTGCACGCACGACGTCTCGCAGCGCGCGCGCCTGCTCAGAGGAAGCGAGCGTGGTTTGTTTGGCCATTTGCCGCATTTCGCCGGCGCTCTTGGCGAGGTCCTGGGTCGCTTTGGCTTGCTCGCCGGCGGCCGTGGCAATGATGCGCGTCTGCTCGCGGACCTTGCTGGAGGACTCCGCCAGCGATTTGACCACGATCACCTGCTCGTTGGCGCTGTCGGATGCCTCGCGCACCGATTGACCAAGCTCCTGCACCCCGCCCAGGATCGCGGCCAGCGCCCGCTCGGCGTCGGTCGCAAGAGAAGCGCCGTCGGTTGCTATGCGCTCGCCCTCGTGGGTCGCGGCGATGGCGTCGCGCGCGGTGTTCTGTAAGGCGCGGATGATCTTGGCGATGTCGGCGCTGGCGGTTGCCGCCCGGTCGGCAAGCGCTCGGATTTCTTCCGCCACGACCGCAAAACCGCGGCCATGCTCACCGGCCCGCGCCGCTTCGATGCTCGCGTTCAATGAAAGCAGATTGGTGCGATCTGCGATTAGGTTGATGGTCTGCACGAAGTCGCCGATCTCGTCGACCTTTTGACCCATTTCCTTCATCACACCCGCCGAGCCACTGATTGAAACGCGGATCTTTGCCAGGCCTTCGATGGACCGGCCAACCGTCGCCCCGCCCTCGCGCGCCAGCGAGGTGACGCGGTCCCCCACCGCGCGGGCATCGTCACAGACGCGAGCGATGCGGCGCGTGGAGGCCTCCACCTCGTTGGTGGCACTAGCGCTTGCCTCGCCCAACCGCGCGATGTCTTCCGCCGAGCGCGAGACGGCTTGAGCGGACTTGGCCAGCTCTTCGATGGTGGCGGCGTTGCCTTCTACTACCCGAGCGGTTTTTTCGGACGTGGCGGCGACCTCCTCCACGGAGGCCGCGATCTCGGTGACCGTAGCCGCGTTTTCGGAGCTGGCCGCCTCGAGCGCCTTGGCGCTGCTCGCCGCTGAAGCAGCCGAGCGGGCTACCTCCTCGCTCGTGCTCGCCGTTTCCTGGACGGACGCCGCTAGATCTTGGCCGCGCTCTGCGACACCGGCGATGCCCTTGGCGACTGTCGCGGTGCTGGCCGAGACCGAGGCGATACGGGCCGTCACGTCGCGGGCATCCGCCGTCAGGCGCTCGATGCCTTTGGCCATCTCCTCGCAGGTCGCGCCGACCTCTGCGATGGTGTTTGCGGCGCTCTCGCCCCGAGCCGACATGCTGGCCAGACCGACCGACATTTCGGTCGAAGTTGCGAGCAACTGCTCGCTTGCCGCGGCGAGGTCCTGTGCATTGGCGGTCACGCCGCGGATCGAACGGACCGACTCCTCGATCGCCGCGGCCGTGTTATCCGACGATTCCGCGAGCAACTGGGTGTCCTTCTTGACCGCGCCGATAGAGCCCGCGACCTCGCGCAGGGCGGTGGTGGATTCCTCGACGCTGCTGAGCAGGGACTGATTGAGCTCGCTCAGTGACTGTTGAGCCTTGGCAATTTTGACCCCCATGACACCCGTCTGTTCGACGGACGCTGCAATCGATTCGGAAGCCGCATTGACCTGCTCGCCGAGCGCCGCGCGTTCGTTGCCAGCAGCGGCCAAGCGCAAGGCTGCCGCCTCGATCGCGCTCAGCTCGGCGGCGGTGGCGCGCAGCGACTGGGCGACCAATTCAACTTGGGAGCTGAGGACGTGCTTTTGTGCCATCGACGAGGCTGGCGCGGGCTGGGTCATGACTGCTTTCACCTAATATTTTCGATAAATCCATGAGTAACAATAACCGGGTGCCCAAGGCATGCACGGCGTGCACGAAGCCAGAGGCGCGTTCACTCACCACGCTGGGCGCGGGCTGATGCTTGTCCACGTCCAGCTTGAGGACCTCACGAGCGGCGTCCACGCGAAGTGCAACCACGCGCCCCTCTGACTCCGTCACGATGATACGTGTGTCGAGCGTTAGCTCGGCTGGTGGCAGACCGAAGCGCACCCTGAGATCGATGACGGGCACGACCAAGCCGCGCACGGTCACGATGCCCGCGACGTAGGCCGGCGCACCGGGAACGAGCGTAGCGCCCGTGAAGCTTTGCATCTGCAGAACCGCATCGACGGGTAGGGCGTACTCGGTACCAGCGAGGGTAAAGATTACATAAAGCTTCATGGTTGAGCTCTCGACGCCCCGGTGCGCACGTTCAAGCTCGTACTGAGGGCGACCAAATCCAGCACCAATGTCGGGCGGCCGTCGCCGAGATCCGTCGCTCCGGATATGCCGGGCGCGCGCACAAGAACGTCGTTGATAGGTCGAATGACGACCTCTTGTTGACCCAGCATGCGGTCGACCGCGAACGCGATGGGCGCGCCGGCGCGCCGCACGACGATCGCCTTGCGCCCGTATTTTTCCGCAGCCGCCAGCCGAAATATTTGTGCCAATTGGAGCATGGGTACGGCCACACCGCGCCTCGAAATGATGTCCACGGTGGGACCGCCGTCCTCTTGCGCGGGCACCTGCGCCAGGCACTCGGAGTCGACCTCGATGATCTCGTCCACCATGGCTACCGGCACCACGAAGCGTTGCTCGCCGCACTCGAAGGAAAAGGCGTCGACGATGGAGATGGTCAGCGGCACCCGCAACGTGAACGTCGTGCCCTTGCCAAGCTCGCTCGACACCTCCAGCTCGCCGCCGAGCTCGTCCACGATCGTGCGCTTGACGATCTCCATCCCCATGCCCCGACCGCTGGTCGTGGTGACGATATCGCGTGTGGACAGGCCGGGAATGCATAACAAATCCAGCAACCCTGCGTTGTCGTTCGGGGTGTTTCGGCCTGCTTTGCGAGCCACGGCGGCCCGGTCGATGCCGCGCCCGTCGTCGGTTACGGTGATCTCCAAGCGGGTGTTGGAGCGAGCTCCACAGGTGATACGCAGCAAGCCCTCCTCGGGCTTTCCCCGCCGCTCTCGTTCGTCCGGGCTTTCGATCGCATGGTCGACCGCGTTCCGCACCAAGTGCACGATCACTGGGAAAAGGCGTTCGGAGACCGACTTGTCGAGCTCTGCGGTCCCGCCTTCTAGCTCGAGCCGGACGGCGCGATTGGTGGCGCGCCGGAGACCGCGCACCAAGAGGGGCACGCGCTCTAAAAGCTCTCCCACGGGGACCATCCGCACGCGTACGATGGCGGCACGCAGGTCCCGTAGTTGGCGTGCGTTGTCGACCATGATCTCCGACAGCTCGCGGGTATTGATGCCCCGCTTGTTCAGCGCTGCGACCGCCCGCGCCAGGCGGAAACGCGTCACGATCAAAGAGGACAGCCCTTCCATCGCTTCATCCAGGCGACTTACTTCCACGCGCACTACGCCGCGCCGGCTCTGGGCGTCTGAAAAATCTTCCTCGAGCTCACTCGTCGCCATCTCGGGGGAAACATTGCCCCGTTCGGCTAAAATCGGCGCTTCCACCTCGCGGTGCAGGCGGTGGAGGGTGTCTACATCGATACCGACCGCCTCGGCGATGGCTTGGTCGGTGGAGCTCGTGAGTAACAGCAACACGAAGCACAGGCCTCCGGGCGCGCCGGGGCTTACCGGAACGGCGCGCGGTAAGACGCGCACGATCTCGGCGACGGCGGCCATTCGCTCGCGAACCGAGTTGATCGTCATGCCCTCCGCGGCACGCGCCGGCGAAGGCGTGAATTCGGCACGTAGGGCACGCTTTCCAGCGTTGATCCCGCGGATAAGCTGCTCGATTTCGAACGGTGCAAGCTTACCCAAAAGAGCTGGCTCTAAGTCGAGCGGCGCGGCTGGAGGAGCCGTGGACACGGCGGCAAAGCCGAGCGAATCGAGCGCGGCCAAGAGCTCGTCCGACGGCATCGCGGCCCCGTCACCGCGTCCGAGCGCAGCTACTCGCTGCTCGATTCCGCGCACGCCCTTCAGCAACGCATCGATCGCCGGCAACGGCAGCGGCGCCCCCGAACGATCGAAGTCGCGGAGGAACGTTTCCATTCGGTGAGCAATGGCAACGACCGGTTCGACACCGACCATGGCGGACAAGCCCTTGATGGTGTGAAGCGATCGAAACGTCTCCCGCACTGCGCGGGGGTTGGTGTCGCCCTTGCGCTGGGCACTCTCGACGGCCAATAGCTGGGCGTTGGCGACCGCCAAGTGTTCCTCTGCCTCGACCAGATAGGCGGCGATGAACTCCTTGAGATCCGCGGTCGCCGTCACGCCACGGACTCCGCGCGACCACCCAGGATTGCGCGGACTTCGGCGATGATAGCGTCGGGCGTGAAGGGCTTGGCCAGAAAGCTCGTAGCGCCCGCCTGAAGCACGCGCTCACGCGATTGCTCGTCCCCGCGCGTGGTGACGATCATGACGGGCAAGGAGCGGAGGGTGTCTTGGCCGCGGACGAACTCCAGCACCTCCACACCGCCTATGTCTGGCATATTGAGGTCCAGCACCATCATGTCGAAGGTAGCCAAGGACAGCCTCTCGATCGCTTCCAGTCCGCTCGAGGCATGCACGAAGCTCGTTTCGGGTATCGCACGGAGGCATGCAATGATCATGTCGCGCATGACCTTGCTGTCATCGACGACGAGAATATCGGTCATTTAACGCGAGCTCACCGCGAGGCTATGGCGCGGCCCGCGCGCGGTCAAGCCACGTGGGAGCCGCTCCCCGTGCGGTCCACGCTTCCCTCGATCTTCGACTTTCTTACTCGCGCTTCGACTTTCTTACTCGCGCCCCCCTCCACTCGCGTTCGCAAATCGCGTAAGGAACTGCACCGGGGCGCAATGCCACGGTTAACGCGCGTGCAAAGAGCCGTGCCGAATCTGACTTTGGTTCGTTGTTCGTTTTTGGTTTATGTTGGACGGCGCGCAAAGTCACGTGAGTGCGCGCCTCAACAGATGTGCCCATGCTGACTCGACCGTCCTCCCCAGAAGTGTCCGAGCGAGCGCGGGTTTGGTTGGTGGACGACAGCCCTCTCGAGCGCGAAATTGCACGCCGGCTGCTGACTCAGCTGTACGAAGTCGACGTATTTTCCGACGGGCCACCCGTGTTGGAGTGGCTGGCCGCCGGGGCGCGTCCCGACGTGCTCGTCCTCGACTGGCACATGCCGGACATGTCCGGCCTCGAGGTATGCCGGTTCGTACGGCAAACATTGGACGAAGCGAGCTTACCGATTTTGATTCTGACTGCTACCGGCAGTAAGGACGATCTGTTGGAAGGGCTCGCCGCGGGCGCCAATGACTTCGTGAACAAGGCATTCGACCCGGCTGAGCTGCAAGCCCGTGTTGGCACCTTGGCGCGGGGCAAACAATTGTACGACAAGCTCAAGCAAACCGAGCTTGCCACGCGGCGTGCGCGAGAAGCCGCGGACGAAGCAAACCGAGCGAAAGACGTTTTTTTGGCGACGGTGTCGCACGAGCTGCGTACGCCGCTGAACTCTATTCTGGGCTGGTCACGCTTGCTCGGTGAAGGTGTCCCCGACTCCGCAACGTTGGCGCGCGGCCTGACCACTATTCAACGCAACGCGCGCCTGCAAGTCCAGCTGATCGAAGACATTCTCGATACGACGCGGGTGATTTCCGGGAAAATGCAGATCGAGTTGGCGTCACTCGATTTGGCGCACGTCGTGCGCGCCGCATTCGACGCCGTGAAGCCTTCGGCCGACGCGCGCCAGCTGGATCTGCAGCTGACCATCCCGGATCAGTCCTTTCGAGTGCGCGCCGATGTCGATCGCCTGCAGCAGGCGGTGGGGAATTTGCTGGCGAACGCGGTCAAGTTCACGCCGCTCGGCGGCAGCGTCCGCATCGAGCTATCCAAGTCCGACGGCGAGCTCACCGTTTGCGTCAGCGACTCGGGCAAAGGCATCGACAAGCAGTTCTTGCCACACGTGTTCGATCGCTTTCGGCAGGAAGACGACGCCGCCACCCGCCGCCACTCTGGGCTCGGTTTGGGCTTGGCTTTAGTGCGTCATATCGTGGCCGCGCACGGCGGGTCGGTCGGCGCGAGCAGCGAAGGGGAGGGCCGCGGGGCTTCGTTTACGATCACGCTGCCTGGGGATAACGCGCGCGTATCCCGCACCGGCGACACGGATCGACCGACACCGATCCCTTCCGACCTCGGACACGGCCTGCCGGTTGGCATGCTCTTGAATCTGAGCATCCTGGTCGTGGAGGACGACGAGGACGCGCGCGACTTGCTCGTCACCGTGCTCAAGCAACAAGGGGCCACGGTAGCGCAGGCCGGCAATTGCCCGGAGGCGTTGGCGCGCTTGAGCGAGCTCATGCCGGACGTTCTTTTGAGCGATATTGGCTTGCCAATCGAGGACGGCTATCAGTTGATCCGGGCCGTCCGGGCTCGTGGCTATTCGGCTGACGCGTTGCCGGCGATTGCGCTCACCGCCTACGCACGCCGTGAGGACCAGCGGTTAGCGCTGGAGGCAGGTTTTCAGACTCACGTTGCCAAACCAGTCGAGCCCGCGACTCTCGTGGCGGCCGTTTCGGACGTGGCTCGCGCCGCTCGCCGCAGGCGATCGGAATAGCGCGGCTCTTTGCCACATTGCTCGCGGAGGTCGCGTGAGCAACGCTCGAGTGTGGCATTCGACGGACAGGCGCGGCGAGCAGGGTTCGTGCGAGTTCGCGGCGCGCGCGAGCACAACCTGAAGAACGTCAGTGTAGAGATCCCAAGAGATAGCTTGGTCGTATTCACCGGCGTCTCGGGCTCCGGGAAGTCATCACTGGCATTCGGCACGCTCTACGCGGAGGCGCAGCGCCGCTACCTCGAGTCGGTATCGCCGTACGCGCGGCGTCTATTTCATCAAATGGAGGTTCCGGCGGTCGACGACATCGATGGGTTGCCACCCGCCGTCGCCCTCCAACAGCAGCGCGGAACCCCGACCACGCGGTCGTCGGTTGGCAGCGTGACGACGCTCTCGAATCTGCTCCGGATGCTGTACTCGCGCGCCGGCGACTATCCGCCGAAGCAAGCGTTGCTGTACGCGGAATCGTTCTCGACGAACACGCCAGAGGGCGCCTGTCCGACGTGTCATGGTTTGGGGCGCATCTACGAAGTGACGGAAAGTTCGATGGTGCCCGACCCTTCGCTCAGTATTCGCGAGCGCGCGGTCGCGGCCTGGCCAACGGCCTGGCAGGGCCAAAATCTGCGCGATATTCTGACGACTCTAGGCCACGACGTCGACACGCCGTGGCGCGATCTGCCTGAAAAAACGCGCAACTGGATCTTGTTTACCGATCAGCAGCCCACCGTTCCAGTGTATGCGGGCTTCGACTTGGTCGAAACGCGGCGTGCGCTGAAACGTAAGGAAGAGCCGAGCTATCAAGGCACGTTCACCAGCGCGCAGCGCTACGTTTTGCAGACCTTCGCCACGACGCAGAGCGCCTTGATGAAGCGTCGCGTCGCGGCCTTCATGCTGAGCACGGACTGTTCGGAGTGCGGCGGCAAGCGCCTCCGTCGCGAAGCGCTCAGCGTGAAATTCGCGGGTCTCGACATCGCTGACATGTCCCGCTTGCCCTTGAAGCGTCTCGCCGCCACCTTGAGCCCCTACGCCGAGGGCAAGACGACGGATCATGATCAGCAGGCCCATCCCGAAAAAGTGATTGTCGCTCAGCGTATCGCTCAGGATGCGTGCGTTCGGCTCGGCGTGTTGCTCGATCTCGGCCTCGGCTACCTGAGCTTGGAACGGAGTACGCCCACGTGCTCACCAGGAGAGCTGCAGAGGTTGCGGCTGGCGACACAAGTGCGGTCCAATCTGTTCGGCGTCGTGTACGTGCTGGACGAGCCGTCGGCGGGGCTGCACCCTGCCGATACGGAAGCGCTGCTTCGTGCATTGGACGGCTTGAAGGAAGGCGGCAACTCCTTGTTCGTCGTCGAGCACGAGATGGACGTGATTCGCCACGCAGATTGGATCGTGGATGTGGGGCCCGGCGCGGGTGAGAATGGTGGCCGGATCCTGTACAGCGGTCCACCGGCTGGGCTCGCACAGGTCAAGGAATCGCTCACTCGACACTATCTGTTCGAGGTCGAAGCACCGCGACGAGACGCGCCTCGCGCTCCACTCGCTTGGCTCCAGCTGACTGGCGTCACACGAAATAACTTGCGCGGCCTCGACGTGGCCTTACCTCTTGGCGTGTTGACTAGCGTCACGGGCGTCTCGGGGTCCGGCAAATCGACCCTCGTGAGCCAAGTGCTGGTTTCGCTGATCGCGGCGGAGCTGGGCGTGGAAGCGCACGCGGACGAGCCGGAGGGCGAAGAGTTGGAGCGCGCTCCGGAGCCGACAGCGGGCGGCTCGATTACGAGCGGCATGGAACGCGTCAAGCGTCTCGTGCAGGTCGATCAGCGGCCGATCGGGCGAACGCCGCGCTCGAATTTGGCTACTTATACGGGCTTGTTCGATCAAGTCCGTAGGCTGTTTGCCGGCACCAAAACCGCCAAGGCTCGCCGCTACGACGCCGGACAGTTCTCGTTCAATGTCGTCAAAGGCCGCTGTGAGAAATGCGAAGGCGAAGGCTCGGTCATGGTCGAGCTCTTGTTTTTGCCGAGCGTCTACGCGCCCTGCCCGGAATGCCATGGCGCGCGCTATAACCAGAAGACTCTGGAGGTGAAGTACCGCGACAAGAACATTGCGGAAGTGCTGGGGATGACCGTGGATACCGCCTGGGAATTCTTCGAGGAAGAAGCTCCCGTGCGACGCCCGCTCGAAGTGCTGCGGGAGGTGGGTTTAGGCTATCTACGCATTGGCCAGCCCGCGACCGAGCTCTCCGGAGGAGAAGCACAACGCATCAAACTCGCAACCGAGCTGCAACGGGTCCAACGCGCCGGCAGTGTGTACGTATTGGATGAGCCCACCACGGGGCTTCATCCCGCAGACGTCGAGCGCCTCATGGCGCAACTCGACCGGCTAGTTGCGTCGGGTGCTACCGTGATCGTCGTCGAGCACGATATGCGGGTGATTGCCGGAAGCGATTGGATCATCGACATGGGGCCCGGAGCGGGAGACGAAGGCGGCATGGTCGTCGCCTCGGGCCCGCCCAGCGAGGTCGCCCTTTCCACGGCGAGTCAGACGGCGAAATATTTACGGCGCGCGCTGAAAATTGGCGCGCTAATTGCGAGTTAAACCCGAAACCAAGAAGGAGCAGCTGTGTCAAAAAGCAGAATTTGGTTACCAGTGTTGGCTGGTGCCGCAGCAGTCGGTGTAGGGGCATTGGCCTTTGTGTACGCCCGCCGCGGGCGCGGATTCGGGCAAGGCGACCAGCCCGGTGAGGTGCCGCCTCCGGCTCGGGCATTGCGCGACAGCATGGTCGTACCCCGGGGCCACGCTCGAGACAGGCATGAAGAGCTCGACTTGGACGGTATCTTCAGCGGCGAATCGGAAGAGCCGGAGGCGGGGCCCACGGTTCAGAGCGCCGTGCGTGTGCCCCCGCTCGTCAGCGCGGACGATGCCGAGCCTCCCAGCCCTGACGAGCTAGGATCGTATTGGCTATCACGGGCGGCTCAATCTGAGCACAGCCCGAGCGAGGGGGAGCTCGTGCTGGACTTCGAAGATTTAGCCATCGCGGAGCCTGCAGATCAGGAAGAATTGGATGAAGGCGACCGCTTGAGCGCGGAGGCCTGGCGCGGTTGAGTGTGCGCCCCGTATCGGGTCAGCGGCCTGTTCTTGGAGGCGAATTGCCTCGCCCAAGTCGGCGAAAGTCTTGTTCGAGCGCGTCCAGCTCGTTGTCGGTGAGGTCTTGAAGGTTGACCATGCTGTTGCGCGCCTGTTCGATGCTGCGGAGTAGCTCATCCAGCTTGAGCTGGGTCGCACGCGCGTCGCGGTTTTGCGTATTTTGAATGAGAAAGACCATCAAAAACGTAATGATGGTCGTGCCCGTATTGATCGTGAGCTGCCAAGTATCGTTGAAGTGAAAGGCCGGCCCGCTCACTGCCCACACGAGCACGGTGCTCACTGCGATCACGAAAGCCCACGCGGAGCCTAGCGAGTGCGATGTCCTTTCCGCGACTTTGTTAAATAGCCTATTCATTCCAGGTCTAAGCCAGTGCAATAGCGGTGCCCACCAGGTGACTTAAACAGCGTGCGGGCTGTGTGGCAAAGTGACGCAAAGACACGAGTTGGCGGGCGCCTAGTCAAGCATGAACCTAGTTCAAATCTGAAAGCCGGATCGACGCCGCGGGGTGTCGCTTCCCACATCCATTTGCAAACGAGGCACTGTCATGAACGTCGCAGACCATCTGTTAGAACGGCTCAAGGCTTGGGGCGTGAGCACCGTGTACGGTTATCCAGGGGACGGCATCAACGGCATTATGGGTGCGTTCAACCGAAACGATCACGGGATCCGCTTCATTCAGGCCCGTCACGAAGAAATGGCCGCATTCATGGCCTGCGCCCATGCAAAGTTCACCGGCGAGCTGGGAGTGTGTCTGGCCACGTCCGGCCCGGGGGCGATTCACCTGCTGAACGGGCTGTACGATGCCAAGCTCGATCACGCGCCGGTGCTGGCCATCGTCGGACAATCGGCGCGCAGCGCGATGGGCGGTAACTACCAGCAGGAGGTCGACCTCCAGGCGCTGTTCAAAGATGTCGCGCACGAGTACGTGCACACCTGCATGACGCCAGAATCGGCTGGTATGTTGATCGACCGGGCAGTGCGGATTGCCAAGAGTGAGCGAACCGTGACGTGCGTGATCGTGCCCAAGGACGTTCAGGAGCTGGACGCGGTGCGGGAGCCGCCGCGTGAGCACGACATGGTGCCCACCTCGACCGACTACGCCGAGCCGCGCGTCGTGCCTTCGGAAGCGCAGCTCGCGCGCGCCGCGGCCTTACTGAACGCTGGACAAAAAGTTGCGATGCTGATCGGTAGCGGCGCAAAAGACGCAGTCGACGAAGTGATGGCGATAGCTGAAGTACTCGGCGCAGGTGTGGCGAAGGCCTTACTTGGCCGCGCGGTCTTGGCTGATGACCTGCCTTACGTGACCGGCGCCATTGGCTTGCTGGGCACCGCCGCAAGCTCCGAGATGATGAATGCCTGCGACACGTTACTCATGGTTGGTTCGAGCTTTCCGTACTCCGAGTTCTTGCCCAAGCCGGGGGCGGCGCGTGGCGTGCAGATCGACATCGACGGGCGCATGGTCGGCATGCGCTATCCGATGGACGTGAACCTCGTCGGGGACTCGCGCGAGACCTTGCGCGCGTTGTTGCCTTTGTTGGAGCAGAAGCCGCGCGGTGCCTGGCAGGAGAAAATCGAGCACAGCATTCGTGATTGGGAGCAGATCACCGCGGACCGCGCCGCGGCAGACGCGGACCCAATCAACCCACAACGTGTGTTCTCGGAGCTTTCACCGCTGCTTCCGGACAATTGCATTCTGACGGCCGATTCCGGCTCTTCTGCCAACTGGTTCGCGCGTAACCTCAAGCTTCGCCGCGGCATGCTCGCGAGTTTGTCGGGAGGCCTTGCAACGATGGGTCCCGCGGTGCCTTACGCAATCGCGGCCAAGTTCGCTTATCCGGGGCGCCCGGTGATCGCCTTTGCCGGCGACGGAGCCATGCAGATGAACGGCAACGGTGAGCTCGTCACGATCGCCAAGTATTGGAAGGAGTGGGCCGATCCTCGTTTGATCGTGCTGGTGCTCGACAACCGCGATCTGAACATGGTGACCTGGGAGATGCGCGCCATGTCCGGCGATACGCGCTACGCGGCTTCGCAAGACATTCCCGCGTTTCCCTACGCCCAGTACGCCGAATTGATCGGCTTACAAGGGATCTCGATCGATCGACCCGAGCAGATCGGAGACGCCTGGAAGACAGCGCTGTCCGCCTCGCGGCCCGTCATCATCCAAGCGCGCGTCGACCCGAACGTCGCACCTTTCCCACCACATATTACGCTGAAACAAGCAAAATCCTTCGGAATGAGCCTGCTGAAAATGGATTCCGAAGAAGGCGGCATCATCAAGCAAGCGATCGCGCAGCTCTTTCCCGGGATCGCGGGAAAATCTTGAAGACTGTGCCCTCGCCACACGAGCCGTGGATACGCGCACTAGCATCTCCAACAAGCGGCAACTTGATTTGACCCGCGCTTCGATGAGGCGGTGGGTGACGGAACCATTGCGGTCCGGACACCCATCGAGCGAATCTTAGTCACGCTCGTCAAGGAGTTGCCTACATATGGTGAAGCCTCTCGGTCTCTTCGTATTCACTTCGATCGCTTGTTTTTCTTTGACTCCTGGCTGTGGGTCGACCGATTCGGGTTCAGTTTCGGTGGGCGGCGGAACGAGCATGACGATTCCGAGTCCCGGCGGCGCAAGTCAATTTGGCGGGGGCGCCAGCGGAAGCGCCGAGGCGTCACTTACCGCCGCGGGGACGGCCGGCATGACGAGCACCACCGCGGGCACGGCCGGCATTACGAGCTCCATTGGCGGCGGCAGCGGCACCGGCGGCGGCGGACAGAGCAACGGCGGTGGCGGCGGAAGCGCCGTCGTGGCAGGGGCGGGTGGCATGTCGGGAGGCGCGGGTGCGGGCGGCGGCGTCAACGGTCATGTTCGAATCGGCATGAGCGCTGGCTGTAACAAGGCGCCACCAGCCGCTGATTCCACGACCAAGTTCGTGAAGCATGAGGTGCACATGGCCGGCCTTGACGCGGTCTACTTGAAGGGCGGAAAGAATTACGCGAGCGACGGCCCGTACGACTACACGTTTCGGCCATACGGCATTCAACTGCCCACGAACTACGATCCGAGCAAACGGTATGCGGTTACCTTCGGCGCGGGAGGCTGCGGCGGCAGTGCTACGAATTTCGCCAGCCACCCCGATGGCAGCTTTCAGATCGCTCCCCAGGGCACGACCCTGCAGGTCGGCTTGTCCTATCTCGGTCCTTGCTTCAATGATGGTGGTCCCTCGATCGATAACCGCGTGGACACGCCGGACGAGCCCTACTTTCGAGCGGTGATGAAGGATCTGGAAGCAAATTACTGCTTCGATCTCTCTAAAGTTTTTGTAGGTGGTTACAGTAGCGGTGGATGGGAGTCTTATTTGCTGGGCTGCGCCACCGCAGACTTGGTACGCGGTATCGGGGCGGACGAAGGCGGGCAGCGCGCCATGCATCCAGTGTGCAAAAATCCTGTTGCCGCTGTGCTCGTCGCCGGCGAAACAGATACCGAGAACCCAATCGGACCTCTCACGCTCGACAGCGACGCGGGGAAACGCTTGGGCAGCTACGGCTCGGGCCCTTCGCGCGACGAGATCTTAATGCGAAACGGCTGCACCGGCACGGCGACGGTTCCCGCGGATGCCAAGTATCCCGCATGCGTAAAATACACGGGTTGTCCGGCGGCCTACCCCGTCATCTGGTGCTCATTGCCCAACACGGGGCACAACAACAGTAAGTACGACAACGTGGAGTATTCGCCGGGAATGATGTGGGACGTGCTCGGCGCGTTGCCTGCACCCACTTGAGCCTGGGCGGAAGCCGCGTGAAGCAGGACAGCGCGCCCCGGCCGCGTACCACATGTGTGCCATAATGCCTCGCCCAGCGCGCGAGCTTGCGCACGCAGCTCTCGGCGGCCGGGAGTCGAAGTACGCGTTCTAGTGGATAATGAATCCTAGTTGTTTCCCTACGGTAACTGGTGACGACATCTCATAACAGATTGTTACGTTCCAGACAAAGTGAGGCAGCTGGCGCGTACCTTGCCTGTTCACGGACATAATCCATGCAGACTGCAGTAAAAGGAATGGTCCAAGTAAAGAGCGTTACTTACCGTATCGTACGCGTACACGCCGGCCGGTACGAGGTCGTGCGCTTGTTGGATGACGCGCGCATCGGCGCCTTCTCAGTCGGTGCGCACGCCCAGGCGCTGTGCGACAGCACTGCACCAGAGCTTATTCGCGAGATCGCGCGCGCTGCATTGCAAGGAGGTCGCACCACCTGGGTTCCGCGTCGCCCCGCTAGCTCCGACAGCTTTGCGAAGGTTCGCGTCTGAACGAGGAGCGGTGCGCAAGTGCAGCTGAACATGCGGCGATGCGCAGCGCGCGCCTCTCGATCGTTCGAATCCAATAAGCGCGCCAGGCATATCCTGCCATGGCGCTCCTTTCGCTTTCAGGCTGAGGCTTCATCCGCCAGGAAGCAGGCTTTGGAACAGAACCTCTGCGGGCCCCGCTAAGGAGCTCGCGTAGTCGTGGCCACCGTTGAGCGGACACCAGATGACTGGGTATGCGCTCGGACAATCGACGTACTGCTGGCAAGCGGCCGAACCCGACCAGGTTTTGGTCATGGTACTGGTGCAGCCGTTGCGCTTTAGAATCTCGTCGCGGGCGACCGCGGAGCCCAGGCTGTCCAGGGACTTCGCCGTGCTCGAATTCGGGTCGAGCGGCCCAATCGGATTGTCATTGCTTGCGTCCGCCCCCGCACTCAGCAGCGCGGCGATAGGTCCAGTGCAAGCCGGTCGCTTCAAACGCTCGCCGCCCTGAGACGTGAAGATGCCGCGGACTATACCGGCTCGGGCGCAACCAAGCAGGTAGGTCTCCCACGCGCCGCTGCTGTAACCGTGTACGAACACCTTCGACTTATCGATGCAGTAGTGCGCTTCCACATCCGCCAACATCGCGTCGAAGTACTGCAAATCGGGCGAGTTCACGTAATCATCGGTGAAGCATGCGCTGGTTGCAGTGACGTAGCTCAAAGCCACCTGCACTTCTTGCGTTTGATCGCCGCCGAGCAGAGCGTAACCGCCCTCGGAGCCGACGGTTTCAGAGCCACCGCAGCCGCTGCCGCCAATGCTCAGAAGGTACGGTTTTTTATTGTCGTAATTCTTCGGCAGTCGGACGAAGTAATTACGGTGTTGCCAATTGTAGGTCTTGTCGGCAGGCACCGCGTTTGCGGCCAACACGGCTGAATCCATAACTTCGGTGACTTCGACATCGTGCTTGATGAAGCCGGTCGCAGAGTCACTCGCGGGCGGAAGCACTTTGCAGCCGGTGGATGAGCCGGTCGGAAGAGCTGTCGTGCTCCCGCCGCCGCTGCCTCCGACTCCTCTTCCTCCTCCTCCTCCTCCTCCTCCTCCTCCCGCCGGCACACCCGCGCTGCCGGAGGAGCCGCCGGGACCGATGCCCGACGTGCCGCCCGCTGCGTTGGGGACACCTCCTCCATCACTTACATCCATGCCTGCGGACCCAGCAACGCTCGCGCTGCTCGCCCCGCCGTTACCCAACGAGCCCCCGCTGGCCGCACGGCCGCCGGTCTCGGCGCCCGCGCTACTTATGGACAAAGGCGTCGGGGCGGCATCGCTGCTGCAAGCTCCGGTGCCCAAGGCCAAACCCATCAACGTGAGCGCCCAGCTTCGCTTGGTCATCATTGCTCCGTGTCCGGGCAACCGCAAACGCGCTCGAATTGCGCGGCACCGCGCGAAAGAAGTCCCACCTTGCACGACAGTGCTGCCGTCCGATTCCGGACGCGGACCTGGCTAAAGTGTCAGAACTTATACTTCAGATGACGGGTTTCATTGCCGTCATGTACGCGCGCAGGACGGTGCCAATCTGCTCCACCGGATGGTTGCGAATTTCCGCGTCGACACGCACGAGCTCGCGATTCGAGACTGCGTTGTCGGTGAGCTCGAACCCCTTACCGATCACTTCGGTGTCCACCTTCATCATGAATTCGCCGAGCAGCGGGCGGCAGGCGTTGTCGAACAAGTAACAGCCGTATTCGGCGGTATCGGATATTACCTTATTCATCTCGTACAGCTTCTTCCGCGAAATCAAATTGGCGATCAGTGGCGTCTCATGTAGCGACTCGTAATAAGCGCTTTCCGCCTTGATGCCGGCCTCCGTCATGGTCTCGAACGCCAGCTCTACGCCGGCTTTGACCATGGCCACCATCAGGACGCCCCTGTCGAAGTATTCTTGCTCACTGATCGGCGTTTCACTCGGCGCCGTCTGCTCGAATGCCGTCCTACCGGTGGCTTCGCGCCACGCTAGCAAGTCTTTGTCGCCGGCTTTCCAATCCAGCATCATGGTGCTCGAAAACTTGCCGCTGATGATGTCGTCTTGATGCTTCTGATAAAGCGGCGTCATGATCTTCTTCAGCTCGAGCGAGAGCGCGTGCGCTTTGAGCTTCGCCGGATTGCTCAAGCGGTCCATCATGCCGGTGATGCCACCGAACTTCAGCGCCTCGGTCACGGTCTCCCAGCCGAATTGGATGAACTTGGCCGCGTAACCTGGATCGATACCCTTTTCGACCATCTTGTCGAAGCAGAGCAGGGAGCCGGTCTGCAGCATCCCGCACAAGATGGTTTGCTCACCCATCAGATCACTTTTCACTTCCGCGACGAAGGAGCTCGCTAAAACGCCCGCACGGTCACCACCGGTGCCGCTCGCGAGCGCCTTGGCCACGGCCCAACCCTTGCGCTCGGGGTCATTCTCGGGGTGCACGGCGATCAGCGTCGGGATGCCGAAGCCGCGCGAGTATTCGACTCGCACCTCCGAGCCTGGGCCCTTCGGAGCCATCATCACCACGGTGATGTCTTTGCGGACCTGCATACCCTCTTCCACGATGTTGAAACCGTGCGAGTACCACAGCGAAGCGCCCTTCTTCATCAACGGTAAGAGCGCGCCTACCACCGCTGTGTGCTGCTTGTCCGGCGTAAGGTTGCCGACTACGTCTGCGCTGGGGATTAGCTCCTCATAAGTCCCGACCTTGAAGCCGTTCTCGCTCGCGTTGCGGTAGCTGGGGCGCTTTTCGGTAATGGCCTCTTTGCGCAGCGCGTAGCTCACGTCCAAACCGCTATCCCGGAGGTTCAAACCCTGGTTCAAGCCCTGGGCGCCGGCGCCCACGATGACGATCTTCTTGCCGCGCAGCACGGAAACACCGTCGCTGAACTCGCTTTTAGCCATGAAACGACACACGCCCAGCTGCTTGAGAGCTTCACGGAACGGCAGAGCATTGAAGTAACTCATCGCGGAGATTCCTCGGTTTTCCTGACGAAAGGGGGCGGATCCATTGTACGCAAATGGACACCTGTCAACATGAGCCAAGAAAACCCATGAGCACGCTCCGGATTTGCTTCCGCGACGCCGCGATCGGCGCTGCGGACGCGCCCATTTTTCGCCACTTTAGCTGGGTCGTCGAGCCATTCCAAGCTTGGGTCATCACGGGGGCCAATGGCAGCGGCAAAAGCGCGCTTGCGCAGGCCTTGGCTGGTGGCTTACCGGTCACCTCGCGCAGCCCCGAGACCAACCAGTGGAGCGAGCGGCCAGACGCGGACGCCGTGGCGTTGATTTCGTTCGAGCGGCAGCGGGAAATCGTGTTCGACGAGCGCTACCACGACGATGGCGAGTTCATGGATGGCGGCGTCGATCCCGGCACCGCGGCATTGGATTTCATTTTGCGTCGCAAGCGCGGCGCCGCCATGCCGCCTATTACGGCGCCTGCGCGGCTAGAGCAGTTAGTGCGGCGCTTGGGCATCGGGCCCCTGCTGGGGCGAGGCGTCAAATATCTATCTACCGGCGAGATTCGTAAGGTACTCCTGTGCCGCGAGCTACTCCGTGAGCCGACGCTCCTGATCTTCGATGAGCCCTATGAAGGGTTGGACGCGGCGACGCGCGTCGTCTTGCGTGAGGAGATCGAGCGCCTGGTAGCCGAGTCCGTGCAGCCCTCCGGTGAGGCTTTGGGGCCACGGCCGTCGAACGTGCTGGTGATCACCGACCGCTACGAGCACGTCCCGCAAGCCACGACTCATGTACTTCACATCGTGGATCGCGGCGTGGCGTTTGCGGGCACGCGCAAAGACTTCGAAGCTCGCGGCATCCCCTCCGAGCTGAAGCAGCTCGGAGCGGCTGAAACCGCGGTCCTGAATGAAACGCTGGCCGCGACGGTCGCGGGCGAAGAGCGCGCAGGCCAAGGGCCGGGTCGACCGTTGATCGAGCTGCGCAACGTCGTGGTGAGCTACGGCGGGCGGCGCGTCCTCTCCGATTTGAGCTTGAGCATTCGAACCGGCGAGCACACTTTGGTCCGCGGGCCCAATGGCTGCGGCAAAACTACACTGCTCAACCTCATCAACGGCGACAACCCCCAAGTGTACGCGAACGATGTGACCGTGTGCGGCATGAAACGCGGCTCGGGCGAATCGATCTGGCAGGTCAAAGCCAGGCTCGGGCAGGTGTCCTATGCGCTGCACGTAGAATATGCGTACCGCTGTTATGCAAGCTTGATCGAAACCGTGCTGTCTGGTTTTCACGATTCGATTGGTCTGTACCGTGAGCCCAATTATTCGGAAATCAGTGCGGCTGAGCGCTGGCTCGGCGTCGTGGGCTTGACCCACAAGCGCGCGGAACCGTTTAGCCAGCTGTCTTACGGTGAGCAGCGTGTCGCGCTGATCTTACGAGCCGTGGTCAAGCAGCCCGAGCTCCTGATCCTCGATGAGCCATGCCACGGCCTCGATGCGCGTCACCGGAGCGAGGTGCTGACGATCGCCGATTACATTGGCCAGCATACCGACGCCACGTTGCTGTACGTGACGCACGACCCGGATGAGCAGCTCGCATGTACGCGTCAAGTGTTCGAATATCGAGCTCAGGGTTGGGTGTTGACGGTCGTTTGAGGCGTAGCAGCGGCGCGGCTCGAGCCCGATCACGGCCGCTCTGATGTCGACGGAAATTCGCCCCTGTCACGTTCTCGAATGACAAGCATCCTTTACGTGATGTAAAGACCACCTCTCATGGTCAAAGGCGTGCGCAATCGGGTGCGGGACCTACGCGGGGCGCGCGGCTGGTCGCAAACGGCACTGGCGGACGCCGTGGCTCTTTCACGTCAAAGCGTGCATGCCATCGAGACCGGCCGGGCCGTCCCGGCGGTCGACGTCGCGCTGCGCTTGGCGCGCGCCTTCGGCTGCGCGGTCGAAGACGTATTCGGCGGCTCCGACTCTTCCGTCTCCGCTGACCCGGCTGGCGTCGTGCTCATGGGCTGTGCGCCCGCGCTCGGGCTTTTGGCGGAGCGTCTCAACGCACGGCCGGGGCCGGGGCGCTTTCTTTGGCTTACACGTTCGAGCACGGTCGCCCTCCGGGCGCTGAAGCGCAATCAGGCCCAGCTCGCAGGCGTACACTTGGTCGACGCCAAGACCGGCCAGGCGAATTTACCCGACGTACAACGCCTAGCGGCAAAGCGCTCGCTAATCATAGTCACGCTCGCACGCTGGGAGGCGGGGCTCGTCGTTGCACCCGGCAACCCCAAGCGCATAAAAGCCGTCTCGGCGTTTGCCGAGCGAAGCTTGCGCCTGGCATCGCGCGAGCGGGGCTCCGGCGCGCGTCGCTTATTGGAACAAGAGCTCACGAAAGCGAGATTGTCGTTGGAGTTCGCAACTCGGGCATGCGTTCACGCCGCCGGACACGCCGAAGTCGCGGAGGCCGTTGCGCTCGGCGTCGCCGATGTTGGCATTGCCACGCGAGACGCCGCGCAGAGCCGAGGGCTTGGTTTCGTGCCGCTTGCCGAGGAGCGCTACGACGTAGTGGTTGCGAGCGAGGATTTGCGAGTCCCGAGTATCGTGCGGTTATTCGAGAGCATGACTGCCGCGCCCTTCCGGCGCGAGCTGTCAGCGCTCGGTTATGACGTTTCACAATGTGGCCGGCGTGTTGCGCAAGTGCGCGCGGCCTAAGTTTCCGAATTTAGAAAGTCACTCAGGAGCATTGACGATGAAACGCTTACTCGTCCTATTCACGCCGCTCGCGTTCGCGCTTCTGTCCGCGAGCTGCAGTGACAGTGACACCACGACTTCCAACGGCGTACCAAGCCCGGAGGCGGGCGCCGTCGGAGCAGATTTCGGCGGAGGCAGCGGAAGTAGCGGAAGCAGCGGGAAGCCCGGTGGAAGGGCGGGCGCCTCTGGCAAGCCTGGCGCGGGCGGCGGCTCGGCGGCGGCAGACAGCGCTGGCGCCGCAGGCGTCAACGAAACGGACGATCAGGCCGGCGCCGCAGGCGCGCCCGTCACGCTGCCGGTGGACACGGGCACGTGCGGCAAGCTGCCCGGCACGGTGCTGTACATCGAGTCGGGAGACACACAGGAAAATCTCCTGAAGAACATCGGTCGCCATTTGCGCGATACGGCGAACATCACGCTGGCGTTCTTCTTGACCGGCTCCTGCACGTTGACGGGCGACATGTACGCAGGCGCGAACGTATTGAAGAGCGGCACGTTGAAGTATATCCCTTCCACCGTCGAAGACCCGAACTGGACGCCGGCCATGATCGAGCCGACATGCACCACCGGACCCGGCGGCGTGTCACTCGACTTGGCCATTTCGGCGTTGTTCGTGGACAGTTGCGGGCTAGGCGCAACTCCGGCCAGCCTTGGTCTGATTCAGGGCCCGATTCAGGCGTACACGTTCATCGTACCGAAAGCGAGCGATCAAACGGCCATCTGGGCGGAAGAAGCTTATTACGCATTCGGCTTCGGAGCGCAGAACCCACTCGCGCCCGCGTACAACCCTTGGAACAACGAAACGTTCATGTTCATTCGCCCGTCAACCAAGAGCACCCTCGTGGCGACGGCAAAAAACATCAACGTGCCGCCAAATAAGTGGAAAGGCGTCCAGGAGGCAGCGTCCGGCGATGTGGTCACGGCCGTCTCCACCTCGACGCAGCCCAAAGCCACGATCGGAATTTTGGGCGCGGAGGTTTATGACAGCAATCGAAGCAAGGGCATCCAAACGCTCGCCTTTCAAGCGTTCGATCAGAAAACTGCCTACTATCCCGATTCCACGTCGGGGGCGTTCGACAAGCAAAACGTGCGCGACGGGCACTACACGCTGTGGTCCCCCACCGTTTACATTGCTCCGGTGGACAGCTCGAACAAGCCGCGCAACTCGGCGGTCAAATACCTGGTCGATCTGGTCGTGGGCGGTGCACCTCCGGCGGTGCCGCCAGTCGGAGCAGAGGCATTCGATGCACTTTCGGACGTGATAAAAGTCGGTCTCATCCCGGAGTGCGCCATGAAGGTCAGCCGCGCCGCCGACGGCGGTCCGCTCAGCGCCTTCAGCCCCGCAGACCCGTGCACCTGCTATTATTTGAGCAAAACACCGCTCGCGACCGGTGTGCCGGCAGGCTGCGCCGCTTGCACCTCGAACGCGGGTTGCGCCGGCGGCACGTGTAGTCACGGGTTTTGTGAACCGGACGCCGTGTCCACCGCGGGCGCTAGCCCGGGCTGCTTCAGCGGCCCGCCGACTACGAACGCTGAGATCATCAACGCCTGCACCAACGCTCAACACGTCACCAAGGCCGTCGCGCTACCGAACGACGATCCCGAGCCATTGCCCTGATGAGCCCCCAGCTCGGCGCATTCGCCGGGGTGCTCCTACTAGGTGTCGCCTGGTCGCACCCAGCACGGGCGGATGAAGCGAGTCTCTGGCCTTCGCGCTCGCCGCCCGTAGTCGGCGGAGCCGAGATGGATGCGTTGCGCTCCGAGCTAGGACGTCAAGCATCCGCCATCGACGCGCTTCAGCATCCATCGCTGCACCTGTCGGGCTACGTGCAGGTGGACTGGGTTCTGTACAACCAAGCGTCGCGAAATGAGATTGATTACGCAACGAACGCGCCCCTGAACCAAGATCGCTTCACGCTGCGTCGTGGTCACTTCCGCGTCGATGCGGAACATCGCTTCTTGAGAGCGGCGCTCGAAGTGGACGTGAACACCACGAACGGCGCCCAGGTCCGCCCTCTGAACGCAGAAATTGGCGTTCATTGGCCGGAAAAGGCCGATCCCGGTCGGCCGCTTTTCGAGCTCGCTCTGGGCATCATGAAAATCCCGTTCGGCGTCGAGGTGCCCGAGTCAGACGCGCTGCGCCCTTTTCTCGAGCGCTCGACGATGGCACGCGCGTTTTTCCCGGGCGAGTACGACGTGGGCGCGCGCTTCCGAGCCAAGTACCGGTTTCTGGAGATGACCCTCTCGGCCATGAACGGTCATCCCATCGGCGACCGTGTGTTTCCGGCGCTGGCGCCCGATCAGAAAAAGGAAGTCATCGGGCATCTCGGGGTGCAAACGAATCCGGTCCAGAACGTCGAATTTTCGTTGGGCATCTCGGCCGACACGGGCAATGGCTTCCATGAGGGAACACCGACGACCAAGGACGAGCTCGTTTGGCGTGACGACAACGGCGATGGCATCGTTCAGTCCACCGAGATACAGGTGGTTGCTGGATCGTCTGCCCGTCCCTCGCAGGAATTTCATCGCTTTGCGCTCGGGGCCGACGCGCGGCTCGCGGTCTCTTTTGCGCCCGGATTCGAGCTGAGTCTGCGCGGGGAGCTGGTGCGCGCCAGTAACCTGGATCGCGGCCTGGAAAGCGCAGACCCGGTCGGCGCAGGTCACGATTTGCACGAGCTAGGTTGGTATGTGGGCCTGACCCAGGAGCTCACGTCGTGGGCCTTGCTGGGCGTGCGCTATGACCGATACGACCCGGACCAAGACGCCCGCGAGCAGCAAGCGGCGGTGATGGTGCCGCGCGACCGCAGCTACAGCACGCTGGCTTTTTTGGCCATGCTTCGTTACGCCGATGCGCGGTTGGCCCTCGAGTACGATCACAATCACAACACGCTCGGGCGCAACTCGAGCGGCGCACCTGCGCGCCTCGCGAATGATGCTCTGACCGTGCGCGGGCAATTGACATTCTGATGCGCGGCCTGTTTTTTTTGGGTGTTGGCGCGATTTACGCCGCAGGCTGCTCGGCAGGGGCAAGCAACGACCCCGCGCTGGGCGCACGCATGCGCATCGCGGGCGCCGAGTTCGTGGCCGGCGCAACGCCCAGCGATCACGCAGGCCCGGCGGTTGCCAGCGTGGATCTGCTCACCACCATTATTTGGCCCGGGTATTCGAACAAGCCCGTGCGCGGTAGCTTGGCTGCCAGCGCAACTGCGGTGACACTCGCGTTGAGCGGGGACTACGGCTACTGGGTCGTGCCCGCCGGTGTGCCCGACGTATCAGCACCAGAGTTGCCCACTTTCCGCGCGGTTGCCGCGTTTGCGCAAAACCTAGCCCCGGGCTCGTACACGCTCGAGGTTCGCGCGGTTGACGACTCAGCGCACTTCGGCGCGGCACGGCGACAGACCCTGATCGCCTTGCCCTTCGCCCCGTCACGAGCAACACCAGGGGCGCTCAACGTCACTCTGAGCTGGGACGTCGACTCTGATCTGGATTTGCACGTCGTGGATCCAGCTGGCAGCGAAATCTTCCACGGCTCACGGAGCTCGCGCGATCCCTTCGCCCAAAACACCCCGGCTTCGAGCTACGGGACCCTCGACGTCGACTCTGACGCCGAATGCAGGGCCGACGGCTTGCGGCAAGAGGACGTGGTCTGGGCTGAAGAGCCGCCTAGCGGTCGGTACCTGGTTCGGGTCGACACCACCTCATTGTGCGGGCGTCCGAATGCACACTGGCTCGTGACGGTCACGCTCGACCACGAGCCGCTAGCGTCTGCGGCGGGTATCGCGCTCGACAGCGACACCTGGGGACCGCACGATCGCGGTGCCGGTGTGTTGGCGCTTGGATTCGACGTGCCGTGATTGCCGTCAGGCTCGCGCGCGGTCTGCTGGCTGCCGCTGGGCTCGCGCTGAGCGCACGCCCCGTGTCGGCGCAGACGACGCCAAAGGAGATGGAAATCGCCGTGCGCGGCATTCGCCCGCGGCGCGATGCGAACGAGCTCAAGCTATCGGTCGACCAAGCGCGAGCGCAAGCGGGCGCCGAAGACGACCCAACAAAGGCATTGCAAAACGCGCCGGGTATGGCGCGGCCGGGCCTTGGTCACGATCAGGTCTTGCTCTGGGGTGCCGCGCCCGAAGACACCCGAGTGTACGTGGACGGCGTAGAGATCCCTCAGCTTTTTCACGGGAGCGGTCTGCGCGGAATCATCAATGGCAACCTGCTGCGAAGCGTCGCCCTAACCCCCGGGGCCTTCGGCGCGGATTACGGGCGCGCGATCGGCGGAATGATCCGCCTCGAGACGCGCGACCTAGCCCGCGATCGCCCGCACGCAACGCTCGAGGCGAGCAGCTTGGATGCGTCTGCGCTCGTTAGCGCTCCTCTTTCGAACAAGCTGCGCTTGGCGCTCGCGGCACGCTACGGCCTCTTGGATCGCACCCTGCGCGTGGTCGGCGCTCCAGACGTCGGGGAGCTCTTCGCAGTGCCCCGATATCGCGATTATCAGGCCAAGCTACAATTAGCACTGCGCGAGCGCGAATCGATCGACCTGGTGTGGCTCGGGTCCGGTGACGAGCTCGGCCGCACCGTGCCCAATCGGGACCCGGCTCGCCGCCTTTCTACGAGCGATGCGCGCTCGTTCGAACGGATCTATATGCGGTACCGGCGGACTTTCGACGACGGCTCGAGCGTGGACGTCGTGCCGTGGGCGGGGCGAGACGAATCGCACGTGGCTGCACATTTCGGGGCTGACACGGCGGAGCTCGAGCAACGGGCGCTGCGTTGGGGCGTGCGTGCAGAGCAGCGCGCGCGCGTGCTTTCGAGGGCCACCTTGCGCCTCGGGCTCGATGCCGCTGGCTCGCACGCGAATGTCAGCCGTCAAGGCTCTCTGACAATCCCCGCGCGCGAGGGCGACGTGAGCGTATTTGGTCAACCGCCCGGCGGGGATACCAACACCGACACCTGGTCGGCCACGGTGCTGAACGCTGCGCCCTACCTCACGCTCGACAGCGAGCTCGGGCCGTTGACGCTGACGCCCAGCGTCCGCTTGGACATGTATCTTTTGGAAGCGAGCCGCAGCACGCCGCGCGTCGGTCAAACGCCAGCGATCGAGCAGTCCTCTCTAATTGCGGAGATCGAGCCTAGATTGAGCGTCCGGCTCCGCCTATCGCCTCGCGCGGTTCTACTAGGTGCCGCGGGCATTTATACACAGCCCCCGGAAGCCGCCGATCTCAGCGCCGTGTTCGGAACCCCCACGCTCGGGCCCGAGCGTGCCGAGCACGCGAGCGTCGGTGAAGCGGTCGAGCTTACGAGCTCACTGTTGCTCAGCGTGACCGGATTTTATCGCGCACTGTCCAGGCTGAACGTGCGGGACAGCGCGCCCACGCCGAAGCTCGCCAGTGCGCTCGTCGGCACCGGCGACGGCGAGAGCTACGGCGCCCAATTCTTGTTACAACAAAAGCTTATCCACGGCTTCTCGGGCTCGTTCGCGTACACTCTGTCGCGCAGCGAACGGCGGCCTACGCCAACTTCCCGCGCGCGTTTGTTCGACTACGATGAACCGCAGGTGCTCACGGTAGTCGCAGATCAGGCGTGGGGTGACTGGGGTTTGGGGCTTCGCTTCCGTTTTGCGAGCGGCGCTCCGCGCACGCCCGTGGTCGGCGCGCTGTACGCTGAAACGAACGACGCGTACCAGCCGATCTTCGGAGCACAGAATACGCTTCGTCTGCCGAGCTTCTACCAGCTCGACGTACGCGTAGATCGCCGCTTCAGGCTCGGACGTCGCGCACGGCTCTTGGCCTACCTGGAGCTTTTGAACGTGACGAACCATCACAACGGTGAAGAGTATCGCTACGATCAAACATATGATCATCGCGGCGTGGTCAGCGGCTTGCCCTTCGTTGGCGTCGTGGGGGTACGGCTCGAGCTATGAACGGGCAACTCACGCTGTGCGCGGTGCTAGTGAGCGCGTGCGCCCCCGAATTCTCCGAAGATGCCGCGCGGATCGACGCCGCGCGCGTCCTGGCCGTAAAGAGCGAGCCCGCGGAGGCCGCGCCTGGAGCGCCTCTGACTCTCAGCGCGCTGATCGCGGTACCTGGCGCACCCGCTCATGGCCCGATGCCCAGCTGGAGCTTCTGCACTGCGCCCAAGCCGGTCACGGAAGACAACGCGGTCGGCAGCGCGTGCCTCCTTGCCGCCGAGCTCGAGTT
Source organism: Myxococcales bacterium (assembly GCA_903642325.1). Taxonomy (GTDB): domain Bacteria; phylum Myxococcota_A; class Polyangia; order Polyangiales; family Polyangiaceae; genus PMG-095. The sequence continues at coordinate 15,254 of CAHJWM010000023.1, read as the reverse complement.
GGTTGGCGTCGGGGCAACGATTCAGACCGCGATGCCGTCCGAGGCCTGCTCTCGGTTCGGCCCCGATACCGCACCCGGTGGCTTTCGCGCTCGCGACCCCGACGTGACGGGCGGATATTACCAGCCGCTGCGGCTGGACCTCGCGGGGGCGCCGCCTGCCTTTCACTTGCAGCGCGCGCTATGCGATTTGGGTGATGCGTCCGCCGATATCGCGACCGAGTTTGGTATGACCTACGTGCCGAACCAGAACCCGCACCTAGCACCACTAGTGGTACGCCGCGACGATCGCACGATCGGGCTCGCCGAGATTCCGCGCGGTGCCAGCGTCGAGCTCCAGGTAAGCTGGGCGGCTTCCGACGCCGAGTCGTACCGCTATTTCGACCGCGCTCAGCAATCGATCGTGAACAAACGAGAGGCGATGCGCGTTTCGTGGCATGCGGATGCGGGGCAGCTCGAGACCGAGTCGAGCGGCGTGGCGGAAGAAGATCCAACGCTGTCTACGAGGGCTGGTTTTCGCGCGCCGGACGTGGCCGGTACGGTCAATCTATGGGTCGTCCTGCGCGACGCCCGCGGCGGCGCGGATTTTGCGCATTACAGTTTCGAGATTTTGCCGTGATTTCGAGCATTTTAACTGTCCGCAAAATCGCGCTAAGCTTTGCCGGTGGACGCAGAGCCCGGACCCGCGCTGTCACTCCGCCAGCGCTGCGCGGCCGACGACTCGTTCATTGCAACGCTCGCCGCACGCGCCTTTACGGAATATGACGCACATGCGGCGGGCAGCACGCTGCGCATGGCACGAGCCGGCGTCACCTGGCTCGCCTGTCAAGACGAAGAGCCCGTCGGGTTTGCGGTCGTGCGACCCGGAAGCAACGAACAAGCCGAGCTATGTGCCATCGCGGTCGAAGAGCACGCGCGAGGCGTTGGCGTCGGCAGCGCTTTACTGGTCAAGATCGAGCGCGTCTTGGCGCTCGCCGGTTTCAACGAGCTCACGATCCACACCGCGCACGCGAACCTCTCCGCCTTGGAACTTTTCTTGAAGCACGGCTTCCGCATCGAGCGCAGGTTGCCGCGCTTCTACCGCAACGTGTTCGACGCCTGCGCGCTTCGCAAGCGCCTCTCGCCGCGCCACTAATTAGGGCCTGCGGCGTAGGCGAAAGCTCCGCACACTTCGGGGCGTCAGCGAAAGAGGGGACTCCACTCAACGTGGCCGGGCGGGGTCGAGTGCACTACCAAAGCCCCCCCATTTCGCGTGAACCGGCGGGAGACTCGCTGGTCCGCGCACTGACTGAGGTACCTGGTCCACTCGAGTCGCGCTGATCGGCGAGTGATTTCGGTTAATATCCGAGTATGGCGGAGATCGTTGCTTGCCTGTCTCATGGGCGCATCGTCGTTTTGCAGTCCGGGCAAAGGCGAACGGAGCTCGAAAGTCCCTATGCCTCGCAACTCGGCAGGCGCTTGCCGCGGGCGCGCTTCGTGGACGTCTCGCGCGGCAGGCGAAATGACGAGCTGTGCTACGCCCTGTCATCGGACGGCGTTTCGACCGTTTTCACTCAGGTTCCCGGCACCGGTGAAGAGCGCCGCTTGTTCGCGGCCCAGGCCGAAATTCGAGATCTCGACTTTAGCTTCGCCGATGAGGCACTCGCATGCACCCTAGAAAACAAGGACGGTACGACCGCGATCGGTATGCTGGCCGACGACGGCAAGGGCATGCGCACCGTCACCGAAGGGGACGTGCTCGATCGCGAGCCGCGCTGGGCGCCGGGGGGAAGCGGCGAGATCCTGTATGCATCGGCTGGGGTCGGGCGAACGAAGTCGGGTGCGTGGGTGGGCCTTGGGCCGTCGTCGCTCCATCGCTTGAGGCTCGCGGAGAGCACCGTCGAGGTGCTCGTGTCCGACGCCAAGTACGATTACATGGCGCCCGTTCCCGTTTCGAATTCCCTGATCTATGCGCTTCGACGCATGTACGACCCAAAGGCCCGGAAATCACCGTTGGCCAGAGTGGCAAACGGTCTCCTCGCGCCCTTCCTCAAGGCGGGTAGCGTTGCTCGGACGCGCACTCAGGGCGCCCGCGGTGAGATGCGGCCAGAGGGAGAAGGGCGAGCAGGCTCCGGCAACGAGCTCGTGCGCATCACGGACAAGCGGGTGGAAGCGCTCGCTTCGAACGTGCTCGCATTCGACGCGACCATCGACGGAGTCCTCGTGTACTCGACGAGCGACGGGGTTTTTAGATTTTCGGCCGAGACTCGGAGTGCGGTCGAGAAAATAGCTGACCTCACGCCGGCTGAGCAGGTCGTCATCTGCTCTTAGCACGCCGCCGTCCGGGAGGGTCAGCTCGCCGCGACGCGGCGAGCTGACCGAAGCGCTAGCTCTGCGCGGCTGCAGCGATCGTCTGATCGCAGGACGCAGTGCCGGCGGCGGTCATGATGGTGCGTCCACGGCCGCTCGCCTTGGTGCCGCACTTGGTGCACTTATAAGCACTGAAGGAGCCGACGGCATCACCCTGGATTGCCCAGTCGTGAGTGCGCGCTTCTTTCGGAAAGATACCCTGATGGACTGATTTCATGCTTCAGCCTACCCGATCGGGGCTCCTCGCGCATGTGCGATCGCACTCGCGGCGTCGTCGTCGCAGGACCGGTCGACCACTCCGACGCGCCCTCCGGCGTATCGGCGCCACACGCTCCGGGAAATATCGAGACTGTCGTGATCAACGCTCGCTGCTCGCAGGCGACGCTGAGCTCACGCCCTAGCGGCGTGCTCCGACGGTCCGAGCATGGCGCACCGCTCGCATGCGCTGGGGCGTGGAGTGGGCAATTTCCAGCGGATTTACCACGACGTTGGCACTCCTGCGAGGGCACGTTGGAGAACACTAGCGCCCGGCCAATCGCGCTGTCTTCTCCAAGCGCGCCGACCGACTGTGGCGCTCGCTGCCCGTCTGGACTGGATCGATCTCAGTTTAGGTCTGGATTTCGAGGGCTAACGGTGCTCTCTGTCGGTTCTTATCCCGCACAGGAGACTTCCCAATGGCAAAGCCGAAAACGAAACCGACGAAGCAACTCACGAAAAGCGCGCTCCTCCTAGCCATGGTCGACAGCGTTGGCGACGGCGCGTCGCGCAAAGACGTAAAAGCAGTAATGGACGCACTGGTCGAAATTGGCCACAAAGAGCTGAAGAAAAACGGCGTGTTCGTCCTCCCCGGTTTCGCCAAATTCGTCGTCGTCAAGAAGCCCGCGCGCGCTGCACGCAAAGGCATCAACCCCTTCACGAAGGAGCCGACGACGTTCGCCGCCAAGCCCGCGAGCAAGGCCGTCAAGGCCCGCGCCACCAAGGCGATCAAAGACGCAATCGCGTGAGTGCGGCTCGGCGAGCGAGCCCCATTTTGGTTTGCTCCGCCGATCGGTCTGCCTCGATGGCGCCGCCGCAGCATCTCGCCGCCGAGCAGTGCGAAGAGCTGCGGGGCGCGCGCGCAAATCGTTCGCCGCCGGCAGCTTTCCCATCGCGCGTTTGCTGCTCACGCATTTGCCCCTCACGCGCACGGGAAGCGAGCGCGACTGTCTGGCGGCTGCGCGTCGTGGTAAACTCGTCGCCCGAATCGCATGAGCGCGCGAATCTCCCTGCTAGCTCCGATGCTACTGGCTGCGCTCGGCTGCGGGTCCTCGACGACCGGGGCGGCCTGCCAAGTGGAGGATCAAACCGATTGTGTCGATTCGGCGCTCGGCTATGACGATGGCATCGGGGAACTGCTCGAGGAGCGCTGCTCCCCGTGCCACGCGTCGGGTGGTGTCGAGCGCACCAGCCTGCTCACGGACTACGAGCACGTATCGAGGCAGCGCATGAGCATCGCCAACCAGCTCGTCACCTGCTCCATGCCGCCCGCCGGTAGCCCGGCGCTGAGTGGCGAGGAGCGGGAACGAATTCTCGCCTGGTTGAGCTGCGGTGGGCCGAAGTAAGGCCGAAACAAATTCAAGGAACGTCTACGAAAAAGGCGATGTGGCCGTGGGGGGAGGTGTCGCCGTCCACGCAGCTCTCGTAAAAATGAAACCGCACGACCCACCGCCCGGATTGGTCGAAGCGCAACGGCCCCGCGCTGTACACGCCGGGCCCGGTCTCCTTCAGGTCCGCCGAGTAGTCCTCGGCTGGCGCGCGACGAGTTGGCTTGCAAGGCTGGTATACTTCCACGCGCGACAGCGCGGGCTCGCCGCCTTTGCTCAACGGTTCGAGCGGCTTGCCCGTCGCGAGGTCGGTGGCGGTGACCGTAAATGTCGCATCCTCATTCAGGCGGATAGGCGTTGACGTGAAAGAAGCATGATATTTGCAATCATCGTCGTCACCGGCGCTATTCGGAAGCGTGTCCCCATACTCTCCGTCGTGTGTCGCATTGCAGTCGCTCGCCCCCGCCTGACTCGCCCCGTCTTCGTCGCCAGGCGCGCCTCCTTCGGCGCCCGAGCCTTCACACGTCGCAGGATCGACCTTGACCGGCTCTCGGCCGTCGCAGTGCGCATCCGCGGCCCCCGTAACCGGTCCGCCCGTCGGGCCCGTGCCCGAGCCGCCCGAGTCATCGGACGAGCAGCTCGAGTTGATCAGGGCGCAGACGATTGTAGCGAGTGGAAGCAAGCGTGCGCGTTTCATTGCGCGCAGAGCTAGGGCACGACCGTCTTTACGTCCAGCTCAAAGAACCGAGTGCGGCAACGTGTCGCGGGCGGCGCCGAGACACCCGGCAATGCTTCAAGGCATGCGGGAGGGCCCGGGTATAGTGCCGCCCTCGCGCACATAACGAACGATTTCGTCCATGAACTTTTGATCATTCACTTCACAATCACGGCCGACGTCACCATACCCCATGCCCTTACAGGCCTTGCGTCGGGCGAGCTGTGCGGACGCAACGTCTGGCTGAGCTTCCAAAGCTTTCCGCAGATCGAGACCCAGGCGGCGCCATTCGATCTTCGAATGAACGATGCCCTGGCGGAGCGGCTCTCGTGAAAAGTCGCCATCGTGAATCGTGGCGCAAGCTCCGTTCCAGCGCAGCACGTCATAGCCGGCGTTGTCGCCTACCTGCATCTCACCGTTGTTGTCGCGGCGATGGAGCGCGATGACCTCTTCGCCGCGTTCCATCTCGTCGCCCAACAGCGAGGCGCCGCCCGAAGCATTGAACGGTTCGGCACGCGCCAGCATGTACAGCCTCTGCCAACGGGTGCCGGGCCTGAACATGTTCAACGCAACGTCTGGATAAACGTCGTCACACAGCCTCTTGACCCACCCGGGCGGCGGTACGCATTCGCGCTTGCCACGCGCGCAGTGATCGGGCAGCGAGTGACGAGGGGCGCTCGCCCGAGGGGCGTCGTCATTGGACGCGGCCTGAGCGCGCTCCGCCGATGGCGTCGCCGCCGAGCTGCAGCCTGCGAAAGCAAAAAAGATTAGAGCCGTTATCGCGCGCATGCCGACTTATCCGTTTGGTCTGCGTAGCGCTGTCCCCTCTGGCGTACAAGCGATCTGCGTACGCGTGCGCGACGCCCGACATAAAATTGCAGCCCGACCGCTCGCTGCGATTTCGAAACGCGACTGATTCAAAAGTGAGCGAGAATGGTCAGCTAAAAAGCACGATCTGCACTCGCAGGAACGCCCACGCTTGGAGCGTCGCGGAGCTCAGCTCTTCGCTGGCGCTTCCGACGCGGCCGAAGGAACCGTGGCCACAGTTGCTCGGCGGCGCCGAATTTCCAGCACCAAGTACACCACGACCGCCACGTTGATCGAGGTCACCACCACTTTCGCGATGCTCGGGCGGTGCATGAGCTCGTAAACCTCGATTGGCAAAAACGACAACGTCACAGCGGTGGTCAGGTACTCAGCCCATGGCTTGGCGAGGAGCAAGCCTATCCCTTCCGTGGTGAAGACCGCGGCATAGGCCAGCGTGCCGACGCCCAGCCGCCGCAGCGTTCGCGGGCTGACCCCGCCCACCTTCTCGATCAGGTGATCGACCAGGCGCGCGTGGCTGTCTACGCGCACAAACTCGACCCAATGGCGCACGGTTTCCTCCGCGTCGCGGTGCATCAAGGACAACACGCCGATCCCGATCGCCAGTAGCCCAGCGCCCTTCAAGAGCTTCATGAGGCCAATCAGCATCAATCCGCGGCGTGAATCCTTCGGCATGCGGATGAGCGTACCCAATTCCCGGCGCCCGGCCAGGGCCTGGGCCTTAGGGCTTGCTGGCTTCACTTGGGGACGATTGGCGACCCGCCGGGTGGCGGCATCGCCGGTTGCAACGTGCTGACGATCGCGCGCAAAAGTAAAAACTCGCGTCTTGCCGAGGCAATCACGGCGTGAGAGTCTGCCCCTCGTGCGCGGGGTTTCGCTGCAATCTCCCGCGGGTTAAGAGGAGTTCACATGCCCAACCCATTCGCTCACGTCGAGCTCAGTACCGATGATGTCAAGAAGGCCAAGAAGTTCTACCAAGCACTCTTTGCGTGGAAGCTGAGTGACATACCGGAATTCGGCTACACGATGATCGACGTCGGCGGCGGGGCGGGCGGTGGCATGCAAAAAAAGCAAATGCCCGAGGCCCCCACCGCATGGCTTCCCTATGTAGGAGTGGAAGACGTCAAGGCGGTCATGGCGAAGGCCGTCAAGGCAGGCGCCACCGCGATCGTGACGTATCACGAGGTCGGGAGCATGGGGGCGATCGGAATCTTCAAAGATCCGGCGGGTGCCATGCTTGGTTTATGGGAACAGGCAAAGGCGCCCGCTGCTGCAGCGCCGCCGCTCGCAGCCAAAAAGGGCACCACCACCTCCGACAAGAAAAAGGTGGCAGCGCCGGAGCCGGCTCAGAAGGCATCCGGTAAGAAAGGGCCTGCCGCACCAGCGTTACCTTCCGCAGCTCCTTCAGCCAAAAAGGTAGACAAGAAGGCCGCAAGCCCGGATCCGCTCCCCGCGGCCCCGAAAAAGGCACCGAAGCAGAAGGCCGCGCTGCCGGCCAGCTCGGCAGCCGTGTCGGCCAAAAAGGCGCCGGGAAAGAAAAAATAATCTGAGCCTTCAGCGCCATCATCAGCCGCCTTACCGCGCGAGCTCACGTGCTAAGCCCGAGCGCGCCGGCCCCTATCATCAAAGGGTTTCGCGCTCCTCGTAACCCTCCGACGGCCTGCGCCGTACCACGCAAATACCGTGGACTGCGTCGACCTTCGCCGAGGATTTCTGGCCGGAACGCCCCTTTCCGGCGCAACCGTCGACGAACATCTAGGAGGCTGCGCGTCCTGCGCCGATCTCGTCCAAAGCGGCGCCACACTCGGCCGTCGCTTGGCGGAGTTCTCTGCGGAGCTTCAGTCGGATGTAGGTGCAGGGCTCATTGCTACCGAATCGTTGATCGATCGCGAGCGCGGGCTCCGTGCCTATTTGCGCAGTCGTCCCACACGAGTGCGTTGGGCGTTGACACTGTGCGTCCCGCTCGCGTTACTTGCACGGGAGTTTTGGGAACGGCCAGTGCCGTGGATGAACCTCGGTACCCCAAAGTTGATCATGGGGCTGCTGCTGCTCGGGCTCATGGCGCTGGTCGTGCGGGCGGCGCTCAGGCCGGCGCCGATCGGGCGCCGTAAGGCGCGGTTGTGTTGGGCACTCACCGCCGCGGCCTGCTGTCTCCCCTGTCTTCTGTGCCTAGCGCCCGAATCTCGGCCGAGCCCGCCGATCACGGGTGGTTTTGCCGGGCGCGCGCTCAGCTGTTTTTCCTACGGCAGCGCGCTTTCGGCGCCCGCCGCCGCGCTGCTATGGGCGCTCGATCGCGGAATGCGGGTGCCTTATCGGGTCCGGGCGCTGGCTACTGGCACGATGGCATTGGTGGCCAACTTGATTCTGATAGTGCATTGCCCACTTACGGATGGAGTCCATCTCTGGGCTGGTCACTTCAGCATTGGCTTTGTTTGGTTCGTTGCCGTCACGTCTTTGCAATGGCGGCTGCGTCATGTCGAGTAACGGTGGCTTGCGACGCCGAACGGCAGTCGTGCTGCTCCTGTTCGTGGGCTGCTCGGCTGAGCCTGCCGAGCGTACGGCGCCGGCCAGCGCCGAGCCAGCGATGCCTCGGCTCTCTCGCGGCTCGAAGGGTGCGCCAGGTTCGGTGCACCTGCCGTCTTCCACCCTGGCGGGTGCAGCACGGGGCGCGCAGCGTGGTGCCCCCGGCGTGGCCGTGGTCGAGCTCTTCACGTCGGAGGGTTGCTCGAGCTGTCCGCCGGCCGACCGCGTGTTGGCGACGTTGAAGTCGGAGGCCAGGGCGCGCGCTCTGCCCGTCTACACACTGTCTTTTCACGTCGATTATTGGAACTACCTCGGGTGGCGCGACCGCTTCAGCCGCGCCAGCTACTCCGAACGACAACATGGCTATTCGAGCATCAATGTCGATAACAGCACCTACACGCCACAGGTCGTGGTCAACGGCCAGGCTGAGTGCGTCGGGTCCAACGCGTCGTGCATTGGCGACTTGATCGATGTCGCGCTGAGACACCCGCAGCGAACGCACATCGAGCTCGAAGCAGCGCGGAGAGGACAGAGCATCGTGGTCGACTATCGCGTGAGCGGCGTCACTGCGGGCCTCGTGCTGAACCTTGCGCTGCTCGAGCCGCTTGCCGAGAGCCAAGTCGATCGCGGTGAAAACGCCGGCGAGCGACTCGTTCATGTGAACGTGGTTCGGTCGTTCACGAGCCGCGGCCTCAGCGACGGCACGGCTGGGCACTGGACATTTCCGTACGACGGTGAGCTCGTAGCTCGTCGAGTTGGCGTCGTTGCTTACGCCGAGAGCGCGACGCAGCGTGACGTTTCGGGAGCTACGTCTGTAGAGCTTCCCTGAACGGAAAGGTTCAACCTCGTCACATTCTCGAGTCTGACCGACTCCGGCATCGGGCTCTACACGCCGATTGGTTGTGCATCTGCCGTACATCCCCTAGCGTCGCCCCATGCGCGCTGCATTCCTAGTCGTGCCGTTCTTGCTCGTCTCCTGCGGAACAGAGGCAGAAACAAAAAAGAAGGTCGCCGCCGTGCAGCAACAAGCCGACGAGCAAAGCTCGAAGGCCAAGCAGGTGGCGCAACAAAAGCTGGACGATCTTCAAAAGCAGCTCGATCAGCTGAAGACCGAAGCGACCGATGCCAAGAGCAAGCTCGAAGAGTGCTCGAGCAAGGCGCAAGCCACCGCCGACGAGCAGGGCAAGAGCGCTGAAGCTGCGTTAGCGGCCGCGCGTCAGGCATTCAAGGATGAAGGTCGGCTCGAGCTCGCCGATGCCAACAAGGCCTTGAACGAGCTTGGCCCGAAGTCAGCCAAGGCTAATGCAAAGTCGAGAGCCGCCTTTCAGTCGGCGTTGAAGCCAGTTGCGGCGCAGCAAAAAGCGCTGGCGGCTGACCTGGCTGCGTACGACAAGGCCACGCTGGATACATTCAAGGCTCTCAAGACGAAATTCGAGCACGATCTCGCGTTGCTCAAGAACACGACTCGCGCCGCGAAAGCCAAGCTGCCGTCCTGAGACGATCAGTCCCGTTCCGACGGATCATTCGTGAACGGCTTCGGCGCAACGCGTAGCGACTTGAATCGTGCAATCTGCACTTGCCCGGCGGGAGCGCCGCGCACTTTCGTCACGTCCGCGGCCCGGCATAGGTGAACTTCGACCTTCGCGGCCGGGCGGGCCTTCGAGTACCAAGCCGCGAGCCCGGCTGCGTGAAGCACGACTGGCTCGGGGATGACGGCGCGCTCGGGATTTCGGATCACGACGTGGCTGCCCGGCGTCCCACCCGCCACGTGCAGCCAGGCGTCGTACGGCTGCGCGATCTGGAACGTCAGGTGGTCGTTGTCAGTCGCGGCCTTGCCAACCAGAATCTCGAAGCCTTCGCAGAAGAAGGTCCGGTACGGTCGGCCCTTGCTGCTCATCAACGACTAACCGCGCTGAGCGCCACTAATGGGAAACCGCGTCCAAAAAAGTAGCCCGCCCCCCTTTGCGCAGCACGCAGGACAAGCACTTGAAGTAAGCGCGCACACCGAACAGCCGCATGATGAGCGGCGCGTGGGTGACCAAGTGTCTGGTTGTAATGACGCCGCGCATTGATGGTTGAGTGGCGATCTGGCTTAACAAGCATATCTCGGGCCAAGATGTGATCCGACAGTTAGTCGAGAAGGCGACGCCCGCCATTGCAGATCTGAAATATCGTCTCCGATCTTGCACGGACGTCAAACCTGGTTCCGTGACGGCGCGCCGCCCTCGCACCGCCTCAAGGGTGGTTATCGGGGTCGGCGGCGATGTCGTCGGCCGGGCCCCCGTTTTCGCTGGAACGCGGCCCTTGGGGTAGCCGTGGTGGCGCTGCGCCTGGCGCGGAGTCGGCGGCGGCCGGCGTGCCCGGCGCAACCGCGCCATTGGACGACGGCATACCGACGAAACGCCCGCTGCCCACGATGCGGTCGAAGTCGTCCTCCAACGCGCTCAGCGACGCGGGGGCGCTGTTATCACCATGGTAGTGGCGCACTCGTTTGACCAGGCCGCCGCGTCGATAAGAGACGTGCGCCCAATCGTCGTCCGTGTTCTCTACGCGGTCGTAATCACGCAACTGCATGAAGCCAGAGCGCTCGAACACCGCTAGTAGCTCGGCCAACTGCGTCTCGCTAAGGTGGTACTGTTGCCGACCGAGCACCTTGACCCAGCGTGTGCCGACATAAACTACGCTGCCATCGCTGTTGACGGTCAAGCGATACACAGGACACTCGCCGTAACAGCCCGTGCGCTCCAGCGTCGCCGTCGGGGTTGCGCCAGCCACTTGGTCGGGCGGGTGAGGCTGATCGATCGCGCTCGCGTCGCTCGGCTTGACCGGCTTTTTTCGGCAACCGGCCGCAGCGAGCCACGTCGAGCACAGTACGGCCGGCAGGAGCCAGCGGCGGGGTCTAATAAAGGCCTTTGGCATGCGGGCTCTGAGTTCTGGTCGGGATGCGGTTGGTGAAACGAGGCTGAGCCTGCCGTTCGCGTGTGTCTTTCAGAGGCTAGGTCGGGCGCGATCGTAGCGCACAGCCACCGCCGTCGCGATCCAAAAAGCCGCCGCGCCCTGTCCCTCGAGCCGGCGAGATCGGGCGCTTTTTCTTCACCGGTATCGAGTCGCGGTGTACAGCTGTCGCGTGTCGCTCTCCCAACTTCCGAGCCTGATCTCGTGTTTCGTCTGGCTGGGGAGCTGGCTCAGTGGATGCCATGGTTCGAGTCCCGCGCAGCCGAGCTCGGGTGAGCCATCTCGCACCGACATCGCCACTGCGTCCTCGGCGCCTTGGGGCTCGGCGCCCAATGCCGTCGAGCTCGCACGCCATTCCGGCTCCCAGTCCGATATCCACGCCGCCCCGGGCCCGGCAGAGCACGACGCGGGCCCAGCCGATGACGGCTCCGCAGTTGCTGACCCTCTCAGTACAACCCCCGAGAGTAGGCAAGGGCCGACTTTGGTTGACGGCGAGGGTAGGCCGTATCCTCAAACCGATACACGGCCCACGGTCAGCTCGCCTTTCTTTCGACGGCGGGTCGAAGCGCTGGCGAAGGCGATCATCAGCGGACAGCCGGAGCTGGCGTCCGAAGCATTCTTCCCCCTCGTCGCTTACGCGCAGGTGAAGGACATCGCCAAGCCCGAACGGGACTATCGTTTCCGACTGCTCGCGAACTTCGAACGCGACGTGCTTGCGTATCACCGCTCGCTCGGCAGCTCGGCGTCCGATGCGGAGCTCAGCGGGATAACCGTCTCTGAAAGGGACGTGACGTGGATGGCCCCAGGATCCGAGGGTAACAAGCTCGGCTACTACCGAGTGTTGCGCGCTCGGTTGCGCTTTACACTGCCCGCCGGCCGGTCGCGAGATTTCGAGGTTACTTCGCTCATCTCTTGGCGCGGCGAATGGTACGTGGTGCATCTGCATGGCTTCAAATGAACGCGCGCGCTCCGAGACGGTCGGGCGCAAGAAACATTTGGCAAAGATCGAGCCTCGCGCTTGCTCGCGCTTGTCCAACTTGTGGCCTTTCGCGCCGTCGTGCGGAGGCGCGTGAGCGCGAGCGACGCTCACCAAGCGCCACGGGAACTGAATTTGCTCTTAGCGTTGCGCGAGAAGAAGCCGTATGATGTGAGGGCTGGGTCTGCGTGAAGTTTGGCCACTCTGGCCGTTACTTGGCAGACGCCTATTGCAGTCAGACCCTGTCGGTGCCAAGAAACCTCAGTCGCTCGCACTCCATGGGGGGAGTTGTGCAAGAGCGGTCAACTAACCATGGCTAGTGAGCAGACGATCAACACAATCGCGAAGGCGCTCGGGGAAACTGACGAGAGCCCGGTCGCACAGATCAAGGCTGTCGTCGACAACCTTGGTGAGCAGCCCTGTCTCACGCTTTTGGCCGAGACAGATAAAATAGAGAAGGCGGGCGGCTTGATGCGCGGCGACGGCAGCGGTCGGCGCAGCCCGGGCGGCGTCTTCTTCTTCTTGGCCCGTCAACGTCTTCCTCGAGACATTCGCGCGGCCATCTTCAACGATAAGAAGCCACGCGACCCGCGCGCGCCGGGGAGTACCCCGCCGGATAGCCGACCCAAGCCAGCCGCCGGTGCTACTGCCACTAGCGCGCTCCCACGCCGCCGTGTTTTCGAGGTTGTACCGGCATCGAAGCCCGCGCCGAGCCCGGTGGCCATGACTCCAGCCCCGCGGTCGGAGCCGCGTGCTGGGTGGCCCCCCGTGGTTCCTGACGGCGCGTTCGTTCCGCCGGAGCTGCCGGCTGCCGTCGTGCGCGCCAAGGCGAAGCAGCAGGCGCAGGCTGCGCTCAGTTGTCTGAACCCGACCGATCAGTACTTGATGCTGATTGAGCTGTTGGGTGAGCTACACGCTCAGCACGGCGGTGAGCCTCCGCGCAGCAGCTCGCTCGAGATCCCGCGCTCCGAACGGAAGCCCACCAACGTGTCGCAGCCGGCGCCAGAGGAAGCGGAAGCGCCAGAGGAAGCGGAAGCGCCAGAGGAAGCGGAAGCGCCTAAACCCCGCGCGCCACGCTCCAAGGCGCCGCGCGCCAAAGCGACCGCCAGCAAGTCACGCTCCCGCGCATAAGCCCAATATCGGCTCAAGGGCTGCCGGCCGGGCGTTCAGCTCGTCTATCGAAACCGGGGCTGGGAGCCGTGCCGGTTCACGGAGGTGCGCGCCGGGGTTGCCTCGGGATGTACCTCCAGGTCATATAGGCTCGCGAGCTCCGCGAGAGGTGGGACCGTCCAAGCTTCTAACGACCTGAGCCTGATCGGTTCCAATCTGGTCTTCGAGCCGCGATAACGGTGCGCCGTGACCGATAAGCGCGAAAAAATCATCACCGACCCCGGCTTAGGCCCGCTCGCGCCAATGGGTCCCTCAACACTGAGTTCGCTCGAGCTATTGGACGAGCCAGAGTCGAGCGGCCCCGATGGGCTCGTGTACTACGAGCCACAGCCGGTAGTTGCGGTCTCGAACCACAAGACGCTCGAGGTGCAGACCGTGAAGTTGGCCGAGGACATCGACCCGCGAAAGCTCGCAACCGAGCTTCGCCTGACCCGTCCCAACGAGTGCGAGCCGCCGTCCGACGCGGCTTGGCCGACGCAGACCGCGCTCACCACCGGTCAACGACCCACGAGGCTCAGTCGCCGCTGGTTGACATCAGTGGTGTTGCTCTCACTGCTGGTCGCACTCTTTTTGGTGCGCGCGGCGACGCGGTCCACAGCATCAGTCGATGCGGGTAACGTTTCAGCAACCGGAAGTGAGTCGCAGATCACGGGCCAGCGCGCGTCCGTGCCTACGCGGTCGGCGACGCCGGCGCGCCCATTGGTCCAGACGCCCGTCGCCGATGAGTCCGCCCCTGCCGCCTCCGCTTCGGTCACGCCGAAGGCCGCTCCGACTCATCCGGTGCGTGCTCTACAGAGCTCTCACTCTGCCAGCGTCGATGCACGCGAAGCCGCGGCGAGCCAACCACGAACGGCGTCTAGCTCTAACAAACCCAAACACGCGATCTATTGACGAATGAATGCTTCGTTCCGAACCGAAAAGGGATCGGCTAATTTTCGGCGCCGACTCGCACGCGCGTGTCTGCTGGCCGCAGTTTGCAGCAGTGTGCGCTCGCACGCGCAGGGCAACGCTGCTGATAGCGAGCGAGCGAACATCCTTTTCAAGAAGGGAAAGGTTGCTTTCAACGGTGGCAAGTACAGCGACGCGTTGCGTATTTACAGCGAAGCCTGGCGCTTGAAGCCGAGCCCCGACATCGCGGCAAATCTCGCTCAAACCGAGGCCGAGCTTGGCAAGCATCGCGACGCTGCCGAGCATTTCGCTTTTGCGCTCGCGCATCTGCTTCCGAGCTCGACAGACGAGCAAAAGACGTCGCTCGCCGACGGCTTGGAAGTAGAGAAGAGCGTAATCGGGACGCTGCATGTCACGCTCGAGCCGGCTAACTCCGCGCTCAGCATCGATGACACCGCGGTGATGCTGCCCGTGAACGGCGAAGTGTTCGTGGAGGCGGGTGATCACCGCGCGGTCGTGACTCACGATGGCTACGAGCAAAATGAGCAGACGCTGCACGTGTCGAAGGGTGCTGCGCAGGTCGTGTGGATCAAGCTGCTCGAGGTTCGTGCGGCCGCGCAAACTGCGCCGCCGGCGCTGGCGCTGGCGGGCGATGCTTCGCCGCCGAAGCTCGCAGAGCCGCCATCGCGTTCGATGGTGCCCGTTGCGATCGGTGGCGGCCTTGTCGTTACCGGCGCGGCGGTCGGCTTCGTGTCTCTCTTTTCGGCGAATTCGAGCCAGAAAGATGCCGACCAACTGGGGTCCACCCTCGGCCCCAACAACGCGTGCGGAGTGGGCACGCCGCATGACACCGAGTGTGCAAAGCTGCACGACGTCAACCGAGATATTGATCGCTCGCATACAATCGAAGCCACGGGTTTCGCTGTAGCGGGAGCCGCCGCCATCGGCACCCTGCTATATTTTCTCTGGCCACACTCGAGCGCGGCCACCACGGGCCGGACCCTTACGCCAATTCTTGCGGCGCAGCCGGGCATGGGCGGCCTGGGCCTAGCAGGGCGTTTTTGACACCATCCGGGGCAGCATGAACGTCGCACGCTTGACATACGGCACCATTGGTTTGCTCACCTTTGGTGGTCTCGCTTGGAGTTGCTCGAGCAAAACGAACGACTGCAACGCCAACAAAACCTGCGCCCCATTTGGCGGCGAGTCCGGCGCTAACGCGAGTGGTTCGAGTGGAGAAGCTGGGGGCGGGGATGGGGGTGGGCGGAGCGGA
>CAHJWM010000022.1 GCA_903642325.1 Myxococcales bacterium | reverse complement strand
CCCGCCGCCACCGGTGCCCGACCCGCCGCCACCGGTGCCCGACCCCGCGCCACCGGTGTCCGACCCAGCGCCGGGCGCGCCGGCCGTGGTCCCATTGTCGCCGCCGGAGCCGCCTAAAGCGGTGGAACCGGCGGCAGATCCACCGCCAGCGCTGACGGCGGGCGCGCCGCCACCTGGCGACCCCCCAGAGTTGATGTGAGGGGGCGTCATCGTCGGATCGCTGGAGCAGGCAGCGATGAGCGACACCGCGGATGC
This sequence comes from Myxococcales bacterium, assembly GCA_903642325.1. Taxonomy (GTDB): domain Bacteria; phylum Myxococcota_A; class Polyangia; order Polyangiales; family Polyangiaceae; genus PMG-095. The sequence continues at coordinate 86,904 of CAHJWM010000022.1, read as the reverse complement.
CCCGAGCACTGAAAGGCCTCCGACGCGACAGAACGCAGCGCGCAAAGGCGCCTCGGCACGGGTTTTGGTCATAGTTCGTCTCCTTGGAATTTCGTGTCCGATTGCTGGAAACATGATCATTAAAAGGGCGTGATTGTTATTCAAACGGAATCCAGCACACAAGAATTGGGCGAGTAAAGCGCCGCCGAGCGCGGGAAATCGATCGCGCTCCTCCGCTTCGACGCGACAGTACCTCCAGTCGTTCACGAGTCCGCCCCAAAGTGAGCAAAATCGCGAATATGAGGCCCAGAAGGTCGCGCACTCAGAATTGGCCCGCCCCATAAGACGATGCCCATGTCGCGCTGACGCCCGGGGGAACTGGTCAGACCACTGAGCGCTGATCCGGCTTAAAACATGCCGGATCCTTGCCATGCCACCAGCGAGCCCTAGGAATACCGCGAGACCTTCGCTGTGTATAACTTGTGTAAAGTTGCTGACGCCTTGCCGGAACTCCATGGTTCCGACACAGCGACTCGATATCCAGAGGTCCCAGAGTCACCTGATCACGGGTGACCGAAGGGAACACAAGAATGGAAATCGCAGTCATCTCGGACCTTCATTTGGGGACCGGCGGCGCGGCGGACGGCTTCGGGCATGAGGACGGCGAGTTTCTCAAGTTCCTGTCGTTTCTGGAAAAGAACTTCGAGAAGGTCGTCTTGCTCGGCGACATTTGGGAGACCTTGACCGGAGCGCTACCCGGAGACCCCGCGCAGGAGCTGCGCCGAGCTCGCGAATCGCACCGGGAGATTGCCGCTCGCTTCGAGCGTCCCAATTACCTGTACGTTCACGGGAACCACGACCTCGTCGCCGGGGCGGTGCAGGGCACGCCGGATGAATTCATCATCCGCGCTGGCGGCACGCGGATCCTGTTCACTCACGGCCACCAGAATGACGACTTGGTTCAGAAGCGGCGTTGGCTTTCCGAGCTAGGCGTGTGGCTCGGCGGTTGGATCCGGCGAGTAGGCCTGAGCGCGCTCTATCGCTTGCTGAACGAGCTCGACGTCAAGCGCGGGGGCCTGTCTGCGGACAGCACCCGCTGTTCGTTTCAAAAATGGGCCATGAACATCGCGGCCGAACGTGAGTTCGATGTGATGGTCACCGGGCATACCCACCTCGCCGCCAACGCGGTGCATGGCGACCGGTTGTTCTTGAATAGCGGTTCCTGTAGCGAGGGCCAGCTGAGCTTTCTCAGCATGGACACTGGGCGTGCGAGCTACGCGGTTCACACTTCCTTCTGATCGATGGCGGCTCGCGCACGCCACGTGCGCACGCTCACCCTGAGTCGACACTCATGCGCGGCCTAACCAGCACGGGTCGTGCGTCCGCGGCCCAGAGCAAGTAGCCGAGGGCAGACCAAAGCAGCTGCTTTCCGCGCTTCAAGGCCATGAAGGCCGCGCCAATTTGGAGCGCATCCGGCACGCCCAAAGCGTTCAAGCACGACACGTAGCCGGCGTCTTGAACGCCTAGGCCCGCGGGCAGGATGAACACGATATTTTTCAGGAACGAGAGCAACACTTCGAGGCTGCCGACGGCGAAGAAGTCGAGCGATACGCCGAGCAAGCGCAAGATCACAAACGTTTCGACTGCCTCGCACAACCACCCGCATAGAAAGAAGAAGCCTGGGTAGAGCGTGGCACGTACAAAACCGACCGCGAAGTAGGCGCTGGTGAGGTTATCGGTGCTGATGAAACCCGACCGCCGCCGCTGTAGCTCGCGTTGCCAGCGCGTGTGGCGAACTCCCCGGAGCAGCTCGAACGCGCGCTCTGCCATCCGCCCGCGCGTGAAGGCGCCGCACAACCCGAACGCGAGCAGGCAAAGCATGGCACTCACCGCGAACGCGGCCCAGGCGAGCCCCGCGTGACCGGCGAGCGCGCGCGCGAGCTTGCGGAGCGTGGCAAATCCGCAAGCGGCAAGCAGCGCCACGTACACCGCCTGCGAAGCGACGAGCAGGTACTTGCGCGCGACCAGGGCGGCTACCGCGCGGCTGGCGCTCACGCCTGCGTGGCGAGAAAGCAGCATTGGTTTCAACGATTCGGCCCAAATGACGCCCAGCGGTAACGTCTGCGCGACGGCTTCGGTGATCACCCGCACGCGCATGAGGGGCCGCGCCGGCATATCTTGCCCGAGAGTTTCGAAGACGCGGCCCCAGCCCAAACACTCGAGCGCGAGTGAAAGGAGCTCGGGCGCGGCAATCAGCACGAGCCCCAGCAGTCCGACGTTGGTTATGCTTTGCCAGACCCGCGCCAGATCGACCGCGCGAAATGTCCAGACCAACAAAGCCACAGCGGAGAGGCCACTTACGACGCGGAGCGCCACTAGCCCGCGATCTTTCGATAGGATCACGGAAGTGCAAAGTGGGGCTCGGTTGTCACGAAACGGTGTCGGTCAGCCAACTTGATCGCAACGCTCACCGCGGCACGCAACTACTCATTCAAGAAACAACGACTCACGCCGCTCTCCACCGGATACAGCGTAGGCTGTTCCTTCGGGCAGCGGTCGAATGCGCTCGGGCAACGCGGATGGAAGCGGCAGCCACTGGGCGGAGAGGCGGGCGACGGCACCTCTCCGGCCAACGGCTTCCGCGTACTCGGCTCCGCTGAAACGCGCGGGATCGAGCGCAGCAGGGCCTGAGTATAAGGGTGCGCGGGCGACTCGAACAAGCGCTCGGTCTCGCGAAGCTCGACGATCTGCCCCACGTACATCACCGCGACGCGATGCGCGATGTAGCGGACGACGCCCAAGTCGTGCGTAATGAACAGATAGCTCAGCCCGAGCCGTTGCTGAATGGACTTGAGCAAGTCCAAAATCTGAGCCTGGATAGAGACGTCTAGCGCGGACGTGACTTCATCGCACAAAAGTAGTCGCGGCTCGACGGCGAGCGCGCGTGCGATGCTGATGCGTTGCCGTTGTCCACCGGAAAACTCATGCGGATAGCGAGCGCGGAGCTCGCTGTCCAGCCCAACCTGGGAGAGCAACGCGCACACCTTGCTATCGACGTTCGCGCGCGTGGCTTTGCCGTGTAAGAGCAATGGCTCTGCCAATGTCTGGGCGATGGTAAAGCGTGGATTCAAGCTCGAATATGGATCCTGAAACACGAGCTGCAACTCGCGGCGAAATGGCCGTAAACCCGCGCGCGACAAGCCAGTAATCGGTCGCCCGTCGAGCTCGGCAGTGCCGGAGGTAACCGGGTTCAATCCCACCAACGCGCGCGCGAGGGTCGATTTCCCGCAGCCCGATTCGCCTACCAGGGCCAGAGTTTCACCAGCGCGTAGCTCGAAATCGACGCCGTCTACCGCGCGCACCAGCGTGCTTTCCGTTCGAAAATGGACGCGCAGATCGCGCACGGTGAGCAGGGTCAAGAGCGTGCCATCTCTTCGACCGGCACGATGCAGCGGCGCAAACGCGCCACCCCGGCACTCACCAGCGCCGGCTCCCCGTCGCGGCAACCTGGCCGCACCCGCGGACAGCGCGGCGCAAAAGCGCATTCCGTCAGCGCTTGGTCGGGTAAGCGCGGCGGCAGCCCACCGATTGGTCGGAGCGAGCCGCCGCCGGGCACATCTACTCGCGGCGTGCTCCCGAGCAGTGCTTCGGTGTATGGATGGAGGGGTGCATCGAGCAGCTGCGTGGTCGGAGCTTGCTCAACGATGCGCCCCGCGTACATCACGACGACGCGATCGCAAAGCTCCGAGACCACGCCGAGGTCGTGCGTGATGAAGAGTACGGACATGTTTCTTCGCTGGCGGATCGAACGAAGGAGATCCAAGATCTGCGCCTGAATCGTTACGTCCAACATGGTGGTTGGCTCGTCCGCAATGAGTAGCTCTGGGTCGCAGAGCAGCGCCATGGCGATGCATACGCGCTGCCGCATGCCGCCGGAAAGCTCGTGCGGATAAGCGCGCAACCGTTCTTCTCCGGGTATTCCAACCTGACTCAGCATCTCGAGCATGCGCGCGCGTGCCGGGGCGCCGCGCAGATTCAAATGCAGCTCGAGCACCTCCGCCAGCTGCTCGCCGATGCGCAGGTAGGGGTTCAGGCTGGTCTGGGGGTCTTGAAAGATCATGCTGATTCGGTTGCCCCGAATCTTGCGTAACCCGGGCTCGCTCATGCCGATGAGCTCTGCATCGCCGAGGCGAATGCTGCCGGTGACTTTACCGGCGGGCTTTTCCTGTAGGCCCAAGATGGCCAAGCTGGTCACGCTCTTGCCGCAGCCCGACTCACCTACCAGGCCCACGACTTCCCCCGCCCTCACCTCGAAGCTGATGCCGTCCACTGCGCGCACCGTGCGCTCCCGCGTCACGAAGCGTACGGCGAGATCTCGAACGCGGAGCCTCTCTTCGGTCATGTGCGTGCCTTCGGATCCAGGGCGTCGCGAAGGCCATCACCCACGAAATTCAAGCTCAGCAACGTAGCGCCCAAAAATAAGCTCGGCCAAACCAGAATCCACCAATAGGACCGGATGGGATTCACTACCGCGATCCCGTCGGCCACGAGCTGACCCCAAGAAAGTGCCACACCAAGGCCTAGAAACGACAGAAAGGACTCCAAGATAATGACGGACGGGACCATCAATGTTCCGTAAACCACCACTATGCCGAGCACGTTGGGCAACACGTGGCGAAGCAGAATACGGGCGTCGCTGGCGCCAATGAGCTCGGCCGCCAGCACGAACTCCTGGTGACGCAGCGTGAGTACCTGCCCTCGTACGATACGCGCCATGGTCAGCCACTGCACTAAGCCGAGCGCCAAAAATACTGGCAGCGCGTCGCCGCGCGCGGTTTCGGAAAACATCAGCATGATCAGAATGACGAGAAACATGTAAGGAAGGCCGTATAAAAAATCGACCAGCCGCATCATCGCTTCATCGACCTTACCGCCGTAAAACCCAGCGACGGCGCCGTACGTCACCCCGACCAAGATAGACACCGCCGTCGCTGCGATTCCGACCAACAGTGACGTACGCCCGCCAACCAAGACGCGCGCGAACACGTCGCGGCCGAGCGTGTCCGTGCCGAAAATAAAGCGCGCCGACGGCGCCTCATTACGTAACGAGGGCTGAGTGTGGTTCGGGTCTAGACCAAGCAGCGGTGGCAGGAGCACACACGAAAGAGTGATCGCAATCAGCAAGGAAGCGCCGCCGATCGCCATGCGGTTACGCAACACGCGTTGCAGGGCTAGCTGAAGCGGGCTCTTCCGCATCACGCGTCACTACTCCGCACCCGCGGATCGAGCCACGAGTAAGCCAGATCCACGAGCAAATTGAATAAGATGATCATGCCGAAGTACACGATGGCGGTGCCCAACACCACCGAGTAATCGCGGTTGATGGCGCCTTTTACGAACCATTGGCCCATGCCCGGCACGGCAAACAACACCTCCACCACGAAGGATCCGGTCATGATCGCCGCCGCCGCCGGGCCCAAGAATGAAACGACGGGGATCAACGTGCCGCGCATGGCGTGGCGCGCAATCACCCAGCTCTCCGGCAAGCCTTTGGCGCGAGCAGTGCGCACGAAGTCCTGCTGCATGACCTCAATCATGCCGCTCCGCGCCAGCCGCGCGATGATCGCGGCGTTCGGTAAAGCCAGGGCGAACGCGGGCATCACCAAGTGCCGCAAGCTGCCCCACCCTGCCACCGGCAGCCAACCCAGCCACAACGAAAACACAATCATTGCGCCCGCGCCGAGCACGAAGCTCGGCAAAGAGACACCGAATAGAGCAAGGGCCATGCTCACATGATCGGCTAGCGAATTTTTCTTCAAGCCGGCGAAAATGCCCAGCGTCAAGCCGATGACCACCGATAAAATCAACGCCAAGAGGCCGAGCGCCACGCTTACGGGAAAGGCCGGCGCGATCAGCTCTTCCACGGTACGCCCCTGCACTTTGATGGATGGCCCGAGGGTGCCTTCGACCAGCAAACGGCGCATGTAAATGCCGAAAAATGCGCTCGCGTTCTTTGGCACCCCATATTGCGCACGCAGAGCCGCTTCCACTTGCGGGCTCGTGGCGCGCTCGTTCGCGAATGGGTTACCGGGCGCTCTGTACATGAGCAACGTAGTAGAGAAAATCAAGAGCACGAGGGCGGGCACCAGGAACACCACGCGGCGCAAGACCAACGGCGGGAAGAAGCGGAGAGCGAGCACGGCGGCCAGCGCGGCCGCCAGCAGTGCCACATGGACGCCAAACGCAAAGCGCGACACCACGCCCACCATCAGCGCAAACAGCAACGAGCCGAGCACGCGCGTGAGCCTAGGCGGGCACCACGCCGTGGCCGCCAAGGTCGCAAGCCCGAACAGCAACGCCAGGAGCTCGATCATGGCGCGCCGTCACGCGGCGACGGGTGCTCGTCGATGTAGATCGAGCGCAAGGGGTGCAAATCACGGAGGTTCGAGCGCGTGGCTCCATCACTACCGCGGAGCTTCGTATAGAACCCTTTCACCTTGGGCTTCACCATGTCGCCGATGACATAAAAGTACACCGGCAAAATTGGAAACTCGTCGTGCACGAGAATGCGCTCGGCTTCGCCCAGCAACTCGAGGCGAAGCTCGGCCATGACCTTCAAGCGCGAGGGCGCTTCCTTGTTCAAGCGCACGGCGTCCGCCAGCCGCTCGAGCTCCGGCGCTCGACTCGCGTGCTGCAGAATGAAAGCCGGCGCGGCCACGAACTCTTCCACGTTGCCCGCCGCTTCGAGCAGGCGGTCGTACACCAAGTTGCTCCAGCCGGTCTGATTGTTACCGCCGTTCGTGGTGAATAGGTCCAAGAACGTGTTCGGGTCTTCGTAGTCGCCGACCCACGCTGCACGCGATAAGTCGTAGTCGAGCGAGCGTGTGCTTTGCTGATACGATTGCCACTCTTGATTGTAAGCCGAAACGTCGATGTTCAGGTTGCGACGCAGCTGGTCCGCGATCACCTCGGCGATTTTCTTGTGCGTTTCTAGCGTATTGTACAGAATACCGAATTTCGGAAAACCGCGGCCGCCGGGGAAGCCGGCATCGGCCAACAGCTTCTGCGCTTGCGCAACGTCGTAGCTGATGCCGGTGTCCGGTGGCGTGTACCCGCGAATACCGGGCGGCACCAAGCGAAACGCCGATTGTTGGCCGACGCCCAGCACCTCGCGCGTGATCACATCGCGATCCACGGCCAGGTTCAACGCCTTCCGCACGCGCACGTCATCGAACGGTTTTCGCGTGACGTTGATGCGATAGTAGTAAACGATCAGCGCAGGTCCGATGAAAAAATCGGGGCGCTTCCGCAGATCTTGGGCAAGCTCTGCCGGATACGTGTTTTGCGGTAACCAATCGACCTCCCCCGTGAGGTACAGGTTCAAGCCCGTGGTTTGGTTTTCGAGCGGCAGGGCGTCGGCGCTCCGCAACTTTACATCGCTGCGGCCCCAGTAGGTATCGCTGCGTTCGAGATGAATGCGCGAGCCCACGCTCCATTCCGCGAGCCGAAAGGCGCCATTCGACACGATATTCGCGGGCAGAAACCAGTTACGACCGGTCTGCTTTTCGATTGCCCAGCGCGGCACTGGGTATGCCGGGTAAAAGGCGGTCAGGGCCAGAAAGTAAGGGGTCGGTGCGACCAGCTCGACGATCAGCGTGTGTTCGTCCTTGGCATACACACCGCCGTCGATACCGAAGTGCAGCTTGGCTTCTTGGTAGAGCGCGCGGCGGCGTTGGCCTTCTCGCGCCAGCTCGGTAGCGAGCACGCCTAGCTCGCCCTGCGTCAGCTCACCGGGTCCACGGAGCAGGAACGCGCGCAAGGCCGCGTTCGGCGTGCCTTTCAACACCGCGTCCAAGTGCTGCTTGCTGACGAAATCGCGCACGGCCTTGTCTGGAACGGCGCCAGGGCTTGAATGGCCGAGCTCGTGAAGGGCGTTTTGAATTGGCCCTTCGAGGGCGCTGGCTTGGGCTTCGTGAGTATTGAACGCCTCTGAGTAGCGTACCATCTGCATGATGTACGCGTACTCGGCGCCCAAGCTCGGGTCTTGTAGGCGGCGCCAGGCGTACGTGAAATCTTGCGCCGTGAGCGGGTGGCCGTCACTCCAGCGCGCGCCGGTACGAATGTGAAACGTGTAAGTTTTACCGTCGGGGGTGATCTCCCAAGACTCCGCCACGCCTGGCACCGGTTCGAGGGATTGTGCGTCCAGCCGCGTCAATCCTTCGAATATTGCCTCCGCGATGCGGCCCTCGGGCTCGCCCGTGATCAGATGCGGGTCCAGGGTCTTTGGCTCGGTCGAATTGACGAAGCGCAGCTCCGCACGCCGACCCGTCGAGGCCGAGAGGGTCAAACCGACCACCGCCAGCGAAGCGACAATCACCAAGAAGGCGCTAATCAGAGTTCGGAGCATCGTCGTACAAATGGCACCAGACGCGGTGCCCTTCGGTGGTGTGAGGGCCGCTGATGAGCCGAGCTTCGGGGACGATGTGGCTGCAAGGCTGAAACGCGCTCGGACAGCGGGTGTGAAAGCGGCAGCCCGCGGGCGGGTCGAGCGGCGATGGGAGCTCACCCTGCAAGCACACGGGGCGGAGCGGGACATCGGGATCTGGAACCGGATTCGCAGACATGAGCGCACGTGTGTACGGGTGTTGCGGAGATTCGAACAAGCGCTCGGCGTCCGCCTCCTCCACGAGCTTTCCCAAGTACATCACGGCAATTCGGTCGGCGATGTGGCGCACGACGTTCAAGTTGTGGCTAATGAACAAATAAGTGAGCCCATACTCGTCTTGCAAATCACGAAGCAGATTCAAGATTTGGGCTTGAATCGAGATGTCTAACGCCGAGACCGCTTCGTCGCAGACAACGAGCTCTGGGCTCAGGGCAAGCGCGCGCGCGATGCACACGCGCTGCCGCTGCCCGCCCGAAAATTCGTGCGGATAACGGCTGCGGTAGCCGCCCGGCAGGCCCACTCGCTCGAGTAGCTCGGTCACACGGCGCTCGAGCTCGGCCCCGCGTGCGCGCCCGTGCACGAACAGAGGCTCCCCAATGGCGTCACCCACGGTACGTCGCGGATTCAATGACGAATACGGGTCTTGGAAAACGATCTGCATGCGCTGCCGCATCTGGCGTAGCGCGCTCGAGCTGAGCGTTGCCAAATCTTCACCGCCGAAGCGCACGCGCCCCGCGCTCGGCTCGATCAGGCGGAGAAGCAAGCGGCCCACGGTGGTCTTCCCGCAACCGGACTCGCCGACGAGGCCCAGTGTCTCGCCCCGCTTGATCGAGAACGAGACGTCTTCCACCGCGCGCACCTGGTTTACGACTCCGCCGAACAAACCGCCGCGCACCGGGAAGTATTTGCGCAGACCGCTCACCTCGACGAGCGGCGATTGGGGCCCAGAATTCACTGACACTGAAGCGGCTTGCGGCATCTGGGCGTGAGATGAAGAGGCTAGCACGGAGCTCGTTCCGGACTTCACTGACACGGCACGTTCGACGGCGCGCGCCGTGGGTCATGAAGGAAGCAGGCCGCGGAATGCCCGGGCGCGATCGGAAACAGCTCCGGTAAGACGCCAGGGCATGGTTCGAACACATGCTTGCAGCGCGCGCAGAAGGCGCAACCAGCCGGCAACATGCGAGGTAAAGGCACGCGCCCTGGAATCGCCTCGAGTCGCGCTGCTGTGCGCAGCGGATCGGGTAAGGCGGCGAGCAAGGCACGTGTGTACGGGTGCGCGGCCCGTTTGAAAATATCGCGCACCGCGCCCTGTTCTACGATCTTACCTGCGTACATCACGGCCACGCGCTCGGCAAAGTGCGCAACGACGCCGAGGTCGTGGGTGATGAGCAGCACCGCCATGCCGAGCTCCTGCTGCAGGGAGCCCAGCAGATCCATGATTTGAGCCTGGATCGTTACATCCAGCGCCGTCGTTGGCTCGTCTGCAATCAAAAGCTTGGGACGGCAGGAGATGGCCATGGCGATCATCACGCGCTGCTTCATCCCGCCCGATAACTCATGTGGGTACTGCGAGGCGCGGCGCTCGGCAGATGGAATTCCGACGCGCTTCAGGAGCTCGACCGCGTGGGCCCTGGCCGCACTGGAAGTCAGCCGTTGGTGCAGGGTCAACACTTCCTCGATCTGCTTGCCGATCGTGAGGACCGGATTCAACGATGTCATCGGCTCTTGGAAGACCATGCCGATTTGGGCGCCCCGAATACGGCGCATTTCTGGCTCACTCAGGCTCTGCAGCTCGGTGTTTCCAAAGCGGATGCTGCCGGCGGAGATGCGGCCCGTGAGCAAGCGCATGACGGACATGGCCGTGACCGATTTGCCGCACCCGGACTCCCCGACCAAGGCGACCGTTTCGCTGATACCTATGTCGAGATCCACCCCGCGCACGGCAGGCACGGAGCCCGCGTCCGTCGCGAAATCGACGCGCAGGCCGCGGATGGACAAAAGCGGCGTGGCTTGCGGTTCCGCGCCGCTCATCCGCTGGCCCGTCTTCGAAGCTTGGGGTTCATGGCGTCGCGCAGGCCTTCACCCACCAAGTTGAACGCGAGCACGACCACCAAAATGGCGCCGCCCGGAAGGATGAACAACCACGGAGCATCGAAGATGTATGACCGCCCGTCGGCCAAGATGTTGCCCCAAGTTGCAAACGGGGGCCGAACCCCGAAGCCCAAGAAAGACAACGCCGATTCAGTGAGGATCGCATGAGCGACGTCGATGGTGGCGGAGACCAAGACCGGAGCCATGGCGTTTGGCATCAGGTGGCGAAAAATGATGCGCCCCTCCGATAAACCGAGGGCCCGCGCCGCCGTTACGAAGTCTTGCTCGCGGAGGGCCATGAACTCGGCTCGCACGAAGCGCGCCGTACCCATCCAGCTCGTGATGCCGATCACGATCATGATGTTGTAAATGTTAGGTGGCAGCAGCGCCACGACCGTCAAAATCAGGAAAAATGTCGGAAAACACACAGCCACGTCGGTCACACGCATCAGCAGCGTATCGACGCTCACGAAGCCGAGCTTGCGCTGGCCGTAGAAGCCCGCGACGCCGCCGACCGTGATGCCGATGATGAGCGAGATACTGACCGCGACGACGCCCACCGAAAGAGACACGAAAGAGCCCTGCAGCATGCGCGCGAACACATTTCGTCCGAGCTCGTCCGTTCCAAACGGATACAAGCCGAGCGTCGGCCAGAGCTCCTTGCCGATCGAGCTCGATGGGATACTAAATGGCGGTCGTAGCTTGTCCGGAAGCCTCACTGTCGCCGGATCGAAGAGCACCCACCACTCGGTGAAGAGCTTTCCCAGGACGGCAAGCATCAGCAGCGCGGCCAAGACCACGAGGCCGGCCATCGCCAACCGGTCTTTGCGAAAGCTGCGCCAGACTTGTCGAAATGGCGTCTCCGCCGGTACGAGCACGCCCGCCCCGTCAAGCGGCAAAACCCCCGCTTCCGCGCGGCGACCGGGAGTGGCGGGCACGGTCATTCGAGCCGGATGCGCGGATCGACGACCGCGTAGAGGATGTCCGAAAGCAAGATACCGAACAGCGTGAGCGCTGCTGCCATGAAATTCAGCGTCAAGATCATCGGAAAGTCCCGGGCCAGAATTGCTTCGTAACCGAGCAGACCAAGGCCCGGCCAGGCAAAAATCTGCTCGAAAATCACCGAGCCACTGATGAGGCCGGGAAGTAAAAAGCCGAACATGGTCACGAAGGGCAAGAGCGCGTTCCGAAGAGCATGCCCATACACGACGTGGTCTTCGTCTAGCCCCTTGGCGCGAGCGGTGCGCACGTAATCCTGATCGATCACTTCCAGCATCTGGGCGCGCACGTAGCGAGACAGCACCGCAATGCCGGTCAATGCCGCCATGATCGATGGGATCGCCAAATGCCAAATGCGATCCATGAAGCGCACGATCAAAGGCGCATGCTCGGTGCCAAACGTGTGCTGACCGATGACGGGCAAATGGAACGTGCGCACCACGAACAAGATCAGAAGATACGACAGGAAAAACCCGGGCACTGAAATCAAGGTATAGGCGACCAGCGTAGTCGACCGGTCATACAGCGAGCCCCGGCGGAGCGCGGCGTGAATGCCTGTCGGGAAAGACGCAGTCCAGACAATGAGCGTCGTCAAAAGGAAGAGTGGTGCGGAGTTCAGAAAGCGATCCCAAATCTTGGGTAGGACGGGCAACCCGTCACGAAAGGACTTCAGATCGCCAAACACGAGGTCACGCATCCAGTGCAAGTACTGAAGGTAAAAGGGGTCATCCAGGTGGAAGGATGCGCGAATGCGGGCGATGTCCACCGCCTTCATCATCGGGTTCATGGGATCCACCTCGCTGGGCTGGCCCGGCGCCAAGTGAATCACCAAGTGTGAAATGATGGAGATCAGCAGTAATAACAGCAGCCGCTGCAGAACCGTGCGCAAGACGAAGCGCCACATCAGCCGGCCCCCAGCCAGGCGAGACCGGTGAGCCGAGCGAGCATCATTGGACTACGCCGCGAGGGGTCAGCCGCAGCTTTCTCCACTCGGCAACGGATTGATCGACGGATCCGAAAGCCGGCTCCCGAATGTTCTCGAGCTCCTCCTGGCCGTCCGCTGCTTTGCGGACACGCACGATGCGCTTGTCGAGGACGATAGCCATCAAGGGCTCGTATAAAAAGGTGTACGGCTGATCTTCGGCAATCACGCGGTGGAGCTCACGAGTCAGCTCGATTTGCGCATCGACGTCGTATTCGGTACGAATGCGGAGGATCAGGTCATCGGCGCGCGGGCTCGCGTAGGCCACGTAGTTGAGCTCGTCACGGTGTGCCTGACTGGAATGCCAAATCTGGTACTGGTCCGGATCGAGATCCCCTCCGACCCAACCGAGCACGTAGGCGTCGAAGTTACCAACGTCCACGAACTCGCCAATGAACACGGTCCATTCGAAGACCTGGATTTTGCAATCGATCCCGAGCTTCCGCCACGCTTCTTGGGCTATCGTCATGACGGCCTTGCGCTTCGGATTCCCGTTGTTGGTCACCAAGGTGAACTGCAAGACTTTGCCATCTTTTTCTAGCAGCCCAGCGCGGTTCTTTTTCCAACCAGCCTCCGCGAGTAAGGCCGCGGCCGCCGCCGGATCGTAGGGCAGGGGCTTTAGGCTCTTGTCGCCGAATGGCGTGCTCGAGAAGTACGGGCCAGTGGAACGCCGACCCTGGCCGTCCAGAACGTATTTGATGATGCTCTCGACGTCGATCGCCATGCCCAGCGCTCGGCGCACGCGGACGTCCTGGAACAGCGGCCGCCGCATGTTGTAGCCGATATACGCGTACTGGCCACCCGGGCTGGAGACAACCTGGTAGCCCGCGGCATTCCGATAACGTTCGGCTTGGTAAGGCTGCGCTTCATAGCGATCCAAAGCGCCGGATTGGAGCTCGAGCTCCATCGTCAAATAATCGGGGATGACCCTGAAATACATTTCTCGGTACTCGGCTTTTCGCCGCCAATAGTCGTCATTTCGAACGAGGCGAATGTATTGGTCGGGCACCCACTCGCTAAAGCGAAAGGGGCCGGTGCCGATCGGTTTGAGGTTGTAGCTCGAGTCGCGAAGCGTGAATTTCTCGCGTTCTGCGCCGTGGATCCCGCGCGCGTCCATTTCGCGCGCGAGGCCATTTACGTCCAGCCGGTGCTTGGGAATGATATCCATCGATGCCCAATCGATGATGGCGGGCGAATAAAGGCGCTTGTAAGTCATGCGAGCGGTGAGCGGGTTCACGACCTCGACCGAACGGATGGTCACGAAAGAAGCCGAGCGCGGAGAGGCGTTTTTGGGATCGATCAGCGCCTCGTACGTGAATTTGACGTCCTCGGCGTCGAACGGCGCCCCGTCGTGCCAACGCACGCCCGGATGCAAGTAGAAGGTGATTACCGGGTTGTGCTCCGCCACCGCGAGCAAGTCCGGAAACCTGTCGCGAACCTGCGCTAGTAACTCCGGCTTCTGCAGCTTGAAGCGTTCCGCAAACGGGTAGCCTCGAAAATAGCTCGCGCCCACGACCGCGCCCAGCTGCTCGAACAGTCGCGTCTCGACCTTCGACAACCGAAACTTCACGCGCTCCGGAAGCGCGACCGTCAAATCCAGCGTCACCGGTTGCTTATTGCCGTTTTCGTCGGCGACGAGCACGGTCTCCGACAGCCTGCGCGTTTCGCCCGGGACGAGCTCGAGGCTTTGGATGCTAGCGCCTAACGCGCCGAGCTTAGCGCTTTGCCATGCTCGACGCAGCGCGCCCAGTAAACTCTCCCCGGTAACCGGCGTGCCGTCCGCTAGCTGGCGATCGGCAACCACCGCCAAGTACGCTTCCTCCGTCACCTCCCAGCGATCGGCCAAGCGCGGGACGAGCTTGCCGGTCTCGTCGTTCGTGATCAGCGTCTCCGTAACCTTGTTCAGCATGACGTTTTGCGCGCCCGCTTCCATCTGCAAAATCGGATTCAGCCGCTTCACGTCCCCGATTTCCGCACGCAAAAAAGTCGTCAAGCGCGCGGGGTCGCGCTCGGCTTGGCTGGCATAACTGGGCACCCAAAAGGCAGACTGTGCGAGCACCACAAAGATCAACACAGGCAGCGCGATCAAGAGCCATTTGGTGCGCATCGCCGCTAGGCGACTATGAGCTTCGGCTCACACTGGCGTCAAGGCGCCGCCTGCTTCGAGCCGCTGTATGCTCTCGATCTCGTCACAGGTAGGTCGCGGCCTTCAAGAGAGCCGCGCGCGCGTCGGCGCCGCTCGCGACTTTATCGTGGGCGACGATCACTCGGGTCAACTCGGGCAGGTCGGCGAGGCGTTCGAAGTCGGCGCGCAGGGCCGGCCTATCCTTCACGTATATCAGTTTGGCCAGGCGTGAGACGCGCGGCCCCGGCGCCGATCCGAGGACCGTCGTGAAAAGGTAGCCGAGCAAATCTCGCTTCCTATCCATATTGAACATGAGATCATTCAGCACGACGCTCGTGCCGTCGCTCGATCTGACGATCATTACGCCCTCGCTCTCGTTCACTCCACGTAGCGTTTCGAAGCGCACCGTGTCGTCCTGCGGAAAATCTTCGTAGCGGCCGTCCACCGGGACGACTTGTTCGACGCGTGAGCGGCCGCCGCTCGGCGCGAACACGCGGAGCGCAGGATAACGCCGCTTATAAGCGGGCGCATCCAAACGGTGTCCGCCGTTGGGGACGATCAAATATGCCGGCTCACCGAACGCCTCCAATTGGGCGCGCGCGTCGTCGTCGACCGCGATGCCGTTGTAAATGAGCAATCTGCCTTCACTCAGTCGCACCGCGAGCATGACACGGCGGAGTGACATGCCGGGTAGCGAGCCCCGCAACCAAAGTAGGTTGTCCGAGAGCTTCAGCATGGGCTCGTGCGGGAGGACCGTCCATTCTGCATAGGCCTTGGGCATGCCTAGATCACAGCGGAAAGCTCCCAGCCTTTCAAGGCTCGATTCAGCGTGCAAGTACGGGAAAATGAGCATCCGCATGCGCGCCCCGCGCGCGCGGACGGCAGGCACTTCGTGCTAGCGTTCGCTACCGCTATGACTGACCCGACTTCTGATCGCGCACCTAGTGCGTTTCGTCCGGTGCCGCGCACGGGAGTAATTTACGTCACTTCCGAGGCAGCGCGCGCTGGCTTTCGTCCGGAAGATCCGGAGTGGTGTAATCTGGGTCAAGGGCAACCGGAGACCGGGCCATTACCGGGCGCCCCCGCCCGCGTAACGCAGCTCGACATCTCCCTGAACGATCAGGAGTACGCGCCAGTCGCGGGGCTGTGGGAGGTGCGCGAGGCCGTAGCCAGCATGTACAACAATTTGTTCCGGCGCGGCATGCCGTCTCAGTACAGCGCAGAGAACGTCGCCGTATGCGGAGGCGGGCGCGTCTCGATCATGCGTGCCTGCGCGGCGATTGGGCAGATACACCTCGGTCACTTTCTGCCCGATTACACCGCCTACGAAGAGCTGCTCGACGTTTTTCGGCGCTTCACGCCCATCCCGATTTTGCTCGACCCCGAGCAAAATTACGACTTTTCGCTGGAGGCACTGCGCCGGGAGATCTCGGGCCGCGGCTTGGGCGCGTTACTCCTTTCGAACCCATGTAACCCAACGGGCAAGGCCATCACGGGGTCGGAGCTCGAGTCCTGGGTGGCGACCGCACGCGACCTCGACTGCACGCTGTTGCTCGACGAGTTCTACGCGCACTATCTATGGAAAGACGGGCCGTCGTTGTTCAGCGCCGCCGAATTCGTGGAAGACGTCGAGCGCGATCCGGTCGTGATCTTCGATGGCTTGACAAAAAATTGGCGTTATCCGGGCTGGCGCGTGAGCTGGACGGTGGCTCCGACAAAGATCATCGAGTCGCTAGCTAGCGCAGGGTCCTTCCTCGACGGCGGCGGCTCGCGGCCGATGCAGCACGCCGCATTGTCGGTGCTCACTGCCGAGCACGCCCGCGCCGAGGCAGAAGCAATTCGCGTTACCTTCGGTCGCAAGCGGAAGCGCATGCTGGACGGCTTGCGTGCGCTCGGCGTGAGCTTCGAACGTGAGCCAGAAGGCACATTTTACTGCTGGGGCAATGTATCGAACCTTCCGCCGGCCATCAACTCGGGTGACACGCTGTTCCGAGCGGCGCTCAAGCACAAGGTCATCACGGTCCCGGGCCACTTCTTCGATGTCGATCCGGGGCAGCGCCGCGGCCGCCGTGCCTCACGCTTCTTGCACCACGCGCGCTTCTCGTTCGGACCAAGCGAGGCCACGATCGACGACGCGCTCGCGCGGCTGGGGCGCGTGGTCCGCGACGCCAACAGTTGAACCCAGATCGTTCGCTCGCCCGCCAAGCGCTCTAAGGTACAGTCCTACTCGGAGACGCGGCGTTGTCTCGCTTGCTCCGGAGCGGGACGAGGTCGCCCCGTGCCCGCGCGGAATCGGGGCCTGGATCTCGCAAGATTCGCCATCGCCGTCCCAACCGCCGAGTAAGGACCCCCCTGGCACGTGCCGTGCACTCACGAGTGCTGCCTGGCGACGCCCGGGCGTTCCCTCCGCTCGCAGATCGCGTCGCAGGCCCCTACTTCTCAGCGGCTTGGAGTGCCCTCCCCTCGCTCCAAGCCGCTGTTCTTAATTTTTCGCGTATGGGCACGCGCATGCACCTCGCACGCTTCGTCGCGACCTCCCACGCCGGGAGGCTCAGTGCGCGCCAGCAGCGCCCGGACCGCCCATTTTCGGGCGTTTGAGGAAGAAGACGAGGATCAGGCAGGTCAGGAACAGCACGGTTACGCGTGCGAAGCCTTCGTTGAAGCTGAGGATGAGCGCTTGGACCCGAACTTTGAATTCGAGCATCGCCTCCGGCACGAGATCCGCGGTGAAAGTTTGTTGGCCGAGCGAGTTGCGAATGCTGGACATGCGCTCCTGGACGAGCGGATTTTGCGGGTAGAGCGCCTCTCGCAGATAGGAAGCGTGGATTTTGCTGCCGCGATCTACGAGCAGGCCCATCCAGGCGGTGCCGATCGAGCCGCCCAGCTCGCGGGTCAGATTGAAGAGGCCGGTTGCGTTACCGCGGATCTCGTTCGGCAAATCGGAGAGAGCCAACATGCTGATGGGAATGAAGATGAACCCCATCGATACGGAGCGCACGAACTGCGGGCGCGTGAGATCCCAAAAACCGGCTTGATCGGTGAGGTGAGCGTTCAGCCATAGGCTGAGCGATGTTCCCAGGATGCCGAAGACGAGCATGCGCCGCGGATCGACGCGCGTGACCATGCGCCCGATCATGGGCATGACGACGATTTGAATTAGGCCCGCAACGAGGAAGATCTTGCCGATATCGAGCGCCGCATAATGCATGACGGTGCCGCAATACAGGGCAAACAGGAAATTTCCCGCGAATAGCACCAAGCCAAGCAAAAAATTTATACCGGTGCCAGCGGCATAGCTCGCATTTTTGAATACCCTCAGGTCGACGACTGGATATTCGGTCTCGAGCTCGTGAATCAAGAACGTGGTCAGGCAGATCGCGGCCAGCGCGATCAAGACCATGATTGGTGTCGTGTCCCAGCCGTCGCGGTTGCCCTCCTCGAGCACGTATTGAAGGGCGGCCATGCCCACGGCCAAGAGCGCAATGCCAAACACGTCGATCGGGTTCTTGCCTGGTTTGAAGCCGGGCTCCTCTACGACGCGCGTGCACATCACGGCCACGACGATGCCGAGCGGCACGTTGACCAGGAATACCCAATGCCAATTGAACCATTCGATCAGATACCCGCCGATGGTGGGGCCGAGCAATGGACCCGTGACCGCGCCCAACCCGAAAAGTGCAGAGGCCATGCCGTGCTCTTTGCGCGGATAGCGCGCGAACAAGATGGCTTGCGCGGTCGGGATGATCGCGCCCCCGCCCAGGCCCTGCAGGGCGCGGAACATCACGAGCGACGTCAGGTTCCAGGAACAACCGCAGAGCGCGCTCGCCACCGTGAACAGCACCACGGAGCCCGCGAAATAGCGCTTGTACCCGAAGCGACGCTGGAACCAGCCCGTCATGGGGATGACGACGATATTCGCCATCATGTAGCCGGTGGATACCCAGCCGATCTGATCGATCGGGGTCGCGAAGCTCGCTCGAATGTCGTTCAAGGCCACGTTGACGATCGTGATGTCGATCAGCGCCATCAGCGCCGCCATCATCACGACGAAGGTGATTGCCGCTTTCGAGCCCGTGACGGCGCCGTCCACGCTCAACCTCCGTCAGTGTGCACAATCACATACGCGCTGAGCCCAGGGCGAAGCACGATACCGTCCGGTTTGTCGTCGATGTGAATCAGAACCGGTAACCGCTGCACGACTTTGGTGAAGTTACCCGAGGCATTGTCGGGCGGAAGAAGCGCAAAGCGTGAGCCCGTGCCGCCCGAAAAGCTATCGAGGTGGCCGTTCAGCTTGTGTCCCGAAAACGCGTCGAGCGTGACCTGAGCGCTCTGCCCGACGCGCAAATTGCCGATCTGGTCTTCCTTGAAATTCGCGATCACCCACGAGTCGTCGAGCTGTGTCAGCGCCAAGAGCGGGCGAGCAGGATCGACGAGCTGCCCCGGCTCGACGCTGCGCCGCGAGACCACGCCGTTGGTCGGCGCGCGCACCTTCATGTAAGACAAGTTGAGCTCGGCTTGCTCGAGCGCCGCCTGTGCTTGATCGACGCGAGCCTTGGAAACGTCGACCTGAGCCGCCGCGACTTGCACTTGATCTGGGCCGGTTTGCGCGGCGGCGAGGCGACCCTGCGCGCTCTCGATGCTGCCGCCAGCGTTGAGCAGCCCTACGCCGGCCGCGGACAAGCGCGCCTTGGCCTGGTCTACCGCCGCGAGCGCTTGGTCGTTCTCGGCCTTGCGACGGTCGAGCTCGGCCTGCGCGACCGCGCCGTCGCGGCTCAACTTTTGCGCTCGCGCGAGGTCCATGCCGGTAAGGGCTTGGCGGGACTCCGCGGCAACCAAGTCGGCGCGAGACTGGTCTATCTGCGCCTTCGAGCTACCGGACATCGCGAAAGCTTGCGTTACGCCGCCCTTGGCTTGGCGCAGGCCGGCGTCGACGGAGTGCTGAGCGAGCAAGAGCTGCGCATTCGAGGCCGCCAGCGTGGCGTGCGCCGATTCCAGGTCGGCTTTAGCAGCGTGGGCGCGGGCGGTCGCATCGCGGTCATCGAGCTCGATCATCACGTCGCCGGCGACCACGGCCTGGTTGTCTTTCACGAGCACGTGCAACACCTGTCCCGCGACACGCGGCGCGATGTTCGAGACGTGGCTTTCGACGAAGGCATCGTCCGTGGTTTCTTTGCCGCGGCCATTTATGTACAGCCCGCCGCCTATCAAAGCGGCGACGGCGATCAAGACGGGCAGGATGATTTTTGCGCGCGCGCGCTTGGCCGGTGGAGCGACAAGCATCGCGTCAGGGTCTTCAGTGGCTTGCAAGGTGACTGAGGATGCAGCGGCGTTGGCCATGGAACCTTCTTCGAAACGAAGTGTAGCTACTCTTTCGCCTGTTCGGCGCGATGAACTAGACCCTACGAAACGAACAGGTTATCCGTAGGGGCGAACAATGCTCGACCTGAACGAAATCGCTATTTTCGCCCGCGTCGTGCGCGAGCAGAGCTTCACTAAAGCCGCGCGCAGCCTTGGTTTACCGAAGTCGACGGTCAGCGAACGGGTATCGCGGTTAGAAGAGAGGCTCGGCGTTCGGCTACTGGAACGCACGACACGGCACGTCCGGCCGACGGCGGCGGGCGCGGCCTATTACGAGCGGGCCGCCCGCATGGTGGCCGAGATCGAGGAGGCAACTGCGGCCGTCACCGATATTCACCGTTCGCCGAAGGGACTTCTGCGCATTGGCTCACCGCTCTTGTTCGGTCATTCCTTCCTTGGTGACTTCGTCGCGGAATTTTTGGTCTCCTATCCGGAGGTCGAGATCGAGCTGATCGTCGCCGACCGACGTTTCGACGTCGTCGAAGAAGGCCTAGACCTCGCAATTCACGTTCTTGGCCCGATCGAAGCCTCCTTGATCGCCCGTAACCTAGGGACGGCAGAGCGCTTGTGCGTGGCCAGCCCCTCTTATCTCGAACGCCGCGAGCCTCCGACGTCCCCGAAGGATCTGCTGGGCCACTCGTGCCTGGTCTCGAGCAACGATCGCCGTGCCACGTGGGTCTTCAGCAAAGAAGGTCGCTCGGAGTCCATCGCAATTCAAGGGCGCTACTCGGTGAACTCCGTGCAGCTTGCGCTGAGCGCGGCCCTGCGCGGCGCGGGTATCAGCGTGCTACCTGGTTTTTTCTGCGCCGAAGCATTACGCGCCGGCCACCTATCGGCGGTGCTCGAAGATTGGTCGGCCGGGCACTCCGAGCTGCACGTGGTTTACCCGGGCAACCGCCACCTGTCTGCTCGCGTACGACTGTTCGTTGACGCCTTGATCGACCGCTTCACCGGCCTGCCCCCGTGGATCTTGGGTCCAGACGGGCGCGGGTTGGTGATCGACGCTAGCCGTGCGAGCCCGGGTTCGTCGTACCCGAGTGCCGAACGTCTTGGCCTTTCACCATGAAAACCACCATTTCGGCGATGTTAGTCGCGTGGTCGGCCAAGCGTTCCAGGGATTTGCCGATCGAGAGTAAGCGGGTGGATTCGAACACCACGCTCGGGTTCGACATCATGCGCGGCAACAGCTCTGGATAAAGCGAGGCGTAGTAGGCGTCTACCTCCTTGTCGCGATCGATCACCTGATTGGCTTTGACGGCGTCGCCGGCCACGAATGCATCCAGTGCGTCGTGCACCATGCCTTGCGCAACGTCTGCGATGCGCGGAATCGGATCATGGGCGCTTTGCGAGCGGTCCGCGCCGAGCTCGGCCACGCGCTCGCAAATGTTGACGCCCAGGTCTCCAATGCGTTCTAGATCGGTCACGAGCTTCAGAGTAGTGGTGATGAAGCGGAGGTCGGACGCGACCGGCTGCCGGCGCGCCAAGATCTGAATGGCTAGCTCGTCGATCTCGAGCTCCAATTGATCGATTTGACTATCCATGTTGATGGTACTGCGCGCGAGCGACACGCTGCGTTCGTTGTAGGAGCGCATGGCCAAGACGAGCACTTCCTCCACGTGCGCGCCCATCAGCAGCACGCGATCCCGAAGCAGCTCGAGCTCGCTCTCGTATTCTCGATCGGTATGTCGCCTATCCATGACTCACCCCTCACCCAAAGCGACCCGTAATGTAGTCTTCGGTGCGCTGCTCTTTGGGGCGCGTGAAGATCACGTCCGTGCGGTCATGCTCGATCAGCGTCCCGAGATAGAAAAACGCCGTGAAATTGGCGACGCGGGCCGCCTGCTGCATGTTGTGCGTCACGATCACGATCGTATACGACCGGCGGAGCTCGTGAATCAGCTCTTCCACGCGCGCGGTCGCGATGGGATCCAATGCCGAGCATGGCTCGTCCATGAGCAACACCTCGGGCTCGAGCGCGAGTGAACGCGCAATACATAGCCGCTGTTGCTGGCCGCTAGAGAGCCCGGTGCCTGCGCGGCCGAGGACGTCCTTGACCTCGTCCCACAGCGCCACGCGTCGCAGCATCTTTTCGACCACCGAGTCCGGGTCGTCCGGGCGCTCACCGTTCAACCGCAGACCAGCCAGCACGTTGTCCCGAATGGACATGGTCGGGAACGGGTTCGGCTTTTGAAACACCATGCCCACGCGCCGACGCACGCGCACGGAGTCGACGTCGCTGTGATAGATATCCTGCTCGTCGAGCAGCACTCGGCCTGCAGCGCGTGCGCCGGGTACGACCTCGTGCATTCGGTTCAGGCAGCGCACGAAGGTCGATTTGCCGCAACCCGAAGGCCCGATCACGGCGGTCACCTGCTTATCGGCAATCGGTAGGCTGATGCCCTTCAAAACTTCTGCCGGCCCAAAGTACGCGTGCAGATCCACGGTCTTCATCTTGGGCACGAGCGCGCTCACCGGTGGGTCCCAACGCGACTTGCTGGTTTCTTCAGCAGAAGAACCGTCGTTCCGGGACGAATTGTTCATGTTCGATCTCGTCCGGGAGGGCGATTGCACGGTCATCGGCCACCTACCCGCGGGCGCACCAACAAGCGTGCGGAAATGTTGAGAAGCAGCACTAGCACTAGCAGCACCAGAGCTGCGGCCCACGCCTGGCGATGCCATTCCTCGTACGGGGAAACGGCATAAGTGTAGATGTTCACGGGCAAGGATGCCGTCGGCTCCGTCAAGCCACTACCCCAAAAGCGATTATTGAAGGCCGTGAACAAGAGCGGCGCGGTTTCGCCCGCGACTCGAGCAACCGCGAGCATCACGCCGGTAGCGATGCCGGGCGCGGCGGTGCGCAGCATCACGCGCAGCGTGGCGCGCCACTTGGGCAGCCCGAGGCCCAGCGCCGCTTCGCGCAGCGATTCCGGCACGAGCCTGAGGAGCTCTTCGGTCGTGCGAGTGACGGTGGGAAGCATCAGCACCGCAAGTGCGATGCCGCCCGCCAACGCAGAGAATCGTTTGGTCTGCAGCACGACCAGCGAATAAATGAAGATACCGACGGTGATGGAAGGGACGCCCGCCATGACGTCAGCGCTGAAGCGCACTAACTTACCGAACCGGGAGTGGCCAAATTCGGCCAAGTAGACCCCGGCCATGACGCCCGGCGGAATACCAATCAGACAGGCTAGCAGCACCAATTTCAACGTGCCCCAAATTGCGTTGGCCATGCCGCCGCCAGGCTCGCCAACCGGCTTCGGGAGCTCGGTGAAGAAGTCGAGATTGAGGCCGCCAATGCCGCGCGCAGTCACGTAGTAAAGCACGCTGACCAATGGCACGAGCGCAATGAGGGATGCGGCGACGCATGCCATTCGCACCAAGAGGTCGGCGCATTTGCGGCGCTGATACGCACTAAACATCATAGCCGGCCCTCCAACGGCAAACGCCCGACGCGCCACACCAGGAGGCGCGCCACGATGTTGAGCAGCACCGTGACCACGAACAATAACAGCCCAACCTCGGCCAGCGAGGACAAATAGAGCCGCCCCGTCGCTTCGGTAAACTCATTCGCGATCACGCTCGCCATCGTGTAAGAAGGGGCAAAAAGTGATGCGCTGATTTCGGCGCGATTTCCAATCACCATGGTGATTGCCATGGTTTCGCCGAGGGCGCGCCCCAGCCCGAGGATTGTCGCCCCTACCAAGCCCGAGCGCGCCAGTGGCAAAACCGCGACGCGCACGGCTTCCCACGGCGTCGCGCCGAGCCCGAGCGCGCCTTCACGGAGCGCGCTCGGCACCGCGCGCAATACTTCGCGGCTCACCGACGATATCGTCGGGGTGATCATGATGGCCAAGATGATGCCCCCCGCAAGCAAGCCGAAGCCGTGCTGCGGGCCCTGAAAAAACGGCAAAAATCCCAGCCAACGCCCGAGCCGCGGTTCGACCGATTCACGTAACCAAGGAGCCAGCACGAAGATCCCCCAGAGCCCGTATACGACGCTAGGGACGGCGGCCAAGAGCTCCACCAAAAAGCCGACGGGCGCGCGCAGCCAGGCGGGCGCAAGCTCCGACAAAAAGATCGCCACCCCGAGCGAGACTGGCACCGCGAACGCAAGCGCGAGCAATGACGAGGCCAATGTGCCGTAAATAAAGGGCAGTGCGCCGTAGATGTCGCGCACCGGATCCCAGACGCTGGAAATCAAAAAGCTGCATCCGAACTTCGCGATCGATTCCCACGAGCCCATCACCATGGCCACGGCCATGGCGCCCAACGCGCCGATCACGAACGTTGCGACCAAAGCGGTCGCGCGCCGAAACACGAAGTCTCCCCAATTTACCTCGCGGCCGAAGCGCGTGAGCATTCGTGAGCGCCCTCGCACCAAGGAAAGATCGTCGCGGACGGACATTGCGAATCAGGAGCCGGACAGCAACTTCTTATCGCCCGAGCGCAGCGCTTTCAGCTGAGCCTCGACCTTGCTCAGCACCTTGTCGGGAATCGGCGCGTAATCCAGAGCTTTGGAGAACTTTTGCCCGTCGTGCAGGCCCCACCAGACGTACCTGGCAAGTGCGGCGCCTTTGACCGGGTCTTTTGCGTTCTCGTACAAGAGCAAGTAGCTGTAGCTCGTGATCGGGTAGGCCGCATCGCCGTCGGCGTTGGAAAGCGAAACGAATAGCTCGTCTGGCATTTCTACCGAGGCCGCGGCGGCGGACATGGCCTCGGTGCTGGGCGCCACGAACTTTCCGGCCTTGTTTCTGATCTCGATCATCGGCAACTTATTTTGCGAGGCATATGCGCGCTCGATGTAGCCGATGGTGTAGGGCGAGGTCTTGACCTGCCCGGTCACGCCCTCATTGCCCTTTGCGCCGAGCCCAAGCGGGAAATCCACGCTCTTACCGGCGCCGACCTTGGCCCGCCATTCGGGGCTGATCTTGGAAAGGTAATCGGTGAAGACCGACGTGGTACCGCTGCCATCGGTTCGGTAGACGACCGAAATTTCCTTGGCCGGTAGCTTGGCGTTCGGGTTGTCGGCTTTGATTTTTGGATCGTTCCAGTTGCGAATCTTGCCCGCGTAAATTTCGACCAGCGCTTCGGGCGCAAGCCGCAAAGTTCCCGTGACTTCCGGTACGTTGTACGCGATCACGACCGCGCCAATCGTGGCCGGAATATGTAATAGCTTGCTCGGAGCCTGTTTCGACTCGTCGCCTTTCATCGGCGCGTCCGTTGCCCCGAAGTCCACCGTGCCGGCGATGATTTGCCGGATTCCTCCCCCCGACCCGATCGATTGATAATTGATTTTGACGTTTGGATTGAGTTTATTGTATTCCGAAATCCACTTCGAATAGAGGGGGTATGGGAATGTGGCGCCGGCCCCATTCAAGCTGACCGTCTCGTCCTTCTTCGGCCCTGGCGTCCCACCGTCGCCAGCCGCGGTGGCGTCTGCAGGCCTGCTGCCCTTGCACGCCGCCAAGGTAAGAAGCAGAGCAGCGAGCATTTTTACACGAACAAACATTGAGTTTTCTCCTATCAGGCAGGGCCTGGCAGTGCGCTACGCCTCAGCAACAGGTAAGTGACAGTTGCATGACGATGACGAACCGGTGACTTTTCGATGATAGCGGCGGGAGGGGTGGTTACGACTCGCCTACCTTAGTGCGTCGCGAAGGTGACCATTTTCGCCTAGTTACCGCGGCGGCGGGCCGTGGATCGGACCTCGATGGGGCGGCATGAGGCCCTCGTAAGTTCACTAACACGTCGTTTGTTCGTCACATTGGGAGTGTCATGTGCCGGCCTCGAAAGGAACCGCTGGCTATGAAATTCCCCGCCATTCTTCTGATCCCCTCACTCACGTTCTTTGCGTTCAACGCGCTTGCCCAAGACCCCACCTCGCAGGCGCCTGTAACAACGGCGGAGACCTCGCCGCCAGTGACCGGCACCCTACCCGCCGCTCCCAGCGCTCCGGCGCCGGTGACCGACGCGCCCTCGATGAGCGCGCCGAGCGCCGCGTCACCCATGGCCCCACCCGAGCTCGTCGCGCCGCTCCCCCCGCCCGCCGTGAGCTCGGCGGTGGGCAATGACGGAAACCCGTTGGCAGGCTGGCATAACGGCGTTTTCTATCTGCGTGATACGACCGACAACTTCCGCCTCTACGTTCAAGGGCGCGGGCAAGTCGACTTCTATAGTTACGCGGGCTCCGGCGTGGCCGATACGGCACTCAAGCCAACGCTGTTCTTGCGCCGCGTACGCGCGGAAATTGGCGGCGAATTTTTCAAGAGCTGGTGGTTCAGTATCGCCGGCGACTTCGGCGCCACGAACTTCGACAATCCGCGCGGCGCGAACCAAACGTCCGCGTCCGCACCGGGCGCCGCGCCATCCGATACTTCGGGTCGGTATGCCAGCGCGCAAACGACCCGGGTCAGCGCGGCGCCGACCGACGTGTTTTTGAACTATCGCGCCCACCCGTTGTTGAACGTGCAAGTGGGTCAGTTCGATGCGCCCTTCATGATGGACAATCGAACCAGCGACAAATATGTCCCGTTCATGGAGCGTGCGCTCGCCGTGCGAGCGGTGGGCGTTCCTTTCAACAAGGAGATCGGCGCGATGCTTTGGGGCGAAACGCCCGACCGATACTTCTACTATTCTGCGGGCCTGTTCGATGGTGACGGTCAGAACCGGCTGAACACCGACAGCCGTGGCGACCTCATGGCTCGCGCATTTGCGCACCCGCTGGCGTCCGCCAAGAGCGAGCTGAAAGACTTGCAGATCGGCGCTAGCTTTCGCTACGGGTCGCGTGACACGAAATACAGTTACTACGACTACCCCGGCATGTCGACGCAAGCTGGGTACACATTTTGGAGCCCGACGTACAGCGGATCAGAAGGCACCACTCACATCGTGGGCTCCGGAAATCAAACCGGCGTCGCCGGAGAGTTGCGCGTGCCAATCTCGAACTTCGACTTGACCAGCGAGCTCGTGTACATCGAAAACCACACGCGGGAGGTGCAAGAAGGTTTTCAAGCCAGCAACAGCCTCCGCCGCGGCGACCTACATGGCTATTCGTATTATATTCAGGCCGGGGTTTGGCTCGGCAAGCGTGATCTATCCGGCCTCCCCGGCTACGAGAACATGACCCACGTGGACTTCTCGAAGCCGGATGCAGCCGTCGCGCCACACGCGATACAGCTGCTTGCCAAATGGGAGCAGATACATCTCAATTACGACAGCGCCAGCCGCGCTGGAACCGCGGACGTCAAAAATATCGACGGCGACATCAAGGTCAACGCTTTCTCACTCGGCGTGAACTATTGGGCTACGAAGCACATACGCCTGACCGCCAATTACGTACTGAACGTCTTCCCCGATTCTGCTCCTACCAGTGCCTCGGCCATGGGCTCGCCTACGCAGTCGAGCAAGAACCGCGCGCTCGCGCCCGGCAACACCTTGGGCAAAGGCGTCAACGACGACGCGCGAGACAACGCACACGCGCTGCACGAGCTCTTGCTGCGCGCGGCGGTCGCGCTCTGAAGCACGTTGACCGTGCGCTTACTTGCGCGTGCGCCGGTCCTCGCTTGCTTGCACGAAACCGCGTCTCGGCTGTTCCAGGCGAACGGCCGAGCGCTCGCGCGTCGGCGCAGGTTCGGACCCGCGCCGCCCCCAAGCCCCGACCGTGCGGGGGCGCATTGTTTGCAGTCTCGACGACGACCGCAGTCATCGGGCTCCTTACCTTCCGCGGAGCGGGACACTGTCGCCACAGTTAGGCCATTCTCCGGGTCTAGTTGCCGCGAGAATTGCAGAGCGGCGGGGGCAAAAGGAGCTCGACTCCGAAAGCGACCCGGCACTCAGTTAGGCGTTTCCTACGACAATTGCGCGACGCTTTCTGCCACATTGAACGAGGCGCGCCTGGGAAGTAGCGTCCCAGAGTGGCCGTCGAACGTACGCGAGAGCAGAGGCTCCTCGCACAAAGGCTAATCGTTGCGGTGGTTGCGCCGCTTGCCCTGCTGCTTCTAGTGGGCTTGGTCTTGGCGTTACAGGTCGTCAGGATGGCTGACACTGCACACTGGGTCGATCACACGGATGAAGTGCTGGGCAAGGTCAGCGAGATCCAATCGCAGATCGTGGAACAAGAGTCGAGCATCCGGGGTTACTTGCTTACGGGGGACCGCCTGTTTTTGGCGCCGTATGAGCGCGCTCAACCTCTGCCTTTGTTCAAAGCCGTGCATACGTTGGTGGCCGACAATGGGCCGCAACAACTTCGCTGCGACGTAACCCGCGCCCGGTACGAGGAATGGCTCAAGATGTCGGAGCCAGTCGTGCACGAGAGGGGCGACTTAGGGCCTTATCGGACGAGCGCGGAGCTGTCCGAACGCAGACGCCGCATGGAATCGATCCGCGAAGCGATCCAGCAGATGCTCTTGATTGAGCAGACTCTCCGCGTGGAGCGCGCGGCGGCCAACAACGAGTCGAATCGGCTGACTTCACTTCTGGGTATACCGCTCTTCGTGGCGCTGGCGGCGGGCCTGGCCTTTCTGTCGCGAAGGCAGCTCTCGGAGGTCTCGGCGACCTACACGGGGCTGCTCCAAGGTGAGCGGGAAGCGCGCACGGCCATCGAAGCTCAAAATTGGGTCCGCACGCAACAAGCCAAGATCGCGGAAGCCGTGCAAGGCGACCCCCCACCGGAGGAGCTCGCACGACGGGCCCTGGCCCAACTGTGCGACTTTTTGGGCGCAGTTGCCGGCTCCTTCTTCGCCAGCGAAGCCGGCGGTTTCAAGCGTTTGGCGAGCTACGGGTTCTGCTCGCCGGCCAATGATTGGTTTCCGAATGGCGAGGGCCTGGTGGGCCGCGCCGCGCAGAATCGCACGCTGTTGCACGTGAGAGACCTGCCCAAAGACTTCGCCGCCGTTCACTCTGGTACCGGCGAGCGTGCCCCGACCGAGCTGGTCCTGATGCCCGCCTATGTAGACGGCAAGCCACTAGCGGTACTGGAGTTGGCGTTCTTTACGCCGGTCGAACCGCGCGGCCTGGAGCTTCTTACGCGTATTGCAGAGACGATCGCCGTGGCGTTGCGCTCGGTCCAACAGAAGCGGCGCCTGGCGGATCTGCTCGAAGAGGCGCAGCGCCAAAGTGAGGAGCTGCAGACGCAGCAGGAAGAGTTACGAGTTGCCAACGAGGAGCTCCATCAGCAAGGCGACATTCTGCGCAGCGCGCATGCCCAGCTCGAAGAAGGCAAGGAAGAGCTAGAGGTCACCAACTCGAGCTTGTTTCAGCAGCGCGATGCGCTGCAGAAGGCGCAAATTACGCTGTCGGAAAAGATGACCGAGCTGGAGCGGGCGAGTCGCTACAAATCCGAGTTCTTGGCCAACATGTCGCACGAGCTGCGGACTCCTTTGAACAGCTCCCTGATTTTGGCGAAACTATTGGCCGACAACCGCGACGGCAACCTGACGGAGGAGCAGATCAAGTTTGCCAGCACGATCTATACGGCGGGCAATGATCTGCTGGCGCTAATCAACGACATTCTGGACTTGTCGAAGATCGAGGCGGGCAAGGTCGAGATGCGACCCGAGAAAGTTTCGTTGGTGCGCTTGGTCGAGCCCGTAAAGCGGACCTTCGAGCCGGTTGCCAAGCAAAAGAACGTACGCCTAGCGGTAAATCTTTGCAAAGACGACGCGCTGATTGAAACCGATCTGCAACGCGTCCAGCAGGTGCTGAAAAACCTGCTCTCGAACGCTTTCAAGTTCACCGAGCGCGGGCAAGTCTCGCTGACCGTCGACGATACGGAAGCCGGCTTCGCGTTCACCGTTCAGGACAGCGGTATCGGCATCGCCAAGGCGCACCATGGCTCGATCTTCGAGGCTTTTCAGCAAGCAGACGGCACGACGAATCGGCGCTTCGGCGGCACCGGGCTCGGCCTATCGATATCGCGTGATTTGGCGCATATGCTGGGTGGGGATCTGCGGGTGGAGAGTGAGCTTGGCAAGGGCAGCGCCTTTACGCTGCTCTTGCCCAAGGTGTTTACCGCACCAAGCGCCGAGAGCTCGGCGAAGCCCTACGACCGGCTGGGCGCTCAGAGCCGCGGCACGCCCCTGCCCTCGCCGCCCCCGCCCGATGTCGAGCACATCGAGGCGCCTGCCTTCGAGGACGACCGCGACCGCATCGATAGCCAGAGGCGGCTGCTTCTGATCATCGAAGACGACGTTTCGTTTGCGGAAATCTTGGCGAAACTAGCTGCGGAATTGTCATTTCAATACGTGGTTGCGCACAGCGCCGAAGAAGGCGTGCGTTTAGCGACGCAGTTTTTGCCCGCCGCCATCCTTCTCGACATGAACTTACCCGACCGCATCGGGCTGACCGTGCTCGATCGGCTGAAGCAGAACGGCGCGACGCGGCACATCCCCATCCACGTCATGTCGGTCGAAGACTATTCGCGGATGGCCCTGTCCATGGGCGCCGCAGGCTACATGCTGAAGCCGGTGAAGCGCGAAGAATTAGTGACGGTGTTCAGCAACATGAAGGACCGTTTCTCGCGTATGCAGCGGCTTTTGATCGTCGAGGACGACGCGGTACAACGGAATGCCGTGAAGCAGCTCTTGGCCAGTCAAGACATCGAGATCGTGGCCGTAGAGACCGTTGCAGACGCCTTGCGGGAGCTCGCCGCTGGAACCTTCGACTGTGTCGTCACCGACTTATCGCTGCCGGATGCTTCCGGTTACGATCTGCTGGAACGCATGGCAAACGACGACTCCTATGCTTTCCCACCTGTCATCGTATATACGGGCCGTTCGCTGACGGCTGACGAGGAGCAGCGCTTACGGCGCTTTTCCAGCTCGATCATCGTCAAAGGCGTGCGCTCGCCGGAGCGGCTATTGGACGAAGTGACGCTCTTCCTGCATCAGGTAGAATCCACGCTTCCAGCGGACCGCCAACGCATGTTGCGCCAAGTACGCGACCGCGAAGCCGCCTTCGATGGTCGCAAGATCCTGGTGGCCGAGGACGACGTGCGTAACATTTTCGCGCTGAGCAGCATCCTGGAGCCGAAAGGGGCCAAGCTATTCATAGCCCGCAACGGGCGCGAGGCTATCGAGCACTTGGAGCGCACGCCGGATATCGACCTCGTGCTGATGGACATCATGATGCCCGAGGTCGACGGCTTGGAGGCGACGCGCTTGATCCGCGCGCGCAGCCAGCCGTGGAGCAAAGTTCCGATCATCGCGCTGACCGCCAAAGCCATGACCGACGATCGGGAGTTGTGCATCCAAGCGGGCGCCAACGATTACATCGCCAAGCCGCTCAACGTGGAGATCTTGCTCTCCCTGGTGCGAGTGTGGCTACACAAGCGCTAGCTCATGCAAACAGCAGAAGACTTAGAGATTCGGCTGCTGCTCGACGCCATTTTCCTCCGGTATCATTACGACTTCCGCAGCTACTCACCTGCTTCTCTGAAGCGGCGACTGAATGTAGCCAAATTGCAAATGGGCACGACGACCCTGTCTGGCCTGCAGGACTTGGTCCTCCGGGACCCGGCTCGGTTCGCGCAACTCCTGCAATTCGTCACCGTGCAGGTGAGCGACATGTTCCGCGACCCGAGTTTCTTCGCGGCGTTTCGCGAGAAGGTCGTACCAGAATTGTTCACTTACCCATCGATTCGAATCTGGGTTGCCGGTTGTAGCTCCGGGGAAGAGCTCTACTCGTACGCCATATTACTGCGGGAAGAGGGCCTCCTCGAGCGCACGACGTTGTACGCGACCGACATCAATCCGGAAGCATTGCGCAAGGCCGAGCTTGGCCTTTACGGCATCGACCGGGTGCAGGCGTTTACCGAGAATCATCGCTTGGCGGGCGGTAAATGCTCGCTCTCTGAATACTACACCGCTGCCTATGGCTCAGCCACCTTCGACCGCACGCTGCGCAAGAACGTCGTGTTCTCGGACCATAGCTTGGCAACCGATAGCGTGTTTGCGGAAGTGCAATTGGTGTCGTGTCGCAACGTGCTGATCTACTTCGACCGCACCTTACAAGAACGCGCGCTGGGGCTGATGAAGGATTCTCTTTGTAGGCGGGGGTTCTTGGGCCTGGGCTCTAAAGAAAGCCTGATGTTCACGGAGCACGCCTCGGCGTTTCGGGACTTCGCCGCTGGTGAACGTTGGTACCAGCGGTGCTAGGCGCAGATTCAGCGGTGCGGCTGACCTCGAGCGAGGCCGTGCTGATCGCCGGATCGGCTGGAGCGGTCGATGCGTTGCGACAGCTGCTTCCCGCCGTGCCTAAAGACGCTCGAATTCCCGTCGTCGTCGTGGTGCACTTGCCGCCGAACCGTCCGAGCCTGCTGCCAGAGCTCTTCGCGCCGCGCTGCGCGGCGCGCGTTCGAGAGCCACAGGACAAAGAACCCGTCAGCGCCGGGACGATCTGGTTTGCGCCGTCGAACTATCACTTGCTGCTGGAGCGAGACCGAACCTTCTCGCTGTCGGTAGACGCGCCGGTCAATTTTTCACGCCCGTCGATCGACGTGCTGTTCGAGTCCGCTGCGGACGCCTTTGGTAGCACGTTGTGTGCGGTCCTATTGACTGGTGCCAATCAGGATGGCTCGCTCGGTGCGAGCGCGATCCGACGCGAAGGAGGGCTGGTCATCGTACAAGACCCAAGCACCGCAGAAGCCGTGCAAATGCCAAGCGCGGCGATTTCTCGCGCAAGCCCGCAAATCATTGCATCATTGCCGGAGATAGCAGACTTGATTCACCAGGCTACGAAGGCCCCATGACCAAACCTCGGCGTCCCGTGAAGTTTTTGCTCGTCGATGATCTGGACGAGAATCTGCTCGTGCTCGAGGCCTTGCTGCGCCGTGAGGGGCTCGAATTGCTCAAGGCCAAATCAGGTCGGGAAGCTTTGGAGCTGGCTCTTGCCCACGACTTCGCGCTTGCTCTGATCGATGTGCAGATGCCGGAGATGGACGGCTTCGAGCTTGCGGAGCTGATGCGGGGCGCGGAACGTACGCGGCACGTACCAATCATCTTCGTCACGGCCGGCATGCAGGAGCGTCACCGGGTGTTCAAAGGCTACGACGCTGGCGCGGTCGATTTTTTATTCAAGCCGCTAGAGCCGCAGATCTTACGACACAAGACCGAGACCTTCTTTCAACTTCACCGGCAACAGCAAGACCTCGCGGAAACCCTGCGGTTGAACGAAGAGCTGATGGCCGTCGTGGGGCACGATCTGCGAAACCCGTTGAACGTCGTGCTCATGACGACCAGCCTGCTGGCGGCATCGACAGATCCGGAGTTGAAAAAATGCGTGGCGCGTCTGCAATCGAGCGGCTCGCGCATGGCGCACATCATCGATGAATTGTTCGATCTGTCGCGAGCACGCCTGGGGGGCGGCATTCCCATCGAGCGCAAGGCAATGAACCTTTTGACGCTCACGCGCAAAACGGTCGCCGAGTTCGAGGCCACCAATCCCAGCCGTCAAATCGACGTCGTTGCGACCGGCGATCTGCAGGGCGATTGGGACATTGGGCGCCTTGGCCAAGTGCTCTCGAATTTGATCGGCAACGCGCTTCGCCACGGCACCGTTAGCGTGCCCATCACGGTCGAGCTCGTTGCTGGGCCGAGCGAAGTGCTAGCATCGGTTCACAACGGCGGCCACATCGCCGCCGACCTGATGCCACGGCTCTTCGAGCCATTTCTTTCGGGTGTAGGTCGGCGTAAGCGCGCAGAAGGGCTCGGCCTCGGCTTGTACATCGTGCAACAGATCGTTCAGGCACACGGCGGCGACGTAAAGGTGAGCTCGACGCCAGAATCGGGTACTACGTTCGAAATTACTCTGCCGCGGAAGCACGAGGGCTAAGCTCACGGCAAAGAGCCGATGAAGAAGCAAGAGGTCGTCCATCAAGCACTGCAGGCCGCGCTCGATTCTTGGAATTGGCGGCCGCCGAACCCGCATGTAGTCGGGCACCCATCGGAGGCGCTCGTGGAGCCCGGGTTGCGGACCGAGCTTTCTACGACCGTTTTCAGCGGCGAAGCCAAAGAGTGGCTGCACTATCTGAGCTTGCCGGCCTCCGCCCGGTTCGAAGCGGACCTTTCCGTGCGAGTGCATCTGCACGCCGACCTACGAGTGGCGGCTTTCGTGCCGGTCAATGAAGAGTCGCGCTGGCTGTCCGACCTCCTCGCGCTCGGATTGAAGCGAGTGCGCAAGCGTCTGGAGGATAAGCCGAAGGCGCTCAACGTCTTCGACGACTTGATGTTCATCAACGCTAAGCGTGGTGAGCGATCCATCACCGTGCACTTGAGTCCCGACGTGCCGAGCGACGGCACGCGCGAAGTGCCACGCGACGGAATGAACTGGCGCGGCGAGACGCGCATCGTCCTGCATTCCCGGCTCGCCCGCTATGTGCGCGAAGCCTTGGTCGGCGAGCCGCGTACACCCGAGCAGGCGGCCGGGCTGTGCTGGCCGTTGATTTCGCGTTTGGCGTCGCAGCTCGCGTATCCGGCATCCCCGCGCGACCGATTTCTGGAGAAAATCGACGTATTTTCGCGCATCACCTTCGTCTCGGTCAACGTTCTGTACGAGGGCCGTAAGTCTGGCCTCTTGCAACCGAGCGCGGCGGGCGTGATGTACGAAGACATGGTCAGCGCCTCGAGCGCGATTCCACGCCGCGAGCTGATGGACCGTCATCCGTATTTTCGGATGCTGAACAAGCTCGGGTTTTTGCTGCGCGGGCACGGCTATGGCGGCGACGCAGGAGAGGTGCGTGTCGCGGCGTGCGAGTACCTAGACACGGTCTACTTACGTTTGAGTCTGGCTGGCGCCATGCCCGACGTGGCCCCCGCCATGAAAGCGATGGACTTCGAACGCATCGGACGCAAGGTGCGTACAACCGCCCCCGCCATTGGTGAGAACGGGATCGTCGACTTCGAGGATCTCGAGGCTTGGAAGACGGTCTCCGACCCATTTCGGGATTTGGGGTTTACGCTGCTGCGGCAGCTGGGAATGGGCGAATTCGGTCGGGTGTACGAAGCGCTGAACGATAACAGCCCAAACTACCCAGGTCGCGTTGCGCTCAAGGTCGACCGCATCATCGGCAAGAAGAAAAACGCAATTTTGGAGGCCGAAGCCGCCATGAGCGTCGGGCGGGCGCTGGCGCGGGTGCCGCACCTGATGCGCTTGTACGACACGGGCAAGCTGAAAGGTCAGCGTTTCACGTATCACGTCCTGCAGCTGATCAACGGCGATACATTGGACAATCTGGTAGGGGTGACGGGCACCGAACACGCGAGTGTCAGCCGGCCGCCAGGCGCGCGTGCCAGCGAGGTAGAGGCCAAAGCAGAATATACGCGCGCGGTGAGCACCCGTGGCAGCGAGCTATGGCGTCGGCAGCGCATGGCTCTGCCGTTTACACATGCGCTGTCGCCCGCGATGGTTCTAGATCTCCTGACGAGCGTGCTGCTCTGGATGGAGGGCGTACACGGCGTGGGCTACGCTATCAACGACTTGAAGAACGGCAATCTGATGATGAGCCGCCGTGGGCAACTCAAAGGGATCGACTTGGATTCCTATGCGCAGGTCCACTCGCCGAAGGACAAGGTCACCGACTTCATGTTCCTGGCCGTGTCGGTGATTTTGCTGCTGTTTAGCGCGCCCGTCGCCAATCGTGGCCGCAACGTGCCTTGGGAGGCGTTGATCGAAAGCGAGGCGCGGCTACGTGCTGGCCTGACCGAGGCCTGGCCGTTCGGTAATGTCGAGGAGCTGAGTGAAGGGCGCGTGCGCCGAGAAGAGCTCACTAGCGTGCTCGTGGATCTCGTTCAACGCAGCCGCCATTTGATTTACGCCAAAAGGCCCGAGCTATTTTCGCAAGATATCGGACGCCTAGTGAATTTGAAGCACGAATTTTTGATCGAGGAGCTAGTGATAGATTGAGCTCACGCATTGACCGCACTCCGAGGCCGCTCGCTCAAAGCAGCCAGCCAATCTTGAAGTCGAAGGTGGGCAACGTAGTGCGCCCGACCGTGTTCAGTGTGGACCGCACCTTCTCGTTGTTCGGCGTGAGCAGCGCCGCGGGCACGCCGGGCGGCACGCGTGTCGCGTAGTCCACGGTGCTTGGTGCGATCGGAATTTGAGCACCTAAGTCGATGCCGATCGAAAAGCCCGAGGAGAAAGTCTTCAAAAGCCCGAGCCGTGGTGTGAGCACGAGGGTGCGTACCGAGCCCTGGCTGTCGATTCGAACGGGCGAAGTGAGGCCGCTCAGGGCGCTTTGCTGAGGGGTTAAGTCGAACTGGTTGGTGAGTGTTCCCTGGACCCTTGCGTAACCGACACCCGCCCCCAGGAAAAACGCTCCCCCAAAGGGATACAAGCGCCCGTAGAGATCGTATTCGCGATAGGAAATCGTGGCGTCGCCATACAAGGACAGCTTCACGGTCGGGATGAATCCCAGATTGAAGCCCGCACCTAGATAGCGAGTCACCTTGATGGTCCCGCCTAAGCTCAGTAGGTTGGGAAGCCCGCTCCCGACCAGAAAGCCGATTCGGAAGGGCCCGAAGATGCCCTCGGAGTCGTCCTTTGGCTTCGATTCGGGCAACGGGGAGCTGGGCGGCGCGGGGGGTATCACGGCGGGAGCCTGTGCCGATGCCATTCCAGGCGCGGCGGCTTTGGCCGCGGCGGCGGGCAAGGGCTGCATCGGAGATTGCGTGGGCGGCGGCTCCGGAAGCGGAACAAAGCTTGCGCGGCCCGTGCTTGCCGGCGGGGCGCTCGCCGGTGGTGGCATGACAGGCGGCGTCGACGGAGCTACTACAACCGCGGATGCGTCGCGCTCAGGGGCCGGAGGCACCGGGGCGTCGCTCGACGAAGCGGGTGACACAGACGCCGCTGGCGGCGCGGCCGAGGGCGCCGCGGACGCATCGACGTTGGGAAAAGCCGCGGCGGGTGGCGCAGCGCTTGCCGCTTGCGCTCGGGAGAGACGCGGGGGCAATAGCAGGCTCGAAAACAGCAGCAACATCGATAGTGCTGCTGCGGCCGTGTTGATCCGTTGCACGACGCTCTCTATACCATCACAGGTGTGTCATGGCCCGTCGCGCCGCCGCGAGTGAGTTGCGCGCGGCGGCACAGACTGAGCGCGTCGCGAACGACCGCTGCGCTTGCTCGTCTTGCTCGCCGAATGCGTGACGCTCGTAAGTTGCGTTAGACGTCGACAGCTAGAGGGCGCGGATGCCGGCCCACGCGGGCGGGGCGTCGGACATCCGTGAGGGCCGAACGGCGGTCGGCGTGCCCCGGGGAAAAAGCAGCATTCTGCAAGAACTAACGCGCCGCCGGCGCCACTTCGGGCCGAGGATGCGCTCGGCTCCCGCAGCTCACGGCATTGCTATCGGCCCGACGGCAAACGCGTCGAATGGCCTCAGTGTCGGACAATTGCAACATTACCCACGCGAGTGATGTCACCGGCATACGCATGAGGATTATATTTCATCATGATTGGCCCGCGGCGGGCATCATGGCGTCGGTACTTAGCTCGAGCGTGGAACCAGGACCGCTGACTGCAAATCTGTCTCAGCTAAACTCGCCGCGAATATAGGCTTTCGTGCGTTCTTCGCGAGGGTCCTCGAAGAGCTCGGCCGAGGGGCGGTATTCGATCAGATATCCGGTGCGGCCACCTGCGCTCGTGTCGACGAAC
Source organism: Myxococcales bacterium (assembly GCA_903642325.1). GTDB lineage: Bacteria > Myxococcota_A > Polyangia > Polyangiales > Polyangiaceae > PMG-095. The sequence goes on along the minus strand of CAHJWM010000022.1, from coordinate 49,277 downwards.
AGGAAGGCGGTCCGATCCGCCACGCGTTGCGCTTGCTGCAGGTTGTGCGTGACGATCGCGATCGTGTATTTTTCTTTTAGCTCGAGCATCAAGTCCTCTACGCGGCGCGTCGCGATCGGATCCAATGCAGAGCACGGTTCATCCATCAACAGCAACTCCGGCTCGACGGCAATGGCGCGCGCTATGCAGAGGCGCTGCTGCTGCCCGCCGGAAAGCGACAAGCCGCTCGAGCTCAGCTTGTCCTTCACCTCGTCCCATAGCGCTGCGCCGCGTAACGCGGCCTCCACGCGCTCGTCGAAGTTACCCTTGAAATTGTTCAATTTCAGGCCGAAAGCTACATTTTTGTAAATGCTCATGGCGAACGGGTTCGGTTGTTGAAAGACCATCCCGATCGAGCGACGCACGGCCACCGGATCGATCTCCGGTGCGTAGATATCTTGACCGCGATAGTGCACCGAGCCTTCGAAGCGAAAGCCATTCACGAAGTCGTTCATACGATTCAGGCTGCGCAACACGGTGCTCTTGCCGCAGCCCGAAGGGCCGATGAATGCGGTGATCTCGTTGGAGACAATCGGAATGTCGGTGTCGCGGACGGCCAAGAAATCACCGTAGTGCAAGGTCTTGATACGACAGTCCATCACCACTGGCGCGTCGCCTACGGCGGCGGCGATCTGTGCAGCGCTGTCGCGACCGGAATCGGGCATCTCGGACGTCATGGGAGCGGACAATTCCTGACTGTTCATGGCCTTATCTCGACTTTCGCGCAAGCTTCCAACTGGGTCACTGTTCCTCGGGCCGCCGGGTGGCGAATTGCGCCGTAACGTTCAAGATGAGCACGATGCTGACGAGCACGAGCGACGCGGCCCAAGCCAGCGAGACTTGGTGCTCGAAGGGACTGCCCGCGAAGTTGTAGATTAGCACGGACAGCGAAGCGATCGGCTGAGTGAGCTTACCCTCGAACCAATAGTCGCTAAAGAGCGCGGTGAACAGCAGCGGCGCGGTCTCGCCCATGGCGCGGGCAAGTGCCAGCATGACGCCAGTGAGGATGCCGGGTATCGCCGTCGGGATCACGATCCTCAGCACCGTTTGGGCGCGCGTGGCGCCCATCCCGAACGCCGCCATCTTCATCTTCGAGGGCACCGCAAGCAGCGCCGATTCGCTGGTCAGCATCACGGTAGGGATCATCAAGATGGCCATGGCACAGCCGCCCGCGAGGGCGCTGAACGAGCCCGTGGTCACGACGACCGTCGCGTAAGCGAACACGCCCGCCAGAATCGAGGGCAGACCCGTGAGCACCTTGGCGGCGAAGCGAACCAAAGTCGCAAGCTTACGGTCTCCGCCATACTCAGCCAGATACACCGCGCCCAAGAAGCCGAGGGGTAGAGCCAAACAGGTCGAGATGGCGACCACGACCAACGTGCCGACTACGGCGTTCCCGATGCCGCCTCCCTCCATGCCGGCCCCGGGCGTGAGCTCGGTGAACAAGCTGGGACTGAGCAACGCGCCGCCCCTCACGATCAGCATGTACAGCACGGAGAACAGCGGGAACATAGCCAACAGGGTCAGCGAAACGGCCAGCACGGTGAGCGCGGAGTTGCCGAGCGTCCGCCGGTTGCCAATCGTGCGTCGGAGCGATGTACGAGGGCCAGTTGCGGCTGGAGCTTGCGTGAGCGCGGCGTTAGCCATCAGCCGAGACCCTTCAGCTCGCGCGTCGTGCGCAGCATGATGAACGAACCGAGCGCGTTGACGGCGAGAGTGATTAGCATCAACACGAACGCTGCGTACATGAGCGCCGCGACCTCGACCTTACCTGCTTCAGGAAAGTGGTTGGCCAAAAGAGCGGCCAGAGTATTGCCCGGTGAGAACAGTGACCAGCCGAACACGTTGGCGTTACCGACCAACATGGCGAGCGCCATCGTCTCGCCGAGGGCGCGCCCGAAGCCGAGCACGAGCGCGCCGAAGATGCCGCCAATAGCCGTCGGCAAGGTGACTCGGAAGATCACTTCCCAACGCGTTGCGCCGAGGCCATACGCCGCCGCCGCTAGACGCTTGGGCACCGCCGCCATCGCTTCGCGCGAGATAGCGGTGATAGTCGGCAAAATCATGATTGCGAGCACCAGTGCCGCCGGAAAAATGCCGGGGCCGCTCAAGCGCGTGGAGAAAAACGGTATCGAGCCGAAGTGTTCATTCAGCCAGCCTGACGGCGCGCGCACCGCAGGGATGAGCACGAAGATGCCCCACAAGCCGTAAACGACGCTGGGAATCGCCGCTAAAAGCTCGACGACGTTTTTCATCACGAGCTCGACACGGCGCGGCACGAAGCCTTGACTCAGCACTAGGGCAACCGTGACGCCGAAGAAGCCCCCGAGCGCGAGCGCCAATACGGAAGTATAGAGCGTGCCCACGATCTCGGCCAAAATGCCGAACTGTGCGCGGTTCGGGTCCCAAACGGAGGTCGTGAGGAAAGCGAACCCGTAACTCGCGATGGCCGTCCGGGCATTTCGAAGCACTTCGAACACGACGCCCGCGAGGAGCAGCGCAACCCCGATCCCGAACGCATAGGCGACATTCTTGAAGACACGGTCGAAGCCCTTTTGCCAAGCGCTTGGAGGCCGCGCGACAGACGACTTGAACGCTTCGGAGAGATCCGGGGTTGCGCTCGCCGTTGAAATCTTGCTGTCTGCCATGTTGCCTCCAGGCGCGGTGCGAGAGCACGGGGCTCACTCGATGCTGTCGACGGCCTTCAGCACATTGCTCGCAACCGTTTCCGGCAGCGGGACGTAGAACAAGCTCTCCGACAGCTTCTGACCATCAGTGAGACTCCACTTGAGCACGCTTTTCAGCGCTGCCGACTTGGCCTTGTCGTCGTACTTCTTGTGGGCAAGGATCCAGGTGTAGGTGACGATCGGATAGGACTCGTCGCCCCCAGGGTCCGTAACCCATGCCCGCATGTCAGCGGGCAACTCGACGGCAGCCAAAGCCGTGGCGGAGCTCTTCAATGACGCCGCCACGAATTTGCCGGCCTTGTTCTCGAGCAGAGCCATTGGCTGCTTGGTTGTCGCGGCGAACGCATACTCGATGTAACCGACGGCTCCCGGGGTCTGATGAATTTGCGCCGCCACACCATCGTTCTTAGCGCCGCCCACGCCCACCGGCCACTCCACGGATTTGCCAACCCCCGGGCCCGACTTCCACTTATCGCTAATTGCCGCGAGATGCTGCGTGAATACGAACGTCGTCCCGCTGCCATCAGAGCGGTGGACGACCGAGATATCGAGCTTCGGTAGCTTTGTCCCCGGATTGCTGGCCACGATCTTCGGGTCGTTCCACTTCTTGATCGTGCCGAGAAAAATTCCGGCGTACGTGTCGCGTGAGAGCTTGAGGTCCGTGACGCCTTCGAGATTGTAGGCGAGCACGATGTTGCCGGCGGTCATCGGCAATAAAATGACGTTGTCTTTGGCTTGCTTCATCTCGTCATCGGTCATGGCGGCGTCGCTCGCGCCAAAATCAGTCTGACCTTCGATGAATGCCTTGATGCCCGCCCCGCTGCCCGTGGACTGATAGTTGACGCGGATGTCCTTGTTCTTGTCCCCGAACTCGCGAAACCAACGAGAGTAAAGTGGTGCCGGGAAGCTCGCCCCAGAGCCCTGCAGCGTCACGGTGCCCGTTGCGGACGCGGGAGCTGCGGAGGCCGCCGCAGCCATGTCGGCGGGAGCCACGTCTTTTTTTCCGCAACCAGTCGCCAACGCAGCCAAGCCGATGAGCGCGAAGAACGTCGTTGCGATGCGTGTATCCGAAATCATGAATCAGCCTTCCGTCACGTGTGGGAATGAGTGAGCGCTTGGTACGCGATCTCTGACGGTGCGTCAGGCTCGAAGCGCAGTGACACCAAATCGTTGCTTAGTGGGGCCATAATTTTCGTTCGCCTGGGCGGAAGATCAGTCGTCTGGCGACTTCCGCAGTAAATCCGAGCCCGTCGTTCAGGCTTGCATTTCGCGGCCCAGCGGCGGGGCCCGCGGCCAGCCCTAGGCGACTTCCCTCTTTTCTTGTGGCAGTCCGCGCTTGAGCACCACGCTGAACTTGGTGCCGACCCCGGGCGTGCTCTCGACCCGCACGCTGCCGTCCATGGCTTCGACCAAGTGCTTTACGATCGACAGGCCGAGACCGGTGCCACCAACATCACGCGAACGGCCGGCATCGACACGGTAAAAGCGTTCGAACAAGCGCGGCAAGTGGCGCTGCTCGATACCCGGACCGTTATCCTCGACCGACAGCTCGACGTCTTGCTCGTGCGCGACCGCACGCAGACGAATGGTCGTACCCGAAGGACAATATTTGACGGCGTTATCGACCAGGTTGGTGAGCACGTGCTCGAGCGCCCGACGGTCGGCGATGACTCGCTGTAGCTCTTCGGCGGCATCGTTTCGGAGTGCGGTGCCACGTTTTGCGGCGCGCTCGGCGAACAAGCTGAGCACTTGATCGTAAACGGCGTCGACCGACAACGGTTCCATGGCAAGCTTCAGGCCGCGCGACTCGATGCGTGACAAGTCCAGAAGATCTTCGACCAGGTCGTGGAGGCGTTCCGCGTTGCGCTCGATGATTCCGAGAAAGGCCTTGGTCGCGGTCGGATCGTCGGAAGCGGCATTCTGCAAAGTCTCGGCGGCAGAGCGCACCGCCGTGACCGGCGTCCTGAGCTCGTGGGAGACGTTGGCCACGAACTCGCGGCGTAAGGACTCGAGGCGGCGCACTTCCGTTACGTCCACGAACACCGCCAAAAGCCCGCCTTGATCCCCGGGCAATTGGGCCGCCCGGACCTGCAGACGCCGCGGCTGAATCGTGCCGAAATCGATCTCTCTCGTCACCGGCTCCAGGGACCGGCGACCCAGATCCAAAAGCTCCTTCAGCTCGGCGTGACGCACCACGCCGAGCACCGTCTTGCCAACCGAGTCGGGGCCGACGAGCAGCATTTCGCGAAGCGATGGGTTCAACACGAAAATGTGGCCCGAGCGATCGAGCAGCAGAACGCCCTCTTGCATGCTGGCGAGGATGCCGCCCAAGCGGTCCCGCTCCTCACTCAGATCACCGAGTGTGCGCGACAGATTCTTGGCCAGTTGATCGAGCGCGCGACCGAGCTCGCCGAATTCATCGTCCCCCGTTTGGCGGGCGCGTGCCGACAAGTCCCCGCCGGCCATGAGCCTTGCGACCTCCGTGAGCGAGCGCGCGGTACGCGAGGCAAGCTCGGCGGCCAAGATAGACACGATGATGGCAGCGGCCAGGGCGATGGCCGTAGCGAGCGTGAGGGTCCGATTGAGCTCGGCGCGCGCAACGTCGATTTCCGTCAGCGGCAACGCCACGCGTGCGACGCCTGCGACTTCATCTGCGCGCGCGAACGGCACCGCGACGACCAGCATATGGCCATCGACGACCGAGGCATACCCAGGCACGGCGCCGGAAAGCGCCAACGCGCCGCGGACCTCAGCGCGGTCGCTCCAGCTCACCGGCTCGTCGTGTTCGCGCGAATCGCCGAGCACGGTGCCGTCCTTGCGCAGCAAGGTCACCTCGGCGTTCGCGCGCCGCCCCAAATCACGCGCCAACGCGTGCCAGCGGGCGCTGTCTTCCCAAAGCACGTACGAAGACTCGGCACCAAGCGCGACCAGCTTCGCGCGGACGATGAGCTCCGCGCGAACGCGATCAGTCAGCTCACGTTCCAGACGATCACTCGAGTAGCCGTAAGCAACGACGACAGACACGAGGATGATTCCGAGCGAGGTCAGAAAAAGCTTGGCGCGTATGCCGAGCTTCACGCCGTCGCCTCGTCGGGGGTGCCGACGAAGCGATAGCCAACGCCGCGAACCGTCTCGACGTAGTCACGCGCCGCCTCGAGCTTCTCGCGCAAACGCTTGACGTGGGTGTCGACGGTGCGAGTGGTGATGTCGGCTTGTATACCCCACACGTCGTCCAACAACGTGCTGCGCGTCTGCACGCGATTTTTGCGATCGTAGAGCGTAACCAGCAACTTGAACTCGAGGGCCGTGAGCTCGATTTCCAAGCTCTCGACCCACACACGGTGCGCGTCTCGGTCGATCTTGAGCTTTCCGAACTCGACCGTAGCCTCTAGGTCTTTCGGCTCGGCCTTGCCACGGCGCGTGATCGCCTGAATACGCAGAAGAAGCTCCCGCACACTGAAGGGCTTGGTCACGTAGTCGTCGGCGCCGAGCTCGAAACCGACCACACGATCGATCTCTTCGCCACGTGCCGTGAGCATGATCACGTTGATGCCCTTGGTCGTAGGCGCCTCTTTGAGCTGCTTACAGACGTCCGTGCCCGGAATATCGGGCAGCATCAGGTCCAAAAGCACGACCTCGGGTTTTTGCTCGCGCGCGATGCGCAAGCCCTCCCGACCGAGCTTGGTCACGAATACTTCGTGACCGGCCTGCCGGAGGTTGTACTCCAGCACCTGCTGCAGATCGGGTTCGTCTTCGACGATCAGAATGCGTGTCATCCGAGAAACCGGGTACCGGGTGATTGTGACGGTTGGGTGGCGACCGAGTAGCACTCGTGTATGAAATACCAGACCGGGCAACGGGGCCCGCGTCTCGTCCTGATGCGTGAACTATAACGCGAAAAAGCCGGCGTGCGGAGGTGGCCAGCTGCGGCGGCGAATATCCAGGTAAGTCTCGTCGGTTGTTGCATCCAGGCTCGTACCAAATGTGGATGATCGCGATCCGAGCTCGTCGAATCGAACGAGTGGCACTAGGCGCGGGCCACGGCCGGCTCGGGCGGGGTGGGCTGGCGTGCGGGGTAGAGGCGGGATCCCTCCCCGATGAGCATGGCGTGGCCGCGCCACATGACGCGGCGCTTGAGCGCGCCCACCAACCAAACTCCCCACATCCCAATGTCTTTGAGCAAGAGCAGTGGCAGCTCGGACGCGCGGGGAAATGTGCCGTTGATGACCCGAATTAACCAAGCATCGGACGCGTATTTGGCAATCAGAGCGAGCACGGCGAGCTCCGCTAGGCGGTTCGAGCTAACGAAAGGTAGCTCCGCACCGAGAGCAAGCAGCACGAGCAGCGCGGTTAAAAGTGGGCCTGGATAGAGCAGGGGCTCGCCCCAGTAGAGGCGCGCGGCCAAACGGCGGCGCATTTGCGCCCAGCGCAGGTGGCGCGCCGCGAACTGCCCAACGCTGCGCCGCACATTGACGGTTCGAAGGACATGCGCGGAGAGCGCCACGCGCAAGCCGGCGCGGCGAAACGCTTGGCCTAGCACGTAGTCTTCAGCCAACACATCGCGCACGAGCTCGAAACCACCGACTCGGGTCAGGTCGGACTTGCGGAACAACATCGACTTGCCGATGACGCATGGGTGCGCGGCGAGCACCTCCGCACCGCATACCGCCCGTGCAACGTACGTCGCCAGATGCAGATTTTCGAGTCGCGCTCCCAGGCTTTTGCCGCCCGTGCCCGAGAGCACGCTCGATACGAGCCCCACGCCCGGATCTGCGAGCTCTGCCACCAGCGTGCGCAAATAATCAGGGTCCGGGCGAACGTTCGAGTCCGAGATCAGCTGCACGTCGTGGTGTGCACGCTGGCTCAAAGCCGTCAGGTTGCTGACTTTCGGATTCATGCCCACTGCCGGCATGCCAAAGACGATCTGCAGCTTCAAATTCGGAAAATCACGCCGCAGCGCGCCCGCCACGCTGAGCGCCGGGTCCCGTGGATCTTCGGCGCCAAGCACGAGCTCGAAGTCGGGATATTCTTGGCGCGCCAGCGAGACCAGGTTTTCGTACAGCCCCTCGTCCACTCCGCAGAGCGGCTTCAATACCGAGACGGGCGGCGTCGGCCCCCGCTTCGGCGCCCGCCCGCGGGCATGCACCCGGAGCACGGACAGGTGCGTGGCAAGGGTCATCGCCAGCGCGAAGCTCGTCAGGATCAACACCGCGAGCAACCCAAAGTCTTGGATCGTGAAGCGCGTCAGGTCCATTTGTATCTCCGCTGACGGAGTGTGCGAGCGCGACGTGGCAGGCGAGCAAAGGACTTGCAACGTTACGGCAAACGAATTCGCAGTCGGCGGTGCGGCCGCGCTAGCCCGCGCCGAGCGCTTCGGTCATGGGCACGTCGGCAAACCGGTACCCGACGCCGCGCACGGTCTCGATGTAGTCGCGAGCCGCACCCATTTTCTCGCGCAGGCGTTTCACGTGCGCATCCACGGTACGAGTCGAGATCTTGGTGTCGAGACCCCAAACTTCATCGAGCAGAGCGGCTCGCGACTGCACTCGATTTCGACGCTCGTATAAAGTCACGAGGAGCTTGAATTCGAGCGCAGTGAGCTCGACTTCTTCGCCTTCCACCCACGCCCGGTGCGCGGCGCGGTCGAGCCGCAAGTTGCCGAATTCGATGCTAGGGCCGTCACTGACCGGAAGCTCACGGCGCCGCAAGACCGCGCGAATTCGCAGCACCAGCTCACGCACGCTGAAGGGCTTGGTGATGTAATCGTCCGCGCCGATCTCGAAGCCCACGACGCGGTCGATCTCTTCGCCGCGCGCGGTGAGCATCACGACTGGTAAGGTTTTCGTCGCTGGATTGTCTTTTATGGAGCGGCACACGTCGGCGCCTGGCATGTCGGGCAGCATCAGGTCGAGCAACACCAAGTCGGGCTCGCGTTCTCGGATCAAACGTAGGCCGTCCGCACCCCGGGCCGCCTCCACTACCTCGTGACCCGCGCTCTTCAAGTTGTAGTCGAGCACTTGCCGAATATCGGCCTCGTCCTCGATCACTAGAATTCGCGCCATTTGTGTCCTCGCGATTAACCGATTGATGTGACTGCCAGGTGACGAGTCAGTAGCAGCTCTGCACTGACGGCCGCGATGATCCTCCGCCTCGAAGCCGGTCCTCGAGCCCCCGATCAAGGGATTCGCTCATGGGTTCAACGAACATCGACCCGAAAGCTCTGCCAATCGACGCCGCCGCGGTCGTCCCTCAAGACGACCCATATGAACGCGGGCCCGGCCTCGCTCGGCGCGCTCCAAGTGTCGTCGCTGGAGGTTTCCGTGAACTCGCCTTCCTGGCGACCCGTGTGGTCCGTATCGAACGACCCGCGCGTGGCGAACCAAGAGACGCGAATAGACTCGTGGCGGTCGACCAGCTCGTGGCTTTCCGGATCGAGATAGGCGAACGGCTCCGAACCGCCGCAGCCTTTCGGCGTCGTGCAGTCGTCTGGACAGTCTTGGACGGCCTCGCCCGGGCTACAAATACCGTCGCCACACTGGGGCTTGGTCGGGCAAGCCGGCCACGAGGCGCGCAGACTGAGGTGCGCCGATGCGGCCACCTGCAGGGGTTCACCGGCGTCGAGCGTGGCAAGCGCCGAGTCCTGCATATTATTGATCGTGACCCCGAGCAGCTGAGGATTTTCGTTGCGCTTGGTGGCGCGGTTGTAGGCTTCGAATTGCTCACCGGTACTGCCGGCCAATCCGCACGTGATGCGCGTCTCGCCGAGAGTCGGGATCCGGTCAGCGCCAGCGGTCACCCTCAAGATCACGGGCTGGTAATAGCCATCGGTAGAGTCCGGATCCGTCGGTCGGCCCTGGGTTTGATGGATCGCGCTGCCGCTAGAGCTCGCGCCCATGCCCGAATTCGAGCTCGGGCTAGAGGCTGGTTGGGGGACATCAGGGCCGAATTGCGCGCAGCCATTGATGGGCAGCGTGCCCTTGGGGGTGACGCCAAAGCCGAGCGGCAGCGAGAGCGCGCTGTTCTCGAAGCATGCCGTCGCCACGTCGTTGAGCTCGTTGGTTGGCTTGGGCTGCGTACAATAAGACCAGCTCACGTTCGGCGATTTCAGGAGCCCATTCGCATCGACGACGAGGATTTTGTAAGTTACGTCACTTCCGGGCAGCGCCTCGGCCGGGCTCGACCCGATCGCCAAAACCCGCGCTCCCGTGACCGCTGACGAGCGATCGGTAAACTCGGGCGTGCAGGCGACCGCCGAAGCCAACAGCCCCGCGAGGGATAGCGCTTTGCGTCGACTCACCATTCGAACCTCGCGCCGAATACTGGGAGAGTAGGTAAACCGGTAATGTAGGCGCGTTTGCCGTACTTGTAGTCGTACACGACTTCTTCCGGGTTATCGCGATCGGTAACGTTCTGTACGTCCAGGTACACTTCGGCCTTCCACCACGCCCCGTTGAAGCGTTTGGCAATGCGGGCGTCGGCCTGCACGAAAGCCGGTATTCGTTGCGAGTTCTGTGAGCCGAAACTCGGCTCGTACAAGTCGCGACGGGCACTGTAGAATGCATGGGTCACGGGGGTGCGTGGGAAACCCGTGGCGTAGCGGAAACGCGCGCCGAGCTCGAAGCCGCGCCCGAGCTCGTACGAAGCGACCACGGTAGCAACGTGCGTTTGATCGAAGTCGAAGAGCCGCCAGTCGAGGCCAGGATGGTCTTTGCGTTCGCTGCGCATGAGCGTGTAGCTTATCCAGCCGAAGAAGCCCGCCGTCAGCTCGTGCCGGAGCAAGATCTGAGTACCGTACGCGCGGCCTTCTCCGCTTTGCACCAACGCTTCAGCCAAGAGCGGGGTGCTCGAATCACTACGCGTGACCAGATTCGAAGACTTCGTGTAAAACACGACCTCTTCTAGGGATACATGCTCGCTGAGCTTGACATTGGCACCCCCTAAAAGCTGATAGGCATGCTCGATATCGAGCTGCGGATTACCGAACACGGCCGACAAGTCCGCGGGCTGTGGCGACTGATGATAATACCCGAACGCCGCTTTGAAACCGAGCCTCGGCAGCATTTGATAAGAGGCGGAGAGGCGCGGGTCGAGCGCGCTCGTTTCGTGGGTGACGCCACCGATGCCCGGCGAATCAGGGCGCGTCGGCAAGCGATGGCTGGCGGTGGTGACGAAGGGCTCGATGCGCAAGCCGGGCACGACGTGCAACCGGTCGCCGAAGAACGCGAAGTCGGTTTGCGCGTAAGGCGCGACGGACAGGATCGTCGTATCCCAGGTGTCACCGTTGACCTGACCGCCCGGCGGTTGGCCAAACACCGCATAGTCGCCCTCGCGCGCGGGGAGTGTGATCGAGCCGCGGCGATTCAGCGCGGACCGGCTGCCTTCGACGTCCAAGCCAACGGTCGTCACGATGTGATCCGATAGGCGACCGCGCCAGGCCGACCGGAAACCGAATACCGTGCTCTTCGAATCCAACTGGGTGGGCGTCCCTCCGAAAGATTCTTGGGATTTGGTGTGATCAACGCCTAACCAGGGCGTGAGCAAAACGCTCGATCCATCGTCCAGCTGGCGCTTGTAGGAGAGACCCACGCGGCTGAAGGAGGTGAGCGTGTAGTCGCTCTTGTCCTGCGCTGGATCCTGATTCGTCAAAGTGCGGGTGAGCGCATCACGGGAGGTCAAAGCCAAAAGCTCGACGCTTTCGTTATGACCAATGTCGTGACTGAGCTTGATTTGCGCGTCGTAGTAGTCGGGAATCGGGACGAAATCCCCGACGTCCTTGTTCGTCACGAGCGACAGTGAACGATCCAGATAGCTCTTGCGCGCCGCAATTGCGAAGCGCGTCGAGCTAGACACGGGAGCTTCCACCATGGCCGCCGAATCGATGACGTCGGCGGCGACGAAGCCATGCACACCCGTGGTCCGAAGGGCGCGGGTGTCGATCGTAACCAGGCCACCGAGACCGCGGCCGTACTCCGACCCGTAGCCACCGGGCGCCAAATTGATCGCGCGCACGAGATCACCCGCGAATACCGAGCGCAACCCGCCGCCGTGATAGAGGAGCGGGATGTGGATCCCGTCCACGTAAATGCGTGTGTCTTGGGGCGCCGCGCCCCAGACGACGAGCTGGCCCGAGCCGAACGAGGCGCGGGCCACGCCGGGCAGGTTCTGTACGACTTTGAGCGTGTCCCCTTGTGTGCCGGGAACGCGGCGCCCTTCCTCGGTCTTGATTTCGGTGGAGACCACTTCCTTTTGAATCTTGGGCGCAACGACCACAATCTCGAGATCGGACTCTTCGCCAGCCGGCACGTCTTCCTGCGGCTCGAGTGCGTACTTGACCGATAATTTTTTGCCCTTTTCGAGCTCTTCCTCGGTGGTGACGGTGGTCAGCTTTGCACCGCTGATGGTGATGATGTGCTTACCGAGCGGCACTTCCTTGAACTCGAAATGACCGAGCTCGTCAGTGGTCGCGTCGCCGAGCCCGTCAATCGAGACCTTGACGCCGGCGATGGGTTGCTTGCTGAAGCGATTCTTGATGTAACCGTCGTAGTTGATGACCGGCGTCGGGGCCTCGACCGTGAACACGAAATCGTAGCGGTAAGTGATTTTCACCGGCGCCGGGCGGTTGTCGATCTCCGCCGGGTCAAAGCTGAATTTCTTGACCGCATCCAGAGCTGCTTGATCGAAGGCGGGGCCGGCCGATTGCTGCACGACCGCGTCCGCCACTCTACCCTTGTCGTCAATCGCGATTTGCAAAACGACCGACGCGGTTTTTCCGGCCGATTTCTCCGTTTCCGGATAAGGCGCTTCTTCGAAGTGAACCAGCCTGGGCAGCTTGGTCAGCTTTGGCTGATGAGCTTGCGTCTCTGCCGAGTTTGCCTGCGCCAGCACCGCTCTCGGCGCGCAGAGTGAGGCGAGCAGCAGTGCCGCCCCGAGTACCTTCTTCACCACCTTACTCTCCAAGTACGAAGCGCATCGAGACTACGAAGCTGGATTGGACGGCTTTGCCGCAGCGCGTCGCCGCGTTGAAGCTCATGCGCTTGGCCGCTGCGATCGCCGACTCATCCAAACCGTGCCCCAGACCGGACACGACTTGCGCGCCGGTGACGGCGCCAGAAGCGTCGATCGTGACTTGCACGCGGACCCGGCCCTCGATGCCGGCGGAGCGTGCGTCGTCCGTGTAGGTCGGCTGAACGAAGCCTTGCGGCTTGGCTTTCACGAGCTCTTCTGCGCAATCGTCAGCGGCCGCCGCAGGCCGCTCGGCGGCGCTGCCGAAAGTTCTTTCTTTGTGGGCCACGGCGTCCGAGACGGGCCGCGGCTGCCCCATGGGAACCGCGATACCGCCGGGGCCGGCGACGCCATTTCCAGACAATGAAATGCCGAAATCAGGCATGGCGGCGAGCGCCGGATGCGCGGCGGCGATGGGATCGGGTGGCGGTGGGGCAACCGGCGGCGCTGCTTTGGGCGGGGCGAGCGGGCGTTGCAACATCTCTTTCGGGGCTTCGATCGGCTTCGGGGGCTCAGGCGGCTTCGGCTTTGGCTTCTTCTTCGCAGAAGACATGATCACGGCGACGTGCTGAGTTTCCGGGACGGCCTTCTTCAGCACGCTGAGGCCACCGAACGCGGCGACGTGGAGCGCCACGCTCAAGACCGCTCCCGCGACGTAGCCGACTTTAGCCCAGCGCATGTCTCAGTTCGCTATCTCGACGTTGATCGCGAACTTCGTAATGCCCTCGACCTTGGCCAGATCGATGACGTGGACCACGCTGCCGTGCTGCACCTCTTTATCCGCGGTTACGATCAGATTGAGGTCTTTGTTGCCGGCCAAAGCCGTGCGTAAGTCATTGACCAGATCCCCTTCCGTGACCGGCTTCTGATTGTAATAAGTCTTACCGTCTTTAGTCAGTGTGACCGCGGCCACGGAAGAGACGGAATCGGTCGAGCTGGCAGCTTTGGGCAGCTCCACCTTGAGGCTCTGAGACACGATGTACTGCGCCGACACCATCATGATCACGAGCAACACGAGCATCACGTCAACCATCGGGGTGACGTTGATCCCGGAGATCGGCGCTCGCCGGCCCCCGCCTGAGCTCATCGTTCCAGCCATGGGTTGATCCTTTCAGGTCGGTTCCGGTTGTTCGGTTGCGGAGACGTGCTCGTCCCGACCCACCAAATCAGCAGCCGATTCGCTCACTGGCGGTTCTTCCGAGAGCGCGCGGAATTCGGCGATCAGCTTGGCGTCGGCCTTGAGGAAGGCGAGCAGCTCCTTACCTATCAGGGCAATGTTGTTTTCCACCGTGCTGACGCGCTTCTGCGTCAAGTTGAAGCCGACGACCGCAGGCAGCGCGACGATCAAGCCGACCCCGGTCGCGATCAGTGCTTCCGAGATGGCTACGATCACGTTGCCCATGGCGGCTTGGTTGCCACCGGCGCCGCTACTGCCAAGCATATGAAAGGCTTGGATGACGCCGATCACGGTGCCGAACAGGCCGAGGAAGGGCGCGTTGTTGCCGAGCGTGCCGAGCCAGGTGAGCCCGCGCTCGAGCTCGGGCCGTTTGCGCATCAACGAAGCGTCGAGCGCCTCGGAAACCGAATCCGGGCCGCCGTCGAGCCACCCCAATACGGGCAACACCACCTGGGCCTCGAGCGACTTGTCGTTTTTCAGCAAATTCTCTGCGCCACGGCGGTCGCCGGCTTTGAGGAATTTGAGCAGCGCATCGGCCAAGCCGCTGACGTTCTTCGAAGAATTGCTTCGGAAGTAGATCCAGCGCTCGAACATGATGCCGATGGAGAACATGGACAGCGCGACCAGCAGGTAAAGGACCCACGACGCGCCCATCAGTGAGAATTTTTCGAGACTTGTTATGAGCATGTGCCCGTTCCTTTACAGCTGAAGTCGGTGACGAAGAGACCTGAGCCCGGGCCTCCGCCGTCGGCATTGAGGTCCAGCAACCGGCCGTGTTTTTCGAGCACCCGTTTGCCGTCTACGTACAGCGAGAACACGAAGCTCGCGCTCGGTTTGCCGCATGCGTTGAACATGTCGACGCGTACCAAATAGCCGCCTTCTTCGGGATTGTCGGTCCAAACCACGTTTTCCGTACGCAGCCCGTCTGGGTAGCAAGAGGCGAGCGAGTCGTGGTCTAGCAAACCGTTGCCGGGCATGGGCATGCCCTTGTCATCACCCGCATCGAACAGCTGCGTGCTGTTCGGATGCTTCGGATCGAGCTCTTTTCCGCTCGGCCCCACGAGGTGCAGATCGAGATCCGCGTCGACACCCCAGGACAGCGATGCCACGACGTGACCTGCCGGAATGAACGGCTGGATGTTCAAGCTGGCCGTCATGAGGGGCCCGAAATGGCCACTTTCGTCGGCGGCAGCGACGTCCAAGTCGTGCATCCCGACGGGAATATCGCGCGAAAAATCGCAATTGGCAGACCAAGTGAACGTGCCAATGGTCATCAAATCTGGTGCCCCGACGGGAACTACCCAGTAGCCATGACTGAGCCCTTGAAGCCCGAGAGCGACCGACTGTGACTTGGAGTCTGCCAAACCCGTAATACCTTTGCCCGCGGTGCCGGCCGCGAACTCGGTGTTGCGAATGTTGATCTGGGCAACTTGCGGGCTCGTAGTTTTCGTCGCTGGAAAATCGCCCTCGAAGTAGGTGCCGTTGGTCACGCGCAAGGGCTCGGCCAAGCCCGTGTGGGCCGACGAAGAATCACCGCAGCCCGAGAGCGTCAGCGATAACGCGGAGAGTGCACAGAAAAAGGCGTGGCGCATCACAGCTCTCCCTGAAGACGAATGGTCCAAACGTTGTTCTTTCGATCTACGGGCACACCCGCAGTGTTGCGCGCCTCAGCGTCGCGAATGATGTCGTACTGTGCGACCAGGCGCGCCCGGTGCGGCACCTGAAAACCAAGCAGAGGCGAGTAAGTGTCGATCGTCTCGGTGGTCGGGATCAAAGTTCCGCGCCGCGAGTCCAGAAAATCAGAATTGGGGTTATAGGCGTCATACCGAAAACCGGCGATCGGGCCCTGCTTGAACTCATGATAGAGTGCGATGTAATAGCCGAATTCGCGTTCGTCGAAGCCATTCGTGGTGGGGTCGGCCACGAACACGTTGCGGTCCATATTGGAGCCGAAGCTGAGCTCGGCGAACAAATGGGTTTTGCCGAACTTCGATACGAGCTCCGCCCCCACGTCCGCGCCCAGCAGCCAACGCGTGAAGTTTTGTGAAGGGCTCCCCGCTGTACCGGGCAAGCCGACGACTTCTGGGAACTGCACCAAGTTGTCTTCAGAAACATTGTCTCGCCAAGTGAGGGTGCCTTTGGTCGCGTCGGTGCCGGGATGAAACCCTTCACCGTTCAGCACCGATACCCCGCCGACGATGCGCAGCGCCGATGGCAAACTCACGTCGACTCCCACGCGGCCGAGCACGTCCTTGTGTGAATTGGGATCTTGCAAGATGAAGCCGGTGCGGTCGCCGAGTGGCTGGCCATTGACCACGGCCACTGAATACCGAAACCAGGCCGCCTGCCCGGAGATGCGCAAACCCAAGTCGGGCTCCGAAGGGAAAAATTCGCGTGACGCGAACGAACGCTCCATGAACGGCCGCTCCCGAGGCGACTCCAAGACTTCCCGGCCGAAGGGGTTGTCGAACAGGCCCATCGTCAACTGCACGAGAGGGGTCTGGTCAGCGTTCCGATACGCAAGCGATACTTCGGCGTGCTGAACGCCGATCGCGGCGCCTCGAACGCTGTTGGCGTCCAACTCGAGCAGCATCGCGCCGTAGCGCCAGTCCCGCGTCAGCTTGAGCCGCGCGCGGCGAAGCACGAAGCGATTCAAGTTCAACGGCGCGCCGCCTGGCGCGAGTTGGTCTTCGGAGTCTTGATGACCCTCGTACTCCGCCTGAACGTAGCCCGTCACTTTGAGTGTGTCATCGACCAGCGTCGCAGGTGCGGCCGGCTTGGCCGTCACGTCGTCTCTCTTCGTCTCGCGCGCTGCCACTGCGGGCTTCGCCTGCGCGGGCTTGTTAAAACTCTTGAGTTGTTTCTCCAGCTCTGCAATCCGCGCGTCCTGCTCGTCCAGATCGGCGCGCTGCATCGTGAGTTGCTTTTCGAGCTCCGCGTTCGCCGCGGCAGGAGGAGCCTCTGGGGCCGCTTGCGGGACACTCTCCACGGGCGCAGCCGGAGCCGGCGGCTCTGGCGCTGCGGGCGATGGTGAGGGCGCGGGTTGCGCCGATGCGGGTCTGCTCAGAGCCGCTACGAGCGCGGCGGCAAACACCGCAGAAGTATGCCTATTCACGAATGCTCCGAATCACTGATGCTGGGCGAGAGAATGCCGGGGCGTCCTCGGTATCGAACACCCCGGCAGTCTTCCGGCTAACTAGGTTGATCGGGGAAAACTCAGAGAGTTCCCACCTTGGCAATCTGGGTCAAAGTGCTGTTGTCGAAGGTCGCGGGGCAACCACCACTGACGCAGTGATTGGCAAACTGCGTGGGCGTCGTGGGCGCGCACGCGTAACAACCCTTCGGGCCATCACAGGATACCGAGCCACCCGAGCCCCCCGAGCCACTCGTACCGCCTGCCGGTGCGCCAGGTTCGCCGGCCTCGCCGCCCGCTCCCGCGGTGTCGGCGGGCGGTGTCGGCTCGCCGCTGCCAGCGTCGCCGCCGCCGCCAGCTTTGTTGCCCGAGCCGGAGCCAGAACGGCCGCCTGAACCCGATTCTCCAATGTCACCGCCGGTGCCCGCGGTCGGCGCGACCTGGTTGTCGTCATCGCCGCAGCCTTGCGTGGCGGCAAGCGTCAGAAAGGTAAGGCCTGCCGCCAAGAAACCGAGCTTTTTTGAATTGAAGACAGACATCACTTTACCTCGCAGTAGCCGTAGTTGCACTTCTTGGCGGAGCCCGTGCAGTCCGCGTTGGTCGTGCACACCGTGCAATCGGCGCCCGCGCCGCCAGTCTTGCGCTTCGAATCGAAGTAGCAGCCACACGCACCCGTGGGCTGAACCGACATCAACGGCCCAACCTCGCTCGTGCGCGAGACATTCATGGCGCAAAGCGGCACGACGTTCGCGTTGATCTCCACGTCCACCACTGACTTGTCTTGGGCCGCGAAAACGTCGATCAATGCCTTGGCTTTGGCGTCCGTCGCCACGCCGGCCGCGTTGACTTTGGCAAGAACGTGCAGCGGTCCCCAAACTGGGTAATGCCCGTCGCGGACGTAGACTTTGTCCTTCTGACTCACGCCCGAGTCCGCCCAGAAGGCGCACGTCTGTCCGTAGCCCTGGAAAGCGAGCTTTTTGATCGTCGCGCTGTTCGGGTCTGCTTCACCCGAGGACAAGATACCGATCGTCTTCTTGGGATCGCCCGCCGGCGTGCCTATTGCAGTGACGACACCGCCGCTAGATCCTGAATTGACGCCCTTCCAAATGCTTGCATCGAGCTTGATGGCTTTGCCCAACATCGCCTGCGTACCCGAGGTGTTGTTGCGAACGGCGTAAAGCGTTGGATTGTTCCAAGTCGTGGCGCCATCGGCTCCGAAGCCAAAGGTGAGGTATGCGGCCTCCGCGCTGATAGACGTTTGGTCGGAGCCTACGGGCACCACGAACTCCATCACTTGCGCGAAAAAAGTATCGAAATCACCGATATTCGCCGCCGATACCAGGTCTTGAGTGACCCCCGGACAAGTCGTGGCGAACACGTCAGAAACGCCGACGTCAACGGCCTGGGCCGTGGTCGTCGTACAGTTGGTTTCGCCAGTGGGGTTGTCCGCGGTCGGTGTATCCCACCAAACGGCGGTCGTCGTGGCCGTCTGAGCGGTACCGAGGACCGCCTGCACGCCCGTGCATGACCCATTGGAGAAGTACACGAGAGTGGTCGTGGCCTTGACGGTCTGAGCGAGGCCCTGGAGAACCGGCTTCACTGCGCTGGACCCAGAGATGTATACGGGGTTCGGCAACGCGGAGCAGCTTCCCGAATTGGTGATGGCGTGTGCGCTTCTCATGAAGGCACCTTGTGCGAATACCGATGCGCCGGCGAGCGCACAGCCCGAAACGATCGAGCGCCTCGTTAGTTTGTTTAGTCTGCCCATTTTAACTCCACTCCTCATTGGAAATTTGCTGTCGAGGAATGCGGCGGACCGTATTCGCGATATGTGGCGACGCGATGACTGAGTCGAAACGTTTTGCGATGGTCATGGTGATGCTCAGGGCGTAATTGAGTGCCGTTTCGATGGCATTCGGGGCAATTAGCGTCATTCGATGACGCGACAGAGCGTTTCCAGTGCTGAAAACGAACGCTTCAAGACGTTATGAGGACGTACTCGATGTAAACGCGGACGCGTGACGTCAGAGTGACGATAACGGAACTTGACCGTGACGGCGGGCCTCGACACGCGTTATCTAAGGGAGTTTGTTGCACTCGAGTCCAAGCTCGGCGCTGTGCGCGCGCTCCCTTCGCTATAACAAGCGTGACCTTCCCGGAAGTGCGGCACACCGTGCCGCCGCGCGTGCTAGGTGCGATGCTTCGCCGTAACCACGCACGCTAAACCCGAAGCGACGTTCCGGGCCGTGAGTCACTCAACGATTGCGACATTGCACTTCGACGAGCACGTCGTCGAAGACGCGATGATGGGCTGCGCATTGAACGGCTTGACGGCCACCAGTCTCGGCCGACGTCAAAGCTGTCGCCGTCCGAATGGTCCAGACACGGGCGAGCGGGAGGGTGCCCGGCAGACACGGTCTTTCGGCAAAGCCGAACCTCTCGTCGAGCTCAATGACCGGCGCCAATGCGAAGGTATGGATGTTTCGCGATGATGAGTGGCCTTACATAGGCGGGGAGGACGCGCTTGGCCTAAGTACCTTGCACTATACAATCTAGATACCGGAGTCATTCGAGACGTCGATGTCGAGATCAACGCCGCTGGGACGCGCCTCAGTACCGATGGCAGTCCAAACTCTGCTGACTTGGAGTCAATCTTGACGCACGAGGCGGGCCACTTTTTAGGTTTGCCGCACTCACAAATACCTGCCGCGTCGTCGGGCTCGAGTGTCCGTAGACTTTGGTCCCCAGGGCATACGCCGCGGCGGAGCCGCGCGATTGACATCGCGCCCTCGTTCGCCGACGGTTCGGCCGCTGTTGGGCGATTGCCAGGACGGCTGGAGAACCTTGAGTGATGCGTGCTTCTGCGGTCTCGTGCTTGGCGCTGTGTGTCGTCGTCGGCGTCGGCTGTGGTTATTCCGAAAACCAATGGCAGGCTCAACTCGCCAAATACAACCAGCTTTCGCGGCAGGACGATAGTGAGCGAGCGCAGCACGCCGCAGACGAGCAAGAGCTAGCTAGTCAACAGCAGCTCGTTGCCCAACTCAAGGAACAGCTCGCGAAGATGGGTGTAAACGTGTCCTCGTTGAGCCAAGAGCTCGAGCAGACCGGTTCGCAGAACAAGACCTTGGCCAAGAACCTAGAGGAGGTAAACGAGGCGCTCAAGGAATACCAGGCACGCGCGGCGCAGCTCGAACACATCAAAGAACGCTTCGAGGTTTTGCGCGACAAGCTGAAGAAGCTGACCGAGCTGGGGTTAAAGGTCGAGATTCGACGAAACCGAATGGTCATTCGTTTGCCCGGGGACGTGCTGTTCGCCTCGGGCGACGACAAGCTGCGGCCTGCGGGCAAGAAAGTCCTCGATGCCGTCGCCGAAGTGATAAGAAATGACAAGCAACTCTTGGGGCGGTACTTTCAGATCGCGGGCCACACCGACAACAAACCGCTGAAGGGCGGTCGATTCGAGGACAACTGGGGCCTATCGGCGATGCGCGCGCGCGAAGTGCTCGTTTACCTGATCGCTCCGGTCAGCATCAAAGACGGCGGCGGCGGCCTGAGCCAAGACCGCTTGCATGCGGCCGGCTATGGTGACACGGATCCGGTAGGCAAGAACGACACCGAGGCCGAACGCCAGCAAAACCGCCGCGTGGAGTTGGTGCTGATGCCTGACGTGGAAGAGATGCTCGACCTCAAATCCTTAATTTGAGGTCGTAGCCGTTTTGGGCCTTGGGCCGGCGAAGTCCCCGCGCAAGTCACGGCGGGCCAAAAACCTAAATCGGCCATTCGGAAACCTTGCGCTGGCGGCGCCCGTAAACTGCTCTGTGGATCCCTGTGCCCAGCTATAGCGCCAGCTTCTTGCCCGCGTTAGAAGTGGCGCGCTTGACGCTTTCGCGCCGCCCCAGCCTCGCCGAGAGCACCTCCGAGCAGCTCATGGAGCGCTACGTGGATGGCGAAGCGGAGTCTTTCGAGCTTCTGTACCGGCGTGTGTCCCCGAACTTGATGGGTTATTTGTTGCGACTCACGCGTAACCGCGAGCGCGCCGAGGACTTGCTGCAGATCACGTTTTCCAAGATTCACCGGGCACGCGGGAGTTACTTGCGAGGTGCGCCTGTCCTACCTTGGATCCTAGCCATCGCGCGGCGTTCATTTTTGGATGAGCGCCGCTCGGCTCACGTGCGCACGGAAGATTTGTCGCCTGACGGGTCGCTTCCAGAGCAACAACACGAGGAGCGCCCGTTACCCACCGAGCTTTCGGACGCGCTGGAGATCGCCATTGGCCGCTTGCCTGAGACGTATCGCGAGGCCATCGTATTGACCAAGATCACGGGCCTGAGCGTCGCCGAAGCCGCGACGGTACTGGGCGCCACCGAAACAGCCGTCAAGCTCAGAGTCCACCGCGGGTACAACCAATTGCGGAAGGATCTCGAGCAGTACTCGCGCACACCATGAGCATGCCCAAACCCGACCCACTCGCTGAGCTGCCCTGGCCCAAGCCAGAACGCCCGCGCGAGGAAGTGTCGACGGCGATTCGCAGCGCATGCACGAAAAACCTATGTCCGGTGCAGCACATGTCTGCTGGCATGCGGCTCACGCTGTGCATTGCCGCCTCGAGCATCGTCGCTGCCGCCGCGTTCTGGTTCGGAATTCGCAACGACCGCTCCGAGCTCGGCTTGCGCATGGGCGTTTACGGCGCGCTCGGTTGGGCGATCGTACAAGCGGTGGTGCTGTTCGCCGCTTTTGGCCCGCGGCGGGGTGGCATGGCGGCGCGGACGCTCCGCTTGGCTTTGGCGTTCGCCGTGCCGGTGCTTTACGTCGGCTATCTGACGCTGTCCGCGTGGTCGTTCGTGCCGTTCAATCAGTTTTCGCACGGCGCGCGCGCCGGCCACGCAATGAGCTGTGCCTTAGTGGCGTTGGTGCTCGGCGCAGTCGTGAGCGGCGGCGTGTTGCTCGCCTGGCGTGGTACGGATCCGGCAACGCCGCGGCTTTCGGGCGCACTCGCCGGCTTGGTCGGGGGCGTGGGCGGCGCGCTGGCGGTGGGCATCGGTTGCCCAAGCCATGAGGCGTGGCACCTCTGGGTATCTCACGGTCTGGTGGTGATCGCGCTCGGCGCAGTGGGTTTCGCGGCAGGTAGGCGGCTACTCGCCCCGTGATGCTCCGCGGTTTTCCCGCCGCGCGGGTCGTCCGCGAAAAGCTCTCGGAGCTCTTGCGTTACGCGGCGCTCGCCGGCTGCGTCTATGTGCTCGCCTCGCAATGGGCCCATCACTCGTCCGGCCCGAAAGAGGGCAGCCGAGCCGCGGGCTTCGACTTGCCGCTCGTGGGTGAAGCCGGCCGCATCAGCCTAGCCTCGCAGAAGGGCAAGTCGGTGGTGATGGAAGTGTTTGCGAGCTGGTGCAGCGTGTGTAAGCGGAGCTCGCCTGGCTTGGTCGAAGCCTGGCGCGCTCATCGCCACGACAACGTCACCTTCTTGGCCGTGAGCGTCGACGAAGATACGGCGGCCGCGCGTCGCACCAAGGCCGATTGGAACATTCCGTTCGACGTCGCGATCGATGACGGCAGTGTGGCCAAGGGCTATCGCATCAGCCTGTTACCCACGCTGATCTACATCGACGAACGAGGCATGGTTCGACATGCGTCGGCGGGGGCGACTTCGCGCTCCGACCTCGAGGCGTGGATCGCGGAACGCTGAGCGTTCCGCGACGAATCTCAGCGCGGCGTGGGGGGTGCCGGCACCATGGCGTGGGGCGCGATGGACGTATGCGCCGGAGTCGCGATGGGCTGCACGGTCGAGGCGTGCGGCGTGACCGGCGCTACCGATGCGTGCGGCGCGACATTCGCGGGCGGTGAAGGCGCTACGCTTGCGCTCTTCGACGCGCGCGCAGGATCGGAGCTGTTCGACGCCGGCGCAACGCTCGAAGGGGCAGGCGCGAATGGCGCAGCGGGCGTGATCGGCGGCTCACCAGAAGGGAAAGGCAACGGGACCCCTGTGTCGGGCTTCAGCTCCGTTGCCTTCCAAACCGCGTCCGCGCGCAACAACCGCATCAAATAAGTCTTCGAGCCACGAGGCAGCACGCTCGTGACGCGCGCCGTGGTGCCGAGCGGACTCTGGTCGAGGATCACCGCCGACGTGAGCACGGTCTGCTCCAGTGCTTTGCGCGTGGACAAGCACGCGGCGTCGCAAGCGGCCTTGTCCTTTTCGACGAAGATCGCGGCATCGCCGGTCGCCAATTCTAGGGCGCCAGAATAATTGTGCGTCAACAAGCGTTGCTGCAGCTCGACCGCCGCGTCCTTGGGATTCCGCGCCAGATCTTCGGTCGTCACCTTGCGCGGCACGCGGGTTTCTTTGGGCGGGTGGTAGTTGCAGCCGCCGCGTGCCAACGCCCACATGACCAAGGTCATCAGCCCCAGGATGCCCAGCATGCCGACCGTCTGCTTCGAAGGCGAGTCGACCTCGGCCTCGGTCTGTGGAATGGGACGCTTCGCGCGCTTGAGCTTTTTCTTCCTCGGCTGCTCACCCGCCGTACCTGGGGGGCCGGCCACAGCGGCGGCTTTTTGCTCGTCGGCGGTGCCGCTCTTGGGCTCGGAATCGCTTGCCATTTGCGCACTCGGGTAACCCGAATGCCGTTCGTACGCAACCGACCGTGCGTCCCGCCCGACCGGGCGAGATGCACCGCATCCTGGCGATTGCCCTTACGCTGCAGATTTTCTGTATTGCATGCGCTAGCTCTCCCCCCCTGCCGCCAAAAGCATTGGACCTGAACCAAGCGGGCGTGGCGGCCCTCGCCGCGGGCGACCTGGAGACGGCGGACGCGCGCTTTAGCCTGGCGCTCGAATACAACCCAAACTTCGTGGATGCTCTTACCAACCAAGGCTTGGTGGAGCTGCAACGGGGCAACTTCGAGCGGGCCCGCGAGCTCTTCAGCCGCGCGCGGCGCCTCAACCCCGATGTGGCCCAACCGCACCACGCGCTCGGCGTGTTGGAAGAGCGCGAGCATCGCCCGGACTTGGCCTCGCGCAATTACTACGAAGCGCTGCGCGTCGATCCTGGCTTTGCACCCTCACGCTCGAATCTCGCGCATCTGCTTTATGACGGAGGGCTATACGAAGACGCTCTCATCCAGTTCAAGCGATTGGTGGAAGTCTCGCCCGAAGATCCAAAAGCGCAGGCTGGGCTCGCGTCGACGCTACTGCATTTGGAGCGCGTCAACGAAGCCGCGGTGGTGCTCGAAACCGCGCTGCCAAGCGCACCCAATGATCCCGAGCTGACCGTGCTTCGGGCACGCCTCGAGCTCCGGCGCGGCGCCTTCGGGGCGGCCATCGCGCTCTTGTTGCCGCTGGCGAGCGGGCGGACGGATACCGCGGTATCTGCCCTATCCTGGCTGTCCGCGGCGGAGCTCGCGCGCGGTCGAACGCGCGAGGCAGTGGGCGCGGCCGAACAAGCGCTAGCGCTGGCTCCTGACGACCCCCTGGCCAGCTACGCACTCGCCGTGAGCTTGAAAAAGCTCGGCGACCCAACGGCGAGACGCTGGCGAGAACGCGCCCGAGCACTGTCGCCGGGCGCAAGACTGGCTCTCGACTCGGTGCAATGACCCGCGACGCGCGAGGGCGTCGCTTGCGTGTCGCATTGACCCCTCGGGATGGTCGCCCGCGCCGTGATCTCGGGTAGCCTGCGATGTCGGTAGAATGGCGACGTGTCCCAGTGCTTTCGAAGGGGCTCATGGGCACGACGACGCCGTCTGACGGCCTTTAAAGTGGTCTTAGAAGAAGATTGAATCGAGTAATCCCTTTATAACTGACCCGTTTCCTAGCGGCACGGACTTTGCTGTGCGAGTCCGCGACAACAATGCACTTTGAACCATCGGTACCGTAGCAAAGGCTGAAAGGCTGGCGCGGCTTCGTTGCGCGGATTACGCTCGTGTCTAAGCGTGCAGGGCATCGTCTATAAGTTCGAAAGTTTTGCGGCATTGTCCGAAGCCCTCGATACCGAGGAACCGGATGTCAAACTGCCGGTCGAAGAAGGCTTGGTCGACGGGCAGTGGCTCGTGGCGACGTTCACGATCGGAAACGATGCGACCTCCGTCGCGGGCCGCGTTGCAGATCGCGGCAGCGAGCTCCATTTGACTTTCGAGGCACGGGATTGGAATCAACTGTGCCGCTTCGCTAGCGGGCAGTGCCAGCCCTCCATCCCTCCGCCCTGCACAGAAGGCGCTGAGGTCGTCTCAGCGCCGCCAGGCAGTACCGTGCTCGTGGTGGATGACGATCCCACGCTGCGGTCCATCGTGTGCACGATGTTGTACGCCTCCCGAATTCATTGCGTTCAGGTCGAGAGTGCCGAAGATGCCCTGGACTGGCTGGCCACGAATAACGCAGATATGGTCGTTCTAGATTGGGGCCTGCCCGGCATGAACGGCATCGAGCTTTGCCAGCGTTTACGCAAAGACCACGCCCACCGGTCCCTGCCGATTCTGTTCTTGACCGGCCACTCGTCGAGTACGGATCTAGTCGAAGCCTTCGAAGCGGGGGCCGATGATTTCGTGAGTAAGCCGTTCCGTGCGCCGGAGCTACGTGCGCGTGTTCTCGGTCTATTGCGACGCGTGATCGGCGAACGCGTCGCAGCCGGTTGAGCGGGCGTTGGGCATCGTGTCGCGTGGAAGGCGGGCTTTTTGCCGGCGTCCCGCTGCGGTTTCGAGCCTGCCCACATTCGAACCACGACAGTCGGCTTTGGTCTTTTGGTTACCAAGAGCCAATTTAGGTAGAATTTACAGCCTATCAATCAAGGTTTGCGGGAAGTGAGGCGGTGGAACGCAACCGGCAGGTTGTGGGGCGAGGCATGTGGGGGGGTTCGCTCCGGTGGCGCACGCTGGGGTGCCGACGTAGTTCGGCCCCGCAATATCTGCTGCGTCCAAGCACAGGCGGATTGGTGCCGAAACGGCTCGGTTGCCAATCTTGTCCTGAGCGACAGTCGACGCGCAGACCCAACCATCGTGTGCGATCAGCGTCGTCAGGTCGAACTGGCCACCCGCGCATAAGGGACCCGGTGACGGCTGAAATGCATAAACCACCGGCACCGCTGTCGCAGATACGGCCGCATCGTGTTGAATCACTCGCGTGAGCGTCGTATTACCTTCGCACAGTGGGTCGGGGGGCGTCACCGCGCTGCCCTGCCCCTGCATGCAACCTAACGTCTTCGGTGCATTCGAGTCATAATACGCCGTGCCCATCGGCGTTACCGGGGAAAGTGGAATGAACGGAAGCGTCGAATCCGCAATCTCGTTGCACACTCCGCCCGGGGTGCCTTTGACATTCTTCAATAGTGGCTTGCTCGTGTCTTGCTGGAAGTACAGTCGAACACCCACTTGAGTGTCGATATCCGAGTAAAACTCTACGTTTTGACCGTCTGCGCTATTTCCCACATCCCAAGCCAAAGCGCGAAAGTTGTTCACCGATGGTGTGGTCTTACTAGCCGGCGTCGGAATCGTCGCAATATCTTTGGGCGAATCACCGAGGGGCTCGAAGAACTCCGAGCAGATTTTCGTGACACCGCTCTTGGTTCTCTCCTGAAGCGGCGGCGGCTGCATATCGACAATCGGCGGGACGTTGTCGAGATAGTAAAAGGGCGCGGTGCCCAACGCCATATTGCCCGCTTTATCGAAGGCAGAGATGCTGATCGTGACGCCAAGTTGGGAAGGATAGTCGAGTGTGTTGAACGTGTAATCGAAGGTCTTACCGTCGGCGAGGAGGTGCCAGTAATTACCCTCCATGTACGTTGCCACAGGGCTCTTGTTGACCGTGACTTGTACGGTGCTCGGGTCTACGCCCGCGCCGCCAACCTCGTCAATAACCGTGAATTGAATGGTCGTTTGCCCGCCAACGAACTGAACGCTCGTGGTGGGCGGCGAGACGACCGTGATGACTGGGCCCGTGCTGTCGACGACGAACGAAAAGTTTTTAGAGCCGGTCGTCCCGCGTTTGTTGGTCGCAGTGATCAGCACCGGAACGGCGCCGACGGGCTTCGGCGAGAACGCTTTGGGATCGCTCAGATCGATATCGCTCTGGTAGTATCCAGGCATGTCCTTGAGCGCCGTGATCTTGCTGATCGCCACGCCGTTCACGGACAGCGTCACCGCCTCGACCGAAGCGCCGTCATCCGTGTCAGAAAGGGGGGCGGGGAGCGCTGAAAACTTGAACAGAAGAGAGCCGAGCGAGTGCGCCGATTTGTCGGCGGGGTTGCTCAAGGCGATCGCCGGCCCACCGTCATAGAACGAGCTCACGACAGCTTTGCCCTCGTGGGGGGTCGGGGACTGATCCGTGGCGCTGCAAACGAAGGAAACCGGCCCTGTCGGGACAATGCCGGTGAGCATAAATCTTGCGGTGTACTCATTGGCGTTCGTCGTCGCCATGACGCTGCCGTCGCCACCGATCTTCTTGCCATCCGCACCGAGCATCTGAATCACAACGGACGACACGAGCACCGGCGATGCACCCTGACTCAGGGACGCCGCGACCGAGCACTTGACCGTCACCTGATCATCGGTGAGCACATGCCCCTTCGTCGGATCGCTGACGGCAACGGGCGCGCTGATCTCTACGGACGGCGCAAGTGTGTCGTTTCCTTCGACTTCCCCTGCTTCCCCTCCTGAACCTGCCTCGTTGCTCGTGTCAGCCCCGCCATTTCCCGTGCCCGCGTGGGCCGACGAACGCCCCGCTGCGCCGCCGCTGCCGTTGCCGTTGCCGCCGCCACTGTCCTGAACGAACCCGGCGTGGTCATCGCCCCCGCACCCAATGATCAGCAATAGGACCGCGAGCGAGGAAAGATATTTCATGGTTCAATTATCCTAAACGACCCCAAGCCCTGAGCCACTATATCGCCCTGGGCGGCAAATGTCGCGCGCCGCCGCGCCGGTCACGACGTGGCAGCTTCAGGAGGTCCGCGACGAACCTTCTCCGGCGTGAGCGACAGGGTATGGACGAGTGCGACTTTGCGGCTCTGAGCCGAAGACCCGAGTCCAATTCGCGTCAGTCCGAACGTCCTCGAGCGCGATCCGCGCCGAGCGTGCTCCGACCGGCCCGTGGGGTGTGACTACTGTTGCTCGCGGAAGGCTTCCGCAGGGCGTAGCCGCGCGGCGTGCAGCGCGGGCCACACCGTCGCGGCCAGGCAGACGAGGATCGCGAAGATGCCGACTTGGACGAAATCGCTGGCGCGTACCTGCACGGGGAGGTGGGAGATGAAGTACACCTTGGGATCCAACGGCAACGCATGCACGAGCAGGCCCTTGCACATCGCGAGGCCGAGGCCGAGGCCGATGGCGGTGCCAATGACGCCGATGATCGCGCCCTGGTACAGGAAGACGCGCAAGAGCGCGCTATTGCTGGCGCCCATTGCTTTCAGCACCGCGATCTCCTTCTTTTTATCGAGAACGACCATGATCAAGGTCGCGATCACCGTGAAGGCTGCAACCACTATGATGAGTGCCAGCACCAAGCTCATGAGCAGCTGCTGAATACGTAGCGCGGTGAAGAGCCCGTGATTGAGCTCTTCCCAATCCATGGTGTGATAAATGCCGTTTTGCAGCCGCGAGTCGATGTCGCGAGCGATGTCCTTCGCCTTCTCGATGTCCCGCACCTTCATCTCGATGCCAGTGACGCTGTCACCGGTGTCGTAGAAGGGCTGCGCCTGATACAGGTCGGTGTACACGAGCTTCGAATCGTACTGATCGAAGCCTGCATCGAACACGCCCGTCACGCGAAATTGCTTGGCTACGGGCGCGCGCATGGCGCCGCGCGAGTAGGTGAAGCCAATGGTCGGGCTCGTCACCTGAATGCAGTCGTTCAGCTTAACGTTCAGGTTCTTCTCGAGCGTCACGCCGATGATGATGCCCGGTAGCCGCTTGATCGATTCTTCGTCGCGGCATGGGTCGGGGTCGATGTCGGCGGGCAACACGTCGTCATCGGGCAGGGCGCTCTTGTAGCCGCCGTTCGGCACGATGCTTCCGACGGGGTCGCCCGGCCTCAGCGCGGCTGGTTCATTTTCATCGCCCCCGACAAGCGGCTGTTTTGGCGAAGAAACGCCGAGATGGCTTTTTTCATCGCGTTCCTCGAGCTGCTCCGTGCGAACGATTTGCTCGATATCCTTGAGCACGGATTTCTGTTCCAGTGGTGATGTAGGGCTGGGCGGCGGTGCTCCGCTCTCGGAGGCGGAGGCCGAGGCGGACGTATTCCCGAGACGGGATGATGCGGGCACGCCGATCCCGCGCCGAGACGGGACGAGAGGCTCGACCAAATCACGGTCTGGGACAGAGTCGAAGGTATCCAGCAAACTTTGACGACGGCGTTCCGGGGGCTTCGTACCCGGCAAGCGAAGACCCTCCATATTGCCCTCTATGATGTGCCGTGGAAGGTCGAGCACGTCCTTTACTCGGCTGGGATCCACCCCCTTCAGCAGGACTCCCGTCGCAGTACGGTCGCCGTGGGTGATCATCATCGGGCTGATCACGAAGGGCGCGATGCCGATCACCCCGGGGACCGCCTTCATTTGATCCATCAGCTTGCGATATTCGCGGAAATCGCTGGAGTACTTGAGGATCAGCACGTGCGCGTTCACGCCCAACACCTTCTCCCGGAATTGTGCGCGGAAGCCGCCCGTCACGCTGATGACAGTCGCCAATGCGCCGACACCCAGGGCAACCCCCAACACCGCAAACATCGTTCCTACGGATACGAACGCGCGCTTCTTGGAGCGCATGTAGCGCAAGGCGAGCTCGAGCGGAAAACCCATCGCGGCGGCATTTAGCAGAGGGGCCACGAGCCCGACACCGTAAGCGTCGTTCTCCCCTAAACAGCCGGGGAACCTTCGTCCGCGGACGTCTAGGCGAAAGTTCGTTCTCGTGCGCCCGTTTGTCGGCCTGTGAATTGCTAAGAGAGCCGCACAGGGTTGCCGAGCCGCCGTAGTGAACGTTTGCACAGCGCGCGTTCACCGGGGCTGCTAAAGACGGGGCCCGAGCAAAACCTTTGCCTTATCCACCCGTCTGCGTCTCACTAACTGGTGAGAACGGCGACCCGCAGTCAGAACCTTCCGCGATGAACGAGCCCGACAACAAGGCCCCCCCGCCTCCTACCTCGCGTCAACCCGTACCCGCGTCGACCGGCTCGTATGCTCGTGAGCCGTTCGCGGTAGCCCAGGCGCCCGGGTCCGAGCCGTTGGTTGGGTTGAAAGTCGTGACCATCGCCCCCGGTACCGTCCCCTATACCGACGCGGAGATCACGAACAGCCAGGTCGCCCGCATGCGGCTCGACCCATACCTTGGAGCGACTATCGACGGTCGGTACAAGGTCGAGAGCGTGCTTGGCGAGGGCGGCATGGGCATCGTGTATCGCTGCACGCACACCATCATTGGCAAGAAAGTTGCCATGAAGGTGCTGCGAGCCGATCTCGCGCGCGATGCGGAGGTAACCGAGCGGTTTTTGAACGAAGCGAAGGCGGCATCGTCTATCGGCAACGCGCACATCATCGACATTAGCGACTTTGGTCAGTTCCCTGATGGCGCGGCCTACTTCGTAATGGAGTTTCTCGGGGGCCAGCCCCTGAGCAAGCTGCTCGAAGGTGGCCAACCGTTGCCCGTCAGCAGGATATTGCACTTGGCGCGACAGCTGGCCGAAGGGCTTTCGGCCGCCCATGCCGCCAATATCGTTCATCGCGATTTGAAGCCGGACAATATCTTCCTGGTAGACCGCGGCGCGGAGCGCGATTTCATCAAGATCTTGGACTTCGGCATCGCCAAAGTGTCGACCTCGGCGGAGGGTTCGAAGCTCACGCGCGCCGGCGCAGTGTTCGGCACGCCGCACTACATGTCGCCAGAGCAAGCCGCAGGGCAGCCGGTCGATCACCGTGGCGACGTCTATTCGTTCGGCGTCATTCTGTACGAGCTCGCCAGCGGGCGCTTGCCCTTCGATGCGGACAACTTCATGGGCATCCTGACGCAGCACATGTACAAAGCGCCGGTGCCGATCCGCGCGCTCGTGCCTGCGCCGCAGGACGTTCCACCCGGGCTAGAGGCGATCGTCCTCAAGTGTTTGTCGAAGCGACCCGAGCATCGCTATCAGTCGATGGCGGAGATGATCGTCGAGTTCGACAAGCTGAGCGCGGGCGGGGTGCCCGATGCGGTCCCCGAAATGATGGCGCGCTCCGGCGGCTTCAACGTGCCGGTCGATTATTTCAAGAAGGGGCAGATGCCCCAACCGGTGCCGGCGACACCGTCGTCGCACGGGAAAAGGAACCGTTTGCCGCTGTACGCCGGCGCAGCCGGAGTGCTGGCCGCCATCGGCATCGTCCTCGCCATTTTTGCAAAGAGCCAACCAAGCGCTGCGACGCAAAACGCTGCCGCTTCCGCAACCGCACCGGTCAAGCCGCCAGAGCCAGTCGTTAATGCGGCACCGCTCACGACAGCCGCACCGCCCGTGGCCGCGTTAGCTCCGAGCAAACAGGTACTGCTCGCCGCCGAGCCTATGGACGCGCACATCTTCCGGGACGGCGCCGACTTGGGCCAAAGCCCCTCGATGATCGCGGTCGACGACGGCAAAACGGTCGAGCTCGAGATCCGACGCGAAGGCTACAAGCCCGACAAGATCATCCTCGACGGCAGTAAGACGCGGCAGGTAGTAAAGCTCGACAAACTCCCCCGCCCTAGCTCGGGCACCTACCGCCCGCCACCCGCCAAAAAGGCCGAGGTCGCCGCGCCGCCCGCGAAAAAACCGCGGTCCGCGATCGGCGGCAGCGAAATCGTGAATCCTTGGGGTACTTGAGCTAAACGAGAGAGCGTGTCTGATACGGCTCGGCTCGGCCAGAATGTGCCTGGTGAAGTGCGCGAGCTGTGCGCGCGCCTGTTCGAGGGCGGATTCCGTGCGTGGGTCGTCGGCGGCTGCGTGCGCGATCAACTCTTGGCCGAGCAAGACCCACGACCCGAATCCGCCATCATTGGTGATTGGGACATCGCCACGTCCGCGCGCCCGGAGCAGGTCCAAAAGCTATTTCGGCGCGTGATTCCTACCGGAATACAGCACGGCACCGTCACGGTGCTCGCCAAAGAGTCGAGCTACGAGGTCACTACACTGCGCGGTGAAACCACGTACAGCGATGGTCGTCGCCCAGACGGTGTGTACTTCGTCGATGACATCAAAGACGATCTCGCGCGTCGCGATTTCACGATCAACGCCATCGCCTACGATCCACTCGCCGACGTGCTGATCGATCCCTTCGACGGCGTTCGCGATCTGCACGCGCGAATTTTACGGGCCGTGGGCGACCCAAGCGTGCGCTTCGCGGAAGACGGCTTGCGCGTGCTCCGCGCGGCCCGCTTCGTTGCGACACTCCAAGTCGAGCTCGAGCCGGAGACCGAGCGCGCGATCGCGCCGTCACTCGACAGCTACCGCAAAGTGAGCGCGGAGCGCGTACGTGAAGAGTGGCTCAAAGCCTGTAAGGCGCAACGGCCCAGCCGCGCCTTCGAGGTGATGAAGAACCACGGCTTGCTCGCGATCACCGCGCCAGAGCTGATGGAATCGGTCGGCTGCGAGCAAAATCACTATCACGCTTACGATGTGTGGGGGCACGCCATGCATTGCCTCGACCATTGCCCCCCGACTGCGACGTTGCGCATGGCCGGTCTGTTGCACGACGTGGGCAAACCTCGCTCGCGCGCATTCAGCGACAAGACCTCCGACTACACGTTCTACGAGCACGAACGCATTGGCGCCGAGATGGCCGGTCCCCTCCTCGATCGCCTGCGTTTCTCGAACGACGAGCGCGCGCGTATCGTCGCGCTCGTGCGTCACCACCTAGTTTGCTACGACGAAAGCTGGAGCGACGCCGCCGTCCGTCGTTGGATCCGCCGCGTCTCTCCCGAGCTCGTGGATGATCTCTATGCGCTGAACGAAGCCGACGTCCGCGCCAAAGGCAAAGATCCCACCTTGGACCTAGGCCACATTGCCCAACTCAAGGCTCACGTCGCCAAAGTTCTCGCGCAAGGCGCGGCCTTCACGACCAAGGATCTGGCCATCGACGGCCACACCTTGATGGCCGAGCTCGGCGCGGCGCCCGGTCCGAACATCGGGCGCGTTCTCCGCGCACTGCTCGAAGAAGTCGTGGACGATCCCGCCACCAATACCAAACAAGCCCTCCTCGCCCGCGCCCGCCTCTTACTCAGCTAAGCCAGACCTAGAAACGTTCCTTAAGGCGGACCCACGCCAACACTTGAAAGCTGCTTCGTCGTACGACCGCTCTGGCCAGCGGACTCTACGGGCGGCCGCAAGGATTGCGACTGCGAGCGTCTGACGCCTTTGCCGCCGAAGGCTGAGCCGCGCCGCACGGGCTGGGTGACCACCCATTCAACCATTCAGTTTTTGGGTTGATGGTCAGACATCGCGTCGCGAGCCGACCCAGCCTTCGGCGTCGCGGGTCGTCCGAGCCATCGGCACGCGCTGCTCTGCAGGCGAAAACGGGCGCAACCTCTGGGTTGGCCCGTTTTTACGACGCTTCAGCTGCCTTTCAAGTGCCTGCGGGCTTCGGCGCTCCGAAGATGCTGGCCGGGCGGCGCTTCTCCACCTTGTCTCGGCGCTTGTCGGCGTAGGTTGGAATGACGACGCGTTGGCGGGTGGGCAGATCGCGACCGTCCAAGCAGGCGCTGATCTCCTCCGCGTCGAGTGTCTCCCGCTCCAGAAGTGACTGAGCCAAGCGCTCGAGCGCCTCTCGATTGTCGACAATCACCTTTTTTGCAACTTGGTACTGCTGTTCGACGATGGCGCGCACCTCTTGATCAATCTCACGCGCTGTATCTTCCGAGTAGTCCTCGCGCCGTGAGGTCATTTCACGGCCGAGGAACACGTTCTCTTCGTTCTCACCGTACGCGACCGGGCCAAGCTTGCTGCTCATGCCGAGCTCACAAACCATGGCCCGTGCCAACCGCGTGGCACGTTTGATGTCGTCGGACGCGCCGGTCGTGATCTCGCCGAACACGACCTCTTCCGCAACGCGACCGCCGAGGGCCATGGCGATGCGCGCCAAAGTTTGACCCTTGGTCATCAAGTGACGGTCTTCCACCGGCAGGAACATCGTTACGCCCAGCGCGGAACCGCGCGGAATGATGGACACTTTGTGCACCGAGTCATTCCCCGGCACGAGCTTGCCGACGATCGTGTGCCCGGATTCATGCCAAGCCGCGGTACGGCGCTCCTCAGTGCTCATCACCATGGAGCGGCGCTCCGTGCCCATCAGGACTTTGTCCTTGGCGAGCTCGAAGTCCTCCATGGTCACGGCGTCCTTGTCCTGACGCGCCGCGAGCAGCGCCGCCTCATTCACCAGGTTTTCCAGATCTGCACCAACGAAGCCGGGGGTACCGGCGGCGATGATGCCGAGCTGAACGTCACCCGAGAGCGGCACCTTTTTGGTGTGCACGCCGAGAATGCCTTCGCGGCCGCGAATGTCCGGGCGCGGTACCGTGATGCGGCGGTCGAAGCGACCCGGGCGCAAGATGGCCGGGTCGAGCACGTCCGGGCGGTTCGTAGCGGCGATGATGATCACGCCCTCGTTCGACTCGAAGCCGTCCATCTCCACGAGCAGCTGGTTCAGGGTCTGCTCGCGTTCGTCGTGGCCGCCGCCCAGGCCGGCGCCGCGATGGCGCCCGACCGCGTCGATCTCGTCGATGAAGATGATGCAGGGCGCGTGCTTCTTACCCTGCTCGAACAGGTCCCGAACGCGGCTGGCGCCGACGCCCACGAACATCTCCACGAAGTCCGAGCCAGAGATGCTGAAGAACGGCACTCCGGCTTCACCCGCGATGGCGCGCGCCAAGAGCGTTTTGCCGGTTCCAGGCGGGCCCATCATGAGCACGCCCTTCGGAATTCGCCCGCCGAGCCGCTGGAATTTCTTTGGGTCCTTGAGGAATGCGATGATCTCCTCCACCTCGTCCTTGGCTTCATCGATACCGGCGACGTCGGCGAAGGTGATCTTGTTCTGCGACTCGCTCAGCAGGCGCGCGCGGCTCTTGCCGAAGCTCATGGCCTTGCCGCCGCCCGCCTGCAGCTGGCGCATGAACAGGTAGAACATCACGATGACGAACACCATGGGCAGCACGATGGTGAGCACGGGAGTGAGGAAGGGGCTGCCTTCATCCTTTTGGTAGGTCACGCGCACGTTGTGCGAAAGCAGGTCCGCCGCGTTGTCTTCGGCAGGGCCTACGGTCCGGCCGCGCTGCGGGGCGCCCTTCGAGCTCGGGTCCTTGATCTGGAACGTGTATTCACGATCCTTGATCTCGACCTCTTCGACGTGGCGAACGTCACGCGGGGCCTTGGCCAGCGCCACGAACTCGCTGTACGGGATGTCCGGACGCGACGGATTCTCGGGGTTTAAAAATTGCCAAATCGCGAGAAAGGCAACGATCAGGACGACCCACAACAACAGGGTTTTGTGCGGTTGTTTCACTCTAGACCTCGGAGACTCGTGCCTA
Organism: Myxococcales bacterium; assembly: GCA_903642325.1. GTDB lineage: Bacteria > Myxococcota_A > Polyangia > Polyangiales > Polyangiaceae > PMG-095. Next base: position 13,751 of record CAHJWM010000022.1, on the reverse strand, counting down.
AGACTTCTCTGAGCATGCCATCCGAACGGCCAAACGTCGATTCCAGAGTAGGCAGGCTTTTGACAATGTATTCTGGGGCCAATTCAGCTCGCTCGTAAGTCCGCGTCGAGTTGTTTGTTCGTTCGCCGCCGACGCGGCTGGCTAGAAACACCTCGAAACATTGCTGCTTGCGAGCTAGGCCGACCTCGGGGTCTGTCAGCGTGTCAGCTTTTTCGCAGCCGCGGCGCCGCCAGCTTGATTTGCGGTTCGAGAGTGACGGGATCCAGGCTGAGCTCGCGCCCGTTCGGCAAGCTGACCCGCGCCGAGCGCTGCCCAAAGGTTCGGGCACGTCCGACCAGGACACGTTGTGCACGATTGAGCACGAGCGCAACGCCCTGACCGTCGACAACGCCCCGACCGTCGACCAGTAGCGGGCCATGCAGCGCCCCAGCCTCGCCCGGCAGGGGGGGCGGCGAGAGAAGCGCGTCCGAGAGAGCGCATAAGTGCGCCACGATTTGCGGCGACAGCTGCTCCAGCAGCGGCAACACTTCGTAACGAACGCGCGTGCGTAGAAAGCGACGATTCGAATTCGAGGGGTCTTCGTCAAACGCCAGACGATGGCGAGCTAAGTGCGCGCTCACGTCCGTCTTACGCGCCCGACCCTGGGGACGGATCCAGAACCCACTGCGCAGCGGAAGCGCCGCTAGGCCGCGCGGCCCGGAACCACGCAGCAGACGCAGGAGCACCGTTTCGGCGCGATCGTCTGCGTGGTGCGCGGTCGCGATCAGCTCCGCGCCCGCTGCGTCCGCGGCAGCAATCAGCGCCGCTCGCCGCGCGTCGCGTGCCCTTGCCTGCAGATTACCCCCGGCCGCGAGCGCCAGGCGAGTGCGCTCGAACGGTACCCCTAGCGCCTGGCATTGCCGCTCAGCGCGGTCCAGCTCGGCCGCGGCCTCGGCGCGCAAGCCGTGGTCGACGCCGTGCGCGGCCACGAAAAATCCCTGCTTTCGCGAAAGCGCAGAGAGCACGTGCAGTAACGCCATGGAGTCGCCCCCGCCGGACAGGGCCAAGAGCAGCCGAGTATTGGCGCTCACGCCGCATTCCTCGCGCAATGCGCGGCGAACGAGCGTGATCAGCGTGGGCGGGTGCGAGCGCGCCATGCCTATGCTTGCCGAGCTCGATTCGAGCGGTTCAGACCAGCTCGAACTCCTTACAGAATTCCAGGCTCGCGTGCCGCGCGAGGTCCACGTCCAAGTGAGGCTCCGTAGGATAGGCGTTGGCGCACGCCCGCTGCTGCTCCGCAAAGTGTACGCAGTCTACGCACGTGAAGCGCAGCTCGAAACGTCGGGCCTCGTCGCGAAGTCGTGCATCGATCAGTGTTCGCACGTGTCACTCGAATGGTTGCGACGGCTGCCCGCGCTGGAAGAAAAAATTGAAGTTGCCCGTGACGGTGCTGGCGAGCGCGTCCGCGGCCTGCTTGCCGTCCGCATCAGCGAGCTCACGCGGATCCGCGAAGGATGCGTTGAAGGTCGCCTTGGTCAGCCGGTTCTCCGACGAGCCTTCGTTCAAATTTCCGCTGAATAGTGAGGAAAAATTGATGGTGCCGGCCACCGAATAGATCGTGCCATTCACCTGATGGCAAGTGTTGTGCAGATAAAGCGAAAGGCTCACCTTCGGCGGATTGGGATTATAGACGACCGGCACACCGGGCGGAGTGACGCCGCGAGGCAGACCCACCGGTATGTCTTCGTTGAGATGCGCGCGAACGTCCTGCAGGTCGTTGACCAGCACGATCAGTCCGTCCGATACGTCCTCGATATTGTCTCCGCGTTGCACACGGATGGTGAGCGACTCCGCTTGATCGGGATTGGCGCCAAAAAAATCGGGCCCGAGGTCGTAAGGGCCGTTCCAGCAGCCGTTGATGTATAGGTGATCGCTCCGCACGCGGCCGTCACCTTCACCCACCGTGCAGGCGAGCGGTAGAAGTGCCAAAACGCACGCCCCCAGGTAAGCCAGGTGGCTTTTCACGTCTGCATCTCCACCGCTCGAAGCGCGTCACTGCGCGACGCCCGCGAAGCCGAGCGAATCATGCCCCCGCCCAGCACGCGCTCCCCGCAGAAGAAGACGGCAAATTGGCCGGGAACGACGGCGCGCTGCGGTTCATCGAAAAAGACGCGCACGGCGTCGCCGACGCGCCGCACCTCCGCTCCAGCCGGCGTCCCGCGGTACCTAACCTGAGCCTCACAGCGCAGCGGCAAGGTCATATCGTGCGCCAGGGCGACCTCCACAAGCTCCGCGCTGCTTGCGTACAATGAATCAGCAGCGCCGAGCGTTACGGTTGCCGTACGCGCGTCCACCCCGACCACGTATGCTCGCTGGCCGAGCGCAACGCCCAGATTTTTGCGCTGCCCGAGGGTGAAACGGAACACGCCCTCATGCTCGCCGACCTTTTGGCCCTGCTCATCCAAGATAGGGCCGGGGCGAAGACGGCCGTCCGCGCGTTCGGCCACGAAGGCATCGTAGCGACCCGTCGGCACGAAGCACAGCTCTTGGCTCTCACCTTTCTGGGCGCCCGGAAGGTTCAAACGCAGCGCCTCCGCACGGATTTCCGGCTTTTCGCTCTCACCCAGCGGGAAGATGAGCCGGCGGAGCGCATCTTGTCCCAGCATATGTAGAAAGTAGCTCTGATCTTTGCCGTGGTCTCGGCCGCGGTGCAGCTCCGAGCTCGAACCGTTCCGCACGACGCGCGCGTAGTGCCCGGTCGCGACATAGGCTGCACTCAGACGATCGGCGAGCTGAAAGAGCTCTTTCATTTTTACGCCGCGGTTGCAGCGCACACAGGGGCTCGGCGTCTCTCCCTCCAAGTACGATTCCACGAAGGGCGCTACCACCTCTCGCTGAAACAGCTCGCGGCGGTCGAAGGCATAGTGCGGGATGCGCAATAGGTCGGCTACGCGCCGCGCATCGTGCACGTCCTCCGGCGCGCAGCAGCGGCTCTTCACCGAGCCGTCGTCCGGGTAGTCCCAGAGGTGCAGGGTGACGCCCACCACGTCGAAGCCCTGCGCACACAGGCGCGCCGCCGCCACCGACGAATCGACGCCGCCACTCATGGCGATCAGCACGCGCTCGGGCATCCAGGAGCGAGCGTAACACGCGCCGCGCGCGCGGGCCGTAGCGCGTTTTCCGCCCTGATCACCAGTCCTGGACCCGGACGAGCACGCCGGACGAGCGCCTAGCAGACGAAGGCTCGACGACCCGGCGAACCGGGAAGGTCGCCCGGTCGGGCCAGGGCAGAGCTGCGAAGGGTTTTGCCGGGAGCAACGGAGGGCACGCGACTGGCTCTCAATGACCGCCGCCTTGGAGCACGGTGCGCACGGCGTTGCTGGCTCGATCCACGATTTTGGAGGCCAAGTCTACCGCCTCCGTATAGCGATAGATGCCGGCCTGCAGGGCGATCAGCTGGACCGTGTCGTAGCTATGAAGCTGTGAGGCGCGCTTGACCGCGGCTTCGCCGACGTCAATCTCGCGCGCTAGGCCGCGCATGGCCTTGGTAAAGCCGCTTGCCGTGTCGACGCCCTGCGGCACCGCGACTGGAATTGGCTGAGCGCTCGCGGACTCGAAGGCGGCCTGTTCAACGCGAATGCCAGAGATAGCCATGGAGACTGACATCGGGCAACGGCCGCGCCGAGTTGCGGCCGATCAGCCAGAGAGCGTGCGCAAGCGCTTGGCGAGTCGAGTCAAGGCCCGCGTATGCAGGCGGCTCGCCCATGATTTGCTTAGCCCGAGCTCTTCAGCCACATGGTCGAAGCGCGCTCCCTCCAAGTAATGACGCCGCACGAGCTCCGCTTCCTCATGCGGCAGCTCCGTGATTGCGTCACGGATCACGGTCAAGAGCTGGGCATTTGCGTACGCTTCCTCGGGGCTCTCGCTGGTATCGACGAGGGTGCGTTCCCCCGCCTCACCGTGGGCCGTGGGGGCGATCAGGCCCGCCGCCATGGCCGTGGCCATTGCCGCGAGGTGCTCGCCCAACGCTTGCTCGGCCTGAGCCGGACCGGATCCCGGCGCGCGCGGCGCCGCTAAGTCCTCCTGTGCGCCTTCGCTCACTCGAGCCGACGCAGCGAGGCCGTTCAGCCGTTCGTGGGTCCGCCGCGATAGGCGGGCGGAGGAGCGCACGCCGTCGATGATGGCGCCACGCACACGGAAATTCGCGTAGCCGCGGAATGGTACGCCACGCGTTTCGTCGAAGCGGCGCGCCGCGTCCCAGAGCCCTTCGCGACCGAAGCTGAGGAGCTCATCGAGCTCGGCTGCCCCGCCGAGCGTGCGCATGATCTGGCGAGCGATGATGTCCACCAGCTGCAAGGCGGTAGAAAAGCGCTCCAGTACTTCAGGCGATTCCTTGTTAGCTCCCACGCGGGCGCGACTCTAACAACTCCGCCGCCTCGCATCACTACGTTTCGTGCGCCGCTTGAACTCTAAGCGATGGCGTTCGTTCCATAGAGCGTTTCGGCGGACGACGTCACGCCAGTGTTTCGCAGGTGCGACGCCACCGCTACCGTGCCATTCTTCGACCCACATGCTTCGTTGGGGCAGAGTCGCCGCCGCTTATCTTGCCGCCAGCGCAAGCGCCGTCGCGTTCGCGGCGATCTGGCGGGATACCTCGCCGTTCCTGTACAGCGGGCCATGGCTAGTATTGCCAGGTATCACCAGCCATGTGTGCAGCGCGGTCATTGGTCTCGGCTTTGGCGGGCTGGTTGCATTCAGCACGCGCGTGTTCGTCACGCGTTTCGCTTGGGCCCGAACTCTGCACCGCGAGCTTCGGCCCGTAGCCCGTGATCTGAGCGCGTCCGGCATCGCTGCGGTCGCGCTGTTCAGTGCCCTGGGCGAGGAGCTCTGGTTCCGTGGGCTCCTGCAAGCGTGGGTCGGGCTTTGGCTGCAGGCGGCGGCCTTTGGTATCGTGCACTCGCAGCTCAGTGGGCCCAGCCGCTGGGCTTGGGTGACCTGGGCGACGGTCATGGGGCTCGCTTTTGGTGCGCTCTTCGCGCTGACCGGCTCACTCGTGGGCCCAATCGCGGCCCACGCCCTGATCAATGCGCTAAATCTCAACTATTTGAAGAGCCACGATCCCGAGCCCCGGCCACGCTCACTCGGCGGTTTGCTCGGGCAGCGCAGTTAGTAAAGGCCGCTTCGCGTTGCGGCGGCGGCGCGGCGAACGCTCGCGCGGCACGGAGGTGGCGGAAAACGCCGCCTAGCGCGATGTCGCGAGCAAGCTGCGCGATTCGCGCCACGGTTAGGGGCGACAAAGGCTCTTCTGCTAGGGTGAGTCGGTCGAAAGTGCCCCTGCCGTGATGCCCGCACCTGACTCGAGTTACCCCGAAGAGAGACCGCGGGTGCTCGTCGTCGACGACGAGAAATTCATCCGCGACGTCATCGCCGATTTCCTCGGTATGGAGGGCTACATCGTGCAGACGGCCGAAGACGGGGTGAGCGCCACGAACGAGCTCGAACGCGCACGCTATGACATCGTCATCAGCGATTTGAAGATGCCCAAGATGGGCGGCCTCGATCTCCTGCGAGAGGTAGCCCGCACGCATCCGGACACGCTGACCGTGATCATGACCGGGTTCGGGACGGTCGAGACGGCGATCGATGCCATGAAGCGCGGAGCCTACGACTACATTTTGAAGCCCTTCAAAGGAGACGAGATCGTCCACATCGTTCAGCGGGGACTCGAGAAGCGGCGCTTGTCCGCCGAGAACATTCGGCTCCGCGAAGCGCTGTCCTTGTACAAGGTGAGCGAGGCCATCACCGCCAGCTTGTCACTCGAAGAGGTGATCGCGACGGTAGCGGACAGCGGGCTCTTCGAAATCCGTGCCGACATGGTCATGACCTGGCTGGCCGACGGGGAAGGCGCGTTCTTTTCGCGCAATGTCAGCCTCGCCAACGCCTTCCCCGAAGCAGAGGCGGTCGGTGAGCTGAACCCTGCGACCGTCGTTCAGCGCTTGAAGCAGGAAAGTTTTTTGGTCGAGCATGGTGCGCGCGCCCAAGAGTTGTTCGCAACGCAACCCTCACGCCAAGTGCAAAGCATCACGCTCATTCCCATGAAAATGCGCGATCGCCTGCTGGGCTGGATCGCGGTGGTGTCACTCACCCCCAATAAGCGCTTCGACGAAGGACAGCGCAAACTGCTCAGTATCATCGCTTCGCGCGCGGCCGCCGCAATCGAAAACGCTCGCTTGTACGAGGACTTGCAAGCCACGTTTCAGCAAACCATCACGAGCCTCGCCCGCACGATCGACAAGATGGACCGATACACATCGGGGCACTCGGAGCGCGTGGCCCGTTACGCGGTGAACTTGGCGCGCTGGATGGGCCTGGACGAGGAGCAGATCGGCCACGTTCGGCATTCGGCATTGATGCATGACATCGGCAAAATCGGCTGCGTGATGAACTTGAACAAGACCGGCAAGCTGACCGCCCCAGAGTACGAGGTGTTCAAGCGACACCCGACGTACGGGCGGGAAATCTTGGATCCGATCAAGTTTTTGCAGCCGGTGATCCCAGGCGTTCACTTGCATCACGAGCGCTGGGACGGCCGCGGTTATCCGCTTGGGTTAGCCGGCAACGACATCCCGCTCATCGCGCGCATCATCGCGGTTGCCGACACCTACGACGCAATGACGAGCGATCGCGCGTATCGCCGCGCATTGCCGCACGAAGTCACGGTCAATGAGATCCTACGCTGCTCGGGCTCGCAGTTCGACCCCGACGTCGCCAATATCTTCACCGAACGAATCGACAACTTTCGCTCGGAGCTGACCGACTCCGGCGCGCCAGTCCCGGAATGAGCGGAGCTCGGGAGCTCCGTGCAGTGTGGCTCGGGCGCGCGGGCTACGAGCCAGTCCATGTTCTACAGCATCAACTCCACGAAGCCAGAAGAACACGACGCATTCCCGACACGTTACTGTTCGTGGAGCACGAACCGACAATCACGCTAGGCCGCGGCGCCAGCCACGAGCATGTACTTTTATCCGAAGCAAGGCTTGCAGAGCTCGGCGTCGCGATCGCGAGCACCGGCCGCGGCGGCGACGTGACACTGCACGCACCCGGGCAGCTCGTCTGTTATCCAATCTTGGACTTGCATCCGGACCGGATGGACGTGCGACGCTACGTAAAAGATCTGAATCGCGTCATGATGGCCCTCGCGCACAGCTACGGCATTCACAGCGGGGCGATCGAAAAGTACATCGGCTTGTGGGCAGATCAGGCAAACCCGAGCGTTTGGTCCGGGGTCGACGCGGCGCGGGCTCCAGTCAAGCTCGGCGCGATCGGCGTGCGCATCTCGCGCTGGGTCACGATGCACGGCTTCGCGTTCAACCTCACGACGGATCTGTCATTGTTCAGCTCGATCGTGCCGTGCGGGATCCGTGAGCTTGGCGTCGGGTCCGTGCACTCCCTGACCGGTGCAGCGCCTAGCGTGCGCGACGCCGCCGAGCGCGCCTTGGGCATGTTTTGTTCCGTTTTCGCTTACCTTGCGCCGACGCTGGCGAACGCCAGCCCGGACGTGTTGAGCGCGCTATTGACCGCGCCGGGCTCCACGCGTCTCGAGTGTTGAGGTCAAACCCACCGCAGCCATGCGCCGCCGGACGGAAGCAGTCCCTTTAGGCGCGTGTCGCGACGATCAGCACATTCGCAAAAGGAGTGCCTGCTGAAGCGCCGAGCACCTCGCACGCGAAACCCGCGCCGGTCAAGCGTGCAACGATCTCACTCGCAGGCCGGTAGTGGCGACCGGAGCGGCCGCGATTGTAACCGACGACTTCCGCGAGCCACTCGAGCGAGCGCGTAATGGTGCTGCGCGCGGCAGGCTGAGCGTCCAGCTCGCGAATCAAAATCCGCCCGTGCGTCACACATTCGGTGGCGCGCTGCAACGCTTGGTCCTGCTCAGACGGAGGCAAATAGTGGAGCACGTCCGCGAAGATCAACGTATCTAGCTCTTGGCGGGGGAACGTCAGCAAGTCATGTCGCGCGAAGCCCGCGCTCCCGCCAGCGGCGACGGCCACGGCGACCCTGCGCGGATCGCCGTCGAAGCCGAGCACACGCTCGCAGCGGCCGAGCTCGCCCAGGAAAAGCGCGAATTGACCGCGCCCGCAGCCCGCGTCGAGCAGACGACCATATTGGCCCGGCAAAGCCGCCAGCAGCTGGGTCAGCGGGTCCCAACGCAGCTTGGCCGCCACATAAACGCGATCGGCGATCGGCGCCCGACGATAGCGCTCGATCGTGCGCGCCATGGCCGCCTCGGTTGCGTCGTCCTCCTGTTCCGCCGCCTCGAGCTGACCGAACAAGGGCTGCCGGCGCAGACGAGCGACAGCGTACGCTGCGGCACCGCCCACTGCAGCCAGCCCCGCCCCGACGCACACGCTACCGACTCCGGCCTGCCAGACGAACCCCGAAATCCCGGTCTGCTTGGCTCGAGCCAAGCTGAAGGCGGCGCGGTGTCCCGTGGTCACGAGCGAGCCGACCTCGACCTCGAATGTCACCAGGAACGGTGCAACGAGCGGGTTCGAGACGTTGGCCAATAAGTAACTGAGGAAAAAATCCAAACCAAGCGGGAGACAGATGATGCAGCAGAGCAGAAAGTGCAACCCATACACGGGCAAGCAACCGATGAACAAGCCGAGCGCCACGGCCAGCGCGACGCGGCCTGGAGACTGCCGAGTGCCCCGCAAGCGTCGCCAAATGCGACCGATCACGCCGGCAGATTCTCGGAGTTGCCCGGCCGAGATTGGGCAATCTTCAAGTACATCTGCGCGCTTTTGTGGGCTGGGTCTCGTTCGAGCACCGCGCTGAGCTCGCCGATCGCCGCTTCGTGCTCACCCGCCGAAAGCATCGCTACGCCCAGCAACACCCGCGCCTGGATGTACGTCGGATTGTGCTGTTTCACGATCTCGAGCTGCTCGCGAGCCCGATCCATGTGGCCCGTATCGCGATACAGCGTGGCCAACCGGGTGCGTAGGTCCGCAAACGTCGGACACAGAGCCACGGCGCGTTCGAGCTCGATCACGGCCTCCGCCACCATGCCTGCATCTTGATAGGCTTGGCTTACCTCGGCGTGCATGTTGGCGATCTTGCCCATCACGAAGGGGTCTGCGGGCCCGTCCCCACCGGCCGCGCGACCACGAATGCGTGCATACACCTCGCGCGCTGAATCGTACTTGCCGAGGTCGTTGTAGGTGACCATCAGGTTGAGCTGCGCTTCCGTGTAGTTTGGATTCAGGGTCACGGCCTTTTCGAAGTGGCGCTCGGCTCCTTCGAAATCACCCTGCGCATGCGCGATCACGCCCAACATGTCGAAGACGTCGGCAAAGCGGTCGGTGTGCTGGACGATTTGCTTCAGCAGGTGATCGGCCTTTTCGAATTCCCTTTTCTCGTAGTGCTCCCGCCCGAGCAGAAGCAGCTGCCTGAGGTGGTCGTCCATGGCCTCACTCTACACTGACCTACACATTTTTTAAGTGTTCGTTATGTCAGGGCAATTCAGAGTACCGCGGCGCGTTTGGCTTGCTGCCGATGAGAGCCGCTGCTAGCGAGCGGCGTGCCCTCTTCTCCGGGAGCCGGGGATTCGCGCCACGTCGGTCGTGTCGTGGATCCTTCAGTCCGCGACGACGGAGATCCCGAACCCGATCTTCAATTGACGTCGGAGGTCGCGGCCCCGGAGGCCGCGCCGGTGGACGAGCGCGCCTCACGTGAGCGGGATGCCCCGCTGCGGGGCGGGCTCGACGAGGTCGGTCGCGACGAAGAAACGGAAGCGAACACGGGTGAGCTCGACGCGATTGGCGCCCCCTCGTTGCGCGCGCCAGCGGCGTTACTGCCGGGGCGTGGCCCCGCCCCGTTGTCCCCGACCTTGCTGGCGTTGTTTGGAACGTTGATCGGCGTGGCCACGGTGCTTTCGCTCGTTGCGCTCGCGATCAACATCGATCGCCGCCGGGCGAGCCCGCTAGCCACGCCGCCCGCCGCCACGTCGGCGAGCGCGGCTCTCACGCCGCCACTCGAGGCCCCGCCGCCTTCTCGCAAGCGCACGCGTCTGAAAGTTCCCGGCCCGTGGCGCATAGCGGACGCCAAGGGCGATCCCAAGCTGCGAATCGTCGACGGCAAAGTCGGCGCCGACCCGTTCATCACGGCCTTGACCGCCGTCGGTGTAGAGCAGAAGGAGGCCTTTCGTGTGGTAGCGGCGTTGAAAGGTGTTCGAGACCTGGATAAATGCGCCAAGTCCGACCGTTTTAGCGCACTGATCGAGCGCAGCTCCTCACGCTTGAAAGCCTTGGAGTATGCTGTGAGTCCGGAGGAGATCTATCAGGCGCGCGAAGGCGACGATGGTCGGCTCGTAGGCGCGAAGTTGGATCTGCGGGTCGTACACAATCAGGTGACGGGCGCGGTCTCGTACGACGGGCAGAGCTTCGATGCCTCGGCAGAACGCGCTGGCTTCGATGGTGGCCTTGGTCACATCGTGGCGCTCGCGCTCCAAGGGCACCTGGCCATGGACGAGCTCGAGCGTGGCGACACGATACGCCTGATTGGTCAGGAACTGACGGTCCTCGGCGAGTTCGTGCGCTACACGGGCATCGAGGCGCTGGAAGTGCGGCACGCCGATGCGAAGCGCGAAGCTCTCAGGGTCTACTACTTCGATGACCCGTCCCTGCGTGGATATTACGATAGAACCGGCAAGTCGCCCTACGCAGGCGGCTGGCGAAAACCTATCGCGGGCGCCCCCATCACCTCGCCCTTCAACCCTCGCCGCATGCACCCGATTCTGCACAAGATCATGCCGCATCTGGGCACGGACATCGGGGCGGCACTGGGCACGCCGGTCGGCGCGTCAGCTCCCGGCACGGTGAGTTACTTGGGACCCGGGGGCCCGGCTGGCAACTTGCTGAAAATCATGCACTCGAACGGGATCGAGACCGGGTACGCGCATCTTTCTAGATATGCCGCGGGCATCAAGGTGGGGGACCAGGTGAAGCGAATGCAGATCATCGGCTATGTCGGCTCTACCGGCCGATCGACGGGACCGCATTTGCATTTCAGCGCGCAGCGGGACGGGAAATTCTTCGACGCCGAGACCCTGAATCTCGATGGCATGCGTGTGCTGAACAGCGAGCAGAAGGAGCAGTTCATGGCCGTGGTGGCGAAGTACAACCCGTTGCTCGACGATATTGCTCTGCCCGCGCCGCTGCCGGTCACGAGCGTCGTCGAGCCTGCGCCCGTCGCCGCCGCCGCGGCCACGACCGGAACCGGCAACGCTACCGTCGACGATCCCGGGCTTGCCGAGCCCGCGGAGCCGATGGCAGGACCGAGCGCAAGTACGACGTCACCGTCGCCTCGAGCGTCATCCAAGTCTGAAAATTCGGTCTGCTTGAGCGACAAGGACCTGCTCAAGATGCAGTCCGCAACGGATGAGGGAGAGGTCTCCGAGTAGTCGCCAGTGTCAACACGAAGGTACTGCCGCGCGGCGCGCTATCCTGCACCCAGACGTTGCCGCCGTGGGCTTCGGCAATGTGCATCACCAGGGCGAGACCGATACCGCTGCCGCGCACTTGCTTCCCGAGCGCGCTCTTGCCGCGCACGAAACGTTCGAAAATGCGGCGCCTATCTTCGGCGGGGATTCCGATGCCCTGATCGGTGACGCGAATTTCCACGACGTCGTTTTTCTGTTGCACGGCGACGCTCACCACTTCGCCGTCGGGCGCGTACTTGAGCGCGTTGTCGACCAAGTTGATGACGGCAATCTCGATCGCGCGCTCATCGACGTCGACCAGCGGCAAACCATCGGCGACATGCAGCTCGAGCGCGATTTGCTCGCGCTCGGCGCGCACCCGACACGCTTCTACCGCGCGCGCCACGACCTCCCCTACCCGTCCCAAGCTGAATTCGTAAGCGGCCTTGCCGCGCTCGACCTTGGCGAAGTCCAAAACATTTTCGATCAAGGCCCCCAGGCGTTCGCTCTCGCTGACGATGATGGCCAGGTATTGACGTCGCTTTTCGTCGTTTTCGACGCGCCCACTCTGCAGTAGCTCGCCGAACATGCGTACGAGCGACAACGGCGTCTTCAGCTCGTGGGAAACGTTCGCCACGAAGTCGCTCTTCAAATTCGAGAGCTTTCTTTCTCGCTCGGCGGCGACCAAAATGACGGCCGAGCCCGCAATGACCACGATTCCGGACAGGGCGACCAGCACCATTTCGAAGACACGACGGCGCGCGACGGCGGCCGCGAGCTCCTCGGCGGACGTCATGGTGACGTTCAACGTCCACTTGTACAGCGTCGTCTCGAAGGGCCGCCCGAGCGTCAGTCCACCGCGGCTCAAAGGTGGCCCAAAGACGATCCGTCCTTCCCCATCGACCACGTTCACGCGGCTTTGTTGGGCGTCGGAGTAGAGCGTCGGAAAAAGATCGTGAACGATGCGTGGCACGTCGTGCCAGACCACCACCAAGTAATGCCGGCCATTTTGCAGCTGTTCCCAGTGACTGAGCAAATAGGCTTGCCCGCGCACGCTGCGATGAATGTGGCGGAGCTCGTCGAGCGGCTGATGTTCGAGCTTCATTTCTCCGAGCATGGCGTGCACGAGCAAATGCGTGAACCGTTCGTGCTCTGGCCCGGGAGCGCGCGAGGCGACCGCGACCACGTCACGCTCCGGCGAGCTCAGATCCAGCACGAGCACGGCGCGCACCGTGGGCGTTTGCAGCGCCGCGGACTCGAGCCACTTGGCCCCGAAGCCCTCGCGCTCGGTCACGTCGATCACCGAGCGTACGGCGTTGTCTTGCTCGATGATCCGCTTGTCGAGGCGATCTGCCTTTTCGTTCGCCAAAAGCAGCGTGGCCTCGATCACCGATTGCTCGCGCAGCTTCTCGAGTTGAAAGCTGGAACGGAACATGACGCCCGCCAGCACGAGCACGGCCAGCACAATGACCGGCAGCAGCAAAAACGTGAGCAAGCGCTCGCGTCGGGGTCGGTCGGCCATGGGCCGGGTGACAATAGCGGATGGTTGGCTGAGGTGCTCGCGGCCGCGCTCACACCACCGCCAGCACCACGTCTGCCGCTAGAACCACCGGCTTCTTGCTCAAGAAATCCGCGAATTGTTCGCAGATGTAGTCCAAAGCGTTCAGCTCGCTCGAGTGAAATGGAATGTCGCCTTGCGGGTTTGCCAGCTCGATCAAGCCCAAGTAGCGACCCCCGAGGTGCACGGCGCCGCACAAGGCAGATTTTGGCGTGACGCCGACCGCTGACCAGCGCAGGCCGTTGAAGCGACTGTCCTGCCCCGCATTCGGCACGGAGATAGAGCGCGGGCTCCGCATCACCGAAGCCACGAATGGATCCTGATCGGACATGCGTTGCAGCAAAACGCTGCTCGCGTTCGGGCCTTTGGCGCGCACGACGACGAACTGACTCGTATTGATGTCGAAAACGTGAATCAGCACGCCTTCGCACGGCATCACTTCATCGAGCACCGACAACACGAACTCCGCACCCTTCGCGACGTCGCGCTGAAAGTGAAGCTCGTGCATCAGCTCGAACAGCTCACTTATCAAGTCTTCGCCCGCGCGGCGCCGGCCGATCGCCGGCCGGGAGCGTGACACGCGCTCGTGGCTCGCCGAAGCAGGCGGCGCGGCCCCTGTCGGGGGGCGAGGCGCGGACTCGAAATTGAGCTCGAAGCCGAGCGAGGGCTCTGCGCTCGCAGCCGGCTCTGCGTTCGCGGGCGGCTCTGCGTTCGCGGGCGGCTCTGCGTTCG